>DASZVE010000063.1:0-25986 GCA_035547095.1 Mucilaginibacter sp.
TATTTGGCGGTCAGCCCGCTATTGCCGGCAACATTATCGTTCGTCAGCGCGGTACCCAGCACAATCCTGATAAGAATGTAGGCATCGGTAAGGATCATACCTTATTCGCATTAGCCGATGGCCTGGTAATTTTCAAAAAGAAAGCCGACAACCGCTCGTATGTATCGGTTATCCCGGTTGAAGCTGTTCCGGTAGTTGAAGCTCCGAAGGCAAAACCAGCCGCTAAGGCTGCTCCCAAAGCTGAGGTAAAGGCAGAAGCTGCCCCGGTAGCTGAAGCTAAAGCCGAAAAAGTACCTGCTGCAAAGGCAGAAGCTGCTGAAGAAGCGCCAAAGGCTGCTAAGAAGCCTGCTGCTCCGAAAGCAAAGAAAGCTGATAAAGAAGAAGGCGCTGCTGAATAAGTAGTACCGAAAATATAAAGCGAAAGCCTCCTGGATATCCGGGAGGCTTTTTATTTAATCCTATTGCAGCGTAAAAGATATGGGAATAGTATAAGCAACCCTTACAGGCCGGCCATTTTGTGTACCAGCATTCCACCTCGGACATATCTTCATTACGCGCAAGGCTTCAGCGTCAAGATCATTTGATGCGCTTCTTACAACTTTTATATCGGTCAGGCTGCCATCTTTTTCAATTACGAAACTAAGAAATACTTTCCCCTGGATATGTTTTTCATATGCCGTAGCCGGATAACGTATGTTTGTAGCAAGAAACTTAACAAAAGCATCTTTGCCTCCCGGAAAGGTAGGCTCGTCCTCAACCGCTGTAAATATTTTGTCGTTGTGGGCAGATGAATCCGCTACCGGAGCATCGATAACGATATCCTTGTCCGATGGAGATGTTTTAATGGAAGTACTTTGCTGCGCCTGTGCCGCCATGCCTGCACAGGTGAATAAAATGATGGATAAGGTTTTTTTCATAAAAATTGGATATAATTAGTTCAAATTCACTCATATATCACTCTCTTGATATAAAACACTTCCGGGTCAACAACCGGTAAGGTTTTACTATCGAATTTAATCCCCTTGCTGTCAATCATCATGCGTTTCGTTGTTCCGTCCATGGTAATATCCAACGGCAATGGTACGCTGATGTCCTGTAATTGAACAAGGTATTTGTTGCCTGGTAAAGCCTTTACATGTACATCCAGCTTATTCGTTGTACGCAAATACAGGTCGAACAAAGGCTTCAGGTCGCGGCCGGCTTCTTTGGTAAAGAACTGTTCCACGTCGTCGGTATTCACCAGGTTATCATAGGTGTACTGCGGACTGGTAACAAATTTCTTGAGGGCAGGGAAGAAGAGCGTATCGCCCATCACGTACCGCAGCGTGTGCATAAAGAAAGCGCCTTTACTGTAGATGTCGTTGATATAAGCGGCTTCTTCGTCCATGTCGGGATGTTGCACGATAGGCAATTTATTCTCGATACCAAAAATGCTGTGCTGAAATATCTTGTTATAGGCGTCCTCGCCGGCAAACTCGCGGGTATAAAGCGCATCTCCGAATGAGCAGATGCCTTCATGTATCCAGTAATCGGCCCAGTCTTTGGCTGTTACTTTGTTGCCCCACCATTCGTGCCCGAACTCGTGGTGCATCAGCCAGTCGTAATCTTCGCCGCCGATTTTAGTGTACCTGAACTTGTTGCCGTAAGCCACCATGGTTTGGTGCTCCATACCCAAATGAGGCGTTTCGACCATGGCGATCTTTTCTTTCCAGAATGGATATTCGCCGAAATACTTTTCCTGCTCGTGAATGGTTTTGACGAACACATCCAGGAAATGCTCGGCCTTATCAGCGTGTTCGTTTAAAACGTAAAACTGTACCGTGGTTTTATTGCCGTCGCAGGTAGTATACGGTCTGCTGAATACCTTATAGTCCCCTACATTAAAAAGGATGCTGTAATTATTGATGGTATACCTGGTTTTCCAATGATACGTTGCCGTTTCACCATGTTTCTTTACCTCCTGCAGTAATCCGGGACCGGCTACCACCAAGTCCTTCGGAACAGTAATAATCAGGTCGACACCCTCATTGGGTTCATCAGAAGGGTGGTCCTTACAGGGAAAGTACAATTTGCCGCCGGTACCCTCGGCCGTTATCGCCATCCATTGATGCCCGGTCGAATCTTTGGTCCAGGTAAAACCGTCGTCCCACGGCGGCCGGCGGGCCACATGCGGTTTACCGCCGTACAACACCTTTACACTTGCTTTTCCTGCAGGAAGTTCTTTGTCCAGATGAATGGTGATCAGGTTGTTTTTGTAATCAAATGCTTCCTTTTTGCCGTTCACCAACACGTTGTGCACACTAAGTGAGTCGAGCAGGTCGAAAAGCAATAGCTGCGTAGGCTTCGCCATGATCACGTCGATTGTTGTATATCCTTCGATGCAATGCTGGTTAAAATCCACATTCAGCGCAATTGTATAATGCCTTACATCCATAATGGCCTGTTCAGGCTTTAGTTTGCCGCCGGATGTGAGGGTTTGGGCGTTGATGGTAATCGCCGCAAAAACGGGAAAAATAATAGAGAAGCACTTTCTCATCGAATCTAAAGTTTAAAATCAACTATGGTCATATACGACACACGTACTACGTGTCCGTTTTGCATGCCAGGGTTCCATTTCGGACTGTTTTTTAGCAATCTAACCGCTTCTTCATCGCAACCGTTGCCAATTCCCCTAACAACTTTAGGAAAAGTAACAGTGCCGTCCTTCTCCACGATAAAGCTGATGAATACCTTGCCTTCAACCTGGCTTTCTTTTGCCTTTTCGGGATATTGGAGATTGGTCTTGATGTAATTGAACCACTTTTTTAAGCCGCCTGGATAAGTGGGCTCTTGTTCAACGGCGGTGAAAACCGATGATACAGAGTCCAGGGCAACTTTTTTAATGGTATCAGCCTGCTGAGCTTTTGCAAATGCAAACGAACCAATAATAGCGATAGTAATAAGGATAGGTTTCATAAAAATATTAGTTGTTTATTCTTAGAATTTTTTCAGCATTGGTTTTATATAATTTCTGCAACACATCTTTGGACAGATCCAGTCCATACAGCGGCCAGTGATAATAAAACTGGTCAAGCTCATAAAAATGTTCATCCGCTGTTTCCAGTATGCGAAACGTGACCCTGTACATTTTTTCGCCAAAACCCATGTCGGTGCCGTAAACTAAACGGTTCTGGTATTTGGTAATAAAAGCTTTGGTATAACGCGGAATGGGTGATATTTCGCCATACCGGGCGGCGATGTCGGCATAAAGATTGGGATATCTGTCGAGTAACCTCCCAAGTTGTGAAAGGTCGCTGCAGCAATTGGCAAGGTGGCAGGCAATGAACGTTACGTTTGGATTATCTCGTACTGCATTTTCAAGCGATCTGACCAACTGGTCGTGGTCCAGTTTGCCCGGCTTATTCATATTTACATGCCATTTTTCGGCATTGATCATTCCATCGTTAGTACTATCAGCAGGCTCGTACATCCATCGGTCTTCCGCGACGTGAATACTTATGGGCATTTTCAATTCGGCGCATTTTTGCAGCAGGGGTTTTAGCTGCGGATCATCGATATGCAGACCGATGCCCGGTGTGGGCTGTGAATACAATTCACCCTCGCCTTTGTCACCCAGTTCACCAACGCCGCGGGCGCCTTTTTTATAACATCTTTCCAACTCGGCCACGGCATGTCGCTGCCAGCCGGGAGTATGGTAGCCGGTGTAATCAAAGCCGCACCACAATTCAAAGCGGCCCGCATAGCGGCCATATTTTGTAACCAGGCTATCGAAGGCTTTGCCCGTGGTATAAGTCAGCAGGACGGTTTTTTGAATGCCGACGGCATCCATCATTTTTACCCATTCGTCAATCTCTTTATCACTCGCCGCATAAGGGTGACTATGCATATCGATGACCGGGAAGGCCGCTTTATCGATATTGGTATGCGGCGTGTTATAAATAGAAAGCGGCCGGTAATTCTTTAAAAGCAGGGTGTTGCTAACCTGTCCTAACAGAGAAGCAGGCACAAGAAAACTAAATGCGATAAAGAGGCTGGTTATTCCCGGTCTTCTCACAAGTTAAATATAACTTAACTTTCCCTTATCATCAAGCTATCGGCAAAGCTTCGAAGGTACAGTTTGCTTTGAGCAGGCATCTTAACGGCTTGCAAAGCTTCAAAGGCATGACGGGCATAGGAATTCATCGCTTCACGTGCGCGTTGCCTGATATTGAGTTTATCATAAATGCCCGTAACAGCTTCGACTTTTTGTTTCGCCGGAAAATCTGTCACCGAAAACCATTTATTTAATTCTGATGATTGCTCTTTATTCGCCAGCTCTAATGCCTTGATCAGCAAATATGTTTTTTTGTTGGAAAGAATGTCGCCGCCTACCTGCTTGCCGAATTTCTCAGGATCGCCGTAAACATCCAGTATGTCGTCCTGCAACTGGAAGGCGATGCCTAACTGTTCACCAAACGTTTGAAGTAATGCTGCGTCTTTGGTGTCAGCGCCGCCTATTAAGGCGCCGATCTTCAGAGCGCCACCGAGTAATACGGCAGTTTTCTGGCGGACCATATTGATATATTCATCGATATGTACGTTATCGCGCGTTTCAAACTCCATATCGGTTTGCTGACCTTCGCACACACCAACAGCCGTTTCATTGAAGATATTGATCACCGGCCTCAGCAGGGTATCTTCAACCTGCATCATCAGCTTGTAGCTTTCGACCAGCATTACGTCGCCTGAAAGAATGCCGACATTTTGATTCCACCTTTCATGAACGGTCGTTTTGCCGCGACGAAGCGGCGCATTGTCCATAATATCGTCGTGCATCAGGGTGAAATTGTGAAACACTTCGATGGCTAATGCCGGTTTAATAGCTTTATGGACGTCGCCGCCGAAAGCGTCGCAGGCCATCAGCAGCAGGGCAGGGCGCATGCGCTTGCCGCCTATAGAAAGAATATATTTTATCGGCTCATAAAGGTCGGCAGGATGCAAGGGGAGTTCAAACCGGTTGATTTCTTTCGTAATAATTGCCTGCAGGTCAGAGATAGGGGTCATTTGCTGATTTGAAACCGGTGCAATGTTACTAAACTCATTCAACTTAACCCAACCCAATCCAACTTAATCGACTCTTGTTAATCCTGGATCAGTGAAAAATCGATTTGCTTTTTGGTCAGGTCGACATTTTTTACCCTCACTTTTACTTCGTCACCTAACTGGTAAACCTTTCTTTTCCGCTGACCGATGATGGCGTAATTCTTTTCGTCCAGGGTATAAAAATCATCGCTTATCTCGCGGAGCCGGATCATGCCTTCACATTTGTTCTCGATGATCTCTACATACATGCCCCATTCCGTAACACCCGATATAATACCGCTATAAACCACACCTATTTGATCTTTCAGGAATTCGGCTTGTTTATATTTTACCGAAGCTCGTTCCGCGTCGGCAGCTTTCTTTTCCATCTGCGACGAATGTTCGCAAAGCTTCTCATAATAGGCCGCATTGGCCGATTGGCCGCCATTGAGGTAATGGAACAGCAACCGGTGCACCATGATATCCGGGTAACGGCGGATGGGAGAGGTGAAATGCGTATAGTGATCGAAAGCCAATCCGTAGTGGCTTGTAGCTTTGGTGGTATAAATTGCTTTGGCCATCGAGCGGATTGCTAACTGCGTAAGTACGTTCTGCTCTTTCTTACCTTCCACATCTTCCATCAGGAAGTTGAGCGAACGGGCTATTTCCTTGTCCGATTTGGTATTGATACGATAACCGAATTTCGAGGCGAACTGTGCAAAGTTGGCCAGGCTGTCGGGTTTGGGTGAGTCGTGCACGCGGTAAACAAAGGTGTATTTGTTTTTGCCTTTACCCAACTTACTTACGTATTCCGCCACTTTACGGTTCGCCAGCAACATAAAATCCTCGATCAGTTTATGCGCATCCTTACGCTCTTTTACATATACGCCTATGGGCTTGCCATGCTCATCCAGCCTGAATTTCACTTCGGTGCTTTCAAAACTAATGGCGCCCATTTTAAACTTACGTTCGCGCAGCTTATAGGCAAGCTCGTTCAGCTTTAGTATTTCCTGGTCAAATTCGCCGGCTTTTTCTTCTATAATTTGCTGAACTTGTTCATACGTAAAGCGCTTGTTAGAGTGAATGATGGTTTTTCCAAACCACTCATTGATCACATGCGCTTCCTCATCCAACTCGAATACGACGGCGAAACATAATTTGTCTTCGTTCGGCCTTAAAGAGCACAACCCGTTCGACAAACGTTCTGGCAGCATAGGTATCACCCGGTCGACCAAATAGACTGATGTGCCTCGCTCAAGCGCTTCTTTGTCCAGCGCCGAATCCGGTTCGATATAATGTGCCACGTCAGCTATGTGAACGCCCACCTCATAATGGCCGTTGGGTAATTGTTTAAAGGACAAGGCGTCGTCGAAATCTTTGGCGTCAACCGGATCGATGGTAAAGGTTATCACATCTCTGAAGTCGCGGCGTCTTCCTATCTCTTCCCTTGAAATGGTATCCGGGATAGCCTCTGATTCTTTCTCAACTTCCCTGGGGAATGATAGCGGGAAGCCGTATTCCGCCAGGATGGCGTTCATCTCGGTATCGTTTTCACCCTGAACCCCCAATACCTGTTTGATTCGCCCGATCGGATTTTTGGCGCCCGGCGGCCAATCGGTAATTTCCGCAATTGCTTTGATCCCGTTTTTCGCGCCGTTCAAATCTCCTATCGGGATGAAGATGTCGTGCAGCATTTTGCGGTCGTCGGGAATGAGGAAGGCATATCGCTCGGAAAGTTTAACGATACCCGTAAACTCCATTTTAGCGCGCTGGAGTATTTCGATCACTTCACCTTCCTTGCGCTGGCCGCGACTTTTGGCATAGACGTAAACTTTTACGCGGTCGCCATTAAGCGCATTGCGCAGTTTACGCGGGGCAACAAAAATATCCGTTTCCGCTTCGTCGTCGGTAACAATGTATGCCGAGCCATCATTGGTCATATCGACAACCCCTTCGACGAAGGTTTTCAGTTCACGCAGTTGGAATTTGCCATGACCTATGTCCCTAAGAACCGTTTTTTTGGCTTCTTCCTGGAGTATTTCAAGGATAATTTCCCGCGATTCAGGATCACGGATATTGAGCTTGGCTGAAACCTGTTTATAATTTAATGGCGCATTGCCGTTTTGTTCGAATATATCAAGCACTAACTGGGTAAGTACCTGTTTTACAGAAGAGTTGTTTTTCTTTTTGGACATAGATAGAATTTATATTGCAAAAGTACGAAGATTGTATTATTGCGGAGGTTGGAATGTCAAATGCGGAATAAAGAAGGTGTTTAACGCTTTTCCTTATTCTCTTTGGCGGTTTTACCCGAACTGGTAAAAATTGCTGTCAATTCATTCGACTCTTTATGCAACATCTTTGTTAAGTCATTGTTCAGAGTTTCGGATTCCATGATCAGTTCTAACCAAAACGAAGTTTCGTCTGCTTCTTCTTCAACTACGGTAATTTTTGATATGAAATCAGCCTTCGACCGCGCTTTGCAGGCTGATCTGTAATTGGCACCTACCGATGTGCCCGATCTCAGTATTTGATTTGCCAGAACTCTGCCGATTCTATCTTCAGGCATCGATTTGACTAATTTTATAATGTTCAGGGCGAAATTTTTTGTTCGTGCTTTAAGGTCGTTTACAGGTTGCATATTTTAAGCGTTTAAGTTCAATAAATTAGGTTCATTCCGCATTTGACATTTCGCAATCCGCATTCATTTTCCGGGAATTGACTTAATTAACTTCTTCGTATATTCATTTTGGGGGCGATAATAAATATCATCGGGATCGCCCGTTTCGACGATCTCGCCTTTATTCATAACCATGATGCGGTCTGAAATGTGTTTGATCACTGCCAAATCGTGTGAAATGAAGATATAGGTCAGGTTAAATTCCTCTTGCAATTCGCGAATGAGGTTCAGTACCTGCGCTTGAACGGAAACATCCAATGCAGATACGGACTCATCGCAAATGATGAACTTGGGCTGTAAAGCCAATGCCCGTGCAATGACAATGCGCTGCCGTTGACCGCCTGAAAATTCGTGCGGGTAACGATTGAAATAAGCCGCCGGCAAGTTTACACGTTCCAGCAACTCAAGCACCTTTTTTTTGCGTTTGGTGTCGTTTTCGTATAATCTGTGAACTCTTAGAGGTTCCATCAGCGAATCGCCAACTGTCAAACGCGGATTTAAAGACGAGTAGGGGTCCTGGAAAATGATCTGGATGTCTCGCCGGATGTTGCGCATCGCCCGTTTACCCAACCGGCGAAGATTCGTGTTTTCGAAATCCATCTCGCCCGAGGTGGGTTCGATCAGTCTTAGTATGCTGCGACCCAGAGTCGATTTGCCGCAACCCGATTCCCCAACCAAACCTAAAGTTTCACCCGGGTAAACGTCAAAGCTCACATTGTTTACAGCTTTTACAAACCCTTTTGATGCCGAAAATAAGCCTCCTTTAAGCGGGAACCAGGTGGATAATTCATTGATCTTTAAAATGGGCTGTTGTGCATAGAGTTTTGTCCGGCGACTTGTTATCTCATCAGGCACATAAGCATATTGTTCCCGTATTCTTTCTATGGTAACGCCTTGCCTGTTCTCATCATTCAGAAAATCGGCCACAACAGGCAGCTTTTTAAGGTGCAGGTCGGGCGACGGACGGCAGGCCAGCAGGCCTTTAGTATACGGATGTTTCGGTGCTGAGAATATCGTTTTGGTAATGGCCTCCTCAACAATTTCACCTTTATACATCACGATGACCCTGTCGGCGATTTCGCGTACCACGCCCAAGTCGTGCGAAATAAATACCAGGCTCATGTTGCGTTCGGCTTTAAGCCGCTGTAAAAGCTCGATGATCGTCTTCTGAACGGTGACATCCAATGCCGTAGTTGGTTCGTCGGCTATCAGTATCTCCGGGTCGCAGGCTAAGGCCATGGCGATCATTACTCGTTGCTTTTGTCCGCCTGACAGCTGATGCGGGTAACTATCGAAGGCGGCCTCGGGGCGTGGTAGTTGTACTTCTTTAAACAGTGCTATCGTCTTTTCCTTGGCCGTTTCCTTATCAAGATGAAGGTGGACGGTTATAGCTTCCGTTACCTGGCGACCGCAAGTGATTACGGGATTCAACGAGGTCATCGGCTCCTGGAAGATCATAGCAACGCGGTTGCCGCGAACCTGCTGCATTGCGGCTTCCGGCAGCTTCAGAATATCCGTGTCATTTAGCAATATTTCGCCGCTGATGAGCGTATTTGATGGGTTATGCAGCCGCATGACGGCCAACGAGGTGACTGATTTTCCTGAGCCTGATTCACCGACAATGCCAATGGTTTCTCCTTTTTGCAGGGTAAACGAAATGCCTTTAACGGCTTCGGTTATCCCGTTTTGAGTTTTGAACCGAACTTTCAGATCTTTTAGCTGCAGCATTATTCCCCTACGATGGTTATGCACTCGTCCGGTATCAGTTCCTCCCTGCGATACCGCCGTATCAGTTGGGCTGTCGCGACAACATCCTTCTGGCAATAGGTGCAGATACGCTCCAATTGGTTTTCGACCCAATACACATGACCCACCATGCTGCCATCGATGTCATCCTTCGGTGTTGGGATATTGAAAATAGCAGTCAGGAGGTTAAGGGAGGTATAGCTTTTAAAATCGCCGAATTTCCATAGCTCCATTGTGTCCAGGTGGTTAACTTCCCAGGGCTTCTTGCCCGACATTTCCAGTTGTGCAGGTATTTTGATGCCATTGATCAGCATCCTTCGGCAGATATACGGGAAGTCAAATTCTTTGCCATTGTGTGCGCACAGGATCAGGCTTGCGGGCTGGGCCTGCAGCAGATCGGAAAAATTGATCAGCAGCTCTTTTTCATCATGCGAAGCAAAGGATTTGATCCTCAGGCCGGTATTTTTGCCCTTGGTAAATATACCAACGGATATACAAACGATCTTGCCAAACTCGGCCCAGATGCCAGCACGTTCATAAAAGGCCTCGGGAGTTTCCTCTTTACGGGTATATTGTGTTTTATGGTCCCACAGCTTCTGCATATTTTCCGGCACCTCGTGGTGGTTAGCGTATTGTGGCACAGTTTCTATATCCAGTACAAGCAGGTTACTTAAGTCGAATTGTTCTAACATTTTGTTTTATCGGGTAGCCAAGATAATCATTTTTAAGTTCGCAGTTTCCAGTGGGCAGTTGGCACAATACTGCAAACTGAAAACTGCCTGCTGCCAACTCACTTCCCCAGTATCTCAAAATCAACATGCACCGTATTGCCATTTGCATCAACTAAGGTTAGTTTATGCTGACCGACAGACGGGTTAAGCGCCATCTGGTGAAAGTCGGTTGTTTCACCAACATACTTATCATCCAGGTGCCAGAATATCTTCATTCCGGGCTGACGATGCGCGGCGTTGCAGATCATCCTGCCGCGGTTCCCATCAACTTCGAGTGGTACGTATACTTTGGCACCTTCCCTGGGATAGATTACCTCCATTGGATTTGTTTTCCCGGTCAGGGCACAATCGGCCCTGAAGGGTGGCAAAACATGATACTGGTAGTTCTTCGTCTTGTAATAATACTCCATCGAAGGCGGCAGTACAAACCAGTTTTTAGTGATCATGGCCGATGGCGTTACACAATCGCCGGTTACCTGCCACTTACCCGTTGCATCTAAATGGACCAACTGGTGCCAGGGGCAAACCGGGGCCTTTAGGCAGCTTTTGGGTACATACATATCATCCGTATTATCGCAATACTCGCCGGCGCGGAAGCCGCTTTCGTGGCAGACTTTGATCCTTACCATTTCGCCCATCGGCATCCGGAACCATTCGCGCGATACCGGCAGCAATCTGAATATCTCAAACAGGATAGGAGCGGCTGTATTAATCCCGGTCAAACCAGGGCGACCTTCCCCGTCAGTATTTCCAACCCATACGCCAACTATGTACCGTGGTGTAATGCCAATGGCCCAGCCGTCGCGGAAACCGTAGCTGGTGCCGGTTTTCCAGGCAATGCGCTGCGTCGAGCTGAATTGCTGCCAAACCAACTCCTCGCCCGGCCGCATCACTTCTTCCATCGCTTGCAGCGTGTAATAGATCGATCCTGCATCTAATAACCCGCTTTTTTCGGGGTGGCTTTCCTTCGCGTGCTGATAAGCATAAACCGGGCTGTGATAATCGGCAGTATCATATTTGCCGGTTTTATTGTAATGATTAAGGACACGGGCCATATCCGCGTAAGCACCGCTCAACTCCCAAAGCGTATTCTCGCCTCCGCCTAAGATCAGCGACAACCCATAATGATCGGCTGGCTGTTTTAAGGTAGTAATGCCTGCTTTTTGCAGAAAGTCATAAAAGCGTTCGTATTTAAATTGCTGCAGCATTTTTACCGCCGGAACGTTAAGCGATCGGGCAAGCGCTTTGGAAGCAGGCACCGCACCATCATATCCAAGATCAAAGTTTTCGGGATGATAGCCGGCGATTTGGGTAGGAATATCCGGGATAAGACTATTGGGCAGCATCAATCCGTCGTGCAGCATTGAAGCGTACAGCAACGGCTTTAAAGTACTGCCCGGACTTCGCGGCGCGTTTACTACATCCACATCGCTTTCCATTTCAGGGTCCTCGCGGTGCGAGATGTTGCCCGTGTAAGCCAACGCTGCCCCGGTTTCTACATCAAGCACGACAGCAGCGATGTTGTTGATGTCGTTGTCCTCTAGTACTTCGTGGTGGCGTTCCAGGATTTGGTTAACCTGTTGCTGGAGGGCTGATTTGATGCTGGTAGTTATCCGTGTTAATCCTTGAGCGTTCTTTTGATGATCTTCTTTAAATCTCTGTAGCAGGTGAGGCGCCACGTTGGGTAATGGCATGGGCTGTTCAGGAACCGGCTCCAGTTTAGCCAGTCGTGCCGTAGTGCTGTCGATCACATGGGTTTTATAGAGCTTATCTAAAAGGTCATTTCTCTTTCGGGTGAGGATTAGTCTGTTTTTACCCGGATGTACCAGCGACGGCGAATTAGGGAGCACCGCCATAGCCGCCATTTCGCCCCACGACAGTTTATCCGGGCTTCTCCCGAAATACCGCCATGAGGCCGCATCCAACCCGATCACATTGGTGCCGAACGGCGCGTTACTGGCATATAAGGCTAAAATCTCCTGCTTGCTGTGGGTCATTTCCAGCCGAAGCGCCATAACGATCTCGCTCAGTTTGTTCCAGAAAGTGCGCTTATGCTTCGTCGCCAGGCGGATGACCTGCATGGTGATCGTACTGCCGCCGCTGACCACGTGTTTTGACCGCAGGTTTTGCCTGATCGCTCGTCCCAAAGCCAACATATCTACGCCTATGTGGTGCTCAAACCGTTTATCCTCGAAAGCGATAATGCATTGTTTGAACTTATCCGGGACATTGGCGTCGTAAGGAAAGCGCCACTGACCGTCGTCGGCTATTGAAGCTCCGAGTAATTGTCCGTGCTCATCATCAATTACATAAGAAGTTGGTGTATTGAATAATCTTTCAGGCAGGCAAAACCAGAACCACAGCAGCGCCGTCAGCAAAAAAATGAGTAATATTATTACTTTTGGTTTTTTGAGATAGTTTTTTGCCCGTGTCAGCCTTAGTTGCATGTTAATTCAACCCGTCATTACCCGTTCGGAGTAGTATCGATCGTATGAAAATAGAAAAATTATCTATTATTATTCCCGCTTATAACGAAGGAAAAACCATTCACCTGATACTGAACAAAATCAAAGCGGTTCAATTGATCGGTAATATCCGGAAAGAGATCATCATCGTCAACGATTGCTCGAACGACGACACCGAACAAGCCATATTCGATTATCGGTCCGCCAACCCCGACCTGGATATCCAGTATTTTAGGCATGAACTTAACCAGGGCAAAGGGGCCGCGTTACATACCGGAATTTCGAAAGCTACCGGGGAATATTTGATCATACAAGACGCCGACCTGGAATACGACCCAAACGAATATAACGACCTGCTCAGGCCGGTATGCGACGGTTTTGCGGATGTAGTTTACGGATCGCGATTTATGGGCAGCAACCCGCACCGCATCCTGTTCTTCTGGCATACTATTGGTAACCGCTGGCTTACTTTTTTGTCCAACATGTTCTCCAACCTCAATCTGACAGATATGGAGACCTGCTATAAGCTTTTTAATACTAAAATCATTCAATCCATCAAATTGCGCGAACAGCGTTTCGGCTTCGAACCCGAGGTGACACAAAAAATAGCCCGTGTGCCGCGCATACGGATTTATGAGGTGGGTATTTCCTATTATGGCCGAACGTATGAGGACGGCAAAAAGATAGGGTGGAGGGATGGCGTCCATGCCATCTGGTGTATTTTAAAGTACGGGTTGTTTGGGGTTAAGTGATTCGTTAACTTGTGATTAGTAATTCGGAAGTTCCAGGTCACTAATCACAAGTCGCTAATTGACTAATCACTATTTAACCACCTCCACCCACCTTCCTTTCTCCAGCGCACTAATCGAATTGTTATACATAGCCTGGCAATAGGTTGCAGGCAGGTAATACTTACCGGCATAGGCAGCGTTCAGCAGTACGTAATAGGTCACTTCTTTGTCTGGTGCCAGACTGAAGAACGTATTCACCCGGTCGTCCCTGATGTCGCGGTAATCCGACGGCGATTCGTCTTTGAATGAATTATCGTTATCCATCAGCCGCATGTTGATGATCTCCCAACCCGACGGGAATATCTGCGTCAACGCCAGGTTTTGATAGTCGCCACGCTGGCCCGGGTTTTTGATGTTTACCTGCGCTACGAAATCGGTTCCCTGCTTCAGGCTTGTCGGGTCGATCGGCTTGCCGTTCAATGTGAAATATCCTACGCGCATTTGCAGGAGTTCGCTATTGTTGGCTATATCTGGCTCCTGCCCGAAGGAAGGTTGACCTTTCTGTATTAACCTAACATACAATTTATTTTGCCCGTTATTTTTAAGAGTTACTTTGCCATTATTAGGTGACGCAGCCGATTGCCACAAGTACGATTTGGAAATCACAGGCGATGAATTATAACTAAACTGCAACTTTTTTTGAGCACGCGTAATGCCGCAATATTCAGATATGGCAAGCAAGGAATAAGCCGTGGTCTGCGTACTGTACCAGTCGTCATCCGAAAGCCGGTAAGCAACCGTTCTGAACTGCTGCGATGCCTTTTGCTGCTGCCCGAGGATGGTCAGCGTTTCCAGTATCATCGCCTCATCGCGCAGGTCAGAGCCGTAAGTGCCGTACATCATGCTGTAAGGCTTCACAGTCAGCGGCAAACCCGATATCATTTGCAGACCAACTTCAGGCTGGCCGGCCAGTTTGTAGGCTGCGGCCAATCGCCATTTAGCTTCGTCGCTCAGGTACTTGAATTCTTTCAGGCGATTCATTGCTCCTAACTCCGGCACTCTTGCCAATGCCAGCAGGTACAAGCGATAAGCTTGTACCAGATCAGAACCGTAGAAGCTCCGGGTATCGGGCCCCCAGCTAAGGGCCTTGAGTTTTTGGTACTTTTTCCAGTTTTCAAGGAAGCCGATAGGCAGCGTATAACCCCTTGCCTGCGCCGCAAGCATAAAATGCCCGGCATAATTTGTACCCCATTCGTCCGACTCAGCCTGATCGGGCCAGTAGCTCATGCCGCCATCGGCCACCTGGAAGTCTTTTAGCCGGTTGATGGTTGCCTTTACGTTGTGGTCGATATCAGCCAGTTGTCTTGGTGTCAGATCCACGATCTGGCTTAAATACAATTGCGGGAAGCCCGACGAAGTGGTTTGCTCCACGCAGCCGTATGGATATTCGATCAGGTAATCCAGCCGTTTTTCGAGATTCAATGGCGGGATGCTGGCTATCACTAATGTTGTCTTATTTGTGCCGGCCATCCCGATTGGCGCGTAGTCTGAACTCCATGTCTCACCCGGGGCGAGTTCTTTTTCGGTTACTTTCGTTATCGGCGGATTAGGATTCCTGATATTAATGTCAACATCGTAATTGGCTGTTTCGTTGCCGCTTCGGGCAGTTACCTTTACTTTTCCTGCACCGACAATGTCTTTTACATCCAGGTCGAAAGTAACCAGTTGATCGCCGGTTTTATCAAAAGTAACCGTTTTGCGATTGTTGCCTGCCAGGTTGCTGAAAGCATTCGACTGTACCTGCAGGTTCACGGTCTTCACATAGTTCTCCATCGCGAATACGGTTACCGGTAACTGTATCTTTTCCGAGGGGCCTAAAACGCGCGGCAGCGTTGCAAGGATCATAAGCGGCTTCTTCACAGCCACGTCCTTTTCTGCAAAGCCGTAACTACCCTCGTGCCCGGCGATTACCATTGCTTTGACGGAGCCAATATATTGAGGTAACTTAAATGTGTGCGTCTGCCTGTCGCCGGCGTCTAAATGAAATGGCCCAAGAAATTTAACGACAGGCTTAAACCTGTTGACAGTGACGTTTTTATTGGTTCCGTTTGTCCCGTCGCCGCCAATACTTACGATACGTTCCAATCCGCCGCCATAGGCTCCAATCACATAATCGAACAGGTCCCAGGTTTTTACGCCCAGTGCCTCCCGGGCATAAAACGCATCATGCGGATCAGGTGTTTTGTAATTGGTGATATCCAGCAATCCCTCATCCACGATGGCGATGGTATATGTCATTTCCTTGCCGCTGGCTTCGGATACGGTTATCGACGATTGCGCTTCCGGTCGCAGCTTATCCGGCATGCTGATGACCGGTTTTAATATGGTTTCCGGGTCTTCGACGGTCAGCGGAATAACTCCGTACATCCGGATAGGTAAATCATTTACTGTTTGGGAATGGCGCTGCAACAGTGTTACGTTCACGAAAACGTTCGGCGCCATGCCCTGTTCTATCTTGAAACTGTAGCGTGTTTGTCCCTTTTTGGTGTCGATCCAATGGGTCTGCAATACTTTAATGCCATTCTCAATGCTGATCAGCGCCCGGCCGTCCGAGCTTGTCGGTATCGTTAAAGTCGCTTCTTCACCAACCTTATAGCTTTTCTTGTCAGAGGTAAACGAAAGCATTGCGGCCTCCGTCGAATTGCTTTGTTGTAATCGTTCGGCCCAGTTCGGCCAGTCGATATAGACTATCTTGCCCGAGGAATGCCCGCTGGTTTCGTCTTTTACGCGGATGAGGTAACGTCCCCAATCGTCCGGATCGACGTGCAAATTCCACTGCCCGCGGCCGTTCTCCAGCCGTACGCTCTCCGTTTTGATCAGCTTGTTGTACTCGTCCTGTGTAAAGTTGCTCATGTCGTCGCCACTGTTGTCCCACCACCAGCGCCATTGGATACGGTACAGTTCTACCTGCACATTGCGGCTGCCGCTTACAGCCTGACCATGCGTATTTACATCGACTATGTTGATCGTATTATCACGCCCCGTATAAAGCATGTCCGTGATATTGTCGTTATCCTGTGGCGTCTTGATACCCACATAGCTATCGTAAACGTTGTACGGCACCGAGGTTGACTGGACACTGAAGTTACCCCCGGGCTCAAAGACTTTTACCAGGAAGTTGGCTTTAAGCTGACCCGGAGCTTGTTTTTCCAGGTTGATATCCGTTTTTATCGTTGCCTTGCCGTTTTCATCCAGGCGGCCGTCGAATATGGTTTGAGTTTGTGTTGTAAAAGCCAGGGTAGGGTCGTCGAAGACATAGCCTTCATAACCTTTAAACGCAGTTGTTTGCGGCGACAGGAAGGCATCCACTTTAGCTTTTAAATTCTGCGCTATGCCGCCGAAAAGCCAGCGCGACTCAAGCGTTCCTGCCACACCCTCTCCTTTGGTAAGTTCTTTGGCATTGCCAAAACTTAAGTTGATCTTCAACCGGTTCGGCATGATGGTTTCTATCTTGATCTTCTTCTCGAACGTGGCGCCGCCGACCTTTACCCTGGCAGTCCAATTGCCTGTGCGACTGGATTGTTCAGTAGCGGTATGGAAACTGTAAAATCCATCGATGGATTTGGTGGACGTGATGCGCTTGTAAGCTTTTCCTTCCGGGTCGTCCAGCTCAAATTCAACCGGGTGATCGGCCGGCAGCGTCTTTAGCTTATCCTGCAAAATAAACGTCAGGAAGATAGAGTCGCCCGGCCGCCATACGCCGCGCTCGCCATAAATAAAGCCTTTTAGTCCGCGCTGTATGAATTCGCCGCTGACGTCGAAACGGGAGAGGGGCAGCGAATTACCATCGTCCAGCTTTAAATAGCCGCGTTCATTTCCCGCTTTTGCAACCAATAAATAAGCTTTACGTTTCAGGTCGAATTTAGCCATACCGCTGCCATCCGATGCCGTTTTAAAAATTACCTGCTTCTGGTAGTCGAGCAACTCCAGCGAAACGCCTTCCATCGGTTTGGCGGTTAACAGGTTGGTAACAGCCACGGTCATGCTGTTATCCGTTCCGCGTTTGGCGATCAGACCGAGGTTGGAGACGAGAATATTCCGCATAGCCCATTTATCCCTGGTATAATAGGAATCGGCACAGGGATCCATGCGCTCGTTCCACTTGTAATTTTGCGGGTAATAGTTATCATACCTCGACCAGAAATCATCGTCGTCATCACGAACACCATTG
Organism: Mucilaginibacter sp.; assembly: GCA_035547095.1. Lineage (GTDB taxonomy): Bacteria > Bacteroidota > Bacteroidia > Sphingobacteriales > Sphingobacteriaceae > Mucilaginibacter. The sequence continues at coordinate 17,646 of DASZVE010000063.1, forward strand.
TTATTTCCTTCGTCGCTTGGACCATCAGAAACATCGCCGCCCTCTTCCTCGTCGCTGCTGTTATCGCTTTTGGCCGTTACGATGCCGGGTTTACAGTTGAACAGGGAGTATTCCTTTCTGAAACCGATAATGACGCGATAAATAGCACCGGGTTCAGCCCTTAGCAACTTGTCAATGTCGAGCATAAACCGGTTCTTTTGGTTCAAATTGAGACTCTTGTCCTGGTCGAGGCGGATGGTTTTCTGCAATACCGGTCGCCCAACCATACGCAGTTCATTGCTGCCGTTAAAGTCGTTGGTCTGGAAATACTGTGGTACGTTATTCTCATATATCTTAACGATGCTCACGTCTACAGCATTCAGGTTTACCGCCTCAAACGGCATAGACAATCTGCCTGAATCGGGCAGGATCACCCCCTTGCCTGGTATCTCGACCGAAGGCATTCGATTCTCGAAAAATACATTGGCTGTATAAGCCTGGGTAATCTTTTTATGGACTATATTTTCCACGCCTTCATTTACAAAAGCGGTGTAATTTCCGTCGAGTCGTTCAGGGGCAAACAGTTTTACCGTACTGCCATCGATGGTATAGGAAGGCTCGGCTATATTTTTTATGCCGGTCAGGCCGTTCAATTCCTGGCCGACCATAACAGGATCTGAAAATTGTACAAGCACATACTGGTCGTTATCCTGTATGGCCTGTATGTTGAGCACCTTAAAATCGCCAATGGCCGGGATATCGAAATTCTTATTGCCTTTCTTATCGATATTCAGACTGCTGCCATCCCAATTGATCGTAAGGGGACTGGCGCTGCCTCTTGCACGGTTCAGTTCGGTTACCGTGAATTGATGCGTACGGGTGACGGGGTTGTGCTGCCAACTGATGTGAACGGGATTAGTATAACTGGCGCTGATCAGCTTTTCAACGCTGGCAGATTCTTCAGCATCGGCGGTCTGAACTTCTCCTTCCATTTTCATTTTGTCGAGGGAGGTATTTGTAGCGCTTCGCAATCCCACGAACGACACCGTAAAATCAGGTTTGATAGTCTGAAACGAAAACTTAAAGTCGTCGAATTGTGAAGGTACCTCTAGGACCTTATCCAGCCTGAAATCGGCCGAATAAGCCTGATCAGCAGTTAACTTACCCTCTGGCCTGAATTCAATGGTTCGTTCATCAACCCAATAGGCCTTTCCTTTTACCGACGGTGAAAAGTCAAATATACCGTCGGGCAGCCGGTCGTTTTGTACGTGGGTAGTCGGAACGTCGCTCGCCAGCCTGATACGGATGGTATTTTCTTTGGATATTACTCCCGTGGTATATGATTCGATATACTTACTGAATGCCTGGTCGACAGCAATGTTTTTGTGACGGAAATGAAAGATCAGGAATGTGCCCAAAACCAGCGTTACTATTGTGGCAACGGTTACAGACAGTAATTTCCGGAAAGGGGCAGGGTTAGGTTTTTTGTCCATCGTTCAGGTTTATTTATCCCTGAAATTATATAAATTCCGGTGATAAATTACCTAAAAACAGGAAGAATATTTTTTGACACTACCCAATCATCACACCCGGTTTATTAAGAATGGGCAGCTTGATGAAATTAGACTCAACGATACTTTCCGGCAGGAAAATAAACTTTTTGTCGTATATGTCTTTGCCAATATAATAACTAAGCCAATATTCATTATTCAGTCCGAAAGTGGCTTCATCTATAGGCTCTATCAGCACAAAAGCGTTCGCATTTACCACCGGGAACATGTGGCGCAAGGTGGACGTTTTGATCTGCTCGCCGTTTTTTTCACCATAGCCTTTAGCGGTGATCAGCACATTTTCTATCGGCTCATTCTTCAGATTGATCAGGTATACGTACCAGGTTTTGCTGCTGATGTTCTCACCCTCAAGCGCAACCGCAATAGCAACGTCCTTAACTATATTTTCGGGGAGATCTTTTATCATGTTTTTGTTGTAATGTTGAAAGGTTGGAAAGTTGGAAGGTTATTGATCGGTTAAAACATTTCAACCTTACAACCTTGCAACATTACAACCTATTTCTTCTTCACGAATCTCTTTCCATTCGTCTTTTTTGGCGCTTTCGCTTCAGCCTCAGCCAGCGTTTTGCATTCTTCGTAGGTGAGTGCCTGCGGATCTTTGCCTTTTGGTATTTTAACGTTTTGTTTGCCGAATTCGATATACGGCCCGAAACGCCCGTTCAGCACTTTCACATCCGACGCCTCGGCAAAAGTTTTGATCACCCGTTCCGAATCACGCTTGCGTTTATCGGCGATGATCCCCACCGCCTGCTCTTCCGATACGTCCAGCGGGTCTACATCTTTTGGCAGCGAATAGAATGCGCCGTTATGCCTGATATACGGACCGAATTTGCCAATAGCAACCGTCATTTCTTTATCCTCGAACGTCCCAATATTTTTTGGCAGCTTAAATAATTCAAGCGCCTGGTCAAGTGTAATCGTTTCAATGCTTTGCCCGGCTCTCAAACTGGCGTATTGCGGTTTATCTTCACCTTCGCTGTCACCTACCTGTACGAATGGCCCGAAACGGCCTATCCTTACCGAAACCTTCTTGGCACTTTCAGGATGAATGCCCAATTCACGTTCGCCGGTAGCTTTATCGGCTTTCTCGATGGTGTTTTCAACGCCTTTATGGAACGGCCCATAAAATTTACGGAGCATAGCCGTCCATTCCTCCAACCCCTGGGCTATCTCATCAAACTGCTTTTCAACGCCAGCGGTAAAGTGATAATCCACGATGTCCTTAAAGTACTGGATAAGAAAATCGTTCACCACCGAACCGATATCAGTAGGGAACAGCTTGCCGCGTTCGGCTCCGGTATTTTCCGACCGTTGTTCCTTAGTAATGCTTTCGCCCTTTAAGGTTAGTACCCTGAAATTGCGCTGCTTGCCTTCACGGTCTTCTTTTACCACATAACCGCGGTTTTGTATAGTGGAAATAGTTGGCGCATAGGTAGATGGGCGCCCTATACCTAATTCCTCCAGCTTTTTAACCAAACTGGCTTCTGTATAGCGTGCAGGCGGACGCGAGAACCGCTCGGTGGCGGTCATTTCCTGTAAGCTTAAAACCTGTCCTTTGGTCAACGGCGGCAATATGGCATTGTCTTCTCCATTTTGCAGGTCCTCATCTTCATCAGATGATTCCAGGTAAACTTTCAGGAAACCGTCGAACTTCATTACTTCGCCGTTGGCTGCCAGTTCCTCCCCGCGGGTTGATATGCTGATCTTTGCGGTGGTCTTCTCAAACAAAGCTTCACTCATCTGCGAAGCGATAGCCCGTTTCCAGATCAGTTCGTAAAGCCTCTTCTCAGCGGAATCGCCGTCGATGGTATGCACATCAAAATAAGTGGGTCGAATTGCTTCGTGCGCTTCCTGCGCGCCTGCGCTTTTCGTCTTGTATTTTCTTAGCTGATGGTATTTTTCGCCATAAGCCGACTTAATTTCTTTTGCGGCGGTGTTAAGCGCCAGATCGGATAAGTTAACCGAATCGGTACGCATATAGGTAATTTTTCCCGATTCGTACAGCTTTTGAGCCACCGTCATCGTACGCGACACTGAAAAACCAAGCTTACGGCTGGCCTCCTGTTGCAGGGTAGATGTAGTAAATGGCGCTGCTGGCGAACGTTTGGCTGGTCTGGTCTCCAGCGAGCTGATCTTAAATTCGGCGCCGATACAATCTTTCAAAAATTTCTCAGCGTCTTCCTGTTGGGTAAAACGCTCAGGTAACTCGGCTTTAAATGCCTCTTTGCCTTTACCGAATATGGCCGTTATCTTAAATGCGGCTTCAGCGCTGAATTTATTTATCTCCCGCTCACGCTCGACTATTAATCGTACGGCAACTGATTGTACCCTTCCTGCCGAAAGTGAGGGTTTTATTTTTTTCCAAAGAACAGGCGAGAGCTCGAAGCCTACCAAGCGGTCGAGCACACGCCGGGCCTGCTGGGCATTCACTAGGTTTTGATCGATCTTTCTGGGATTTTCGATGGCGTGTAAGATTGCCGGTTTAGTTATTTCATGAAAGACGATCCGGCGGGTATTGGCGTCCTTCAGGCCCAAAGTATCAAACAAATGCCAGGAGATGGCTTCACCCTCGCGGTCCTCGTCCGATGCCAGCCAGACTACTTCGGCTTCCTTCGCAAGCTTTTTTAATTCGCTTACCACCTGTTTCTTATCGGCAGGTACCTCATATTTTTGTGCAAAGTTATTTTTGATGTCAATCGCATCTTCCGACTTCACCAGGTCGCGGATATGTCCGTAGCTCGACTTGACGGTAAAGTCCTTACCGAGGTAGCCTTCAATGGTTTTTGCCTTGGCGGGAGATTCGACAATCAGTAAATTTTTAGCCATTACAAACGGTTATTTTTTGCAAATAAAACATAAAATGTTGGAAAGTTGCAATGTTGGAAAGTTGTAATGTTGAAATCGTGCAACGTTTGAACCTAAAGACTTAGCCATCGTAATAGCTTGATCATTGAATTTTTTTTGCTGCAAAAAAGGCAGGAAATGACCTTTCAACCTTATAACTTTACAACAAAAAGTCACATCAGAAACCCGCCGCCGAGCAGGTCGCCGCCTTCGTAAAATACAGCAGACTGACCGGGCGCTATGCCGGATACGGCGTGGTGAAAATCAACTTTCATGTGTTCGCCCATTTGCTGGATGGTGCTTATCGTGCCGGTATCCTTATAGCGTATCTTGGTTACTGCTTCAATAGGTGCGGTTATGTTTTCGTATTTAACCAGGTTCAGATTCCTCACCCAGGCGGTGTTCCTTTCCAATTCGTCGTGCGTGCCCAATACGACAGTGTTTGTTTCCGGCTCAATACGGGTAACGAACATAGGCTGACCCAGCGCAATGCCCAGGCCCTTACGCTGACCTATGGTGTAAAAAGGATACCCGTCATGCTTACCTACTACAGTACCGTCGGTCAATACAAAATTGCCTCCGGCAACGCGATCGTTCAGATCGTCGATCTTGTGCCGTAAAAAAGCTCTGTAATCGTTATCCGGTACAAAGCATATTTCGTAACTCTCGCTTTTGTTAGCCAAATCAACCTGGCCCATTTCCAGCGCCATCTGCCTGATCTCTTTCTTGGTAAAACTGCCCAAGGGGAATTTGGTACGTGCCAGGTTCTTTTGCGAAACGCCCCAAAGCACATACGATTGATCCTTGTTTTCATCCAGCCCTTTGGATACGACATAGCGCCCGTTATCATGCAGGCGAACATTAGCATAGTGCCCCGTTGCAATAAATTCGCAATCGAGTTTATCGGCGCGCTTCAGCAACGCTTCCCATTTGATATGTGTGTTGCACAAAACGCATGGGTTGGGGGTACGGCCGGCCATATATTCGTCAACAAAATTGTCGATCACAAAATCGCCGAATTCGCTGCGAATATCGAGGATGTAGTGCGGGAAGCCATAGGCCACCGCCAATGCCCGTGCATCGTTTATACTATCTAAGCTGCAGCAGCCGGTTTCTTTGGAGTTACTGCCGGATGAGGCGTAGTCCCAGGTCTTCATGGTCAAGCCGATCACCTCGTAGCCCTGCTCATGAAGCATGACCGATGCCACCGAACTATCTACCCCGCCGCTCATCGCAACCAATATCCTGCCGTGCTTGCTCATTGTGGGCGCAAAGATACGCTTTTGAAAAATGGGGTAGGGTCAGGGAAGGGTAATTTGTGAATAGTGAATAGTGAATAGTGAATAGTGAATAGTGAATAGTGAATAGTGAATAGTGAATAGTGAATAGTGAATAGTGAATAGTGAATAGTGAATAGTGATATTTTTATCTCTTAAAGTATCTGTTAATATGGAATCTATAAAGGTCTGATTAATAATTGTGTTTAACTTTAAGTCAATAGAAAAAGACATGATTCACTATTGACCATTGACCCTTTCACTCAACAAATACCGTCTTAATATTCACAAATTCATGTATCCCAAACAGTCCCAATTCTCGCCCGTAGCCCGATTGCTTAATGCCGCCAAAAGGTAATCTTGGATCCGATTTTACGAGCGCATTAACGAAGCACGCCCCTGCCTGCATTTGGGTCGCCGCTATTCTGTCGCCCCGCTGGATGTCGTTGGTAAACACCGCTGCGCCTAAACCAAAGTCGCTGTCGTTGGCAATGCGGATAGCATGGGCTTCGTCTTTAGCCACTATGATCGCGGCAACCGGTCCGAACATCTCTTCCTCGTAAGCCGGCATTCCGGGCTTAACATTGGTGAGTACCGTGGCAGGATAGAATGCATTTTTACCTTTGGGTATTTCGCCGCCCAATATGCATTTGGCGCCTTTCTTTACAGATTTCTTCACCTGGTCGTGCAATAGATTTCTCAGGTCAACACGAGCCTGCGGGCCGATGTCGGTTTTCACATCCAGGGGATCACCGAGTTTTTTCGCTTTCATTTTGCTGAGGAATAGTTTGGTAAATTCCTTTTGAACGGATTTAACCACTATGAACCTTTTAGCAGCAATGCAGCTTTGCCCGCTGTTAATAATACGGCTGTTAACGCACGTTTCTGCGGCCTTTTCCAGGTCGGCGTCTTCCAGGATCACATAAGCGTCGCTGCCGCCTAGCTCAAGTACCGTTTTTTTTACGAGCGAGCCCGCTTTTTGCGCTACCTGTTTACCGGCTGATGAACTTCCGGTTATAGTAACGGCCTGTATTAAAGGGTTCTCGATTATCTTTTCAATCATCGCGCTTCCAACCATTAAGGTTTGAAAAACATTATCGGGAAAGCCCGCTTGTTTTACTATTTCTTCGATGGCCAACGCACATCCGGGGACATTGGAAGCATGTTTTAATACACCGCAATTACCCGCCGCAAGAGCAGGGGCAAGGAAGCGAAAAACCTGCCAAAAGGGGAAATTCCACGGCATTATTGCCAACACCACCCCAATAGGCTGAAAGCTGACGTAGCTTTTTGAAGCTTCGGTTTTTATAAGCTGGTCGCTGAGAAAGGAGGCGGCATTAGCAGCATAGTAGTCGCATACGGAGGCGCATTTTTCTACTTCCGACACGCCCTGGTTAACAGGCTTTCCCATCTCCTGGGCCATTAGCACGGCAAGTTCCTTTTTCCGCGTGCGTAGTATCCCCGCCATTTCCGTTAACCTTTCACTGCGCTCGCTATGCGGGGCGTTTTTCCAGCTTAACCAGGCTTTATGCGTTTGTTTTATCTTCTGGTCCACTTGTTTTTGGCTGTGGGACCGATAGGTTTGTATGATTTTCCCGTTGGTGGGATTGATCGAAGTAATGCTCATAACCGGTTTACTATTCAAAAGTAAAACAGTTTATGGTAAAAAAGGTTAGAAAATGGAACTATGCCCTGCCAGGTGTTTTGACTAATTGTTCATCGGGCTGATGCATATTTTTAACCTGGTCGCCAATTTTGGAATTGATAGCATGAACGATCTGATCGAGTTCTTCCGCCGACTTATTGACGTTATCCAGTATCCGTATTTTTTCCTCCATCAAGGGTGAAACTTTCATCATATTGGCCAGGCCGATGATATTGGCCAGCGGACGACGTATTTCATGCGAGCTGAGCCAGGCAATTTCTTTCAACTTCTCGTTCTGACGGGTGATTTCCTGCTCCTTTTGTTTCGTTTCGGTTATATCATTGTAGACGGCGATGTAGCCGGTATGCTCGTTATTGTCATCGAATAATGGCGTGTATTCGCCGTGCACCCAGAACTTTTGACCATCCTTTTTGTGACATTGTACCTCGACCGAAAATGATTCCAGCGCTATTTTACGCTTTTGGATAGCACTGAGTATTTCCATGTCGGTTTCCTCTCCGGCGAAGAAAGTGGCTGCGGCATAGCCTGCAACCTCATCAAGCTTATAGCCGGTAAAATCGACGAAAGCCTGGTTCACCCAGGTGACGAAATTATTCTTGTCGGTGATGATAATGATATTGTTAACCTTGGTGATGATGCGCCCAAGTCTTTTTACCTCGTTGTCCCTGCGTCGCGCCTCGCGTTCGCTTTTAAATAATTTTTTTTCATCTATCACAACCAGCCTGTAAATAAGAAAACTGGTAACGATCACAAACACGAACCTTCTTGAATTGCTGAATATGTTGAACGCCCACCCGCTGAGCAAATGCTGATAAACGGATAGCATATGGTCGCTGAAAACGATCCATGCCAGGGAAACAAGCAGGTAGATCAGGGCGATCCGTAATGCGCCGGGCCTCATGTGTGATAGACTACTATAAGCGTATTTTTATACGTTATTCTGACAGTAAATGTTAGCGTTTGAGGTAAAATTAAGATGCAGTATATCAGTGCGATACGGCGTG
>DASZVE010000064.1:0-24951 GCA_035547095.1 Mucilaginibacter sp.
GCCTTGCGCCAACCTGAAATCCGAAATCGAAAATCCGAAATCCGAAATCCCTTCAATACTCTACCCACCTCCTGAACTTCAGGCTTAGCTTGCTGCCTTCGCCGTACTTCCCGGGTTCGCCGTTAAGCATGCGCAGGGTAACGCCGCTATTTTCGACCAGCAACTCTTCGTAAAATCCCCGGAAAAGCAATTGCTTTACGGTCCATTTGTTTCCGCCGAAATGGCGCGTCTCTATCCATTCGGGATAGACCATTACCTGGTGTTTGGAGGTTTTAATGCCGCACACCGAAGCTTCTGTTGAAGTTAATACATTACAGCGGGCCAGGAGTTTGGCGGTATAGAGGTATTGCGGGTCGTTATAAACTTTTTGGGGGTTACCCGCCTCGATTATGCCGCCGCTTTTGAGTACGACCAGGTTGTCGGCCATGGAAAGCACTTCAGACGGGTCGTGCGACACCATGATCACCGTCAGGCCGGTATCTTTTACTATTTGCCGGATATCTTCCTGCAAACCATCGCGAAAGGACGTATCCACCTGGTTAAAAGGTTCGTCGAGCAGCAGCACTTCGGGTTCTGTTACCAGCGCGCGCGCGATGGCCACACGCTGCCTTTCGCCGCCGCTTAAATCGTTCACACGTTTATTGGCAAGCGCGGTCATGTTAAGTTGCTGCAATACTTTCCCGGTTTTTTCCTGTTTGGCTTTCAGATCGGTGTTAGGCAGCAGGATCGCGATGTTGTCGTAAACTTTAGCGAACAGGTTCAGGTCGTCTTCGGCCTGGGTTACCATTTTCATGGCGTCATGACCGGGTATCAGTTTTTCCTCCGGCCCCCATACGCGCTCGTCCTTAAAAGTAACTTCACCGCTATCCGGGGAAAGCAAACCGTATAATAAACTGAGCAAAGTGCTCTTACCGCTGCCGCTGGCGCCAACAATGGCGGTAATTTGAGCAGGTTGTATCTCCAGGTTAATGTCCTTTACCCCTCCGCCGCCGGAGTAGATCTTATGTATTGAAGTTGCCTTAAGGAACGATTTGTCCATTAAGGACAAAGATAGTCCGAAAGTCGGAAAGTCAGTATATGTCCGAAAGCCGATTTCGTAAAGGTTAGAAATTCGACTAAAGAAAAAATCCGGAAGTCGTCTTTAGGACTTCCGGACTTATGCGGATTTTCGGACTAAAACCCGAACGTCAACCCAAAAGAAAAGTTTCTCAAGCCTGCTTGTGCGGGGCTATTCTCGAACATGTCGTTCCAATAATATTTGGCGAATATGCCCCAGCCGCCATAGCCCATACGGAAGAAACCGCCATACCGCATTTTGGCAAAATGATAGCCGGCGTCGACTTTTTGCTTGCCATTCTCAGCGCTGATCTGTTTAACCATCCCGTCGAGCAATAGGCCAGCCTCGGGGCCAAAAACAAAGTTGAAACGATTGCCGTGATCATTCTCGGCAGTATGGAAGTCGAACGACAGGGGAATTCTGAGATAACTCGACGAAAACCGGTTCTTGCTGTAGTGTATGCTATCCTGGCGGTAAGTGAGTGTCGGCTGGCCGGGCAGGATGGTGATATTTTGTTCAAGACGCATCAGCGTCCAGTCGAACCCGCCCGACAGGTAAATCTTAAAATATTTGTTCAGCTTTACACCCATCTGGAAAACATCGAACCCTACGTTGCTGCTCTTCCACGAGCGGTAATTGAGGAACTGATTCTGCGGCCTTAGCGTAAAACTACCGTTGTCCACCAGTGTCGCCAGCCCCAGGTCGAAGCGTGAAAAAGTTATCCCGGCGAACCCTTTCGGGTACGTCTCCTGTTTATGATGATGATGGTGGCGCCAATAGTTATATTCAATATGAGGGCCATTATCATCATCATTGTACTTTGTGGTGTCGGCCGAAGCCTTTACCGTATCTGTTTTAGTATCCTGAGCGAACACACCGCCGGCAGCCGCACATATCAATGCGGTAATTAGTAAACGTTTCATATTTGTTCTATTTGATTACACCAATGGTTTTTGATTCCACCGATTTTGTTTGTGATTATACTGATTTCTGTCCATAGTCCATGGTCGATAGTCCATAGCCTTTTACCAATTTATTTGCACATCTGCACATTCGCATATCTGCACATCTACCGCTCACTTTTATCCAGCCGCCTTATCTTGATTGGCCCGATATTCACCGCCGTCAGCGTGGCTTCATCGTCTTCATCGTCCGAAAACTCTATGGCCTTATCTTTTCGCTTATCAACTTTGGCCATCACTACATTCACCAGGTCGCCGAAATTATGTATGCCATGTCTCTTTGCCGTTGGCGCAACAGGTTGCTGTACCGGTTGTTGTTTGGCAACGGCTGCCGGTTTTGTCACGGCCAAGGTCGCTGCTGAGTCAATTTTTGCATTCGGTTCAACGATCTGCGAGTTATCCTGAATAGTAGTTATCACCGGCTTCGCCTGCTCTTGCTTTGGTGTAACTGTCGCCAGCATCGATTCGTCCTCGTTTAAAGGTTTATTGCCGGTCACCTTTTTGACAACCTCCTGAGCGGCCGGTCTATGGGTTACAGTCTTTATATACCTCTCGGTTTTTTTTACTACAGCAACTTCGGGTTCTTCAAAGCCTGTCGTCGGCTTAATTTCGGGTTGGGGCGCTGGTGCTTTTGTTGAAGGCGCCTGCCCGCTCCTGGCGATCCTGTTTTTCGGCTGTACAGATCCATTATTTTCATTATTCCCGGGAATAAACAATATGCCCGCCGTAACCACCACAACAATGCTGGCCGCTATGCCGAGCAAAGGCAGCATATATTTGTTCCGGCTGCTGCCGTTAATTGCCGTATCGACGCCCGTCCAAACGCTTTCGGACGGCTCGGCTTCAAAATTGTCCAGTTTATCCCTGAACAGGTCGTCCAATTCCTTATCCTGCATTTTCATATCTTTTTCCTTCCCATTTGGCAATTTGTTCCTTTAATATACTCCTCGCCCTCGACAGCTGCGATTTCGAGGCCCCTTCAGTTATTCCAACCATCGCCGATATTTCCTTGTGTGAATACCCTTCTATAGCATACAAGTTAAATACCATGCGGTATGATGGAGAAAGCTCCTGCACCAGCCGCATCAGGTCCTTGGCGTTCAGGTTTGCTGAAGCTGTTGGATTTACGGGGTATTCGATCTCGCTATCCCCTTCCTCAACTAATTGCAGCAGCTTATGATGTTTACGATAATACTCGATAGAACAATGCACCATAATACGTCTTACCCAACCCTCGAACGACCCATCGCCCCTATAATCATTTATTTTTTGAAACACCCTGATGAACCCGTTTTGCAGCATATCCTCGGCCTCCATACGATCCGTGGCATAACGCAGGCAAACGCCCATCATTTTCGATGCGAATTGCTTATACAGCAGTTCCTGCGCTTTTCGTTCGCCGGCCCGGCATTTTTCTATCAAGCTTTCTATCGTGTATTTGTGTTCCAAAAACATCATTTAAAGGTAAGATGAAAGAGTATACCAAATGGTTGCACGCGTTGGAAAATATTTTTGGCACGGCGTATGGCGCTTCTGCAGAACCAAGATTCAGGAACCGGACGGCCCGGACAGATTTTACATCTTGATTCTTGGCTCTTGGCTCTTGATTCTCATATCTTTATTCTTATGAAAAAATATCTGATCGTCTGCCTGCTTATCACATTCCCGACTGCATTTGCTTTTGGCCAGGATACCATTTCCATGAAATATATTATCCTCAAACCCGATCGTGTTTTCGACGGGCGGCAAATGCATAAAGGCTGGTGGGTACTGGTGAAGGGCGATAAGATCGAAGCCGCCGGCGATGCTTCAACTATAAAAGCGCCGGCCGGCGCTAAAAGCATCGAGCTAAAAGGCGAAACGCTGATGCCCGGTATGATCGAGGGCCATTCGCACCTGTTTCTGCATCCTTATAATGAAACCAGTTGGGACGACCAGGTATTGAAGGAAAGCCGGGCCGAGCGCACCGCACGCGCTGTTGTCCATGCCCGCGAAACGCTGATGGCGGGTTTTACAACCACCCGCGACTTAGGTACGGAAGGTGCAGGTTATGATGATGTGGGACTAAAAACCGCTATCGAAAAAGGTGTTGTTCCCGGCCCGAGGATACTGGTGGCCACACGCGCTATTGTAGCTACAGGCAGCTATGGGCCGAAAGTGTTGATAACTGAGGCCGACGTGATCAAGGCGGGCGAAGAAGCCGATGGCGTGGAAGGCATCGTACATGCGGTCCGCTCACAGATCGGTCATGGTGCGGATGTGGTAAAGATCTATGCAGATTATCGCTGGGGCCTGAATGAAACTTCTGAGCCCACTTTTACAGAAGATGAGCTTAAGGCGGCAGTAGCTGCGGCCAAAAGCAGCGGGCGCACAGTAGCAGTGCACTCAGGCACAACCGAAGGTATGCGCCGGGCTATAGCGGCCGGAGTTAATACCATAGAACATGGCGACGGTGGCACACCCGAGTTATTTGCAGTCATGAGGGAAAAGGGCATAGCCTTGTGCCCTACCTTAGCAGCGACCGAAGCTATCAGCACTTACCGCGGCTGGAAAAAGGGCGTCGACCCGGAACCCGATGCCGTAAAGCACAAGCATGAGATATTTACCCAGGCCATTCAGGCACACGTAACCATTTGTATGGGTGGCGACGTAGGCGTATTCCCTCACGGAGACAACGCCCGCGAAATGATCCTGATGGCTGAATACGGCATGAAAGCTATCGATGTGCTGCGTTCGGCTACCTCGGTCAATGCTGAGGTATTCGGGTTGAACGACCTTGGCAACATCAAAGCGGGCTACCTGGCCGATTTAGTAGCTGTACAAGGCGACCCGGTCGTGGACATAAAAGCCGTGAAACAGGTAAAACTGGTGATGAAAGGCGGTGTTATCTACCGGCAGGAGTAAGATTATTTCTTAGATTTAGCCCAATGAAAATTTTCTATAACCACCGGAGGATGGCAATATTGTTGCTTTTTCTGGCTCCGTTTGCCGCCAAAGCCCAGAATTCTTTTATACCGATCGAGACGAAAGATAATGCCATTGTTTTGCATGTGACCGGCGATGGATATCTGAATATGGTTTATTTCGGAAAAAAACTTTCCGACTCAAAGGAATACCAAAGCGCACCGCAGCTTTATCACCAAGATGAGGCTGATATGCGCAGTTCGGCTTATACCGGGACGCGAAGCCTGCTCGAGCCGGCCATTGCCGTAACCCATGCTGACGGCAATAAATCGCTTGCCCTGAAATATGCCGGTCAGTCGGCAGAAAAACTTAGCAGCGATGTTTCTGTCTTTAATATCCGCCTGGAAGATTCGGTTTATCACACTGAAGTTACCCTTCATTATAAAGTGTATTATGCCGATAATGTGATCGAGCAATGGAGCACCATCGTTCATCATGAAAAACACAATGTCATCCTTAATAAATATGCCTCGGCCAACCTGTACCTGCAGGCCAAAAGTTACTGGCTGCGGCAATATCATGGCGACTGGGCCGAGGAAATGCGTCCTGAAGAAGAAAAGCTGACTCATGGGATCAAAACCCTTGACAGTAAGCTTGGTACCCGCGCCGATCTGTTTGGGCCGCCGTCGTTTATGGTTTCACTGGATAAGCCCTCTACGGAAGATGACGGTGAAGTACTGCTCGGCAACCTAGAATGGAGCGGCAATTACCGGCTGGATTTTGAGGTCGATCCTTCGGACGGGCTGAGGCTGATCGCCGGCATTAACAATTATGCGTCTGATTACAGTCTCAGGCCCGGCGAGGAGTTTGAAACACCGAAACTGGTTTATACCCTGTCTCTGCATGGCAAAGGCGAAGCCAGCCGCAATTTGCAGGACTGGGCAAGGAAATACAAGATCGTCGACGGCGAAGGCCCGCGCCTTACTTTGTTAAACAATTGGGAATCGACTTATTTCGATTTCAACGAGGATAAGTTATCGCAGTTACTGAAAGATACCAAAAAGCTCGGTGTCGACCTGTTCCTGCTCGACGATGGCTGGTTCGGAAATAAATACCCGCGTAACAACGATCACGCGGGATTGGGCGACTGGCAGGTAAACAAAGCTAAGTTACCCGATGGTATAGGCTTTTTAGTTAAAGAGGCCGAAAAGAACGGAGTTAAATTCGGCATCTGGGTCGAGCCGGAAATGGTTAACCCCAAAAGCGAATTATATGAAAAACACCCGGACTGGGTAGTAAAACAGCCCCAACGGCCTGAATATTACATGCGCAACCAGTTGGTGCTCGACCTGAGTAATCCCAAAGTGCAGGAATTTGTGTTTAATACCATCGACGGCCTGTTTACCCAAAATCCCGGGCTTGCTTACATTAAATGGGATTGTAATTCGGTAATTTATAATGCTTATTCAGCTTATGAGAAAGACCAGGCCAATTTTTATGTAGACTATGTGAAAGGCCTGTATAAAGTAATGGGCCGCATCAGGGCCAAATATCCCAACGTACCGATGATGCTTTGCTCGGGCGGCGGCGGCCGTGTCGATTACGGCGCCCTGCAGTATTTCACTGAATACTGGCCGAGCGATGATACCGAGCCGCTGGAAAGGGTATTTATCCAATGGGAATATTCCTACTTCTACCCTGCCCTTTCCAGCGCTAATCACGTAACCAACTGGGGTAAAGAGCCGCTTAAATACCGCGTGGACGTGGCCATGATGGGTAAACTGGGGTTTGATTTTGTGGTAAGTAAACTATCGCCCGATGAGCTTGCCTTTTGCCAGGATGTCATTAAAAATTACAAGGCCTATTCCGAAGCGATATGGCACGGCGAGCAATACCGCCTGCAAAACCCATGGGATAACGATGCAGCATCGATGCTTTATGTTGACACGACCAAAAGCAAAGCTATTATGTTCAATTACCTGGTTAATAATCGTTACGAAGCAGGGACACATTTGCCTATTAAACTTAAGGGGCTTGATCCCCATAAACGTTACGCCGTTAAAGAGATCAACTTATATCCAGGCACTAAGGCAGACATTAACGAAGGTACTTACAGCGGGGATTTCCTAATGACGATTGGTATTAATCCTGAAGTGCATGACGGAAGGACGAGCGTGGTTATAGCGGTAGATGAAGTGAAATAATGAACTATGTCGTTGTGAATGAGGAACGAATGAAGCAGTCCCATAGCCCGGCATATTCGTCGTGTTTTACGATGGGATTGCCACGCTATCGCTTGCAATGACAAGTATTTTATTATTTTGCAATATGAAAGTGCGCATCAACCTTAACAATCCCCTTTTGGTCAAAGCAAAAAAGCTCAGCGGTATAGAAAGTGATAAAATTGTGATCGAAAAAGCGCTTGAGCTATTTGTTTCTACGAAAATCAAAAACTGATAAAAAGCTTTGGGCGGAATGTTGAATTAAATGACGAGGCTTTATAGCAATCACTTCTTTAACCTGTAATACTTATATATCTTCACCCCCGCCATCAACAGAAATACCAGGCCGATCAAACCCATAATGGTGTACGGCCAGTTTACCTGGTCCTTAACCACCGCACAAATAACGATCACAAAAAGCAGCAGCGTGGCCAGCTCGTTCCAAAGGCGCAATTGGGTCGATTTCCATTTGAAAATACCCTTACGCATCTGTTTGATCTTGTTCTCGCAGATGAAGTGGTAAACAATCAGCAATATGACAAACGTAAGCTTGATATGCAACCATTCCTGTTGGAGCCAGGCAGGAACAAGAATAAGCATGGCCACACCACAGGCAACAACGATATACATCGACGGGACGGTGATGATATTCCAAAGCCGCCGCTCCATGATCTCGAATTGCCTGGAGAGGAAAGCTCTTTCGGGCTCGGATTTTTCCTGCGCCTCGGTGTGGTAAATAAACAGCCGCACAATGTAAAACAGCCCCGCAAACCAGCAGACGACAAAAATAATGTGTATGGCTAAAATATATTGATAGGCCACGGATTGCACGAATTATATCGAATTACACAAATGAAGCGTTTTAGCGAAAAAACGCCCCTACTCGTGTAATTCGTGTTAATTATTTGTATTCTTTAACGATATCCACCGCATATTTCACGTTATCGAACGGAATGTCGGGCATAATACCATGCCCCAGGTTAAATATAAAACCATTCTCGCCCTTCATCCGGTCGAACAAACGATATATCCGTTCTTTGATCACTTTTTTATCGGCATACAAAATATGCGGATCAAGGTTTCCCTGCACGGCGACGCCTTTCGGCAATCGCTTCTTAATATCCAGCAAATCGGCGTTCCAGTCGATCGAGATCACATCGGGTCTGGCTTCAGCCATTAAAGGCGCAAAAACCGAGCTGCCCTTGCAGAACGATATCACCGGTATATCCTTCCGATGCAATTTGCCGATGATCTCGGCAATGTATTTATGTGAAAACTCTTTGTAGTCGTCCCATGCCAGCGCCTGCGCCCAACTGTCAAAAATCTGCACGGCGTCCACCCCGGCAGCTATCTGCATATTCAGGTAATCGGCCGTTACCTTGGCTATCTTCGACAGCAGTTTATGTGCTAACTCAGGCTCGTTATGCATAAACAGTTTGGTCAGCTTAAAATCTTTGGACGAACCGCCTTCAACCAGATAGCTCATGACGGTAAAAGGTGCGCCTGCAAAACCGATCAACGGAATCCGGCCGTTCAATCGTTGCTGGATCACTTTAATCGCGTCGGCTACGTATTGCAGCTTATGCACTACCTCGTCCTCCAGCCGGTGTATACCATCATGATCACGCACCGGGTTGGCAAATTTGGGTCCAACGCCATTGGTGAAGCTTAGATGACCGCCCATAGCTTCGGCGGTTACCAGGATATCCGAGAAAAGTATAGCAGCGTCGACACCCAGCAGATCCACAGGCAGCATAGTCACATCGGCGGCGATCTCCGGCGTCTTGCACATCTCCAGGAAGGAATATTTATTCTTGATATCCCAGTATTCCTTCATGAAACGACCGGCCTGGCGCATCATCCACACCGGCGGCCGTTCTGTTGATTGCGAAAATGCGGCTTTTATAAGTAAAGAGTCTCTCATGTTTTAGAGTCAGGAGCCAAGGGCCAGGAGCCAAGACTGTCTTGATTCTTGGCTCTTGATTCTTGATTCTATTTATTTTTCAATTCCAATTTTAATTTTTCTATCACCGCTTTCATCCTGGCGGTCATTTTCTCTTCGTGCGTCATGGCCTCCTGAAGATAAGCATTAGCTTTGTCATAATTGGCCAGCCTG
Organism: Mucilaginibacter sp.; assembly: GCA_035547095.1. GTDB lineage: Bacteria > Bacteroidota > Bacteroidia > Sphingobacteriales > Sphingobacteriaceae > Mucilaginibacter. Next base: position 9,262 of record DASZVE010000064.1, read on the forward strand.
ATCTGGATGTTTGCTGCATGTACCAGTGCGGCCACATGATCATTTACCGATCGCAGCGGAAATTTCGAGGCCAGGTCGTAATGCAATGCGGCCTGCTCGTAATCCTGTTTATACAAGCTTATATTGCCCAGCATATATTCGTAAATACCACGGCGTTTATCCCACAGCCATTCCGGCTTTTTTATCTGCTTTAGAAGCGTCTCGGCGCCTGCATAATCCTTATCATGATAATGCTTTGCAGCCAGAACCAATGTGCCCTGTTTGAAATACTCAACAATCACCAGGACGATCATCAACAAACAAACCAACGCTAGCTCAAGTACTTGTTTATAAACAAAAAAGGCCAGCATGGCAGCAAAAACAACGATCACTAAAATCCTGGCCCTATTGCTAAACATCTGTTAATGCTGGTTGTCTGTAAATTTATACCCCACGCCGCGAATAGAATGAAAATAAACCGGGTTTTTGGGATCAGGTTCAAAATACTTTCTAAAAGTCAGTATAAAGTTATCTATTGTGCGGGTTGAAGGATAAACGTCATAGTTCCAAACCGTTTCTAATATCTGCTCGCGCGATACAGCCTCATTCCGGCGCTCGATCAGCAGTTTCAGCAGCATAGTTTCCTTTTTGGTCAGCGGAGTAATGGACCCGTCGCCGTTTACCAGCTCAAACGAGTTGAAATGAATGGTCTTGTCGCCTATCTTATAACTGTTAAATTCCTTCAGTTCCTCCCCTTTCAGGCCGCGCTTCACCAGGTTGTTTACCCGAAGTATCAACTCCTCGAGGTTAAATGGCTTGGTCAGGTAATCGTCGGCGCCTTTCTTTAATCCGGCTATTTTATCCTCGTTGGTATTCTTAGCCGTCAGGAACATGATCGGAACTTCCGAATTTTCCAGGCGGATAGTTTCCGCTACCACGAAGCCATCCACTTCGGGCATCATCACGTCCAGTATCACCAGGTTAAAACGTTCTTCCTTAAATTTTTGTAAGGCCTTTTTGCCATTGTTGGCAGTGGTAACTTTATAGCCTTCCAGTTCAAGGTTCAGTTTTATAGCTTCAAGAAGATGTTCTTCATCTTCGGCAAGCAGTATTCTTTTTTTGTTCTGCGTTTGACTCATGTTTTAAGATTTATGCAAAGGTGACTTCAAATATACTGCCGGAAGGATCGTTATCCCTCACTTTTATGCTTGCATCGTGCTTGTCGAGCACTTCTTTTACAATATACAGACCTAAACCCGTGCCTTTGGTGTTCCTGGTGTCTTCACTGCCCACCCGGTAGAACCTGTCAAAAATTCTGGTTTTTTCCGAATCGGCAATGCCTATACCGTGATCGGCCACTTCAAGGAATATTTTGCCGTCTTTCGAATAGAGTTTCACATCCACTACCTCACACGGACCGGAATACTTGATAGCGTTCTCCACCAGGTTAGTAACTACCGAGGTAAGCGCGAATTTATCGCCCGTGATCTCGATCTTGGGCTCGATCTCGGCATTGATCAATTGCTGGTTCAGATCGCATTTATTTAATTGCAGCCGATTGACTACGTTGTCAACCAAAGCCGAAAAACTGAATTTAGCCTTCGGGAAGGTATAGGAATGGTTGTCGATCTTAGCCGCCAGCAGCATATTCTCAACCATATCGTCCAACCGCTCGATGTCTAAAAGCGATTTACCTATAAAATCCTGTATCTGTTGCTTGGTCAGTTCGCGCTTCTGGATCGTCTGTAAAAGCAGTTTAATGGATGCCAGCGGCGATTTCAGTTCGTGCGTAACAGAAAGCAGGAAGTTTTTCTTTTGCCTTTGCAGTTTGCGCTCCTTTTCGATGGACTTATGCAGGCTGATGGCGCCGACGATAAAGATCAATACAAAAACGCTACCTTCGCCCAATATCATCGCCGTGCGCTGAGGTTGCAAACGCACCAACATATAGCCCCACCATATGAGCTCGGCTATGGCGTAAATAATGATCGCGTAGAAAATGATAAACGGACGTTTCATTTCATTCACAGTTTGCGGCTTGCTGTTCGCAGTTTGCAGACGCTATGTGCTAACTGCCCACTGAAAACTGCCGGCTTTATTTTTTGAATACCAAATCTAAACTTTCAAAGATAGCACGTTTTGCTTTTTCCAGTTCCACTTTGCTATGCGCCGATGAGATGAAACCTACTTCGTAACCCGATGGGCCCAGGTAAATCCCCCGGTTTAGTAATTCACGATGCAGCCGCTTGAACTTCTCCATGCTCGCCGGATCGATCTCGTCCGCCCTGCTAATGCTTTCCTTATCCGTAAAGGCAAACCAGAATATTGACCCGATACTAAATACTTTAAATTTATAACTCCTGGCCGTTGCGAACCGCTGAATAGCTTCGGCGAATTCTTCGGTTTTATTGTTCAGGTCGCGGTAAAAGCCCATGCGCAGCAACTCGGTCAACTGGGCTATACCCGCAGCCATAGCAACCGGGTTGCCCGATAAAGTACCTGCCTGGTAAACCGGCCCATCTGGCGATATGCTGCCCATAATCTCGGCTGATGCGGCATAGCAGCCTACCGGCAAACCGCCGCCAATGATCTTACCATAGGTAATAATATCGGGCTGTATGCCATAATGTCCGGCCGCGCCTTCGAAACCTACCCTGAATCCGGAGATCACCTCGTCGAATATCAGAAGCGTTCCGTTTTGCGTACAAATTTCACGCAGGAACTGTAAATACTCTTTAGTTTGAAGTAAGAGGCCGTTGTTTGCAGGTATCGGTTCGATGATCACCGCGGCAATATTATCCTTAAATTTTTCGAAAGCTTTTTCCAATGCTTCGCGGTCGTTTAAGGCGACAACGACGGTCTCTTTGGCAAACGATTTCGGTACACCGGCAGACGAAGTTTCTCCAAAGGTTACTAATCCCGACCCGGCTTTAACCAGCAATGAATCGCTGTGGCCGTGATAGCAGCCTTCAAACTTTATTATCTTATCGCGTTTGGTGTATCCGCGCGCCAGCCTGATGGCCGACATAACCGCTTCCGTGCCCGAACTTACGAACCGCAGCTTTTTGATGAATTTGTTATTCTTCAGGATCAGCTCGGCTAACTCATTTTCGATAGCTGTAGGCGCGCCAAACGACATGCCGTTCTGCATTACCTCGATCACCTTTTCGCGAACTTTCGGGTGATTGTGTCCCAGGATCAGCGGCCCCCACGAGCAGCAAAAATCGATAAACTGGTTACCATCAGCATCCCACACAAAGCAGCCGTCGCCCTTTTCGATAAAAAGCGGTGTACCGTGTACTGATTTAAAAGCCCTTACCGGCGAATTTACCCCGCCAGGAAAAAACGTTTTCGCCTTCTCATATAATTCGGCAGACTTTTCCCTGCTGATGTCCGGCTTACCTGTGGTATTAACCGGCTCATCACCTTCCCCCGAAAACATTTTTTTTAGTGAATCAAGCATTTTTTTAGTCAATGGTCAATGGTGAACGGTGAATGTTTTTGATTGACTATTCACCATTCACTATTGACTTATATCCATTTATTCTCCAGCACTTCCTTAGCGTGGTACGTTAATATTGCTGTTGCGCCTGCCCGGCGGATGCTTGTAAGCACCTCCGTTATGGCGCGCTGTTCGTTCAGCCAGCCTTTTTGTATTGCCGCCTTTACCATTGCGTATTCACCGCTTACATTGTAGGCGGCAATAGGTAATTCTGTATTGTCCTTTAACAGTTTTATTACATCAAGATAAGGCAAAGCGGGTTTTACCATTAAAAAGTCCGCACCTTCGGCTTCGTCCAGGTCGGCCTCGATCAACGCCTCGCGCTGGTTGGCCGGGTTCATCTGGTAGGTTTTTTTATCGCCGAATTTTGGAGCGGAGTTCAATGCATCCCTGAACGGCCCGTAAAAAGCGCTGGCATATTTGGCCGTGTACGACATAATGGAAACATTGGTAAAACCATTTTCGTCCAGTACATCGCGGATAAAGCCCACACGGCCGTCCATCATATCCGAAGGAGCAATGATATCGGCGCCGGCCCGGGCATGAGCGAGCGCCATTTTACCCAATATCACCAGCGTTTCATCGTTCAAAATCTCGCCATTCTCCACAATACCGTCATGCCCGTCGCTGCTGTAAGGGTCCATCGCCACATCGGTGACCACACATGCTTCAGGGAAATTCTTCTTCACTTCGGAGATGACCCGCAGGTACAGGCTGCCTTCGCGGTGGCTTTCGGTAGCGTATTTATCTTTTAACGATTCTTCGATGTTGGGAAACAGATCAAAAGCCTTTAATCCAAGTTTCAGGCAGCTCTCTATTTCTCGCAGCAGGTTATCGACCGAATTCCGGTAAATACCCGGCATTGAGGCGACCTCGGTTTTCTGGTTATTTCCGTCGACGATAAACAGCGGAAAAATCAAATTGGCGGCGTTCAGGTGCGTTTCCTGCACCATTTGGCGTATAACTTCGCTTTTGCGATTTCTTCTTGGTCTTTGCAGCATTTTTTTAGACAATAGTCGATGGCCCATGGTCCATAGTAATTTCTCTGCTATAGTCTATTGGCCTTGACTTTAGCATGGACAAAATTATAGAAACGCTTTTAAATAACTAATTCAATCACGTATTATGGCGAAAGGATGATTTTTTTAAGTGTTCATGGACATAGATCATGGTTCATGGCAAATTTTGCTATGAACCATGATCCATCAGCTATAAGCCGCACCCAAACACCGCCTCCGCCAGGCCCACTTCGTCCGGCGAGAACGGCAGGATATATTTGGCGCCCATTTCGTCAAATTTTTTCCCGGTGGATCTTCCTATCGCGATCACCTTTTGATTGGGTTCAAGCAGGTTATCTGCAAAATACGCTTCCACATTCGAAGGGCTGGTAAATACGAGTACATCAGCGCCGCTCCCTTCCACATCTTCTTCCAGGATAGTTTCATAAACCGGCAGATCGACGATCTTCGTATCAGGCGACATGCCCTGCTGGATACTGCGCATGGATCCCTCCGCACCCGGGAAAACCACCTTTTTGCCGTTGGCGATCTGCGCGAACGCGGCCGCTACCTCGGCGGTATCAATCGCTCCGCCTGTATAACTGGTAAAGTGGCCTTTGAGCCTCAGCGCTTCTTCAGAACCCGCACCTATGACACCAAACTTAACACCTGCCGGCAATTGTGGATTAAGCTCGAAAAAATATTCAATGGCGTTTTTGCTGCTAAAAAATATCCAGTCGGCATCGGCCAGAACATGCGGCGCAAGTTTCGTAATGACAGGTACGGTACGTATCAGTGAACGCGCGTCAATACTGATTCCATGTTTCTCCAGCGCTTTGCGGAAATAGCTTTGGGCGGAAAGTTCGCGCGTAATGAAAACGCTTTGCGGCAGTTTACGCTTTTGATCGAACATGGCCACTACCCTTTCGGCAAGCCCATCGGTCGAAGCGGCTTCAAGGAACAGCCGGTCCGGAAATTCGTCGCCGTCGTCGGCTTTTGAGGTAAACACCTGGAACATACCGTCGTCCCGGCGGCAATAGCAGCCCAGTGGCAAATGACACCCCCCGCCAAATAATTTTAGCACGGTGCGCTCAACCGACAGCTCCTCAGCGACTTCGGGGTGATGCAATACTTGCAAAGCGTTGAGTAGTTCGTGGTCATTTTCCCTGATCTGGATGGCCAGCACCCCCTGTGCCGGTGCGGGAATAATCTCGATCGGCGTCACCTCTTCCACGTGAAATTCACTAAGATCAAGTCCTAGTCTTGAAACCCCTGCTTTGGCGATCATAATGGCGTCGTATTTTTCGTCGCGCAGTTTTTGGATACGCGTTGGCACGTTACCGCGCAAGTCCTTTATTTCAAAGTCGGGGCGATGGGCCAGTAATTGCGCCTTTCGGCGGTTGGACGATGTGCCCACAACGGCGCCAAATTTTAAGGATAATTTCAGACGTACATCCACGCAATCCTTCAAAATCAGCATTAGTTCGGATGGGTCCTCCCTTTCGGATACTGCGGCGATGATCAATCCAGGCGGGTTTTCGGTGGGCAGGTCTTTGTGAGAATGCACAGCAAGGTCAATGCTTCCGGCCAGCAGTTCTTCTTCCAATTCTTTGGTAAAAAAGCCCTTGCCTTCCAGTTTGTCGAAACTGAGATGCAGTATGCGGTCACCCTGCGTTTTAATGGTCTTTAATTCGGCGGTGATGCCATGTTCGGCCAGCCTGTCCTTCACAAAATTCGCCTGCCACAACGCCAGGTCGCTGCCGCGCGTGCCGATGATAAGTTTTCGCTCCAAGAGTGTTTATTGTTTGCAGCGCAAATTTAAGGTTTTAAAGACACGATTGAATGATAAAATTAAGGATTCGAGAGATTATGATCCGTCGTTCCAAACTGGCATACCCCCTCATTTTAGGTATTATCCTTTCACCCCAGTGTATCGTTTAAATGCTTGTATTTAGGAACAGAGGTAATGCGAAAAGTGATAGCAAAAAGTATAAATAAGGATGTAGCAGCAAGCATGCTGTTGGCCTTAATAGGTACACCAGTGCTCACTTTTTTATTGTACCTGTTCATGGTGCTGATGAGTTATTTAAACAAGTAAATAAAGGTTTGCCATGTATCCCCTCATTTTAGGTATGGCGGGCAGTGGATAAACAAAGTAACTTTGGGTATACCAAATGAGAAAGAAAAACATGAACCAATTAATTCAAAAGCAGAGCAAAATAAATGACGTGGGTACACGCATCCTGGTCTTTTTGATCGGTTCGCCGCTGCTGATATTCATGTTGTTCGTGCTGATGGGCCTGGTAAAGCAAATAATATTGTTTTTTAAGTAAGCATAATTTCAAATAATAATAACCCTAATAAAAAGCTGTTGACCAAACCCAAACCAGCAAAAAGTAAGTTGACCGTTATAGTGATGATGATCCAGGTTTAGTGAAGCAGGCAAGTGAAGGTGATTGGTGAGGTAGATGAGTGAAGGTGATTAGTGAGAGTGATGAGTGAGGTGATCAGTGAAGGTGATGAGTGAGGTGGATCAGTGAGGTGGATCAGTGAGGTGGATCAGTGAAGGTGATGAGTGAGAATGATGAGTGAAGTTTAGTTTAGTTTTCGGTCTTCTTTACACACAAAACCCCCGCTGCGCAAGCGGGGGTTCTTGTTTTTACGGCGCATCAAAAATATTTGTCAATCTTCAGACCATAAGTGAATACCAGATTGGAGGCTTCAGTTCGTTTTTATTCATTGTAGTTGAGCGAATGTAGTCCGAAGCCATCCGCAGGCTATAGAATAACAGGACAGGTATTGTTTTGATTTGAAACTCTTGCCGTCTTAAGCTTTACGCTTAAGAATTGATGAGTATTTCTTTCGCCATAACCATGGGTACGCTGATATACTTCTTTTCCATGTAGGCGATCACTTTTTCCAGCACCTCGCGTGATTGACGGTCCATATTCTGCACCTCGTCAGCGAAGACGGTATTGATGGCGGTATGGCGTATCTGTTTGATCTTTTCGGGCACCTCGCGCATCGCCACTTCGATGCGGCGCTGTTTCAGCAGGGGAATAAACTCGGCAATATTTTGTTCAATAATCTTTTCGACATGAACCAGCTCGTCATAGCGTTCCTGCATGTTCTTCCTGGCAACCTCGGTTAGCGACTGCACTTCGATGTAATGTACAGGGTACTGTTCAAGCACTTCGGGAGCGGTATCATTCGGAACTGCCAGGTCGACGATAGTCTTTTTACCGGTCTCGCCGTTCAGCAGGGTCTGGTACAATTCCGTCGTAATAATAGGCTCGACACACGCCGTGCATGTAATAAGCACATCAAAACCTTTATTATACGTTTTAAGCTGATCAATGGTATACGCATCGCCGCCCAGGTCGGCAGCAAGCTGCTGCGCTTTGGAAAGCGTACGGTTAAAGACCGCGAAGTTTGAAAATTTATGTTTTTGGAGGTATTTGGAGATGTGTATGTTGGTTTCGCCGGCACCGATGATCAGCACTCTTGAATTAGAACATTGGTTAAGATTTTTTAATTTTCGGTAGGCGAGCGAGACGACGGAGATAGGGTTTTTGGCGATGTTGGTGTGGGTGAAGACCTCTTTGGCGGTTTTGACGACAGTGCTCATCACCAGTCGCAGGTAATCGCCTGTCAGGCCTGCTTCCAGGCATGTTTCGTAGGCCTTTCGCATCTGCGCCAGGATCTCTTTTTCGCCTACGATCATGCTTTCGAGTGAGCATGACGTACGCAGCAGGTGATTCAGCGCCTCATAATCGGAATAAATGCTCACCGCATTCATAAACGATTCCATGTGCATCGGGCAAAGATTGAGTTCGAGCGCCGAAAGGAACTTCTCTGCGAAAGCCTTGTCGACCGGCTCGCTGGTAGCCATTACGAATTCGACGCGATTGCAGGTTCCTAAATAAAATATCTCCGAAATGTCAAAACGCGACTGAAGCTTGCGAAGTTTCTCAGTCAGGTTTTCCTGGCAGATCACCAATTTTCCCAATTCCTTCAACCCGATCTGCTTATGCGTAAAAGCGATAACCTTAAGATGCTTCAATTCAGTTTAAATTTTAACCCAACAAATGTAAAAGGATTAGCATAGCGTAATGTCAACACTTTGTCAAACACTTTAATTTAGAATGTTTATAAATTAAGACCCCGCCGTCTTTAAATACCTGTTCCGCCGTCTTGCATTCGGCCCAAATAATAATATATTTGGAGTAATATGCTAACCAATTTTTTACGTTTTCTGAAGACCTTGGTTTCATCTTCCGATGTTCGTTGGGACAATTTGAGGATTTTTGTTTCGGACGACAGCAGCGTCGACAAAAATACCAGGATATATGCCCCGGCCAAATTGGTTGGCGTTTCTATCGGAAAGGGTACTTATATCGCATTCAATGCCACCATTACCAACACTACCATAGGTAAGTTTTGCTCCATCGGCCCTAACCTGCTTTGCGGCTGGGGCGTACACCCGCTGAGTGGCATTTCAACGTCGCCGGTTTTTTATTCAACTAAAAAACAAGCAGGTTTTACGTTGTCAAACGCGGACAAGATAGAAGAACGCAAACCTATTAAAATCGGCAACGACGTATTTATCGGGGCGAATGTGGTAATTCTCGACGGCGTGGAGATCGGCGACGGCGCAGTTATCGGGGCGGGCGCGGTTGTAAATAAAAATATCCCGCCTTATGCAGTCGCGGTAGGCATACCGGCAAAAGTGACCCGGTACCGGTTTGATGAAGACACCATTAAAAATCTGCAAAAAAAGCGATGGTGGGACGGCAGTGATGAGGACTTACGGAGGGTTGAAGCGATGTTTTTTGATGTGGAGGGGTTTGTGAGTTCTCCAGGAAAATAACAAATCTCCATTTGCAGACTACGCGAAATGACTTATGCGTCATTTTAAAGCAAACTTTACGCGCGGGAAACCCGTACCTTAGTCAATAATTCCGATACTTGCGTGATGAAGCTGGGAAGTGCTGTTAAAAAAAAGGGTAAGTTTCTCAATCCCATACCTACGGATGCCGCCGGTTTCAGTAAAATGATCCCGATACTGCGGGAATATGCGAAAAATAGAGCCGAGGTAGTTCCGGCACGTACCCTCGGCCCTTTTAAGACTGACGTTACCGTATACAAAAAAAAGCCTGCAAGCGGTTTACGCATTACCTGGATTGGCCATTCGAGCCTCCTGATAGAGATCGATGGCAAGCGCATCCTGACGGACCCGGTGTGGAGCGAACGTGCATCGTTCCTGTCGTTCATGGGGCCGAAACGCTTTTTCGAGGCGCCGCTGCCGCTAAATGATTTGCCCAAACTGGACGCCGTGCTGATCTCGCACGACCATTACGACCATTTAGATAAAAATACAATCGGGTTCTTCGCCGGGACGAACATTCCATTTTTCTGTTCGCTCGGCGTAGCGCCGTATCTCGAAAAATGGGGCGTCAATCCTAATTTTATTACCGAAATGGACTGGAGCGACAGCGTAATGGTTGGCGACAACCTGGTTATAACCGCTACCCCCGCCAGGCATTTTTCAGGACGCGGGATACTAAACCGCAACGAAACGCTTTGGTCCTCTTTCGTTATAAAAGGACCTAAACACAACATATTCTTTGGCGCCGATTCCGGCTGGTTCGGAGGTTTCAAAGATATCGGCGATACGTTCGGCCCGTTTGACCTGACGATGCTGGAAATAGGCGCCTATGGCAAATACTGGCCTGACATACACATGGGCCCGGGCCATGCATCCAATGCGCACCTGGCCTTGCGGGGCAAACTAATGATGCCCATCCACTGGGGCACCTTCAACCTGTCGCTTCACGACTGGTACGAGCCAATAGAGAAGCTGCTGCAATACGCCGAAGAAAAATCCGTCGAGCTTTTTATCCCCGAGCCCGGAAATCCCACTGAGGTTAAAGGCCCGCTTAATTCCGAATGGTGGGTTGGGAGTAGGCAGTTCTGAGTCGGAAGTATTAATTCAAAATATCAGGCCTCCGTCTTCCGACCTCAACTCTCCCCCTCAAACCTCAACCCTACCTGGCGCCTCGCTTCATCGAGCATAGCCATCATGCCACGCGACAGGTCGTGAGTTATAATAGGGCTTTCGGTTTGCCCGCTGCGAATCAGTTCGCAAAAGTGCTCAATCTCGTAATTCAGGCCGCCCGCGGTAAAAGGTTCATCAAGTTCGATGGCATGGCCGTCCAGGTAATTTATCGTGGCCCTTACCGGGTTCCACCAGTTTTGATGAATGGTGATGTGACCAAGCGTTCCTGCGACAAGCGCATCGCCTTTGCCGTGCAGATCGAAGCCGCAGTAAAGCTGGGCATACCCGTTGTCGTGTTGGGTTTGAAAGATGGAAAACATATCCACCTCCAAACCGCTGAAGCGGCCCATAGCCTGCAGGCCGGTCATCGGACCGAGCCAGTCCAGCGCCAGGAAAGCTTCATAAGGTGCTATCTGCATGATGGCGCCTCCGGCCAGCCCGTAGCTGAAATTGGGATGATCGTGCGACAGGTCGGCCACGGCCGAACCCGCCCGCACATAGCCAACTTCGCCAATGGGATCGATTAATAAGTGCTCTTTTAATTTACGGTATAGCGGAAAGAACGGCGGTTTCATCCCTTCCATAAAAAGCAGGCCTTTAGATTTAGCGATTTTCAGCACCTCGTCAAGCTGACCGAGATTTACCGTAGCAGGCTTCTCGCAAAGCACATGCTTACCGGCATTGAGCGCTGCGACACTGTATTGGGCGTGACTGTCGGGCAGGGTAGCAATATAGACGGCATCGATATCGCTCGCCAGCAACTCATCGATGCTGCCGCAAGCCTTGCCGCCGTATTTGCCGGTAAATTCCTGAACATTTTCCGGCCTGCGTGACCAGGCAGCGGTTAATGAAGCGCCTTCTACGGCTCCAAGACCCTGCATAAAACGGTGACTGATACGCCCGCATCCGATGATGCCGAAACGGATCATGGCAGATGGTTCATGGTTCATAGCCATATATTACAAAATAAAGCAATATCGGCTATGATCCATGAACCATGATCTATGAACTTATTGGTATTGAATGTAAATCGGGTGTGGTTTGTACATCTTCATTATCTCCTCGGGCGTCAGCATGTGATGCGGCGGCGACCAGGAGTCGTTTTTGTAAAACAATTTAAAGCCGGTAAACTGCACAGGGTCGTGATAGATATAATCGCGGTAGGTGCCGGTTTTTAGATCTGGCGGCCCAAAACCATCCATATCCATAACGAGCTGGATTTCGGGATGCAGTTTAATGTTTTGATAATTAGTGAGCATTTTACGTGTAAAACGATGCACAATTAAAATTTTGGGCGGCAGGTGGTATTTCTTCACCACGTTGGTTAAGTAACCCGAAACGTAGTTAACATCGGCAGCATCGTACGTGCCTATTTTCTTGCCTGGATGTGTGCCGTCCTTCATCGAAAATTCGGGGTCGATGCCGCAATGTACATCGGGCATTTCCCAATACTTTTCCAACTTGGGCAATTCCGCGTGGATATTGCTCAAACCAACCTGTAAATCCAGGAAAAGTATAGCATGGGCTCTTCTGGCCAGGCGCACCGCGCTATCAATTTTTTTATTCGGCATGCGGTTGACGTACATATTGTCCTTACCGGGGAAACCTGAAGCCACCACGGCTATATAGTGCAACGCAGGCTGAACTGGTGTTTTGGGGTCGGCCCTCTCCCAGTGCTTTACTTCCCCACGTAGCTTGGCCAGCATTTGGTCCGGCGGCAATTCGCCCAATATGCCCATCTTTTTAGCGGACAGGTTGCCATAAAAAGCGACTACGCGTTTAAATGGCAAAATAGCGCCCGGCAAGGGATAAGGTGTGTTTTTTACAGGCCATTTCCCGGTCGTATCGCCGTTGGCCAGTTTTTTCATTAACGAATCGTACTTTTTATGGTCGATCGGGGCATAAGACACCACCGGCGTTGTATCGGCGACTGCTTTTTTATGTGTAGTATCTTTTTTATCAGCCTGCTTAGCGCTCGCCGCGGAACTACTGTTACGGCTGCAATCGGTAAATAGCGCCAGCGCTGCCAGCAAGAAAACGGTGGAAAGTGCGATCTTTTTATAATTCATTTTAATCATTTTGTTCATATCCCGGGCCCCGCAAAATAGCACCATTTCGGGTACCGTTATGCTTAAAGTTATCAACAGTTAGTTTACCATTTACCAAAACGTATTTAAAACCCGTCGAGTATGCATGCGGATGCTCAAAGGTCGATTCGTCCTTTACCGTGTTGGCGTCAAACACTACAATATCGGCAAACATACCCGGCTGCAACAAGCCGCGACCTGTCAAATGGAACTTCTGCGCAGGCAGTGAGGTCATCTTCCGAATTGCATCTTCCAGCGTGATCAGGTGTTTTTCGCGTACGTACACGCCCAAAACCCTTGCATTGCTCCCATAACCGCGGGGATGAGGAACGCCTTCGCCGAACTGGCGTATCCCCGAGTCTGAAATGATCATAGTAAGCGGGAATTTCATGATATTTTCTACATCACCCTCATTCATCCCATGAAACACCATCGATGCACCGCCAATTTTGATAATATCCAGTATGGTCTCTATTTCATTCGGAATGGTCGATTCCCGTCCTTTGACCATATTAATCTGCATGATATTTTTGCCGTTCAGCGTACTGTCACCGTCGCAATGGGCCACAACGGCATAGTCGAAATGCTGCCTGCCGCGCCGGGCCATATCTTTGATCATCTCGTCGACCACCTTTTGATGAATAACGGGGTCGGCTAATCGTTTCAGCACCGAATCGCGGCCGCCGTCGTGCAGCCAGTCGGGCAGCAAAACGCTTAACGTTGTGCTGCTGGCTGTGTATGGATATTGATCGACGGTTACATCCAGCCCCTCGGCCCTCGCCTTTTCAACCATGGCGATCATCTGGTTGGATTTATTCCAGTTTGGTAAGCCTACCTTGAAATGCGAAATCTCCACCGGCATATTAGCCTGCCGGCCTACATCGATGGCTTCATTAATGGCATCGAATATTTTGTCCGACTCGTTGCGCATATGCGAAGTGTACACACCATGATATTTCGCGGCGGCTTTAGCCAGGGCGACAACCTCATCGGTTTTGGAATATAACCCGGGCGTATAGATCAACCCCGTAGAAAAACCCATGGCGCCGTCGCGCATGGCTTGTTCAACCAGGTCTTCCATTTGCCGCAGTTGTGCTGAATCCGGCGTTACCGCGGCTTCACCTAAAACCGCCTTACGAACGTCGTTATGACCGATAAGCGAGCCGACATTGACCGACAGCCTGAGGCTATCGAGAAACGTAAAGTATTTTTTGAGATCGACTTCCGATGTGCCGCAATTGCCGGTAATGACGGTGGTTACGCCGTCGTAAATGAAATTATCGGCAGTCGGCGTTTTCTTTTCGTCGCCTTCAATATGCGTATGCACATCGATGAAGCCGGGCGCGACTACCAAGCCAGTCGCATCGATCATCTTATCCGCGCTATCTTTCGAGAGGTCGCCTATACTGACGATCTTATCCTTTACTATACCCACGTCGCCGTAAAACCAGGGATTGCCTGCGCCGTCAATGATCTTACCGTTTTTGATGATTACATCGTAATGCTTTTGGGCGAAAAGCAGGGTTGGGACAAGGCAGAAAAGGATAAGAAACCTGGTTTTAAGCATGACACCGCTCTTTATTAAACCTTGTTAAACTTCCCAAACACACCCAACGGCAGCTTCACTCCTGATGTCGCCTGTAGATAAAGCTCACCCGTTTCCAGGTTTTGCGCTTTAGGGTAAACGCTTTTAATCAGGTTTTCGATAATCACCGAAGAAAATCCCAGCGAATAGGCGTTCAGGATCAGGAAATGCTCCTGCGGGTCGAGCAACTGTACTACTTCCTGCATCATCTCGTTTATCTGGTCTTCCAATTTCCATTTCTCGCCGTTCGGGCCATGACCGTATGCCGGCGGATCGAGTATAATGCCATTGTACTTTTTGCCCCGTTTCAATTCGCGCTTTACAAACTTCAGGGCGTCTTCTACTACCCAGCGAATATTGGCCAGACCGGACAACTCTTGATTCTCATTAGCCCAGGTAACCACCTGTTTGATCGAATCGACATGCGTGGTATCGGCGCCTGCTGCCTGCGCCACCAGAGAAGCACCCCCTGTGTACGCAAACAGGTTAAGTACTTTGGGCTGCGGCGTCTTCATCTTTTTGATGATCTGTGAGGAATAGTCCCAATTGACCGCCTGCTCGGGGAAAACGCCGACATGTTTGAATGAAGTAAGCGCCAGCCGGAATTTAATGCTCACCTCGGGGTTTTTGTATTCGATATGCCAGCGGTCAGGAATGTTATTGTTCTTCTTTACCCAATCGCCGGATGTGGCCGAACGGCCTTTGAATTTGATGTGATGCAGCTTTTGCCATTCGGACTGCGGCAGTTGTTTACTCCAAACAGCTTGTGGTTCAGGACGTATTAAAATAAGATTGCCGAAACGCTCCAGCTTCTCAAAATCGCCGCAATCGATCAGCTCGTAGTCTTTCCAGTGAGTGGGTGTGAGGAGTTGGATCATTTTTTTAAGTCCGAAAGTCCGCAAAAGTCGGAAAGTCCGGAAGATTGAACAAATATAATTGTCTTTCGGACTTATGCGGACTTTCGGACTTCGATCTCATAACTTCTCCCTCGCCGCTTTCATAAACTTGCTGGCGAATACAAAGTCATTCAACTCCTTGTTGTCTGTATGCGCAATCTCTTTGTTGGTTCCCTCCCACCATTTCTGGCCGTTGTATAAGAATATGATATGGTCGCCGATGCCCATCACCGAATTCATGTCGTGGGTAACAATAATGGTGGTAGTATTAAATTCTTCTGTCAGCTCACTGATCAGTTCGTCGATCAGGATTGACGTCAGCGGATCGAGGCCCGAATTAGGCTCATCTACAAATAAATACTTGGGCTGCATGGAAATGGCGCGCGCAATACCGACACGCTTTTTCATTCCGCCCGATAGCTCAGATGGGAAAAGTTTGTTCTTCCCTTCAAGGTTTACCCGTTTAAGACAGAAATTGGCCCTGTCAAGTTTTTCGCTCCGGGGCATATCGGTAAACAGGTTCAAAGGAAATATGATATTCTGTTCAACCGTCATCGAATCGAACAGCGCTGAGTTTTGAAAAAG
>DASZVE010000065.1:0-19125 GCA_035547095.1 Mucilaginibacter sp.
GTGGCTATTACCGGTTTTTTTAGAGCCATGTATTCAATAATGGAATTTGAAATTCCTTCGCCGTGAACATCTGAGTTTGTGAGCATCACGCCGATATCGAACAACTGTACAATGGATTCTATATCTGAACGCTTTCCCAGGAAAATAATCTTATCCGATAGGGCGGCTGGAACCATTTCCTTGACTTCATCGAGCATGCTGCCGCTGCCGATCAGCAGAAACCGAAGTTGTTCGTTATGTTCCAGCAATGTAATCGCCGCGGCGACCAACGATTTGAAATCCTTCCGGGGCTCGAAATTCGCCACCATACCAATTACAAAAAACTTTGAAAAATCCGAACCAAGAATTTCGGATTTCATAGCCGCCGGATCCTTGAGGTTTTCGAACCTCTTGAAATCCATACCATTATAGACGCAAAGTGCTTTTGAAGCAGGCGCACGGTATGATTTTATCCCGGCTTTGGAATTGGAAATGATGAGCTTCGAGAACGGAAACGATAATCTTCCTCTTAAATAATACTTATCCCGAAAACTAATATTGCGGGGCGCATCAGCTATAAAACCGTTGATAAACGATTTTCGCCGCCGTATGGCGCAAGGTATCAGGTACATTGTTGCCAATGATCCCCACGAGTGGATTATGTCGGGTTTATGCTTTTTTATTATATTATCAATGACTTTAATGGGTGACAGGGTAAGTTTCGATTTCCGCGGTATAATAATGAATTCTATGGGAAGATGGTGGATATAATCATAGCCGACATCGTCCGATAACGATAACAAAATGATCTGATGCTCCGGTACAAGAAATTTAATGAGTTCCAGCAGCCGTCGCTCTTTACCGCCGGTACCCATGGTGTCATTTAGAAAAAAAATCGTCATAAAGTTCTTTTTAATAATTTGGCCGGATTACCCGCCACCACGCTATTTGATTCAACATCTTTCACTACTATACTCCCTGCGCCTATAACGACGTGATCGCCAATATGAATACTGCCGATAATGCAGGAATTTGCGCCTATGTCGACAGAGTTTCCTATGACCGGAGGAGCCCCGTCGCCTTTGCTGCCTATCGTCGTATTCTGCCTGATGATACAATCGGAGCCGATTTTTGTGCCCGGGTTAATAACTGTACCCTGGCCGTGGTATAATGCGCAATTTTTTCCGATGCTTACATTCCAGGTAATTTCGATACCCAAAACCCATTCGATGCAAAATCGATAAAATATGAGGTAGGGGAACAGGAAGATCAAAAGGATTTTGTGTTTTTTGACGGCAACGGCTATTCTATAAAGAACTAAAACAAATCGACCTTTAAAATTACGCTTGTTTGCATTCCAATCCTGAAAAATTCCCATGTTGTGATCAAAGAGAAATTGTGATTATAATGATTTTGGTAGTCAATTAGTTTGTTTTTCAATAAATAAAAGTGCGAAGCAAGCCTTAGCCTGTTATTTTATAGTAAATACATCGCGAACCGGTTCGGAGCATAGGTATTTCGGGGTTGTTTTGCGCATGGTTTGCTGTGATGTACTCACGCAAATGTAAGTAAAAGTTAATAATAAAACGGGCGGGTACCTGATAACACACGTCGGAAAATAAGTATCGGCGGTTCTATCATATCAAAGCCAAAAATGCCGTCCGGCGAAAGCGGGCAGCATTTTATAACTTGCGAAGAGGGAGGGATTCTCCCCAAGAGATGCATTAGCAGAACCTGGGACCTCTTACAGTCAACGGTTTTCCCCAAAGGGATCCCTTCGGGGACAAGACCGCCGCAATCGATCGCTCTGCCGTCAATAAAGCCCAATGCTTTTTAAAAACTTATATCCGTCGATAGTTTTCAAGAACAATTCTCGTCGATATGCTTCTGATTCGTGTTTCAAATTCTTCGTGATAGATAATTTGGGATGGAGCGTAGGCTTTGGTCGACCAAACCTGTCCCGAGTTATGTCTTTGCAAGCGCACATCGAGATTCTCAACTGCCGATATACCGACGATTATGAACTGTGCTTTTTAAAATGTAGGTATAATAAGGCATAAAAAAGCCCGCCTTGGTTAAACCTGGCGGGCGGGGCGGAGAGAGAGGGAACAATAACCGAACGCTTTTATCAGTGTTATCGTCTCTAAATCTGCATTTTATATTTTGAAAGCCATGACTTGGTCACCTAAAAGGTCACCGCCAAAGCTAACCAAAAATCACTAATGCTTATAGTGTAAATGTAAGCAATTAATATTGAATTCGAAAAGAGTTTGACAATTTTAAAAGTGAATCAATGATTAAATACGAATGATTAGTATGTAATAAAACCAGACAGCTGTCCGTCCGGTTTCATTACACTCCTTAATTAAAGGCCCGTTTATTTTGTTGTTTACCAGTTATTTATATTCTTGGAATAAAGATTGAAAGGGTAAGCCCGATTGCGCTTACCACTATTTCATCTCGATCTGTAGATTTAAATTGTTTTGACCGAAATTTTTGAAAATATACGCCAGCTCTATACCTTCCGGCAGCCATGCGCCGAACTGTCGGCCCATATCGAATTTTTTTCGGAATCATCTCTTGAAGAAACTTTTCATTATACCGGCCATTCAGACTTCTCCATCAAAATGTTTCCAAGCTGGACGCCGACCATGTATATCAACCTCGGTGCGGCTTACCAGATCACCATTGGACAACGGAAATTCCATATTAGTCCCGGACAAGGCATTCTGATCTTGCGCAATACCGTGGTCGAACGGCACAATACACCGGCGGACCACATCTTTACGGTTAAGTTCCACCCTGGCAGCCTCGAAGTACTACTCGGAATCCCGCAAAAAACGCTCGCAGGCAAGGTCGTTGACCTAGCAACTATCCTGCCGACCGCATTGGTCCGGAACATCAGGCAGGCAGCTTTACTGGGAGAAAAGGCAGGACTGATGGAAACCTACCTGTTAAAGCAGGCCAGGCGCCAAAAAGACCATGCTTGCCGATTCGTACAGCAGGCCATCGAACTGTATTTGGCGGCTGGCATGCAACACGCCATTGGAGAAATGGCAGGCGGCCTGGCCGTTTCGGACAAGACCTTCAACCGGAATTTCCAGCGGGTCATTGGCACGCCACCCAAACCTTACCTGTCCGGGTTGCGTGCCAGAAGCGCATTGAGCGCGTATGTGAATAACAGAAAGTCATTTACCCCTTCGGCCTATGGTTATTTTGATATGAGTCATTTTTATAAAGATGTCAGCGGTTTTACAGGTGAAAAGTTGTCCGAAATTTACTATCGCTGACCCGCTCAATTTCTTTTTTTTGCAGGGATGAAATCTTATTTATTGTTGGGCTTGCTATTGGCGGCGGTGCATACTACGCTGGCGCAAAACGCACCCGGAAAAGAATGGCGGTATTTTTCCGATGAACAAAAATCCGGCTGGAACCTGAAACGACTGGATACGCTTCATGCGTTCCTTGTTGACAGCACTCCCGTCACGGGCTATATGATCATCCAGCATGGCGGAGTGGTTTTCCAGTATGGCGATGTACAGGAAAATAGTTATATTGCTTCCTGCCGTAAAAGCGTGCTGGCCATTTTATACGGCCCCTATATCAGTTCCGGCAGGATTAAATTAAATAAAACCTTAAAAGACCTCGGTATCGACGACACTGGCGGGCTGTTGCCGGAAGAAAAAGACGCAACCGTGCGGGATATTATCTCAGCCCGTTCCGGCGTTTACCACCCCGCCAGTTATCCGGGCGATTTTTTATCGCTGGCCCCTAAGCGTGGTTCGGTAAAACCCGGCACTTACTGGCTATACAGCAATTGGGATTTTAATGTGGCCGGCTTTATCTTTGAAAAGGAAACCGGCCGGAATATCTACGACGAGGTCGAAAGCCGCCTGGCTAAACCGCTGCAAATGCAAGACTGGAACCGGGGCTTGCAGCATAAAGAAGGCGACAGTACACGTTCGCTGTACCCGGCCTACCCGATGTGGTTCTCGACACGCGATATGGCCCGTGTCGGGCAACTGATGCTAAACAAAGGGCGCTGGGACGGCCGCCAGCTGATCGATAGCGCCTGGGTCGTTGCCATGACAACCCCGCATACCACCGTTGCGGAACTTAACAAAAGTGTCCCGATCTTTCGCGGCAACAAGTTCCAGTTCGGCTATGGTTATTTATGGTGGCTCTGGCAAAACGTACCCGATCCACGGTTGAAGGGCGGGTATTCCGCCATCGGTTCGATGGGACAAAGTATTACCGTTTTCCCCGCAACCGACCTGGTCATCGTATACAAAACCAAAGCCGATTACGAACGTAACACCCCGTTCGGTGCAACATTAAAACTGCTGTATTATGCAGCCGAATCTTATCAAAAACCCGAATGATGAAAAGACTGACCTTGCTGATTTTAGTACTGCCGCTCCTGGCCCATAGCCAGCGAAAAGGCTATACGCCCAAAATTGAACCCTGCGCCTGCGCATTTAAAGCCGACACGGCCTATCATACCAAATGCGCTTACCTGGTGGTACCGGAAGACCGGACCAGGCCAAAGGGCAGGCTAGTCAAACTGCCCTTCATCATCGTGGAAAGTAACAATCCAAATAAAAGAAAAGATCCGGTTTTATTTAGCGGCGGCGGCCCCGGCCAAAGCTCACTGCACCCGGTAACTTCCATTGCCCGCCGCTCTTTGCTTAAAGACCGCGATTACATCGCCTTTGAACAGCGTGGTACGCAATATGCCCTGCCTTGCCTGGATTGCGATTCCGGCATCAGCGAAGCGGTCAGGCAGGCCTACCTGCGGCATCAATCCGTGGACAGCATGGTGTTGGCGCAAATCAAACGCTGCCGCGCGAAACTGGCGGCACAGGGGATCGACCTCTCCGCTTATAATACGGATGAAAGCACCGATGACATAGAGGACCTGCGCGGCGCGCTTAAGATCGATTCGCTCAACCTGCTGGGCATTTCCTATAGCGGCGGGTTAATGATGAACGTTTTGCATCAATATCCTGAACATATCCGTTCGCTGGTGCTGGACTCTCCGCTACCGGAATTCGTCAACATCGACGAACAGGAACTGGCCAACTTTAACCAGGTGCTGAATACGCTGCTGGAGCGCTGTGAAAAAGACTCGGCAGGCTACACCGGTTTAAAGCAGCGTTTCCATACTTATTTTAAAGCGCTGGGCAAGCGGCAATTCCCCTATGATTACCAGCCAAAGGGCGCGGCAAGACCTGTCCGCTTGTATTACGGCCGGCGGGAACTGCTGGAGATCATCCATGGTGCGGCAGAAGATTTTTACGGTATCAAAACGGTTCCCTATATCATTTCAGCAATGATCAAAGGCAATCACGCGCCCTATCTTAAAACTTATTTCGACGGCCTGTTCGGCAACCATGGTGGCGCTTCAGGCATGCGTTTTTCCGTCTATTGCTCGGATAAGATGGCCTATGCCGACCCCGATATCATCGCGCAACAGGAAAAGATCATGCCCTACCTGGCAGGCTTTCATGTCAATGATGTTTATGGACCGATCTGTGATTGCTGGAAAGTTAAAGCCATAGATACGGCAACAAAAAAGCCTTTTTATTCCAATGTTCCCGCGCTGCTGGGCGCAGGCGGTATGGATGATTCGTGCAGACCCCTGTACAATGATCTCATTCATCAATACCTGCCCAACAGCCAGCGCGTCCTGTTTGCTGAAAGGCAGCATGCGCCGCTGCTCAACTCTTACGAAGGCGATCTGATAATCGGGCAATTCCTCGATCATCCTAACCAAAAGATCACCAGTGAGAAAAAAGAGATCCTGGTATATTAGCGCCATGAATTTGCTGCTATGCGTGCAGCGGAGAAAGGAAATCGGCGTAGTACCCGGGATCATATGACACTTTATTGTAATCGGTTTATCATTTGCTCTTATCGGCTCATTGCCATATTTTCAACAACCGGGTATCTTTGAAATTATATTCCGTTTACTAAATTCGAAGCTATGCCGAATACCAATACTTTTTTTCGTTTCAGAGGCCGATTTGCTTTTTCACCGAACCGCTTTGAGATCGGCAATCCGATTATTCAAAATAAAGTCCAGGCTGACAATTTTTTTCTAAAGAAGCTATATAATTTGACAGAAAGCGATTTCGAACCTTACTACAAAGTTCATTTGGCTTATTTTTTAGAAGGCAATCCAGGTGAAGACGAGACATTCTTCAGGCACGTCCACGATGTTGTAGTCAACCGGATCAAATATTTCAAACGCCTCGACCCGTTTTCTAAGAGATACGTACGCGGCCATGAACCGACGCAGAAGTTGGAAATGTTTTTGGATTTCCTGAAAACCATTGACCGATGGCACAAGACCGAACCGCTCGACGCCGTGATAGGTGAAAAAGACAATCTGATCGATAAATTAAAACAACGGATTGAAGAACTGGAAGCACAATTAAAACAGGCTTCCAAGTTTGACGCTGGTGAAAAGATAGTTATTAGCAAAAGCGGGCTATCCGCTTTCATGAACCTGATCCACCAGTTTCAGGACTTGTCTTTGCCAAATGGAAACAAGCTAACCCGTTCGCAAACCCAAAGCCCCTGGTATAAAATGATAGCCAAATATTTTATACATGGCGACAAAGACATCTCTATCGATACCGCCCGCAATTACTTCCCCGCTCAAAAGGAAGATAAACCAGCTAAGTTCATTGAAATCGCTGAAAAGGACAAACTTTTCAAGATTTGAGCTTGTGAACAAGAAATGATACACCTCCAAATCTGACCAAACGCTTACAATGGTCATCTAAAAGAGCCACTCAGCATTCACTTTTGCCTTCATACTGTTTCAGGCGATGCATTTCCGCGTCGTGATTGAACCGGTTTAATGAACTTAAAATTTGGAGGAAAGATGAACCTG
The DNA here is from genome assembly GCA_035547095.1 of Mucilaginibacter sp. GTDB lineage: Bacteria > Bacteroidota > Bacteroidia > Sphingobacteriales > Sphingobacteriaceae > Mucilaginibacter. The sequence goes on from DASZVE010000065.1 coordinate 6,881, forward strand.
GATTTAATGACCAAAGAGGATCTGAAAGAATTTAAAAATGAACTATTAGCCGAGATCGGCCGACTTATGCAGCCGGACCAGGGCCAAAGCAAGCAATGGCTGAAAAGTAATGAAGTGCGCAAACTACTGAATATTTCGCCCGGCACGCTTCAAAACCTGCGCATCAACGGAACGCTGCGCTACACTAAGATCGGTGGCATCATGTATTACAAAGCGGAAGACATCTATAGAATGCTCGAAGGAGGCTTACAGTGATTATATTTCGGCAAGGTCGAGCAGCACCGCTATTATACCCAAAAAGACCAGGAAGTTAAACAAGGCCTGGCTAAACGCGGTCAGCGAAAGCCCGGCGAACAAATGCACGCGCAGGTCATTGTCAGCCGCAAGGATATAACCGACAGCATCTGTTTAAGTCCTTTGAACAATTCCCGCGGGAAAAACGCCGAACATAGCTTAAAAGTTGGACAATTTGACCGTGTTGCGTTCAAGGAAGCGGCTGAGCGGGTTTTCGATCAGCAATTCGGTTACGACCGGGAGCTATGGGAAACGTTTCGCTATGCCAATACGCTCAAAAACGGCGCCTATGAGCAAAAGCTGGAACTCAGGGCAGAGGAACGGAGAATAGAACAACGGATACAGCAGGAGAGGTTAGAATATGAACGAAGACAACAAAAACAGCAGCAGATTAAAATTCAACGTAGCCGGGGACTAACACCCTGATGGGCAAGCGGATCAATTTCTTACCGAGACGGCTGCGGTTTTCTTCCATATCATTGCTTCTGTCAATGGAGCTAAATCGAAGTCGGTTATAGTTTGTCCTGGTGCTATTGATTATTATCATCTTCGTGCTATTTGCCATCTTATTTATTCTGCAAGTTTCGTTTTTTCCAATACAAGGCGATAAATGATCGAGGTTAGAAAACTCTCAAAGGATATTCAGATCTGGGCTGAACCTGGCTTCGATATTGTAAATGAACATAAACAAATATGTTGGTGAGCAAATAATTTAGAATGAAAAAAAATGAACCCGGGTTGAACAGGTTTTTACGTACCCTGTCGTTAAATTCGCACATGAAACGATTCCAAATTTTGGCGATAGCCGCATTTATTAGTTGTAGTCAGTGTGCGATCGCGCAGACTTTTTACGTCGATAATAGCCATGGCGACGATCGCAACGCCGGAACCGCCAAGGCGGCGCTGGCAAGCCTGTGTGAGGCAGTAAAGAGAGCCAACCTGTCTCGTCAAAATCAGCCAATAGTAATAAAGGTCGCGCCTGGTTTATATACGCTGAAAGAACCGATTACAATCTCCGGTCACTCTTACACTGCGAAATATTCGGTGGAGGCGTTGGTAATGCCCGATGACAGCGGCTGGACACCGGCAAAAATGCCGGTTATCCAATGCATCGCCGACGGGAACCGGGCAGGAAAACTGGAACATGCCAGTACTGCTTTCCAGATTCAACGCAACCATGTTTCGATAAGGGGTTTAAAGTTCATAGGCGACCCGCACCCGGCCTCGGTGTACTACTACGCTATTGAAAGAAAAGACAGCACGCTGACTGGTCTTGAAATCACTCAGTGTTATTTCTTGGGTGACAGATATAGTATGCCTATGCAAGGCGGCGTCTTTGCACAGGGCGTCAAAGTCAGTGTGGATCATTGTATATTTTACGGTGTAAAAAATGCTGTACTTGTGTTTGTGGGCCTTAAATATTTTTCCCTGACCCATTCTATCATTTACGGCAGTTACGAAGGGGCCGTCTGGTATGGTTATGGCCTGTCGGGGGATGTGCCTTTTACGTTCAGTGACAATGTGATCACAGGGTGTAACTACTTTTGGGTCGGTTACCGGGGTAAGCATCCGAATTACAAGTTCACCAATTCCCAAATCTCAGGCAACGCTCATTATATGGGTTTCAATGAGCAAGAGATTCTGCCGGATACTATAAACAAACCGATGGAAGAACGGGTCCGTAAATCGGGGAAAGTAAGCCTGGTCGAAGCGGACTTGAAAGGTTTGCCGCTGAATTATTTAAATCTTGCGGCGTCTTCAGCTGGGTCTGATATAGAAGCTGGCCTATTTAAGACCAAGCGTCATTGATCTGCCCCGCACATTTTGCCTGGATCTGATCAAATAAAGCTGTCGGCAACCCTGCTGCCAACGGCAAAGGCGTACTCCTGCGTCAGGCCGCGCAGCGAAATATTAAGATAACCAATGCCTGAATAAAGATTGACTGAAACGATCGTGCGGCTTAGATTTAGAAATAGATTTCCGTTTTTACACATTGCGAATTGCACCACTGTAAAATCAAGATTCTGTAATTATTTAAAGTAAACCGGTTACAACGATTTAAGCGGCAGCAGGAGGAGCCGTTGGAATATGAACGCCGGCAAGAGGAAATTAAAATTCAGCACAGTCAGGGATTAACAGCCTGATGGGCAAGCGCATCGATTTCTTACCAAGACGGTGAGGCTGGCGGTTCCATTACATTACACCGCCAGCCTCACCGAAATCGCAAAACTGAAGCTTGCTGCGCTGCGCAACAGATTTGCTGTTTACCACCTGCACTCATTTCATATTTCGCCTTTTCCGCAAAGGTAGCCCCGCCGGGTAAACCGTCAAGGGTGGTACAAGCTCCGCTGGTAGAAGCGGAGCCCTTGACGGTTTACCCGGCTTAGCGCTTTCGGTTGCTTACAAAGGCGAAAATGAAAGTTATGCTCACAGAATTAATCCGGTGCCGCCTACCTGGGGTCACTATGCACAAACCGTCGTGGACTTTAATTATTTTGAAGTGAATCGAAATTCATTTTAGATGGTACGCCACGCAATCAATCCGAATTAAATAAGCGATTTGTTAATGATTTCAAAAAAGTTGGGGTGCACTAACGGTAAGCTTCATCCTTAGCTGATGTTGTTAAGCCGGGTATATTTGTAAACCATTAATATGGAAATGCAACTACGGTCGAGGACGTTATCCATGACCATTATTATTGACCGGCCTTGAGTAACTGTTCCAGTTTTTCCAGGCGTTTTTCAAGGCCGTCAATTCGTTTTTTTTCATCCTCGATCTGTTTGTCCTTTTCAACCAGGTAAAGCGTCAGTTCCTCTACTTTTTGCAGTAGTGCCTCATTCATTGCGCCGAGATCCTGGCCATTCTTTTTCACAGTCTCTGCTGAAGGGATTCCGGGCAAGCGATGATTATTATGTATAAAAGTATTAAGCTCAGTGAGCGGCATTAATCTGTATTGTTCTCCAAAAACGAAGTCCGGCCAGTTTGTTTCGGCCTGAACGGTGACTGAAGTGGCAATTGTGTTTCCGTTAATTGCAAACTGGTAGCCCGTCGGTACTGTAGTTGTACCTATGGCAATTGCCCCGGCAAAAGTCTTGGTGCCTGAAATATTTTCGTTGCCGGTGAGGTGTACGACATTGGCGTCGTTTGCGGCTGTGTATCCCAGCAGGGGCTGATAAGTGGCTGCAGCGGTAGTGGTCTTCAAATACCGGGTATCGCCTTTCGGGAAAAAATCGGCAACCGTTTGCAACGTTGTGGTATCGTTGGCAAATGTCATCGTCCCTGAACCGTTGGTTATTGTGAGGCCCGTTGAAGAACTTCCGGAAAGTGTTTTGGCCTCCATGCCTGTTGCACCGGAGTTAGCACCCACAATCTGATTGCCGGTGAGCGCTGTGCCGTTCAAATAAAAAAGCCCATTGTCGGCCATGCCGAACTTTTCTGCGTAGCCACCACCATTAATCTGGCTGGAAAATGCCAGTCGTGAGGTTACGGGGCTACCGCTGAAAGCTTTCAGTTCAGTTATCCAGTCTTCGCTGTTGCTGGCAAGTGTGGAAGTATTCCAGGCATTGCCGTTCCAACGTACCCGCCGGGACCACTGGTTAAGGCTGGAAGTCGCCGCCGTAGCATTGGTAATAAAAAACCCATCCAGTGACGTTTGTCCGGTGCCAATGGCCGTCGCATTGAATGTTCCGCCAACAACGGCACCTCCCTGGCTTATCTGAAATACTTGGGACGGCGTGGCGTTGTTTATGCTTGTAAATAGTTGCAAAAGGAACTGGCCGGTGGTTCCCTGTACGGGTGTTACCTGCCAATAGGCATCTACCGGTTGGCTGGCGCCTCCAGCACCGGTAGTCCATACCTGGCCGCCTAGGTGAAGGGAGGGCGAGACCTGCTGATTCCCTGATGTGGCAGCTGTTGTATTTAATAGCGAAACACCGCTGGTCGTGGTCGTACCTATACTATTCCGGTAAATTTTTTGTTCGGTAGTAAAGCTGTTCGAAGTCGACAAACCAGCATAGCGCGTGTCTCCCTTTGGAAAAAAGTTGGCGATAGTCTGCAATTTGGTCGTGTCATTGGACAGGGTTATCGTTCCGGTGCCATTGGACACGGTGAGCCCGGTACCCGAACTGCCGCTAAGCGTTTTGGCCTCCATCCCGGTCGCTCCTGAATTTGCTCCAACCAGCTGGTTGCCGGTCATCGCAGTACTGTTAAAATAAAACAATCCATTGTCCGCCATTCCAAACCGCTCAGTATAACCGCCGTTGTTTACCTGGCTTGAAAACGCCAGCCGGGTTGTTATAGGGTTGCCGCTAAACGTTTTCATTTCGGAGATCCAGTCCGCCTCGTTGCTGGCCAGCGTTGACGTGTTCCAGCCATTACCGTTCCATCGCACCCTCCGGGAATATTGGTTTAAGCTTGAGGTCGCTAACGTAGCGTTGGTCATATAGAAGCCGTCAAGTGATCCCTGGCCTGTTAAGCCGGCCGTGGAACCAAAGTTGCCGCCGAGGACTGCCCCAAATTGGCTAATCTGGAAAACCGATACCGGCGTACTATTGTTTACGCTCGTCAGGAATTGAAGTAAGAAGCTGGGGGGCGATCCCTGGAGTGGTGTCACCTGCCAATAAGCATCAACGGGCTGGCTCGATCCACCTGATCCTGTCGACCATCCTTGTCCCCCTAGGTGCAGTGATGGCGACACCTGCTGGGCGCCGGAAGATGCAGAAGTTGTGTTCAACAGCTTTAGGCCGTCCGTCGTCGTCGTCCCCAACGAGTTCACCTGATAGGTTTGAGCCTTCAACCAGGTGTAGGCTTTGCTTGTATCGATAGTGGTAGTTATATTGGAAGTAGTATTGTACGATCCGCCGGTAAGTCCCCGGCCAAGCGTTAACACACTTTGCGCAAATAATGGTTTTGCCAGGGCAAATAACAATAGTGATAAGAGAAGCTTTTTCATATGCTTAGGTTTTCCAGCTATTAAATCCAGTTGATTATTTTTTTAAAGTCCATTCCAGATTTTGCCCTGCCACGGACGGCATGATCAGAGTCCTTTAGTCAGGTTCTTCGGTTTAAGAACCATTATTTTACCGACATCCTCCATTGAGGCCAAAAGGAAAAACTCGAAATTATGATGATCTACAATCGCAGCGACTGCGGGCTAATCTGATAAAATTAACCGCAACTTCGGCCCGGTACGCAAAACTGGACTATTTTCATAAAGGTTAAGATTAAGGTTAGTAATTTCTATTCATGAATATAGAAAGAAAATAATTATTTACAAAATTTTTGCGATTTATTTTTCTGAAAATCAATATTTTAATGTTACTTAAAGCGCAAAGGTCATTAGTTACAAGCGACTTATAACAGAAACTATTTGTTAAATTCAATTAATCATTATTTAATAGGGAAATTGTTTACGAATACTGATGTAAAAAAAGGACACAGTCGTTCCGTTACGAGAATTCGTTCAGACTGAGCTGGAAAGCCTCAATCGCACCCTAAGTGTGATCTTTAGTACGCGTTTTGCTGCAGACTTAAGTCGATCTTGCTGCCGAAGGAATGGGTAAAAGGTACGTAGATCAGTACAAAGTTATCTTTATACCACAGGTTATGATCGGTTATAAAATCCGAACCATCGATTTTCTTCTTTTCCAGTTTTTTAAAGCTTAGCCACTTGCCCGTATTCAAATCAAGCCGGGCGTAAATAGTTGAGAATTTGATATTACCCGTATTGGCTGTCACACAAACGTTATTGTCACGGAAATAATAGCCTGTGGCGGTATTGCTTGTACCACCATAAATAGTATTTGTGGGCATAACCTGCTGAAATTTTTGTTTCAGATCCTCGTCATAACCATTAATAATGGTCGATCCTTCAACCTGCGCATTTTGATAAACCCACCGATCTCCAAACGACACGGCGATAACACCGTCATATTGCGCCATATGTTTAACTTCAAAATCAAACAACTTGCCATGGGCAAGGTCGCCTGTTTTTTTGTAGGCATCATCAAGGTTTTCCTTAACGTTTTTCAAAACGTCATTATCAATTTTTTCATCAGCTACTTTCGCACTGTTATTTTTAAAATCAAACTTACATAAGCTAAGTTTGTAATCTTTGTTCGAGTCCCTGTAATAAGAACTAACGTAAGCCACATCCGGGTCGGTCGCCGAGACAATACATTTCGTCGAAAATTTCGCTGGTGAAGAGAGTTTTTCAGGAAGGTCCATAGTTTGGCTGATCGTAGCCGCCGCGTCAGGTTTGCCATCGGTGAATTTGACCGCTTTAAAGGCTTTACCCCGTTCAAAGATCAAAACGATAAAGTTTTCGCCCGACCCGGACACCGTACCAAGATAAACGCCTTCCGGCAGGTTATACCGTGTTTCAACCGGCTCCAGCTTGTCGCCCAGGTCAAAAACAGTAAACTGGTTGGTAGCCAGATAATCGTCATCCTTCATATACATGGCTCTTAATTTAGCGCCCGTTTGCCTGACCAGGTACCTGGCCCACGAGCCATCTTTTGCAAATAAGGTTTCGGGGGCTTCAAAGTTTTCAGACGTGCTTTGATAAAGCTGCTTTTGCACCAAAAGCTTCCCGCTTTGCGCATCTATCAGGTAAGCCATATAATCGATAGGGTCCTTTTTTGATTTCCCGGGCACGCTCGCAGTCGCCAGTACGTTGCCTTTAAAAATACCCGAGGCAGCCCTTTGGCCGGCCAGGCTGATGCGCCACAGCACCTGCATTTTGTCGTCGATCGCCAGCAGCTCGAAATTGGCATCGTCGACCTGAATCTGCGCTATATTGACATGGTCGCTGAGTTGAATCGTGTTTTCAATTCCCTGCACCTTCTTTTCGAAATCTTTGATTAGGGTTTGATCGTTTTGTGCGAATAACAGGCAGGGGAACAGCAGGAGTAAGTTCCACAATAAAATCTTTTTCATAATGATCAGGTTAGATAAGTTTAAGTAAATATAGTTATTTTATTGTACGATGGCAGGCAATTAAAAGTTAAGCTATTTTTTAATTCGTGGGTACGGATAGGGAAGATTCTTTTCTTTTGACTTTAGACTTTTATCCGGGCGCCCGGGCGGGCCGACCAGCCATATCCACATGATCATCGGCACGCATGGCGAAAGCCTGGAAAACATTATGCGCGACATGAAGAAGCATACCTCCCTGCAACTAAAACAGTGCATCCGCGAACACCCGGCTGAAAGCCGCAGAGAATGGATGCTGGCGCTGATGCAAGAGGCCGGAAAACAGAATAGCCAGAATACCGGCTTCCAGCTTTGGCAGCAGGATAACCATCCTATTGCTTTATATGATCCCAAAATATTACATCAAAAGCTGGATTATATTCATAATAACCCCGTTGTTGCCGGTATTGCCGACAAACCGGAAGATTATTTATACAGCAGCGCACGGAACTATTGCGGCCTGCCGGGCCTAATAGATATTTCGTTGGCCGATCCGCTGATGCCGGGGTAAGATTAAGGCACGAGTACACCTCGCTCTCGCTACGCTGCATACTCGCGCCAGATTTGGGGGATTTATTTCCTCAGCCTGTACAGTGTAGCCTTCTTTTTCTAAAGCTTCTCGCATTGTAGCCAGTTTCGCCCTTATTTCCGCCGCTTTCTGGGACGGGCTTACAATCTCGACTATATTTATTAATTTATTTTTGCCAACTGATAAAATATCCGGCCGCCAATTTCCAACTTCCGGAATCTTCGCGTCTAGAGCAGTATTTATTGATTTATTTACGTAAATGTCGGTAAATTCTCCGGTATTAGATAAACTTTTCCCATCCCCGGCGCGGGTTTCCGGCTTAAAAAACCTCTCTCTACCGGAAAGGCGATTGGGATGAGGCCTGGTGTAGTGTATTTTACACCCCCTACACCTGCAACGGCCTGCAACGCTGGCAAAATCGTGTCACCATTTTTATTTCAAATGCATATAAAAACAAAGCGGGCAGTATTTTCATACCATCCGCTTTTGCTGATTTTTCTGCCTGTTATTTTTTATCCTTATTGATTATCAATAGATTAAACCACCACCAACATATCTGTAACACGCCCCCCTATCCCCTTGCCCCCAAATTCTCCAAGTAAGAAATTAATTCCTGATTATCCGACCAATAAGCCTTTCTCAAAACGCTCTGCCCATGCTTGTCAGTTGCATTAATATCGGCTCCAGCTTTAATTAGTGCCTTAACGATATTAATATTACCACCAAACGCCGCTTGTATCAAGGTAGTATCATTATTTTGTTCTATATCCCGTTCATTAGGGTCTAATCCTAAAGAAAGTAAATATTTTACAGATTCATAATGCCCATTACTTGCAGCGTTAAATAAAGCCCTGTCCATTTTAGAGCCATGTTCTTTAAAAAATTTCAGAAGCCTAAGTTTATTTCTCCCTGCAGCTACACTAACTACTTGTTGACCGAACTCATTTTTTATATTATCAATATTTTCTCCTCGTTCAATTCTGTCCTTGAAGTATTCAGTATTTTGAGTTGCAATAGCTATATCCAAATCGCTTTGTACAAGCGAAATTTCATAAAGACTTTTTAAAAAAGAATCAAAATCTGCGCTGATTTCCAGAGGCCTGAATTCTGGTGTGTCGTGTGACCAAAACAATATATGACCATAATTTTCTGATTTTGATAGATCAAGAATAATGTAATTCCCTAAACCATCTATAGCTATCGGAAGAAAACTCTCGGGATATTCTCTTTGTTTCCATCTTTCATAAGCACTTTTTATATCATAAATTTTTTGGTTTGTAACTCCATAAAAGAATTGTATAATGCTTTCCATCTCGTCATTAACGGTCCTGAAGACATCAGGCTTTACCCTTCCACCATTATACTTTATCAAAAAACGTTTATATTGATCAGGAAAAATATGTCCGATATCGTGTTCCAATTTTGCAATATTCTCTATTGAGTTTTTGCCCTCAAATTGATCATAAACTTTTATCGCCATATTATTTTATTGTTATTTAGGTACATTAGTTGCTCTACCACCCGTATGTGCCACAGCTTCATGAAGATCAGTAGGTACTAGCTCCACTTTGGTTGAGTTCTCGACATGGTGCCATGTATAACCTTTTGGTGTACTATTGTATCCAGCAGCTTTGTTTGCCATCAATTCATCCTGTGTAGCATTAACATTTAACTGACCAATATCAACAGTTTTCTTCGCATATGGACTGAAGTCAGGAAAACCTTGATTATTAAATTGAACTCCATTGGGATATTTCTTTCCAAGCGGCGTATTGGCTTCAAATGTATAGGTTTTTCCAGCATATCTATAATTTCTGGGATTTCTGCCATTCACTTTTTGTATGTCTACGGATGGTGCTTCATTAAAATCCTGCTTAGGAACATATTGCTCCATTATGTCTGCGGCTTCAGCATATTCCCCACCAAACCCACGGAATGTCGCAAGGTCGCCAGAATTTAGTCCGGAAATATTTATAGTTAAACACATTCCGAATACTTGTCCTGCTGCATATGGATCTCCCTTGTATGCTGCGTGAATCGTATTTCTAATCCCGTTATAAGCATCCTCTGCCATTCGCACTTCCGGAAACATCTTTTTGAATTTATCGAATGATAAATCCTCTTGCATAAATGTGTCGAAGCGAGCAGACATTATTTGCTTCATTGCATCATTAGCATACTGTACATACTGTTGCGAAAATCCGATTGCATCAAATCCACTTATTACACCATTGTAAATTCCAAAAACTAATAACGTCTGATTTTCATTCATGTGTAATACGGATTTGGTATATGGAGCAGCTAGTTTAGCTGCTTCTTTTGAAGTTCCTTCAACGGCTAACCAGTGGATAACCTCCATCGTTTCAGCACCTTCAACGTCTATTGAGTTTATTGGCTTATTTGCTGCAAATTGGTATGGGGATAAATATGGGTATGATTTGTTAAAAGGATCGGTACTTAAAAATCTACCTACACGATTATCATAAATGCGGACTCCATAATTTTGTTGGTTCCCAATGCCTTTTACTTCGTTATCGTTCTCTTTCCCATTGAACCCAAATCTAGTATCACCTGAATTAACAGACCTGCCAAGCATTAGAGCCCCGAATGCAAAAAAATCCTGAGCGGTAGTTACATCTGCTTTGTAATCGCCGTGAACCGGATCGACAATTCTGATGTCTGAATAAGTTAAGATTACATTACCTAAATAATTTGTCGCTTGATACCGCATATGTCCCAATGTATCGGCGATAGCAGGTGCATCGTCTAAGGCGATGTTCATATTTGGCTGCCACACTCCTATACGATTACCACCATAAATGTCCTGCTCCCTCCAGTTGATCTGGCTGCGTTTATTATCATAAACGACTATAGGATTGCCTTGCAAATCTTTCACATACCAGGTGGTTAGGCCATTTGCGACTTTGGCCACTCTTTCATTGGTCGTATTATAAATATAAGATATTGTTTTACCGCTATCTGTGATGCTTTGTATTTTGTTGTATACGCTCCAACCAACATTGGTAATACTATCTTGCCTATCATAGACCATATTACCGATAGGATCGTAACGGTAATTATTGCCATATTGCGGTGTGCCAAAGTTGGTGGCATTTCCTGTACCGTGCAGGTAATTCAACTGGTTATTGGTCAAATTGCCGTTACTATCCCTATTGTATTTATAGGTCAGACTATCCTGGTTTATGCTGGTATCACCTAAGCGCAGCAGGCTCAGGATATTGCCGTTACCGTCGTATTCAAAGTTCTCACTATATTTATTATTGATATTCGCGCTACTCCAATTGACAATACTACTATGTTGTCTTAATTTCTTGATCCTATTTAACTGGTCATAATAATAAGTGTATCCGACAGGCGCACCGCTGCTGATACTGCTGATAGCATAAGTACTTGTGCTGATGTTTCCATTATAGAGGCTTTGCCCGGTAATGTCGCCTAAATTTTGTATGTATTGTTTGGAAAAAGCAGGATAGCTCGTACTTCCGCCAATGGGCTTATAATCATTTGGATAATAACCTAACGAATAGCCGAATGCATCTTTCGCAACGGTCACGCTATCCCGCCCCATGTCCAACGCGGGATTTAGGTATTGCGCGTTTACGCCTTTGACCCAACCCTGGATGGTGTAAGCATAGTCTGTTCCCTGCACTTTGGCGTTTACATCACCGACCTCCATCCTCGCCAACGGCCCATGCAGGTAATATTGGTAGGTTGCATCAAGTTTTTTCTTAGCCGTGTCAAGCGTTCCGCCCTTCCAATAAGTAGAAGTGTCGGCTAAAACGCTATGCCATACCTGTAAAAGTCTGTTAGTTGCATCATAAATATACTGATAATAAAAACGATCATTTTTGCCGTTCTGATAAGCTATGAAATTGGTTTTACCACTAATCAGATCATAAAAATAGTTGAGCCGCTTAATATCCAATCCTTGGATTTGTTGATAAAGATTCTGCACATTGCCATCCAAATCATAATCATAATAGGTGGCTTGTGTTACTGTATCGGTTTGGGTTGCGCGATAAGTGGTCAACGATACCCGCTTGCGTAGGGCAACATTGCTTTGATTTACTCTTTGAATACCATTACCCGAATTAACTACTGTATCGTAGTATGTATTGATGATCTGGTTGTTATTTCCGGAGTTATAAAAACCATTAATGGTACTAATTGATAAGTAATCGGGACTGCCTATATTAACCGTATTCTTATGGTTCTGCCCGGTTTCAATAATCCTGCTTAAACTGTCATATTTTGTGTAGCTATGATCTGTATCAGCCAGTTGTTTATCATTCTGTGAAATCACCAACCTGCTGGTCAAATCATACCAAAATCGGTTCGTTCCTCCATCCGGGCTATTCTGCGTACTTACCTGGTTAGTACTGTTGTACTGGTAGTTGGTGGCTATCCGGTGGGTTGGGTAAACGTTGG
>DASZVE010000066.1:0-49863 GCA_035547095.1 Mucilaginibacter sp.
GCTGGGAGCAACGATACTGGGCGGCGTAGCCGGCTTTGTAACCTTTGGCGGTGTAAAGCTGCTGGAATATTTGAGAATAGACGACCCGATCGGCGCAGTACCGGTACACGGCATGTCTGGCATCTGGGGAACACTGTCGCTGGGGCTGTTCGCCACAGGCCAGTTCGGAGCCACCGGCCCCTACGGAGCCGATAACTCGGCGCCGGTAACCGGCTTGTTCTACGGCGGCGACTGGAGCGTATTAAAGGCACAAGCCATAGGCACGTTCACGATAGCCATAGCCGTATTCGTAGTAACCTGGGTAATGATGAAGCTGATCATGCAGCTGCCGCACCCGTGGAAGCTGAGAGTAGAAGCACATGGTGAAACCGGCGCAGGCGGCCTGGATGTATTCGACCATGGTACCGAAGCTTACCCGGTGGATGAGGAAATAGAATTAGGCGGACTGTTTGGCAAAGAAGCAAAAGTACCTGTGAAGGCTTAAATATAAATTTCAACAACATGATAGCCCCCTGTGAATTTAGTTTTGCAGGGGGTTATTTTATGCCCAGGCCCGGCTCGTTGCCTAACACCCACTTGCCATCCTTAAAATCCGGCATTTGATAAGGATTATTGCTTACCAGCAGCGGCCCGTCCAGGTCGGCCCAGTCGCATTGCGGGGCCAGGGCGGCGGCAGCCAGTGTAGCGCAACTGGTTTCGCTCATGCAACCGATCAATACTTTTAGGCCAAGTTCTTCGGCTCGTTTTATCATACGGTGTGCTTCGTGCATTCCTGCCGATTTCATCAGCTTAACATTGATGCCCGAATAAACGCCGTTGGCCTTTTCCACATCCCCAAAACGCTGCACCGCTTCGTCGCCGATAATCGGTATCGGGCTACGTTCGGTAAGCCAGGCGTTGTCGTTAGGGTCTGTTTTGGCGAAAGGCTGTTCGATCAGTACTACACCCTGCTCATGCAGCCAATAACACATTTCCAGGCTGTGCTCACGGTCGGTCCAGCCCTGGTTGGCATCAACATACAAAGGCAGATCGGTCACCGAACGGATCGTATTGATCAATTCCTGATCGCTGCCCCGCCCCAGCTTCACTTTGATCACTTTGCAGCCATCGCCCTGCTTTACTTTTTCCACCAATACTTCCGGCGTATCGATGCCGACAGTGTAACTGGTAACGGGCATTTTGGCTGGATCGCTACCCAATAATTTCCAGCAGGGCCGATGTTCCAGCTTTCCCTCCAGGTCATGGAGCGCAATGTCGATCGCAGCCTTAATAGCCGGATTGCCAGACGCTATGCTGTCGAGATAGGCTATGATCGCGTCAAAATCAAAAGGATAACGGAACTGCGAAATGTCGACCTTGTTTAAAAATTCAGCCGCTGTTTGCGGACTTTCGCCCATGTAAGGCACCATGGAGGCCTCGCCGTAACCGGTGTAACCTTCATGCTCAACTTGCAAAAGTATTAACGGCGTAGAGGTGCGCGAAAATTTGGCGATGGTAAATGGGTGTTTTAGCTCGAGTTCGTAAGATTGGTATGTCAGCCGCATGTTAAAGCTCAAAGCTAAAATTTTCTGCTTAATTGCAGGCGATCAACTCACCCCAACGTTGCTAAGACGCTTGTCGACCCTCTCTTCGCTGCGCGAAAGAAGGGTTGTTGAGAATTACCCAAATAATCTTAACTCTCTTTACAGCTTGCTGTAGGGTGACGGCGCGTGGCAAAGGCTTGGTGAGTCTACGCAATGCCATGACAAATGACGTTGCACTGTTATTCTTAACCATGACGGTTAAATTTCCTGTGTATCTTTGCCGCCATGTCCGCGGAAATCTATTATCCTTTTAAAAGCTTTAATTTCAGCAACCGCACCTGCTTCCTCAGCGGGCAACAGCTATCCTCCGAAGAAGAAAGGATACCGGTGTTCCCTTCGTGGCTGATGAGCCGCTACAACCTGGAAGATCAGCCTTTTAAATTGCTTGACGAAAATATCACCACTTACAAAGACCTGAAGGTGCCTTGTTCGGCATCGATCAACGGGCAGTTCATTGATCCGCTCGAGACCGAAATAGCGGCAGCTTTTGATAAAGGCTATGATGCCGTTAAACAAGTGGATGAAGTTAAGTTATTCCAATGGGCCGGCAAATTGCTTTACGGTATCATCTTTAACGAAATGCAGGCCGGTATTAAGCAGCAGCATTACCAGGGGCAGGAATTCAACATATCACAATCGCTTATTCATAAGTTTAGCAACCTGCACCTGATGCTGCAAAGCATTTATCTGCCGGTGATTTTTGAAGATTTCAAGCCGTTCAGCCTGTTTTTATTTAAGGTAAACAATGCCGAAAATGAGTTCACCTACCGGGACGAGATCAACACGCTTATCTTTTCCCTGCGAATGAAAGATTTCGGCCTGATCCTTTGCCTGCAGGATAACGGGGTAAACCGGAACTTCCATAAGGAACTTTTATCAAAAATTGAAGGCCAGTCGCTGCATCCAATCCAGTTCGAAGAGTTTAACGCGAGGGTCTTTTATTCGGCTTACCTTTTTAATCGCCTGCCCGAGTATAACATTCTGCCCGCCGGGGACGAAACCTATATTGAAGCGATGCCGCTGCGGGGAATGAGCAGCAAGCCGCTTTTTGATGCCTGGCAAAATAAAACTTACGGCCAGGTATTGGAAAATTTCTGGAAAAAATGGAACTTTTTACTCTTTGAGATCATTAAGGATCCCGAAAACCCGGTAAGCTTTTTACTGGATGCAGATGGCAAGGTAATCAGTGCCCAAACGATTGCATTTTCTCGCTGATAGCATGTATAAAATCCATTAAAACGTCGTGCCTCAAAAGCACGGTGATAACAATACCGCATACTCCGCCAAAAAGGTGCGCATCATGGTTGATATTGCCTATGCCGCGTTTAGAAGCATAAGAACAATAAACCAGGTATAGTATTCCGAATAATATCGCCGGAATGCCTATAGGGATAAATAGCAGATACATATCGGCAAAGGGCTGAAACAAAATATAGCTGAATACCACCGCGCTGATGGCTCCGGATGCCCCCAGGCTGCGGTACCAAAAATCGTTTTTGTGTTTTATGACCGTTGGCAGATCTCCTAATACCATACTGACCATATAAAGGACCGCAAATTGCCAATGTCCCAGCATAGCCTCCAATGTAAACGAGAAAAAGAAAAACGTAAACATGTTGAAGAACAAGTGCATCAGGTCGGCATGGATGAAGCCACTGGTAATCAGTGTATATACATTCTGCCCGCGCGAAACATTATAGGGATGCAGGATAAACTTGTCGTACATCTTTTCGTTATAAAAAGCGATAAAGCTGACAAGCAGAGTTAGAGCAAAAAGTACTGATGCGACGGGCGCTACGGTTAAGTATTGTTCCATTTATTCCAGATCGAGTTTACTATCGGTCAGCAGCCTGCCAACCGGGTATCGAAGATAGGTTTTTTCGAAATAAGGCGAATTGTGGTAAACAAAATTCAATTGCGCCCGGGCGCTGCTCGCCAACTGTGGGTTCTGAGCTTTTTCGTCAGCCAGTTTTTTTCGCAGCGCCGTGTCCTGTTTTAACAAATTGGCAGCCACATCTTCGAATACATAATCCGAATAACCTTCTTTCTGGCCTAACACCGAGTCAAAGAAGTTCCACGCGAAAAACGAATCCACGCCCTGGGGTTCCAGCGTTTCAACGATATAACGATTCAGTGCCTGGTTGGTATAAACCACATAATCGCCCCGGTAAAATTTCACCTTCATTTGCGTAGGGTTAAGCTGGACATTGCTGTGCAGGTAATGACCTTCATACGGGCGCTGCGGCGTTTTATAGTCGCCGATATAATACATTTGCAGGTCGAGCGTGGTATCGTGCGCCAGCCGGTGCATCACGATATTGTTCAGCTTAAAAAGTTCGATCACTTTTTCCCAGGCTTGCGGTATCACATAGGCCACAGGCTTATCCACCGATGCCGTTATTTTATAATTATCAAAATATTTGATGGTTTTGGTGTAAGGCCTGGTTTCATCGTAATATAATCTCGGCAGGCCGCTTACTTCGCTGGTTTTGTGCCCGGCGGTATAGCCTTTGAAAGTAATTGTGTCCCAATGGTCCCAATCAACCTCCCAGTTCAGGGCAAAGGTTTTTTGAGCTTTCACCTGCTCATCGGCCTTGTGCTTCAATTCCCCAAGCAGGGTATGATCCCGTTCGCAGATATCGATCAGGTGTGTCATGAAATCGTAAGTAGCATAAACGCGTTTATCGAACGGCTTTAACATATGCGTTTCGGTAATATAGCTGATGATGTTGTGCTGGGCGGTATACCCGGTAGCAAACCGGGGCGTTTCCAGGAAGCTGACGATACCTGAATCGGGCGTAGCTTTCCTTTCTTCCACATAGGGCGTCATTTCATAGCCGCTTTTAGCCATGCGCTTATATAATTCGGGCGAAAGCGTTTTCGAGGTGTATTCTGCCAATATTGGATTTTGCTTATCCTTTTGCGTTTCTATCAGCGTCATCACATATTGGTAATCGGCGCCGTCGCTGGTATGGTTGTCTAAAAACACTTCAGGCTGCCAGGTATTCAGTATCTTCTCAAATGCCCAGGCGTTACGACTGTCGGCCTTGATAAAATCGCGGTTCAGGTCCAGGTTTCGGTAGTTCCCCCTGAAGCCATAAGCCCGTGGTCCGTTCTGATTGATGCGGGAAACGCCGCGATTCAGGCAGCCGTCAATGTTATAAACGGCAATAAAGCAAAGCACCACATCTTTCGGCAACTGTTTCTTTTTCAGCAGGTCGCGCACCAACATCATGCTGGCGTCAATGCCTTCAGGCTCGCCCGGATGGATGCCGTTGTTAATGAGCATTACCCTTTTGTTTTGCTTTTTGACCAGAGCGGGGTCGAACACTTTATCCCTCGACAAAACGACCAGCGTCAGTGGCTTTCCTACATCGGTCGTGCCGTAATTGATCAGCTTCATTTGGTCGTATTGTTTTGCCAGGTTTTGGTAATAAGCGATGATCTCGGCGTAAGTGGCGGTGTAGTTTTTGTCGCTGCTTTTTTCAAAAGGGGTCAACTGGGCCCTGGCCTGTGTGAAAAGTAAACAGGCCAGCAATACCGGTACGAGTCGTTTCATTGAGAGTGAATTTCAACAAATATATAGCCGGGTGGCAATTCAGCCAATAAGTGAATCAGATTTGTTACCTGTAGCCTGAAGACACGAACACCGCTGCCCAAGTGAGAAACTTCGAACAGCGGTGTTTTGCCTAAAAATGTCTTGAGTCATTGAAGAATAAACACGACCGGATTTATTTAGGCATATCAAATATTTTGGGGTCGATATCCTTATTAATAGTTATCGATTTCACCACGAAGTCCAACTGGAACTGCCCGAAGTCGATGTCGACTTTATAAGGCTCCAACTCGCCGAAATCCGTTTTCTTGTAGTCAGAAAGCGTTGTGGTTACGTTTACGTCCTGGCCCTGCATGGACGCCGTCGAGGTCATTTTGCTGAGCAGGTAAGTATTGGCATCGATAAAATAGGTGGTTACCTGCGTACCCGCGGTGATCTTTATGGGATAGTTGTTACCATCTTTGGGCAGCAATTCGGCTTTGTAGCCCCTTGCCGCATAATCCAGCAGCGAGCGGCCTAACCAAATGGCGTCTTTACCCGATTGGTACTGGTCGTCGGGCATCGGCGCCGGGTCGGTGCCGCCAGCGAAAGGGTTAATGCTCCACCCGCCTTTATCGGTGTAAACCTGTATGATCTTCTGGCCATTGATCTCGCTCTCGCTGCGATATCCCTTTCCTACCAGCAATGTAGTGTTTGCCGAGCCATCTTGCCCCATCACACTGATGGTAGCTTCGGTATAAACCGATTTTATCTGGGCCAGTTTATCTTTCCCGCCAATGGCGTCGACGTATTTGCCGATAATGTCATCTGCCGTTTGCGCTTTTGCCGCGAGAGTCAGGGATAACGCTGTTAACAGCAAAAGGTAAATTCTTGTGGTTTTCATAATTTCTTGTTTAAGGTTCCCGATATGGTGTTTTTGGTTAGACCTTGAAGTAATGATCAAGTTACTGAATAACAGGCAATAAAATCAAAATATTTTCAAATCTATTTTCGCAGCGGAGTTTGCCGCGACTCGCGATCAAGCCGGCCTGATCTCATCCTGTACCTTTTTGGGCAGGCTTTTGAGTACAAGTTCGTAAGAATGGTCGATCATACTACAGATTTGGCTGCGGCTCAGGCTGCCATCGGTGTGCACGGTGTTCCAGTGTTTCTTGTTCATATGGTAGCCGGGTCGGACTTCAGAGAATCGTTCGCGCAGCTCAATGGCCCATTCGGGGTCGCATTTTACGTTGAACTGCGTGCCTGTCGAAATACTTGTAAGCAGGAAGAGTTTTTCACCGATGCGAAATACCAGGGTATCTTCACCGAAGGGCAGATCTTCGGTCACACCGGGTTTGGCCAGGCAGTAATCGCGTATTTCTTCGATACTCACAGCTTAGAAGCGCCTGATAAGTTTATTATATGAAGTAATGTTGCCGAAACTGAATTTAACCGTCGCCACAAATTGCCGGTATTGATTGGTAGCGTTGTTCTTGAATTTGTTCGACGGGTCGTCATAGCCATCCAGCCCTTCGCCGAACACTAAGTTGTGCGTATAGCCCAGGTCGATTGCGATATAGGGTTCTTCGTAACCATTGTAGATCTTAAATTCATATCCAAACCTAAGTGGAATGGTGAAGTTAACACTGCTATTATTACCCGGGAAAACATAGGTTGGAGAGCCGTTGTTCGGTAAGCCGTTTTCGCCATAGTAAATGTTGGTGCGCTGTACCGTATTGCTATTAAATATAATACCGCCGCCGCTGCCGATATAGAAGTTTTTGATGATGTTGAGAAAGCCGCTTTCCGAATAGTCAATAGCCTCACCGAGCATAAAATCGCCGTGTATGATCAATCCTTCAAAGTGGTTGACATACTGGCGGCCGTATCTGTCAAGATTGGGCGTAAGGCCGCCTCCGGAAAGGTTGCCGAATTGAAGCTCGGCAGTGATTGGAATGTAAGGGCTGTAATTGTAGATGAAATTGATGCTTTCGCCCGGGTGATCGAATTGTTTCTGAATATTAGTGTAGCCCCGCATATAGCTCACATCCAACCCGATAGCAAATTCCTTATAGTTATATCCGAGCTGGGCCTTCGAAACGATAGCGGCAATAGTAAAAACAAAAAATAGTAAGAGTCTTTTCAATGTGTAATTTTAGTCAATATTGCGAAATGGCTAAGCAAGAAAACCTTGTCCCAAAAATATAACTTATACCGATATAAACGCTATTTATGAATTTAAATTCAAAGTTAAAATTTACGGTTACCGAGCGTTTTTTGCGCTATATAACGATCGATACGCAGTCTGATCCTAACTCTGATACTCACCCCTCGACCGAGAAACAAAAAAATCTCGGGAGGTTACTTGTAAACGAATTAATTGCGATAGGGTTACAGGATGTGCATATCGACCAGCATGGTTATGTATACGCAACCGTGCCGCCGAATACTGAAAAACAGGATGTTCCGGTAATCTGCTTTTGCTCGCACATGGATACATCGCCCGACTGCGCCGGTGAAAATGTGGTGCCAATTGTTCATCGAAATTACGATGGGCTTGACATTGTTCTGCCTGACGATACTTCGCAGGTTATCCGCATGGCGGATCAACCCGACTTGAAAAAGCAGATCGGCAACGACATCGTTACCGCCAGCGGCGGCACTTTGCTCGGTGCAGATAATAAGGCGGGGTTAGCCGAAATCGTGGATGCCTGTTACCAGTTGGTGAACCACCCTGAAATAAGGCACGGCGCGGTCAGGATACTGTTTACGCCGGATGAAGAGATCGGTCGTGGCGTGGACAAAGTAGATATCGGTAAACTTGGCGCCTTTGCGGGCTACACGGTCGACGGAGAAAGTGCCGGAAATATGGAGAATGAAACTTTTTCGGCCGATAGTGCCAGGCTGATCATACACGGCGTAAGCACGCATCCCGGCTTTGCTAAAGGAAAAATGGAAAGTGCGATCAAAATAGCCGGGCACATCATAGCTGCTTTGCCGCACGATCTGTCGCCCGAGACGACCGAAGGGAAGCATGGCTTTATCCACCCTGTAAATGTTCAGGGGCATGTAGAAAAAGCGGAGATCGATTTTATCCTTCGTGATTTTGATGAACATAAATTGGCGAGCTATGCGGAGATCATTCGCGAAACCGCTGATACAGTAATTGCCCGATACCCTTCGAGCCGGTATAAGCTGGATGTAAAGCCGCAGTACCGTAATATGAAAAACGTATTGGACCAGCACCCGCAAATCGTTGAATATGGCATGGAAGCAATAAAAAGGGCCGGGCTAGATGCCAGGTTATGCAGCATTCGCGGCGGTACGGATGGCTCGCGGCTTTCATTTATGGGATTACCTTGCCCGAATATTTTTGCGGGCGAGCATGCTTTCCATAGCAAGCAGGAATGGGTGTCCGTACAGGATATGCAAAAAGCAGTGGAAACGATTTTGCATTTGTGTGCGATTTGGGAAGAGCGGTCTTAGTCCGGAAGTCGGGAAGTCAGCATAAGTCCGAAAGACAAAATCTGTCGAGCTTCATCTTACGGAATTCCGAACTATGCGGACTTTCGTACGTCAGCTACTTTTCCGCCAGCAAATTATCCGTCAGCTTTTCAAATTCGGCGATAAACTCGGTGTAGTATTTGCCTGTTCCCGGACCGCTGAAACCTGTATGGATCTTACTTACATTGCCTTTCTTATCGATGATAATAGTTGTCGGAAAACCCTTGTAATCAGCCAGCATAGGCAGGCTTTTCATCGGGTCGCCCCTGTTGGGCGTGTAACCCGTTATCAACAAGGTGTAAGGAATATTGAATCGTTTTTTCAATTGCAAAAGCGTTGCTTTTGACTTGTTGAAATCGGGCGTACGCTCATACGCGAGGCCGATGATCTCGACGCCTTTAGCGTGGTATTTAGGGTAATAGTTATTCACCAGGAAATTGGTTTCGTCCATGCAGTTCGGGCACCACGAACCCATCATTTGTATAATTACAACCTTATTTTTAAACTTCGGATCGCTCAACGATACCTTTTTACCGTTCAGGTCGGCAAATGAAAATGTTATTTTCTTATAGCCTGGCTTTAAATAGGTAAGCGAATAAGCATCAGGCAATTGAGCTTTAGGGTTTTTATAGGCTGTCCAATTTTCGATGTCATCAAAGCCATCATAGTATTTACCATTCACTATGCCTTGCGACGATCCTATATCGGCTGTAAATATAAAAGCATGCCCCCCATCGAATGTCGACAGATACAGCTTATTGCCGCTTACATTACCTTCCAAATAGCGGTAATCGCCCGTTGTTGTCAGGAATGTGCCGGAGAGATACGAGCCATTTTGTTTGAAATCGCCTACGGTGGTGTCGGGTTTACCGTTGCTGCCGGTAAATACCGCGGTCCACAATCCGCTGATATTGTATTTTGCCGCCGCCGGTTTGCCGAAGAATCGCCAGTTGATGCCCGGCGTTGCGGTAAAGGCCATCAGCATATCATGATCGGCATAGTGTTTTATCCAGTTGCCCTTAAGCCCGACTGTATTTTTTACCAGCTTAAATTCAGAGTTAAACAAGGGCATATGAATAAAAACTGAATCACCCTTTTCGCGGATATCGGTTACTCTAAAGCGCTCGGAACTGTTGTGGATATATAAAATTTGTTTTCCTGTCGCATTTTGTACATCAAAATTAAAAGGCAGCAAATTGCCCGATTTGGTTTTCAGCTCGCCGCGCCAAATTCCCGTTTGCAGGCGACTTTGGGCAGACGCTATCTGGATAAGGAGCGATAAGAAAAGGGTAGACAGGGAACAGAAAATACGCATGAGTAGTCTATTAGTTTACTATACTTTTCAAAGTAAACGAAAAACCAGCGGATTATTTCAGTATCTCCCTCGAAATTACAATCCTTTGAATTTCGGAAGTACCCTCGTATATCTGTGTGATCTTGGCGTCCCGCATGAGGCGTTCCACGTGATATTCTTTTACAAAACCATATCCGCCGTGTATCTGTACGGCTTCAACGGTTGTCCGCATGGCCACTTCTGATGCATAAACTTTGGCCATCGAACTCGCCTGGGCATAGGGTAACCCCTGGTCTTTAAGCCAGGCCGCTTTTAAACATAATAAACGTGCCGCCTCTATTTCGGTGGCCATATCGGCAAGCTTAAACTGTATAGCCTGCAAATCGGAAATAGTTTTGCCAAACGCTTTGCGTTGTTTCGAATATTCAAGTGCCAATTCATAAGCGCCCGATGCTATGCCTAAAGCCTGCGAAGCGATACCGATACGGCCGCCTTCAAGCGTTTTCATGGCGAACGTGAAGCCGAAGCCATCGTCGCCGATGCGATTTTCCTTCGGCACTTTAACGTCGCTGAACATCAGCGAGTGCGTATCTGACCCGCGTATGCCTAATTTGTTTTCCTTCGGGCCCACGGTAAAACCTTCCATGCCCTTTTCAACGATCAGCACATTGATGCCGTGATGCTTTTTGCCCGGGTCGGTTTGTGCAATGACTAAATAATTGGAAGCGCTGTTGCCGTTTGTTATCCAGTTCTTGGTACCGTTGAGCAGGTAGTGATCGCCCATGTCAATGGCCGTCGTGTGCTGCGAGGTTGCGTCCGAACCTGCTTCCGGTTCGGACAGGCAGAAAGCGCCGATCTTTTCGCCACTGGCCAGCGGAACCAGGTATTTTTGTTTTTGCTCCTCCGTGCCATACTTCTCTAAGCCGAAACATACCAGCGAGTTGTTTACAGAAACCACCACCGAGGCCGATGCATCGATCTTCGAAAGCTCCTCCATGGCCAGCACATATGATACGGTGTCCAAACCGCTGCCCCCGTATTCCGGCGAGACCATCATACCCATGAAACCCAGTTCGCCCAGCTTTTTTATTTGCCCGGCCGGAAACTTCTGGTGCTCGTCGCGCTCTATTACACCCGGCCTTAGTTCTGTTTGTGCAAAATCGCGCGCAGCCTGGCGAATCATTAATTGTTCTTCGGAAAACTCAAAGTGCATAAAGGATAAATTGGCGTTCAAAGTTAATACTATGCATGCATAGTAAAAATACAACGCATAAAAAAAGAGAACCTTTTTACAAAGTTCTCTTTCCCCTAATTAATTTAAACTATTGATTAAACCCAAAACAAAGAACAAAAACACCTCAGCTTGGGCGTCTGAGAATTCAAAATTTAGTTTTTCACAGGTAGATGAAAATTCTATTTTTTTTCACAGATTGTTGCAAGGCCGTTTATTACTATACAAAAGTAAAGCCATATTAACAGACAGGCAATGACTTATTCGTCAGAATTTCCTAAATTAGAAGGCGACTGTAATTAGGAACTTAAAAAATAGTTTAAATATTTATTTATTAGATTGCAGATTCATACAATTGGTTAATAAATCAACGTTCTATGTTACTTACTGATTTTGAGTATCTTAGTAAATCTGAGGAAGCTTTTAAAAAGAAAGTTGCCCTGCAGATCAAACGACTGAGAAGACAAAACCAGGTTACCCAGGAAAAATTTTACAGCGAGACAAATATTAATATCGCACGCCTGGAATCGGGTAAAGTTGATATCCGTTTGGACACTTTAAGAAAGGTTTGTTATTACTTTGACGTATCATTATCAGGCTTTTTCCAGGGTATTTACTAATTTTTCCAATTTTAGACACAACTCGTTTCGCTGTAATTCCTTTATTGTATACAACCCTTGTATATTATTAAAAACAATATTTCGCAAAACGCCGCAAAAATTGCGGGAATTGTAATCACCCCGGGTCTATAACAGCAAAATCACTGTTATAGACCTGGTCGCTTTTTCCGGGTGTTCGATATTCCTGTTAACATCTATCTTTGCGCCGATGCAAATAGTACATACACTACAGGAATGGTGGCACCAGCAGACATGGCTCGAACTATTCGGCGTTATTACTGGTTTGCTTTGCGTTTACCTGGCTGCACTCAATAACATCTGGAATTGGCCCATCGCCATTGTCAGCGTTGGCATTTATATTTTCATTTTCTTTAACAGCCACTTGTATGCCGACATGGGTCTGCAGGTTTATTTTATGGCGATGAATATTTACGGATGGTATTACTGGAGTCACAAACCACCTGATGAAAAAAAAGCACCAGTAATGCTGGTTACGCGTAAAGAAATCATATTATCGGTAATTGCCATCATTGTGTTTACCTTCTTCCTGGGGACCGTTTTGAAATACACGCCCGCTTCATTCCCTTACCTTGACAGTTTTTGTACAGCCTGCAGTTTGGTGGCACAGGTGTTCCTGGCGCGCAAAGTTTTAGAGAACTGGCTGATATGGATATTCGTGGATATAATTTATGTAGGCGTTTACATTTTCAAACATCTTGACCTGACAGCAGTTATGTACGCGATCTACGTAGGCATAGCGTTAATGGGCTATATCGACTGGAAAAAGGATTACAAAAAACAACTTGTTTGATTACGAATATCGAATGCTCAATTTAGAATGTATTATAATAACCGGGCAGAAATATGCATAGCTCCGACCTCCGACCTCCAACTTCCGACCTCCTGAAAATAGCTATAGTCGGTCCTGAGTCAACCGGCAAATCGACCATGTCTTCGTTCCTGGCCGAACATTATCAAACCGTTTGGGTTCCTGAATTTGCGCGCGACTATTGTGCCGCTCTTAACGCTCCCCCAACCTGGCAGGATGAGATCAATATGTTTTACGGGCAGGTGGCATTAGAGGAAGAATATCTGCCTAAGGCAAATAACCTGCTCATTTGCGATACGACGTTTATTACGGTTAAGATTTGGAGCGACTATACTTTCGGGCGTTCGCCGCAGGAAGTGCTGGATGAACTTCCT
The DNA here is from genome assembly GCA_035547095.1 of Mucilaginibacter sp. Lineage (GTDB taxonomy): Bacteria > Bacteroidota > Bacteroidia > Sphingobacteriales > Sphingobacteriaceae > Mucilaginibacter. The sequence continues at coordinate 12,971 of DASZVE010000066.1, forward strand.
AAGCGCCTGTATGATTTTTACCTGTTGCTGAACATCGACCTGCCCTGGGAAGAGGACCCGCTACGTGATTTTCCGCACCTGCGGGAGCATTTTATGGAAGTATGGCATAAGGAATTGAAAGAGCTAAATGCGGACTATGTTACCATTTCGGGAACCGGGCAGGACAGGTATGATAATGCGGTGAAAGCGATCAATCTTTTTTTGGGCTCGGATGACGAACGACAGGAATCAGACGATCGATCTTAAATCCAATAAATCAGACCTCCGATTTCCGGCTTCAGACATTTTACAAGAATTTCTTTACATTAAACTAACGTTTGATGCAACGTTCAAAAAAACGGCGCGTCATATATCGTGAAAGCTGGAAATTTGGAAGCCATATACGTTGATAGGCATTATGACCTGGTGGTTGAGTGCAAGCAGGGCAGTAAAAAAGCCTGCTTTGAGCTTTACCGTTTGTATTCAAAAGCGATGCTGAATGTCGCTTTCCGGATCGTGGGCGATGCCGACGAGGCGCAGGACGTGCTGCAGGATGCTTTCCTGGATGCTTTTAACCGGGTAAAGGATTTCAGGCAGGAAACAACCTTCGGTTTATGGCTTAAACAGATCGTGGTGCACCGTTCCATTAATTTGCTGCGCAAACGCAGGCTGGAAATGGTGGAACTGGACGATGACCAACTCGATAATATACCTGATGAGGAGAACGAGGATGACGAGGAAGTACAATATAAAGTGGCGCAGGTAAAGGAGTCTATGAAGGAACTGCCCGAAGGTTACAGGGTAGTATTATCGCTGTACTTGCTGGAAGGTTACGACCACGAAGAAATAGGACAAATACTGGATATATCAGAAAACACCTCGAGAACGCAGTTTTTGAGAGCAAAAAGAAAGTTGAACGAGATTTTAATAAGAAAGGGAATATCATCATGAGCAAGCGATTGGAGGATTTTATAAGAAAAAATAAGGAAGAATTTGATGACCTTGAGCCATCGGCCGACTTATGGGCGCGAATTGAAAAGCACCTTCCGCCGGAAGGCGCACAACTGAAGAAACGCGAGGCTAAAATGTTCTCGCTCAATTTCGTGCTGCGCGTAGCGGCGTCGGTGGTCATCGTTATGGGGATCGCGTTTGCGCTGTATGTGCGCAATGAAAAGAAGCAGGGTATAGATTATGCCGCCATTAACCCTGAATATGCTAAACAGCAGGTACAGTACACCTCACTGATACAAAGCAAACAGTCGGAGCTGAAGTCGCTTACCAAAGACGACCCGGAAATGTACCAGGAGTTTTCGAAGGAGATAGCCAAAATGGATTCAACCTACAATAAGCTGAACCGCGACCTGGCGAACAGTCCCAACCAGGAGATAGTTTTGCGCGAGATGATCAGGAATTTGCAGATACAAACCGAGGTGCTCAACCAGCAATTGAACGTGATTGAACACTATAATCAAATGAAGAAAGACGAGAAAAATGAAACGAAGAATATATAAACCTGCGCTGCTCATCGCAGTTTTGCTGGCATTTGCCGGACATGACTATGCCCAGGACAGCACCGCAGCCGTGCAAAGTGCGGATAAAGATGTTAAGGCGTCGAAATGCCTGAAACCTGGCAGCATCCACATCGACATGCACGACCTTAACCTGGCTATGAATGATGTGAACGCCAGCCTTAAAGAAAGCTTCAGCGAGCTGAACGCTAACCTGCGCAACCTTGGCCCGGCGCTAAAGGACCTAAGCGATAATATCAATATCAGCTTTAATGACGATGACCTGGAAGCGAGGGTGCAAAAAGGCGAGATCGGCGAAAAATTAAAAAATTACAGTAAGAGCTACCCGATGGATGCCAACGACCGGTTGAGCATCGAAAATAAGTACGGCAAAGTGGTGGTAAACACCTGGGCCAAAAACGAAGTGAAAGTCGACGTGCAGATCAAAAGCTATTCGAACGATGATGACGATGCGCAAAAGATGCTGGATGCGATCAATATTTCGGACAGCAAGAATGGCGATGTGGTTTCGTTCAGAACAAGTTTTGGCAACGGAGGAAGCTCGATATGGAACTTATTTAATCACATGAACGATCACCACCGCGTCGAAGTGAATTACACGATCTATATGCCATCAAAAAGCGGATTGGATATCAGCAATCATTACGGCTCGACGGAAATACCCGATTTTGACGGGAAAGTTAATGTTGACGGTGCTTACGGTAGCTTATCTGCCGGTACATTGACTCATCCCGGCACCCGTATTTCCGTGCGCTATGGAAGCGCCAGCATCGAAGGGTTATCGGCGGCAGATGTCGATATGAGTTACGGAAGCCTGAACCTCGGTTCTGTGGATAAAATAAACGGTGACTTTCGTTATGGCTCGATGAAGATCGGCAAGATCAGAAATTCGGCCAACATCGACGCCCATTACGCGGGTACCTTGCAAGTGGACGAGTTAGATAAAAATTTTTCTAACCTGTCTGTAAATTGTTCATACTCAACAGTCAAAATAGGCGTGAACAACGCCGCAAATGCTGACTTTGATATTACTGTGCGCTATGGCGGTTTCGACTTTGGCGACGTACCGGTTGAAATTACCCAAAAGACTCCGCCGGATGACAGCAAAGGCTGGAAGCCAACCAAAAACTACAAAGGGCATATAGGAAAAGGAAGCGCCGACAGGACCATCAATATCAGCACCAATTACGGCAGCGTAAAATTTGAATAATTTAAGGTAGAGACGCAATGCATTGCGTCTCTATCTTAATAAACCCTGCACATTAATCCCTTCAAATATTCCCCCTCGGGGAACGAGGCACGGACAGGATGGTCCTCGGGCTGGCAGAACTGGTAAATGAATTGCACTTCTTTACCGGCATCAAGCGCCGCCCAGGCCAATACCTGTTTAAATGATGCGATATCCATTGCTCCCGAACAGGAGAAAGTCGCCAGCAGGCCGCCGCTGTTAAGCAGGTGCATGCCGTTACGGTTCAGGTCCTTGTAAGCGCGCGAAGCTTTATCCAAAGCCGAACGCGATGGAGCATATTTAGGCGGGTCGAGTACGACAATGTCAAACTTTTCATCTTGTTCCCTGAATGCTCGCAATTGTTTATTCACGTCCGACTGGATAGCGGTATGCTTTGCCGCGTCCAAACGATTCAGGCCGGTATTGGCTTTCAGTGTCTCAATGGCAAGGGCCGAGCTATCTACGCTGGTAACAGCGGACGCGCCATTTTTTAAAGCGTTTAATGTAAAGCCGCCCGTATAAGAAAAACAATCCAGCACTTTTTTACTCCTGGCATGTTCTGCAATAATGCGGCGATTATCCCGCTGGTCGCAATAAAAGCCCGATTTTTGTCCCTCGGCGATGTTAATGCCATATTTGATGCCATTTTCGACCACCTCCACTGTTTCCGGCGGATTTTCGCCCGCCAAAACTTTATTGATCGTTTCCAATCCCTCATGGGCGCGGGACGAGGCGTCGCTTTTATCAAAAATACCCACTGGGTTTAGCTGTGACTGCAACTCGTCGAGGATAACGGGCATCAGCCGTTCGATACCTGAAGTAAGTACCTGTACTGACAGGAAATCCGCATACTTATCCACAATCAGGCCGGGCAAATAATCAGCCTCGCTAAAAATAAGGCGGCAGGTATTGGTAGAGGAGCTTAAAATAGTATTGCGCCCTGCCACCGCTACTGCTATTTTTTTGCGAAGCCAGCCTTCATCAACGGAAACATGCTCGTCCCATTCCAAAAGCCGCAAGGCCACCCGCGACCGGCTGTTATAAAATCCCGTGGCCATAAATTCGCCTTTGTCGTTTAGCAGGCGCACAATATCTCCGTCGGCGGGTTTGCCTTTTACACGCTCTATCGCACCTGAAAACACCCAGGGATGCCTTTGCAGAACTGCCTTTTCCTTTCCCTTTTTTAGCAATACGTCGACCATGGCCGCAAAGGTAGTCGGAAAGTCGGAAAGTTGGAAAGACCGAAAGTCCGAAAGAACAATCCGGTGACGCGGCAATATTTCAGTCTGTATTACATTGAACCGTGGGAAAGCGAAAAAAGAACAATTAGACTTTCGGACTTCCGCGGACTTTCGGACTTCCTGCTCAACAAAATCCTGTCTATCATTTAAATCCCGTAACTGCGTCCTTGTTTCTTTGCACCTAAGTGGCTAAGTTTGCGCCTCAATAAAATGATATGGCAAAAGCATCTGATATAAAAAATGGCAATATCCTTCGCTTCAACGGCGAACTGGTGCAGGTTGAAGAATTTATACACCGTACACCCGGCAACCTGCGTGCATTTTACCAGGCCCGTATGCGTAACGTGAAGACCGGTAAATTGGTAGAATACCGTTTCCGGACGGATGAGGAAGTTGATATAGCGCGTGTTGAAACGAACGATTACCAGTACCTGTATGAGGATGGCAACGACCTGGTGGTAATGGACAATACCACGTACGAGCAATTTAATGTGCCTAAGTTTTTATTCGGCAACTCTGTAAAGTTCCTAAAGGAAGGCGTAAACGTAATCGTAGCTTTTGAAAGCGGCGAGCCGATTATGGCTAAGGCTCCGGCATCTGCCGAGCTGGAAATAACTTATACCGAACCGGCTGTGGCGGGAAATACCTCGACCAATGCCATGAAAAATGCGACTGTAGAAACCGGTGCTGAGATAAAAGTTCCTTTGTTTATTAATATTGGCGATAAGGTGCGTGTTGATACCGCGACCGGTGCATATTCTGAAAGAGTTAAATCGTAAATCCAAACCCCAAAAGGGGAGATAACATAAAAGGCTTCCAAATAGGAAGCCTTTTATGTTATCTAAAGCTATGATTTTGAAGAACCCTTCCAGGGGCTGGGCGCTTACCTGATCGGTTTGAACATCCTGCCCCAGCGGATCTTGTTAAAGAAGCCTTTGGTCGAATCGGTACTCATTACCGTTATGATAGCTTTGCCGATGATATGGTCTTCGGGTACATAACCCCAGAACCTTGAATCCAGCGAATTGTGACGGTTATCGCCCATCATCCAGTAATAATTCATCTTAAAGGTGTACGTATCGGCCTTTTTGTCGTTGATATAAATATCCGGTCCTTTTACTAACACCTTATTATGTTCATAAACTTCAATTGCCCTGCGGTAAAGCGCCATGGTCGAGTCGTTTAGCTTAATTGTCCAACCCCTTTTGGGCATTACCAGCGGTCCGAAATTATCTTCGTTCCATTTAAATTTAGGATTGTGCGGAAAAACCTGATCATCTGTTTCTCCCGCCTTTTTAACATAGGGAACGATACTTTTAATATTGGAATAGCTTCTCAGTTCGGCCAGGTGTTCTTTAGGAATGACTATTTCAAAACTATTGAGGCTGTCATGGCGCAAAATGGTCATGTCAAAATCGGTCATTAATTCGGGGTTAATGTCTATTCCATTGGTGGTCACCATATAGGACGTTTGCTGCTTGGGGGCGTTCGGTGCAGCTTTTCCGTTGATGTACACCTGGGTGTTGACGATGGTTAGCGTATCGCCGGGCGCTGCCTGGCAGCGTTTTATCAAGGTGGTGCGTTCGTCGATAGGGATGCCTTGGTCTGCCTCTTCGGGTTTATTAAAAACCACAATATCCTGTTTCTTTACGGTAGTAAAGCCGGGTAAACGCCAGTAGGGGAGTTGTATGGCACTCCAGTAAGTTTTCATTCCGCCAAAAATGGTAGGCTCGGTGAATGGTATCTGTAGCGGAGTATTTGCAATGCGCGGCCCATAGCTGATCTTGCTTACAAAAAGATAGTCGCCGGTAAGCTGGGTGCCTTCCATCGAGCCGGAAGGGATAGCGTAGGCGGAAAAGAGCAGGCCGCGGATAATAGTAGCCGCAATGACAGCGAAAATAATCGCGTCGACCCATTCACGTACCTTCGACTTCTTTTTTCTTTCCGCCTTAGGCTTACGCTTAAATATATTCCTCTTCATAAGTAAATAATTGGCGATGCTTTGATTAACCGGCATATAGGGTTGTTACAGCACCGGTACGACTTTATAAACCAAAGGCAGCTTTTACCTTATCTACGTAATCCAGTTTTTCCCAGGTAAAAAGTTCAACGTTCGTTGTTACTGCCCGGCCTTCGGGGCTCGTAAACGATTTGCTGACCGATCTGCTGGGTTTGCCGAAATGCCCGTATGCTGCCGTCTCGCTATAAATAGGGTTACGTAATTTTAGCCGCGTTTCTATGGCATAGGGCGTCATGTCGAAAATAGCCTCCACTTTCTTCGCTATTTCACCGTCGCTAAGTCCAACCTTGGCGCTTCCATACGTGTTAACGTAAATCCCCATCGGTTTGGCAACGCCTATCGCGTACGAAACCTGCACCAATATTTCGTCACATACGCCGGCGGCAACCAGGTTTTTGGCGATATGACGGGTGGCATACGCTGCCGAGCGATCAACCTTCGAAGGGTCTTTGCCCGAGAAGGCGCCGCCGCCGTGGGCGCCCTTGCCGCCGTAAGTATCAACAATGATCTTACGCCCGGTTAAGCCTGTGTCGCCATGCGGGCCGCCTATAACAAACTTCCCGGTTGGATTGATGTGATATTTAATGTCATCGTTAAACAAACCGGCATATTTCGGATACTTTGCTTTTACGCGTGGTATCAATATTTCAATAACGTCCTTTTTGATTTTCTCCAGCATCGCACCTTCCTCGGCAAAATCGTCATGCTGGGTCGATATCACGATCGCCTCGATGCGTGTAGGGCGGTTGTGGTCGTCGTACTCGAGCGTTACCTGGGATTTTGCATCCGGGCGCAAATAGGCTATGTCCTTATTCTCGCGGCGTATTGCGGCCAGTTCGATCAGTAAGGCATGGGCAAGATCGAGCGCAAGCGGCATGTAATTTTCCGTTTCGACAGTCGCGTAACCAAACATCATGCCCTGGTCGCCTGCTCCCTGTTCCTGTTTGTCTTTACGGTCTACTCCCTGGTTTATGTCAGGCGATTGCTCGTGAATAGCAGATAACACACCGCAAGAGTTGCCGTCAAACATATATTCACTCTTATTATAGCCTATGCTGTTGATCACGTCACGGGCGATCTTCTGAACATCCAGGTAAGCCTTTGATTTTACCTCGCCCGCCAGGAATACCTGGCCCGTGGTCACCAGTGTTTCACAAGCTACTTTGGAGTCGGGGTCGAATGCTAAAAAGTTATCGATAAGCGCATCGGATATCTGGTCGGCAACTTTGTCGGGATGGCCCTCCGATACGGATTCTGAAGTGAATAAATATGGCATAAACTTTTTCGTTAAATTCTATTAAGGGAAAGAAGAACTATAAATGATTGCGGTAAAAAAAGGAAACCGGGTTTAGCACTTTTTTACGTGGTTGCAATCCGGTTCCGGCTGGCCATTCGCTGCCGTCCGGAACATCAAATCAGTCCACTTTCGGGTGGCAAAAATAAAACAATTTTTTACAAAGCAGAAAATAGGGTTACTTTTGACGGCCAAATTGCATTTTATTGAAAAGTAAAGCGTTGTTCATCATAAACCCTGTATCGGGTGGCAGGAATAAGGATAATGTGCCGGAGCTGATAGAGAAGAACCTGGATGCACATCTTTTCGAACCCACGATAGTTTTTACCAACCGGGCTTACCATGCAACCAAGCTGGCCAAAAATGGCATCGGCCAATACGATTATATAATCGCCGTAGGCGGCGACGGCACCGTAAACGAAATTGCGTCGGCTATTGTGGGTACGGATGCGGTGATGGGTATCATACCCTTCGGGTCGGGTAATGGGCTGTCGCGCTTCCTCGGTATACCGATGGATACTGAAAAGGCGATACGTACGCTTAACGAAAGACGTATTGAAGCGATAGACGCTGCCAGGCTGAACAGGCAATGGTTTTTCAACATAGCCGGAATGGGCTTCGATGCTCATATAGGCGAGGTGTTCGCCCAGAATAAAACCCGTGGTTTTGTTACCTATATCAAGGCTGCATTTGCCGAAATATTAAATTATAAGCCCGAGCGATACCAAATAGAAGTAGACGGTAAAGTATTCGACCGCGAGGCATTCATGGTCAGTTTCGCCAATTCGTCGCAGTTTGGTAACAATGCCCATGTGTCGCCGCGCGCTTCCGTCCAGGACGGTTTGCTGGATGTTTGCATCGTGAAACCGTTCCCTTTATATCGTTTTCTTGAGATGGGCATCCGTATGTTTCTTAAGCTGGCCGATAAATCAAGATATGTCGAGATCATCCGGGGGAAGCATATCTTGGTCAGGAGGACGCAGGCCGGGGCAGTGCACCTTGATGGTGAGCCGCAAATCATGGAAGCCGATGCTGAGATAAAAGTTGTGCCGGGTTCGCTGAAAATAATAACCGGCGAAATCTTTAAGGAAAGCGCGCGCGCGTGAGGCAGGGGGATCTTTCATGAGTCAGTAAACGCTATCTCAAATAAGTTATGTCAAAAAAAATCAAAGATTTTTCGGGTATAGTTTATTCCACCGACCCCGGTTATCAATACCAGGGCGATACCGGCTATGCCGTTACTACACTGCCGCCACAGCAGCAAAACCTGAAAATTTATCTCGACCGGAAAGGCGGCGGAAAAACCGTTACACGCGTCAGCGATTTTGTAGGAAAAGAAACTGACCTGGAAGACATTGGGAGAAAGCTCAAATCAAAATGCGGGGTGGGCGGATCGGTTAAAAATGGGGAAATTTTGATACAGGGTGATTTCCGCGACAAGGTTCTGGCCATACTTTCGGCCGATGGATATAAGGCTAAGAAGGCCGGAGGTTAGTGTATTGGAAAATTTCAATACACTAACTTAAGTAGCTGATTATTAGGCTGCTTAACTAAGTGTATTTTTTACATATAGTAAAAAAATTTCAATTTTAATTTGTTTTTCTGCACGGTAAAGTCGGATTTTTGCACCAACCAATTTAACTGAATTCGTAAAACCATCAGGGGCTGTTTTTTTAGCTGCCAGTTGTGAGTTGTGTGTTTTGAGCCAGGAAAACTCATTACTCGTCACTCCAAACTTGCGACTCAATCAGGGCTCGTTATGGTTTTAGTTACCGTAAAAAAACAAATTGTATTAATGAAAAATCTTGCAAACAGGTTACCCGATCTGGCTTACATCAACCTGGACCGGGCGAAGGATGTTTTTTTTCAATTATCACCCTCACAGCTTATCGAAGCGGCTCTGAAAAGAGGCGAGGGTGTGTTGGCCGACAACGGCGCGCTTGCAGTCGATACCGGGGAATTTACCGGGCGGTCTCCCAAAGATAGGTTTATCGTAGATGACGAATTAACGCACGATAGTGTATGGTGGGGCGACGTCAATATTAAATTCTGCAGCGAACGGTTCGAAATACTGCTGAAAAAAGTAACTGATTACCTCAGTGACCGCGAGATATTTGTACGCGACGCATCGGTATGCGCCAACGAGAAGTATCATATTAATTTAAGGGTAGTCACCGAAACGGCCTATCAAAACCTGTTTGTGCACCACTTGTTCCGCCGGCCTGATATTACAGCCCCTGCTTCCAGGCCCGAGTGGACCATCATAGCGGCGCCCGGCTTTAGGGCCGATCCGGAACTGGACGCGACCCGACAGCATAACTTTTCTATTATTAACTTTAGCAGGAAGCTGATCCTGATAGGCGGTACCGGTTACACCGGCGAGATTAAGAAGGGAATATTCTCGGTGCTTAATTTTATTTTGCCATTACAGAAAAATGTGCTTTCGATGCACTGTTCTGCCAATATTGGGGCTAAAGGCGATACGGCTATCTTTTTTGGCTTATCGGGCACTGGAAAAACCACGCTTTCGGCCGACCCCGAACGTAACCTGATCGGGGATGACGAACACGGCTGGAGCGATTATACGGTTTTTAATTTCGAAGGAGGCTGCTATGCCAAATGCGCCGACCTTACCCCGGAAAAAGAACCACAGATATTCAGCGCTATACGCTTTGGAGCATTACTGGAGAACGTTAATTTTATGAAGGATAGCCGGACCGTTAATTTTTCCAATATCGACAAAACAGAAAATACGCGGGTGGCGTATCCTATATATTATGTGAATAATGCGGTTATGCCGTCTATCGGCTCGTCGCCAAAGAATATCTTTTTCCTCACAGCCGATGCATTTGGCGTATTGCCCCCGATTTCGAGGCTTACCGATGAGCAGGCTATGTTTTATTTCATTTCGGGCTATACCGCTAAGGTAGCGGGTACCGAAGCCGGGATTTCCGAACCAAAAACTACGTTTTCGGCTTGTTTCGGCGAAGCGTTTTTGCCTTTAAATCCGGTATTTTACGCCAAACTGCTGGGCAATAAACTGAAGGACCATAACATAAACATCTGGCTGATAAATACCGGGTGGACGGGAGGCCCCTACGGTGTGGGCCGGCGGATGAAGCTCAAATATACCCGCGCAATGGTTTCGGCGGCTATTAACGGCGAACTGGATAACGTAAAATATGATATTCACCCGGTGTTCAACCTGCAAATGCCGTTAAACTGCCCTAACGTGCCCGACCATGTTTTGAACCCGCGAAATACCTGGGCCGATAAGGACAGCTATGACGAGCGCGCAAATAAGCTGGCTGCTGCCTTTATAAGGAATTTTGAAAAGTACGCATCCGAGGATACTGCCGATATAATTAACGCGGGGCCAAACGTTACTATATCGGTTTAGTTACATAAATTTTCTTTATATTAGTTTGCTATTATTGAAAAAATTAGTTTTCATTGCAAAAGAATTGTCTGCGAGTCGGACAATTTTTTTGTCTGGTACCGTTTAGATACACAAGTTGTTAACACGAAAACCGGATTTTATATTAAATAATTATAAAGAATAGCGGAAATAGTTTTTTTATTTCAGTAAAATTCTATTTTTGTTATCCCTTTTTGCACGCACATTAATTAACTTATTATAAACAATAACTAAACTAAAAACTAAAGTAATGGCAACCGCACCAACAAAACCAACTACACCGGTAAAAAAAGAAGGCTCAGGCGCATCGGGTACGTTCGCAGTATTAACGATCCCGATCTGTCTTATCATCGCAATTGTAATTTACATATTCATACTTGGCGATCCGAGCCATTACGCAGGTGGCGACGTTGATAAAGGTACCCCGCAGGACGTATTCGGCACTGTTCACAGAGGAGGCCCGATAGTACCGGTTATCATGTCGTTTGTATTAATGGTAATCGTATTCTCTATTGAAAGGGCTATTGTAATCGGCAGGGCCGCAGGCAATGGTAGTGTTGATGCTTTTGTAAGGAAGATCACTTCTTTACTTAATGCTGGCAATATCGATTCGGCAAACGCAGAATGCGACAAGCAAAAAGGCTCTGTGGCCAACGTAATCAAATCGGGTTTGAAAAAATACCGCGAGATGGAAGCTGACAAGCTGCTTACACTAGATCAGAAAACAATGGCTATTCAGAAAGACATTGAAGAAGCCACCGCGTTGGAAATGCCGATGCTTGAGCAAAACCTGACCATCATCGCTACCCTGGTATCTATCGGTACATTGTGCGGTCTGTTAGGTACAGTTGTTGGTATGATCAAGGCCTTCGCTACGCTGGCTGCCGCAGGCGCGCCAAATACGTCCGATCTTTCGGCTGCTATCTCCGAAGCGCTTATCAATACTGCTTTGGGTATTACCACTTCGGCATCATCCATCATCCTGTATAACTTCTTTACATCGAAGATCGACAAGCTGACTTACGCTATTGACGAAACCGGTTTCAGCATCGTGCAGACTTTTGCTGCATCACATGCAAGAAATAATGGTTAATGAACACAATATTAGTGCATAATTTTCCGTTTTTATTTTAAAACAAAATAATCGGATAATTTTTATATATTAGCACAAAATAATATTTCGTAAAAAAGTCAAAAATGGCAAGAGTAAAAATTCCACGAAAAAGTACAGCGATAGACATGACCGCCATGTGCGACGTGGCATTCCTGTTGCTTACCTTTTTCATATTAACAGCAAAGTTGAGAACCGAGGACCCGCTGCACGTGGATGTTCCGGCCGCAACGATAAAGATACCGGTGCCCGACGATAATATCGCTACTTTAGAAGTTGGGCGCGGTAAAGTATTCTTCGGAGTAGAAGGTACCGATATCCGCAAGGCTTTGCTGGAAGAAATGGGTAAGAAATATAATATTCCTTTCACACCTGAGGAAGAAAACAGGTTTGCAGTTATCCCGGTATTCGGTGTGCACATGGATCAGTTGAAGCAATTTATCGGCATGAGTGAAGACGCACGTAAAAAGTTAGATCAGCCGGGGATACAAGTTGATACGACTAACACCAGCGAATTGTTTAATTGGATATACCAGGCGCGTATCGTAACCAAGAACCTGCACAACCAGGAACTGAGGTTTACTATTAAGGGCGATTCGCATGAACCCTATCCGGTTATACAGAAGATCATCGATGTGCTGCAGAGACAGTCGGTCAACAAATTCAGTTTAATAACATCGCTTAAAAATCAATAGCTATGGCAGAATTAGATACCTCCGGGAAAGGCGGGGGAAAAGGCGGAAAAATAAGGAGCAAAAAGGCTTCAACCCGTGTCGACCTGACAGCTATGGTTGATTTGGCTTTCCTGCTCATCACTTTCTTTATCATGACCACCACCCTGGCTAAGCCAAAGGCGATGGATACTTTCTGGCCCGATAAGACCAAAAAGGACGTTCAATTGCCTGTAGCCGCTACCAGGACGATGACCGTTCTGCTGGGCGCCAACGATAAAATGGAGTGGTATATCGGCGAGCCCGGAAAATCGGCCCCTACGGTTGACAATTTCGGTAAAAATGGCATCCGCAAAACCCTGATCGATAAGAACAAGGAAGTTGAGGCTACACATGCTGGCCCGGATAATTTTATGGAGGTGCTCATAAAATGCAGCGACAAAGCTACTTACAAAGACTTTGTGAATATACTGGATGAGATTAACATCACCGGCATAAAGAGTTACGCAGTAGTCCCGATTACACCGCTTGAGGTGAACCTTTTGAAGAAAGACGGGTTATACTAAAGAAACAATAATGAACGTTAAAAAATAAAGAGCCTTAAAAATGTTAGGATCAAAGTTAGACATATTGAAGCCGGAATGGATTGATGTTGTCTTCACGGACCGGAATAAGGCCTATGGCGCGTATGATCTGCGGAAACAAAATCCAAAGACGACAAATAAGGCGCTTATCATAGGCGCCCTGGTATTCGTTTTTTTGATATCATTCCAAACCATTGTCAACTTTATCAGCGGCTTTATACCAAAAGCTACTGAAAAAGTAAAGATAACTAACGTGGTGCTTCAGCCACCGCCGCCGATAGATAAAAAAACTCCGCCGCCACCGCCGCCGGAACCTCCGAAACCGAAGGTCGACCAGGTTAAATTCCCGCCGCCCGTGGTAAAGCCGGATAATGAAGTTAAGGAGCAGCCTCCGACGATTACGCAATTACAGACGGCCGACCCGGGACAGAAAACCGTTAAGGGCGACCCCAACGCGGACATTAACATCGCGGAACCTGTAGGCAACTCGGATGTTAAACAGGTAACGGAAGAAGACCCGAATAAGATTTTTACCGCGGTAGAAGAGGAACCGTCGTTCCCGGGCGGACAGGACGCGTTTATCAAATACCTCTCTAAGAATATTCACTACCCTGCTGTAGCACGGGAAAATGGGGTACAGGGTAAGGTGTTCCTGAGTTTCGTGTGCGAAAAGGACGGTTCTTTGACTGATATTAAAGTGGTTCGCGGCATTGGTAGCGGATGCGATGATGAAGCTGTGCGCGTACTTAAAAACTCACCGAAATGGACACCGGGTGTTCAGAACGGTAAGCATGTTCGTGTAGCGTACACTATTCCGATCACTTTTGCATTACAATCTGACGAACAATAAGTAGGATAATGCCCTATAAATTTAGTTTTAAGCAGAAATCGCCCAAAAGGCGGTTTTTGCTTATTTTAGGCTTGATCACTTGCCTAGCCTGTATTGTTCTGGGGTTAATGTTCGTGTTTTGGGGAAAGCTAATCCAAACGCTTGACATGCCTAAAACCGAAAGGCTGATCATAGGGATATTGTTCATCGCCTATGCTGTTTTACGTTTTTCAAGACTATTTAAAGTTGAACCGGATGAGGAGTAAGCTTTGGTTATATGTGGCGTTTATGACTGCTATCGCTTTCCAGTCGTGCAAGAGGAAGGCGCCGGCGAAAAATTTTAACGATACCTATAATTCGGGTTCGCTTGTTTTTGCTGCCGACGAAACCTTTGCCCCTATACTGGACCAGGAGCTGTATATATTCAAAAATGATTACCCGGCGGCTAAACCGGTAATGCTATACCGATCTGAAGGCGACGTGGTAAAACTTTTGATGGCCGACAGTACCAGGCTGGTTTTTTTACCAAGGGAGCTGACCAGCGACGAGGTAAGACAGATGAAAGACAGGAACCTGCCTCCATCCGTCGATAGATTTGCGGTCGATGCCATAGCGATTATTGTGAACAAGGCTTCGCAAGATACCGCTACTTCCGTTAACGAGATCAAAAGTATGCTAAAGGGGCAGGCCAGTACCGACAGAAGCGTCGTTTTTGATAATCCTAATTCCAGCCTGGTAAGGTATTTAAAAGAATTTACCGGCGTACCGGAGTTCAGGCAAAAAAATATTTACGCGCTTAAGTCCGACAAGCAGGTAATTGAATACGTGAGCTCTCACGCGGATGCGATAGGGATCATAGGCTATAACTGGCTGAATGATCCCGACGCCGACTACGCTGAAGCTGCAAAGAAAGTACGGATACTGGCAGTGAAAGATGAGAATAGCAAGACGGCGCCGAATCAGTATTTCAGGCCATCCCAGGAGACGCTTTCTTTAAAGGAATATCCTTTGCGAAGAAATTTATACATTGTAAATTGCACCGGCAGAAAGGGTTTAGGCGAGGGATTTCAACAATTTATTGAGAGTGACAAAGGCCAGCGAATCGTTCTTAGGTCGGGCTTGCTGCCTGTGTTGATCCAGGAAAGGAATATTATGATACACAGTGATAAGCTGTAAAAGATTATAATAAGATTACATTGCACGATTAAACTTTAAACCTGACAACAATCTATTTGATAGATTGTTACAGAAGAACTAATCAAGTAAGAAGCAGAAAATAAATTATAAAATGAAAATTATCAAAAGTATAGCAGCAGCCGGGTTAGGACTGGTTGTAATGAGCTCGGCGGCTTATGCACAAAGCCTCAGCGATGCCAAGAAAGCCATCGATGCCGAACAATATCAGAAGGCAAAATCTATGCTGAAAAACCTGACGGTTACTGAACCTACGAAAGATGAAAATTATTTTTACCTGGGCTGGGTATATATTAAGCAGGACGATCCGGATTCGGCCCAAATGTATTTCCAGAAGGGATTGACTGTTAATCCAAATTCGGCATTGAACGACGTTGGATTAGGTGTTGTGGCCCGTATTAACAAGGACCAGGCCGGGGCAAAAAGTTATTTCAGCAAAGCCATGTCGCTTGCCGGAAAAGACAGCAAGCCTTATGTATATATCGGTAAAGGTTATTTGCTGCCAGGACCAAACGATAAGGTTGATCCTAAAGACGCCCAGGCGGCCCTGAATGTGTTGAACACCGGTAAAGTTGCCACGGCGGTTAAAAAAAGCAAGAGGGACAAGAATGTAGAAGAGTCGAACGACCCTGAATTGTATATGACTATGGGCGACGCCGACCGGCTGTTGCTGAAGAGCGACAGCGCTTACACCAATTTTAATACGGCGCTTACGCTCGATCCGAAGTCGGCCGCTGCGAACGTTGCATTGGGTACGTTGTGGAAATATGCCGACAACTTTGAAGATGCTGAAAAGCAATTCAAGGCTGCGCTTGCAATCGACCCGAATTATGGGCCTGCTTATCGCGAATGGGCCGAAACCGACCTTCGCTGGGCACAAAGCAACCCAAGTATGGCATCGGCAAAGGTAAAAGAAGCGGCTGAGCACTATAAGCAATATATTACGCTGACCGACTATTCCCCTGAATCGCAAATGCGGTATGCCGACTTCCTTATTAACGCCGGTGATTATAAAACTCTTCAGCAGGTAGCCTCCGATCTTTCAAAATCAGCCAATTCCAACCTGCGCGCTTACCGTTACTTAGGGTATTCTGCATACGAGAATAAGGACTATCCGGCTGCCCTGACGGCCATGAACACCTGGATGACGAAAGCCGATCCGAAGCGTATCATTCCGCGCGATTATCTTTATTACGGTCGTGCGCAAATAGCAAATGGCCAGGACTCACTGGGTATCCAGACATTGCAGAAAGCCCTTAAGTTAGATAGCAACGAGACGGATGTATATAAAGAAATGGCTCAGACCTTATTTACTAAGGACAAAAAATACCTTGAAGCTGCGAACGCATTCCAGGAGTACATAAATAAAGGCAGAAAGGTAACTCTTAACGATCATTTTTACATGGGTCTAAGCTATTATTTTGCTTACCTGACCCAATATTCGAGTAAGGATAAAAATATCAGCAGTAAAGCCGACACAGGGTTGCTGACTAAAGCGGATTCTGCATTCAGTTATGTTCAGCAGAAGATGGGAGCCAATACCCCGCCCGACGTTTATGTTTATCGTGCGCGTGCAAATGATTATAAAGAAACAGATCGTAATAACATAAAAGGTCTGGCCAAACCGTATTATGAGAAATTTATCGAAGCAGTTGTTGCAAAAGGCGGTACGCCCGACGACAGGACCAAGCGTAATATGGTAGAAGCATACGACTATTTAGGCACATATTACGAGTATAAGGAAAAAGACGACGCCAAAGCAGCGGAGAACTTCGGCAAAGCTCGTGATCTTGACCCGACCAATCAGCAAGCGCTCGATTACTTTAAGAAAAAAGGCGGCACTAAAAGCAAGTAACAATTTTAATGAAAAGCCCCGGCAAGGGGCTTTTTTATTGGCCGTAGTTTGTATATTTGCGCCATGAATATCAGTCAGCCTATAGATTTTTTGCCCATCATATTCCAGATGGTTGTGGCAGTGGGCTTTGTGGTAACGACCATGTTCTTTACGCACAAGCTTGGTCCAAAACGTATTACCAGCGATAAACTGACCCCGTTCGAATCGGGTATCGAGGTTATAGGCAATGCCCGCACCCCGATGTCCATCAAGTACTTCCTGGTGGCCATCCTCTTTGTACTGTTCGATGTGGAAGTGATCTTTATGTATCCCTGGGCGGTAAATTTCAGGGCTTTGGGGCAGGACGGCATGATAGAAATGTTCATTTTTATGGCAACCTTGCTGGCTGGTTTTATTTACGTTATCAAAAAAGGAGCATTGGATTGGGATTAAGGTTGTGAATAGTCAGTAGTGAATAGTCAATGCTTGACATTCGCCGATTGTTATTCACTAATCGTGTTTAGAATGATTCTAAATAAGTCGGCCCGTCGTTCTGGTGTATTTTTTACGTACTTATTTGTTTTAAATTTGCTATGTTTTAAAGCGTTGCTTTAAAGCCGCAATCTATTTATTAGATCATGGGTGATATTAAAATAGTGGACGCCCCTCCGGGTGTTGAAGGAGCTGGATTTTTCGCGACGTCGGTTGATAAGGTGATAGGTATGGGTCGCTCTTATTCGCTTTGGCCACTGCCTTTTGCCACATCGTGCTGCGGTATCGAATTTATGGCCACCATGTCGCCCCATTACGACCTGGCCCGCTTTGGCGCCGAGCGTTTGAGCTTTTCGCCACGCCAGGCCGACCTGCTGATGGTAATGGGTACTATATCCAAAAAAATGGGACCTGTTTTAAGACAGGTTTATATACAAATGGCCGAGCCGCGCTGGGTACTGGCCATGGGCGCCTGTGCATCGAGCGGCGGCATATTCGATACTTATTCGGTACTGCAGGGTATAGACGAAATTATACCTGTCGACGTATATATACCCGGCTGTCCGCCTCGCCCGGAAGCCGTTATCGAAGGTTTTATGCAGATACAAAAACTGGTACAAACCGAATCGCTTCGCAGGAGGGACACGCCTGAGTACCAGAAATTATTAGCTTCATACGGGATACAATAATGGGTAAGATAACCAACGAGGAATTACTCAACAGCATAAACGCAAAATTTGAGGCCGGCGTAACGGAAGTTTCGGAACCCTATGGATTACTTACCTTCGAGACCACCAGGGAAAAAATAACTGAACTTTTGACGTTCCTGAAGAACGACCCGGCCCTGCAGTTTATTTTCCTGACAGATATTACCGGTATACATTATCCCGAACGGGAGAGGCCTATCGGTGTTATTTATCATCTCCATAGCCTGGCAAACGGTGTTCGCGTACGGATAAAAGTTTTCCTGGCCGATGACGACCTGCATATTCCCACGGCCACCACGCTTTGGGACGGCGCCAACTGGATGGAGCGTGAGGCTTATGATTTCTTTGGTATTATATTCGACGGTCATCCCGATTTGCGCCGGATATTGAATGTTGATGATATGACGGTTTTCCCGATGCGGAAGGAATACCCGCTGGAGGACCCGAACCGCGTGGATAAAAAAGACTACTTTTTTGGAAGATAATATAAGATGAAAACGCACCTGCTGCTTGATGATAACGATCCGCAAAGCGAGCTTTCAACGCTCAACCTCGGGCCTACGCACCCCGCCACGCACGGTGTGTTTCAGAATGTGCTGCAGATGGATGGCGAACGGATCGTAAGCGGCGTCTCGACCATCGGTTATATACACCGCGCATTTGAAAAAATAGCCGAACACCGGCCTTTTTACCAAATAACACCGCTTACCGACCGCATGAACTACTGCTCGTCCCCCATCAACAATATGGGATGGCACATGACGGTCGAAAAATTGTTGGGTATAAAAACGCCTAAGCGTGTAGATTACCTCCGTATCATTATTATGGAACTGGCCCGCATTGCCGACCACCTGATCTGCAACAGCGTATTAGGTGTAGATACCGGGGCAACTGCGGGTTTCTTCTATGTAATGGAATACCGCGAGTTGATCTATGAAATATATGAGGAAGTATGCGGTTCGCGACTGACGACCAACATCGGCCGCATTGGCGGTTTTGAGAGAAATTTCAACGACATCGCTTTTGCCAAGATTAAAAAGTTCCTCAAAGAATATCCTGTTGTATTAAAGGAATTCGAGAACCTGCTGGCGCGCAATCGGATATTTATCGACCGTACCAAGGACGTGGCGCCGGTA
The DNA here is from genome assembly GCA_035547095.1 of Mucilaginibacter sp. Lineage (GTDB taxonomy): Bacteria > Bacteroidota > Bacteroidia > Sphingobacteriales > Sphingobacteriaceae > Mucilaginibacter. The sequence continues at coordinate 32,238 of DASZVE010000066.1, forward strand.
AAGCCGGAGGTCGCTTTAAGCTATAGCTGGTCGGGGCCGTTGTTGAGGGCCGCAGGCGTCGATTACGATGTCCGCGCGATGGAGCCTTATTGCTCGTATGAAGACCTGGATTTTGAAGTACCTGTAGGAACTACGGGCGATGTGTACGATCGCTTCCTGGTACGAAATGGGGAAATGTGGCAGAGCCTGCGGATGATAGAACAGTGCATGGCGAAGATAGAAAAGGAACCTAAGGATGTATTCCATGCCGACGTTCCCGAATTCTACCTGCCGCCTAAACAGGAAGTTTATAATAACATGGAAGCCCTTATTTATCATTTCAAGATCGTAATGGGCGAAATAGAAACACCGAAAGGCGAGGTATACCATGCGGTTGAAGGCGGAAACGGCGAGCTGGGCTTTTATTTGGTAAATGATGGCGGACGTTCGCCGTACAGGTTGCACTTCCGCAGGCCATGCTTCGTTAATTACCAGATGTACGCGCCGATGAGCCGCGGCATGCTGCTTTCGGATGCGATAATTAACATGAGTAGTTTAAACGTTATAGCGGGCGAGTTAGATGCTTAAAGTTGAAGATACAGGAGCACCGGTAGAGTTTTCACCGGCATTGATCGTTAAGTTCGACGAGATCGTAAGCCGTTATCCAAAAGGAAAGCAAAAATCGGCGTTGTTGCCAATTTTACACCTGGTGCAGGCCGAATACGGCTGGGTAAGCGCCCCCGCAATGGATAAAGTGGCCGAATATCTCGACCTGGAGCCTATCGAAGTGTATGAAGTCGCTACTTTTTACACCATGTACTTTATGCGCCCGCAGGGTAAATTTGTACTGGAGGTTTGCCGCACCGGCCCTTGCTGCCTGGTTGGTGCCGAAAAGGTAATGGATCATATCGAAGAGAAGTTAGGTGTGAAGGAAGGCGAAGTAACACCGGATGGCCTGTTTAGCTGGCGCGGCGTGGAATGCCTGGCCGCTTGCGGCTATGGCCCGGTATTGCAAATCGGTCCGGAATATACTTTTTATGAAAATCTGACCAATGATTCGGTCGACCAGTTGATCGAAGATTTGAGAAAGAAGGCAAATAACTGATGTATCTTACCAAAACACGGGTTATTATAGGTGATCTGTTCGTCCTGATTGTGCTGGGATTAATGTATTCCGCTACGAAAGGGTTCAAAGAAAATGTTTTGGCGATAAGTTTAGTTTTGTTGTTGCTGGTTGCACGAAGTGTTTACTACCACATTAGCTGGTATAAAACAACAAGACGGATATATTAAAAGATAAATTAAAGGATCTATTAGTCACATGGGACGCAAACTGCTTTTAACAAATATCAACGTACCCGGTATCAATACCTTTGATGTTTACCGCAAGAACGGTGGCTATGCTTCGGTTGAGAAAGCGTTAAAAACGCTTAGCCCTGAAGCGATAGTTGAAGAAGTGAAAAAGTCGGGTTTGCGCGGCCGTGGCGGCGCCGGTTTTCCTACCGGTATGAAATGGAGCTTCCTGGCCAAGCCGGAGGGGGTTTCGCGCTACTTAGTGTGCAACGCCGACGAGTCGGAGCCCGGCACATTCAAGGACCGTTACCTGATGACCTATATCCCTCACTTGCTCATCGAGGGCATGATCGTTTCCAGCTTTGCGCTCGGCGCTAATACATCATACATCTACGTGCGCGGCGAAATGATGCCCCAGATACGCATCCTGGAAAAAGCCATCGCCGAAGCAAAAAATGCCGGTTTTTTAGGCCAAAACATACTCGGCACCGGTTACGACCTCGAATTGTACGTTCAACCGGGTGGCGGCGCCTATATCTGCGGCGAGGAAACTGCGCTTTTGGAGTCTCTTGAAGGTAAACGTGGTAACCCGCGTATCAAGCCTCCGTTTCCTGCTATTGCTGGTTTGTATGGCTGCCCGACGGTGGTGAACAACGTTGAATCTATAGCAGCAGTCGTGCCGATCATCAACGAAGGCGGCGAGGAATACGCGAAAATCGGCGTAGGACGCAGTACTGGCACCAAACTGATCTCGGCTGGTGGTAATGTGAAAAAGCCCGGTGTTTACGAAATTGAATTAGGCGTATCCTGCGAAGAGTTTTTATACTCCGACGAATATTGCGGTGGCATAGCCAACGGAAAACGCCTGAAGGCGGTTGTTGCCGGCGGCTCATCTGTGCCGATCGTACCTGCTAACCTGTTCTTAAAAACGATCAACAATGAACCAAGGCTAATGACCTATGAGTCGCTGGCTGACGGCGGTTTTGTAAGCGGAACGATGATGGGTTCGGGCGGTTTTATCGCCTTTGATGAGGATCAGTGTATTGTGCGCAATACCTGGAACTTTACACGCTTTTACAGCCACGAAAGCTGCGGGCAATGTTCGCCATGCCGCGAGGGAACCGGCTGGATGGAAAAGGTGCTGCATCGCCTGGAATATGGCCACGGCAAAATGAGCGATATCGATCTGTTGGTCGACGTCGCCAAAAAGATAGAAGGAAATACGATTTGTCCGCTGGGTGACGCCGCAGCATGGCCGGTGGCCAGCGCGATCCGCCATTTCAGGGATGAATTTGAATGGCATGTTACTAATCCGTCGGAGGCCTTGACAAGAAATTACGGTTTGGCTCACTATGCCGACCCGTTGCCGAAAAAGGAAGAAAAAGTAGCGTAAGCCTCACCCGAAACCCCTCTCCGTTAGAGAGGGGCGTAAAAGTGAAGGCATGAAATAAAATATTAAAACTAATAAGTCTCCCCTACCGGGGGAGATTTAGAGGGGGCTATAATGAAAGTTACGATAGACGGAATAAGCATCGACGTAGAGCCGGGAACAACAATCCTGAACGCTGCGAGGAAGATAGGTGGCGACATCGTTCCACCGGCTATGTGCTATTATTCCAAGCTGGAAGGCAGCGGCGGCAAATGCCGCACTTGTTTGGTTAAGGTGAGCAAGGGATCGGAAAAAGATCCGCGCCCTATGCCAAAGCTGGTGGCCTCGTGCCGTACCACGGTAATGGATGGGATGGAAGTGCAGAATATTACTTCGCCCGAGGTACTTGAAGCACGGAAGGGAGTGGTGGAAATGCTGCTGATCAACCATCCGCTCGATTGCCCCATCTGTGACCAGGCCGGGGAATGCGACCTGCAAAACCTGAGTTATAATCACGGCGTGGCGAAAACACGTTATGAATTCGACCGGCGGACATTCCACAAGATCGATATTGGTGATAAGATTCAGTTGCACATGACGCGCTGCATTCTTTGCTATCGTTGTGTTTTCACAGCCGATCAGATCACAGATCACCGCATACATGGTATTTTAAACCGCGGCGATCATTCGGAAATATCCACGTATATCCAGGCCGCTGTCGATAATGATTTCTCAGGAAATGTGATCGATGTTTGCCCCGTAGGCGCTTTGACCGATAAGACATTCCGCTTTAAAAACCGTGTTTGGTTTACCAAGCCGGTTGAAGCGCATCGTGATTGCGACCACGAGAAATGCAGCGGCAAAGTGACGCTTTGGTATAAAGGGGAGGACGTGCTGCGTGTTACTGCACGCAAAGACCAGTACGGCGAGGTAGAAAGCTTCATCTGCAACACCTGCCGTTTCGATAAAAAGAAAACCAGCGACTGGGTGATCGAAGGCCCGCGTAAGTTGCCTAATTGGTCGGTGCAAACAGCCAACCATTATGAAATGCTGCACCCGCTGCCGGTTGTAAAAACAAACCCGGTATTGCAGGAAGCCAATAAAAATCAATTCGAAAGGGAGACACGCTTATAATGGGAACTACGGATATTATAGTAAAGCTCATACTGATCGTGGTTATTTTCCTGGTCAGCCTGGTGATCGCGATGTACTCTACCTATGCCGAGCGTAAGGTGGCGGCATTTTTGCAGGACCGCGTCGGGCCTAACCGCGCCGGGCCATTTGGTATTCTTCAGCCTTTAGCCGACGGCGCTAAAATGTTTATGAAGGAAGAGATCATCCCGGCACGGTCAAACAAATTTTTATTCATTGTAGGGCCTTCATTAGCCATCATGACGGCCTGTATCGGTTCGGCAGTGATTCCCTGGGGGCAAACCTTACAGATAGGCGCTTACAGGCTCGACCTGCAGGTAACCGACATTAACGTAGGCGTTTTATATATCTTCGGCGTCGTTTCGCTGGGTGTTTACGGGATCATGATCGGCGGCTGGGCATCCAACAATAAATACTCGCTGCTGGGCGCTATCCGGGCTGCATCCCAGAATATCAGCTACGAAATTGCAATGGGACTTTCCATTATCGCGGTGCTGATGACTACGGGCACGCTGTCTCTGAGAGAGATCGCCGCGCAGCAGCATGGTTTCTGGTCGCATGGCTGGTTCACCTGGAATGTGTTCAAGCAGCCTTTGGCTTTCCTGATATTCATTGTTTGCGCGTTTGCCGAAACTAACCGTGCACCGTTCGACCTGCCTGAATGCGAAACTGAGCTGGTTGGCGGTTACCACACCGAATATTCATCCATGAAACTCGGATTTTACCTGTTTTCCGAGTATATCAACATGTTCGTATCGTCCGCAGTAATGGCAACGCTGTTTTTCGGAGGGTATAATTTCCCTTACATGCATCACCTGGGTTTGTCGGAGAATTGGGTGACGATTTTAGGTGTGATCGCTTTATTCATCAAAATATTCTGCCTTATATTCTTCTTCATGTGGATACGGTGGACGCTGCCGCGTTTCCGCTACGACCAGCTGATGGACCTGGGCTGGAAATCGCTGATACCGCTTGCGATCACGAACATTATTATAACGGGTTTGGTCATGAATTTTATCATTAAATAAATCGGGGGGAGGATCAAATGGAGTCATTTAGCAATAAAAGAAAAGTACTTGAGGCCAAACCGATGAGCTTTGGTGAAAGGATCTATTTGCCCGCCATTTTGAAAGGGCTTTCGATCACTTTAAAACACTTTTTCAGGAAAAGCGTCACCGTTCGGTATCCCGAACAAAAACGTGAGTTTTCTGAAAATTTCCGCGGCATGCATTCGCTGAAGCGTGACGAACAGGGTCGCGAGCGCTGCACCGCATGTGGGCTTTGTGCGCTGTCGTGCCCGGCGGAAGCGATTACGATGATATCGGCGGAACGTAAACCGGGTGAGGAGCATCTTTACCGCGAGGAAAAGTATGCCGCTGTTTACGAGATCAACATGCTGCGCTGTATCTTTTGCGGACTGTGTGAAGAAGCTTGCCCGAAGGAGGCGATTTACCTGGATGGTGATATCGTTTCACCGGACTATTTCAGAAAAGAATTAATTTACGGTAAGGATAAATTAGTAGAGGCGCCCTTAAATCAATAAAAGAAGTTTATAACTTTGCCTCGCATTTGCCGGGGCAAGGTTATTGTCAAAATTCAAAATGAGTATATTTTACTTTATCGCATTTTTGTCCATACTGTTTGCAGTGCTGGTAATATCTGCAAAAAATCCTGTGCACAGTATTCTTTACCTTATACTCACCTTCTTCACCTTTACCATTCAGTACATTTTGCTCAACGCGCAGTTCTTGGCCATTGTAAACTTTATTGTATACATGGGGGCCATACTCGTGTTGTTCCTGTACACGCTGATGCTCATCAACCTGAACAAGGATGCCGAGCCGGTAAAGTCGAACATGCTTAAAATAGCTGCGGTTCTGGGCGGAGGCTGTTTCCTGGTGGTTATCATCGCTTCGTTAAAAGCGCTCGGCGCATCGCAGCCTGTTTTATTGAAGAACCCCGATCTGGGCCTGGTAAAGAATTTGGGTAAAGTATTATTCGGCGAATTTTTACTGCCCTTTGAAGTGTCGTCGCTGCTGTTGCTTTCGGCAATGGTTGGTGCGGTGCTTCTGGCTACACGCGATAAAAAACCTATTGTGTAATGGAAAGCTTTTTTAAAACGGCACAGACCGTACCTCTCAATCATTACATCCTGCTAAGTGCTATCATATTCGCAATTGGTGTGACTGGCGTGCTGATACGCCGCAACGCGATCATCATTTTTATGTCGGTCGAGCTGATGCTGAACGCGGTTAACCTGCTGCTTACCGCTTTTTCGGTTTACCGGGGCGATGCCGCAGGTCAGGTCTTTGTGTTTTTTATCATGACGCTCGCAGCGGCCGAAGTGGCTGTGGGATTAGCTATCATAGTGATGATCTACCGAAACACTAACTCGGTCGATATCAATGTGCTGAACAGGTTAAAGTGGTAATGATGATTTCGGAAGTCGGAATGCCGATTTCGGAAGTTAATTAGAATTAAATAAAAAACGTACAACGTAATACGTTCAACGTCGAACCAAAATGAATAATTATATCTGGCTTATTCCTGTACTTCCGCTGGCCGGTTTCCTGATTAACGGGTTGGGCCGTAAGGTGTTGCCTAAAACTTTGATCGGTATTATCGGCAGTTTGGTGGTACTGGTTTCTTTCGGGCTTAGCATTGGAGCTTTTTTGCAGGTTAAATCATCGGGTGCTTTTGAGGTAAACCTGTTCGATTGGTTCCAGATAGGATATTTCAAGGTGCAGTTTGCTTTTCTGATAGATCAGCTAAGTGCGCTGATGTTGCTCATTATCACAGGAGTGGGCTTCCTGATCCATTTATATTCGGTGGGTTATATGCACGATGACGATGGTTTTGGTAAATTCTTTTCCTACCTGAACCTGTTCGTGTTTTTTATGCTGCTATTGGTGATGGGCTCCAACTACCTTATCCTATTCATAGGGTGGGAGGGCGTGGGCCTATGCTCATACCTGCTGATAGGTTTCTGGTATACCAATCCGGCCTATGCCGATGCTGCTAAAAAGGCGTTCATCATGAACCGCATAGGCGACCTGGGTTTCATCATCGGTATTTTTCTGATCATGGGCGCGTTCGGCAGTGTTACGTATGGCGATATCTTTCCTAAAGCCGCAGGAATGAACACCGGTGAGGTGCCTTTCACTGCGATAACACTGTTACTATTTGTTGGCGCCGTGGGTAAATCGGCACAGATACCATTGTTTACCTGGCTGCCCGACGCCATGGCCGGTCCCACACCTGTTTCGGCCTTAATACATGCCGCGACCATGGTAACGGCGGGAGTGTATATGGTGGCTCGTTCTAATGTATTATTTAGCCTCGCGCCGTTTACCATGAATGTGGTCGCGATCATCGGTTTGGCTACTGCCGTTCTCGGGGCATTGATCGCCTTGTCGCAAACAGACATAAAAAAAGTACTGGCATATTCAACGGTTTCACAATTGGGATATATGTTCCTGGGCCTTGGCGTTGGCGCCTACACAGGTGCATTTTTTCACGTATTGACCCATGCATTCTTCAAGGCACTGCTGTTCCTTGGCGCCGGTTCCGTTATCCATGCCATGAGTAACGAGCAGGATATGCGCCAAATGGGCGGCCTGAAGGGCAAACTGAAGATTACGTTTATAACCATGTTGGTCGGTACACTGGCTATATCGGGCATACCGCCTTTTGCGGGTTTCTTTTCTAAAGACGAGATATTAGGCCAGGCTTTTGTTCATAGTACTACTATGTACGTGATCGGCGTCGTTACCGCTATGTTCACGTCGTTCTACATGTTCCGTATGCTTTATCTGACTTTTTACGGCAAATTCCGCGGAACAGCCGAACAAGAACATCATATCCACGAATCACCTCCGACAATGACCATACCGCTCATTGTACTGGCCATACTTTCGCTTGTTGGCGGCTTTATCGGGGTTCCGGAATCTTTAGGCGGACATCACTGGCTCGAGCACTTCCTTGCGCCGGTTTTTGAACCTTCGGCAAAATTGCTGCCCCACGCAAGTTCGGTGGCCTCGACAGAAATAATACTCATGGTTGCCTCGGTGACAGGGGCGGTGCTGGCATTGATTTACGCCTATGTGCGCTATGTTAAAAACGGCCATGTACCGGTAAAGGATGGAGAAGATCGGCCCGCTTTGGCCAGCTTGTCGTACCATAAGTTTTATATAGACGAGATATACGATTGGCTTATCCGCAAGCCGCTGGATGCATTGTCGGTGTTCTTTTACAAGGTTGTCGATTTGCTGGCTATAGATGGCTTTGTGAATGGATTAGGCAAAGTTACGGTAGGAGCGAGCAAAAGCTTTCGCCTGCTACAGGCCGGAAGCGTAGGCTTTTATATATTCATGATGGTGATCGGTATCATAGCGGCATTAATTTACAGTTTGGTTAAGATATAACAATAAGCGTTTACGATTAAAAAATGACAGTTAGCATTTTAATTTTTTTACCGCTTGTAGCAGCACTTGTTGTTTTATTCATGGGAAAAGCGGTTGCCAAACACGTGGCGTTGCTTTTTTCAATAGCTGAACTTGCGATTGCGGGCATTTTCCTCAGCCGTTTTGTACCCGATGCTTCAACGCAGTTTACTTCCATTTATCCATGGATACCTAAGGCGGGCATTTACTTTATTGCAGGCGTTGACGGTATAAATATTATATTGGTACTGCTCACCACCTTGCTCGTACCGCTGATCATCCTGACGACTTACAAGCATGAATACAAAAATGCAGGCCGGTTTTATGCCCTGATACTTTTTATGCAGGCGGGCCTGATGACGGTATTTACCGCGCTCGACGGCTTTTTATTCTATGTGGGATGGGAAGCCGCGCTGATACCGATCTATTTTATCAACGCGATGTGGGGCGGCGAAAACCGGATAAGGGTAAATATCAAATTTTTCATCTACACGTTCGCAGGCTCGCTGTTCATGCTATTGGTTATTATCTACCTGTATATGCAAACTCCGTCGAAGACGTATGATATACATGGCTTCTATAACCTGAACCTCGATGCCCGTCATCAAAGTTGGGTATTCTGGGGCTTCTTCCTGGCATTCGCCGTCAAGATGCCGATCTTTCCGTTTCATACATGGCAGCCCGATACTTATACCGAGGCGCCCTCGGCGGGTACAATGCTGATGTCGGGTATAATGCTCAAAATGGGTATTTATGGCGTAATCCGGCTGCTGATTCCCATCGCTCCGCTTGGGGTTAAGGAGTGGGGATTTATGGCGTTAGTGCTGTCTACGATAGGTATTGTTTACAGCTCCATCATCGCGTTTACGCAAAAGGATGGCAAACGCCTGGTTGCGTATTCGTCGCTTGCTCACGTGGGACTGATTGCCGCGGCATTATTTACGTTTATGACGCCCGATGGCCGCTATGTCTGGACAACCCAGGGCTTGCAAGGCGCTTTGATACAAATGCTCAATCATGGTATCAACGTGGTGGGCCTTTTCTTTATCTGGGATATCATCAGTACCCGCATGGGCACACGCGAGCTGGGCCAGCTCGGTGGTATAGCTAAAGTCGCGCCGAAATTTGCGGTTGCATTTCTCATCATCGTATTGGGCACTGTGGCGCTGCCATTGACCAACGGTTTTATAGGTGAGTTTTTATTGCTGAATGCGGTTTACCAATACAATATCATTTTTGCGGCTTTGGCCGGGTTGACCATGATCTTTGGCGCCGTGTACATGCTCCGCAGCTATAAAAAAGTTATGCACGGCGAGACGAATGCGCTAACAGTGACATTTAAAGATATAAGCGGTACCGAGTACCTGGTGCTGGGTATTATTTGTATACTCATAATTGCTATCGGGGTTTATCCGCAACCCATTTTGCACCTTTCGGATGCGGCCGTAAGTAATTTAAATAATTTTGTTTTGAACAAATTGCCGAAGTAGTCATGAACACCTTAATATTACTATCTGTTCTGCCCATCTTACTGCTATACCTGGGCTTATTTAAGGCGAAGAATGCATTGCTTCCGGTTACTGTTGTCGGCTTGCTTGCCGCATTGGGTTTGGCGGTAGTGCATTGGAATGAAACCGGCAAACCTATTTATCACGGGATGATGCTGTTCAACAACTTTTCGATAGCGTTTTTGGCAATTACGATAGTTTCGACCATCCTGATCATATTGCTTTCCAAAGAATATTTCGAAAAGATCAGCCGGCATGTTGCTGAATATTACGCCATTATTCTTTTTTCATTGGCGGGTATCATTGTTATGGTGTCGTACTACAACCTGACTATGCTTTTTGTAGGGCTGGAGATCATGTCGGTAAGCCTTTATATCCTGGCAGGTATCCGAAAAAACGACTTTGCGTCCAATGAAGCATCATTAAAATACTTCCTGATGGGAGCGTTCTCTACCGGATTTCTGCTATTTGGTATAGCATTGATCTATGGCGCTACAGGAACATTTGCTCTGTCGGGTATACGCGATTGGGTGATTGCTAACCCGAAAGCTGATCCTTTGCTTTACAGCGGCATTATATTGGTTATAGTAGGTTTGTGCTTTAAAGTCGGCGCTGCGCCATTTCATTTCTGGACCCCTGACGTTTACGAAGGCTCACCCACGTTGATCACCGCCTATATGTCAACCGTGGCTAAAACCGCTGCCTTTGCAGCATTTCTGCGACTGTTCAACGAGTGCTTTACTCCCTTGTCAGACTTCTGGATGCCTACGCTGCTGATCATTACGATCATTACACTGTTTATCGGTAATATTACAGCTATATACCAGCAGAGTTTTAAGCGCATGCTGGCCTTCTCGAGCATATCGCACGCAGGCTACCTGCTTTTCGCTATCGTTGCCATTGGCGCAAGTTCCGCAAATTCGGTATTTGTTTATGCAACGGCCTATTCTATTGCCTCGATTATAGCCTTCGGTTCGCTTATCCTGGTTCATCAGCAAACCGGCAGCGATAATTTTGATTCATTTAACGGATTAGCACAAAAAAATCCTTTCCTTGCATTTACGCTTACCGTTGCGATGCTGTCATTGGCAGGCATTCCGCTTACGGCTGGATTTATCGGTAAATTCTTTGTATTCTCGGGGGCGCTTACCCAATATCACACCACACTGGTTATCCTGGCGGTTATAAATGCTATAATCAGCATATTCTACTATTTCAGGGTCATCGTCGCGATGTATTTCCGCAGCAGCGAAAGGCAGGAACTGGTAGTACCCGGATACTTTAATTTCGTGCTGGGCTTGTCGGCGCTGATCACTATAGTTATCGGCGTATATCCGTCTCTGATTTCGAACCTTATATAATCCGCGTAAAGTACTAATTAATTAACTTTATAATTAGTAGTTTTATGGGCGTAGCGAATGGAACAATTTTGGGAACACCTCGAAAATCTTACCGACGCCCGGTCCATTATCAGTAAAGGCGGTTTTTACCTTTTGCTTGTCGTTGTATTTGCAGAAACAGGCCTTTTTTTCGGTTTCTTCCTGCCGGGCGATTACCTGCTTGTGTTAGCAGGGTTGCTTTGTGCAACCGGTATATTGGATATTCATATTTCTGTACTTATTGCCTCACTTATTGCAGCCGGTGTACTGGGCAATTATACCGGCTATTGGTTTGGATTCCGCACAGGGCCGCTACTGTTTTCACGTAACGAGTCCTTTTTTTTTAAGAAACGCTATATCAAAATGGCCGAGGACTTTTACGCTAAATACGGTGGGATGGCTTTGGTTTTAGGCAGATTTTTCCCAATAATTAGAACTTTTGCACCTATCTTTGCAGGAGTTGCGAAGCTGAATCTGAAGAGGTTCAGCGTTTACAATTTTATCGGCAGCGTATCGTGGGTAACTATTTTAACCCTTATTGGATATTTTTTGGGACGGAAATATCCGGAAGAGATTAACTATTATCTTAAATACGTTGTGCTGGGATTAATAATATTTACATCTATTCCGTTTATCATTGCCTATATCAAGCGAAAGCTGATAAGGGCTGAGGCGGGTAAAGAAAACATATAAAGTTAGATAAGATGAGTACACAGCATCCCTGGCACCAGGTTTCGCCCGGCGATAACGTACCGGAAACAGTTCATGCTATTATAGAAATACCCAAAGGGTCGAAAGCTAAATATGAGATAGATAAAGCGTCAGGTTTACTAAAGCTCGACCGGGTTCTGTTTTCTTCCGTAATGTATCCTGCCAATTATGGTTTTATCCCGCAAACATATTGCGACGATCACGACCCGCTGGATATATTAGTGTTATGCTCGGTCGACGTCTTCCCGATGTCGATCATTGAGGCCAAAGTGATCGGGGTAATGCATATGGTCGACAATGGCGAACAAGACGACAAGATCATAGCCGTTGCCAAAAACGACATGTCGGTAAACTATATTAATGATTTGAACGAACTGCCGCCTCATGCTATGAAAGAGATCGTTCGTTTTTTTCAGGACTATAAACAACTGGAGGGCAAAAATGTTACTATCGAACATCTTTTGGGGAAACGATACGCACATAAAGTAATCACGGAAAGCCTTGAGCTTTACAAATCTACTTTCCCCGTGTACCAATAACTGATTAATGGACCCCGCTGGAATAACCGTCAATTATTTTTATCTGTTTCTTACAGCGTTGCTGGTATTGCTCAATGGATTTTTCACAGCCGCCGAGTTTGCTTTGGTGAGGGTACGCGGCTCGCAGATAGAACTAAAAGTAAAAACAGGGAGCAGGATAGCTAAAATTACCCGCGGCATCATGAACAATCTCGACGGGTACCTGGCTGCAACTCAGCTTGGTATTACAATAGCATCGCTTGGTTTGGGTGTTATCGGCGAGAGTGTTTTTACCGATGTAATGCTGTCCCTGTTCAAGTCGGTAGGGGTGATAATTACGTCAAGCTTTGTAATAACGCTAAGCCGCGTGCTTGCGTTCCTGGTTATTACCATCTTAAGTATCGTATTCGGCGAGCTTGCTCCTAAAAATATTGCCATACAACGGTCGGTACGTACAGCCTTGGCCGTGTCGACGCCACTGCGATTGTTCTTTGTCGTTTTCAGACCTGTGATTTGGTTGTTAAACAGGTTTGCGAGCATAATCCTGCGAATGCTTGGTATAAAAGAATTTGAGGGTGAAGCACACCACAGTTCGGAGGAGCTACAGCTGCTTTTGGAACAAGGCAAAGAAACCGGCGCCCTTGATTCGAGCGAGCACGAGTTGATACAAAACGTTTTCGAATTCAACGAGCGCGTGGTGAAAAATATTATGGTGCCGCGTACCAGGATTTATGGCATCGATATTAACGCCGATAAGGAAGAGCTGCTGGATATGATCATCAACGAGGGCTATTCGCGTATGCCGGTTTACGACGACACGATAGACAAAATTGTTGGTATCGTCCATGCAAAGGACGTGCTACCATTGCTGGTACGTCACCAGGATATTGTACTAAAGGATATTATACGTAAGCCCTATTTTATACCGGAAACGAAGAAAATAAATGACCTGATGGCCGAGCTGAAACAAAAGCGCATCCAGATAGCTATCGTACTGGATGAATTTGGCGGCACCGCGGGTATGGTAACCCTGGAAGATATTGTGGAAGAGCTGGTCGGCGACATACAGGACGAATATGATGAAGAAAAGCCGATAGTCGAGAAAATAAACGACACCGAATTTATTGTAAATGCGCTTGCGCCGATTTACGATGTCAATAGCCATTTACCGCATGATCTGCCCGAGGATGGTGATTACGATACGGTATCAGGCTGGCTGGGTGATATATTCGGAAAAATACCCGATGTCGGCGAACATAAGGAGGCGAATGGCTACAATATTACCGTCCTGAAAAAGTCGGACCAGAATATTGAATCCGTAAAGCTTGAACTGCTGCTGAACGAAGAGGACACCGTCGATCTGCATTAATCATTGCGCGATGCAAATCTTTTACACCCCGGATATTGATACTTCGTCTTCGGTTTATTACCTAAGCGAAGAAGAAAGTAAGCATTGTATCAGGGTATTACGGATGAACCAGGGAGAAGCGGTTCAGCTTGTCGACGGCAAGGGCGGGCTTTATAGAGCCGTCATTGCCGACGCTAATCCCAAAAGGACCGGTTTGCAGGTCATATCAGCCGAGCAAGGCTATAACAAGCGCAATCATTACCTGCACATAGCGGTGGCCCCAACCAAAAATATCGAGCGCCTGGAATGGTTTTTGGAGAAAGCGACGGAAATAGGGATTGACGAGATCTCGCTCCTGGTATGCCAGCGCTCGGAAAGGAAAGAAGTTAAGGCCGATCGGCTAAATAAGGTTATTACAGCCGCGATGAAGCAATCGATTAAAGCTTATCATCCAATACTGAATGATGCTGTGGCCTTCGGCAAATTTATTTCCACTTCATTTGAAGGGCAAAAGTTTATTGCACATTGTGATCCGGGCGATAAATTTTCGTTGAGGAGCGAAGCCCGCCTGTCGGGACGGTACTTAATTTTGATCGGCCCGGAAGGCGATTTTACCCCCGCCGAGATATCAGACGCGATAAAAAGTGATTTTAAAGCCATAACTTTAGGAAATAGTCGTTTAAGAACTGAGACAGCAGCATTGGAAGCTTGCTTCGAAATCAATTTTTTGAACCGGTTATGAGAATATTCCCCGCATTTTTGTGTGTAATAGCTTTGCTGGTGTTCAGCAGTTTCAATACGCCTACCTATAAAATGGCTAAACTGAAATATAACGGTGGCGGAGATTGGTACGGCGACCGCACTGCGCTGCCGAACCTGATCAAATTTTGCAACGAAAATTTGCACACCAATTTTCAGCCGGAAGATGACGTGGTTGAAGTTGGAAGCGACCAGATATTTAATTACCCCTTCATTTTTATGACCGGGCATGGCAATGTGATATTTTCCGACCAGGAAGCAAAAAATCTTCGCAAATACCTTATAGGCGGAGGATTTCTGCATATATGCGATAATTACGGGCTGGACGAATTTATCCGGCCGCAGATGAAAAAGGTATTTCCTGAGCTCGATTTCGTCGAGCTGCCTTTAAATCATCCTATCTATCACCAGAAATATGATTTCCCTAACGGCCTTCCTAAAGTGCATGAGCACGATGGCAAGCGCGCACAAGGGTTTGGGTTGATTTATAAGGGAAGACTGGTGTGTTTCTATGACTATCAATGCGACTTAGGTAACGGCTGGGAAGATTACGGCACTTATCCCGGCGACACACAGGAAACCCGTATAAAAGCCCTTAAAATGGGAGCTAATATGGTTCAATATGCTTTAACGCAGTAACTTTATTTTTAAACATGTACCAGGTTAAAATAAACGACGGCAACGAATATAATGTCGGGAAAGTGGGTGAAAAGATAACGATAAATGAGAAGGATATAGAAGCGGACATCCGGCAGCTAAGCCCATCAACTTATCATGTTATAAGCGATCTTAAATCATACAATGTTGAAGTAGTCAACCTAAATGCAGAAGCTAAAACAGCTGAGATTAAAATAAACGGGCATACATACGCGGTAACAGCCAAAGATCAGTATGATATCTTGCTTGCGAAGCTCGGCCTCAGCGATTTGAATCATCTAAAAATCAGTAACATCAAAGCGCCTATGCCCGGTTTAGTGCTCAAAGTGTTTATAACGCCCGGCGGCCAGGTGAAAAAAGGCGACAACCTGTTCATATTAGAGGCGATGAAGATGGAGAATATAATTAAATCGCCTGCGGATGCAATAGTTAAGTTTGTAAAGATCAAACCAGGCGATAAGGTTGAAAAAAACCAGGTTCTCATCGAATTCTGAATAGAGGAAGCCCATTAAAACAAAAAAGGTGACGTTTATTGCGTCACCTTTGTCAATATTTTTAGCTTCTGGGCTTGTTATCTCGCTTTGAAGTTTTTTGATTTCTTTACGCCGAAATGTGGCTTGCCCGACGGGTTGATTTCCGCTCCTCCTACCAGGGTCATCGCACAACGGAACCCAACCTCGGCACTTGACTCGTCCTCATCCATAAAGCGACGGGTAGCTGGATTAAGCCAGTATGCCATGTCATTCCACGAGCCGCCTTTGTAAACTTTCGAGTGGTCGTTCACCAGTGTAGTAGTACCATAAAGCGCGGTGTTTACCGAATCCTGCGCTCCCCTGAAGTCAGGGTTATATGGCTTCCCGGCTAACGGGTTCTTTGCTGTAGCAGCATTGGCGGTAGCTGGATTTGCGGCATTGCCGTTCGCGCCGTTTGCGGTACCATTTGCCGGAGTTTGACCTTGTGATGCCAGCAGTTCAGCATAAGTCATCTTCTTACCCGATTTGGCCGGGTCAAGGATGGGTTTGCCGTACTTATCTTTGGCATACAGGCCTTTCTGCGGATCGGCCAGACGCTTGTTCTTGTATTCGTTACCGCGGAAAGGATTGAAGTCTTCAAAATCCTCAAAGGAAGTTTGGCGGTAAGTATCCTGAACCCATTCGTTTACGTTTCCGGCCATGTTATATAAACCAAAGTCGTTTGGTGGATTAGACCTTACAGGTGCGGTTATTTCAGCTTTATCATTCAGGTATCCGCCGACGCCCATATTGTCGCCTTCGCCGCGTTTGAAGTTAGCCATGATCAGGCCGCGGGTTTTTGACTTCGCCGAGCGTACGCCCATGCCATTCCAGGGATATATTTTGTCATTATCGATATTCTCAAATTCGGTGTTACCGATCAAACCGAGAGCTGCATATTCCCATTCAGCTTCTGATGGCAGGCGATAGCCTTGCTTTAATATACCATCTTCGATACGTACCGGTCTCACGGGTCTGCTGCTTTTGCCGCCTGTGGTCGATGGCTTGGCATTGGGGCTTATATCAACCATCATTTTTTTACCGTCGATACCGGCGCCACGGTATTGGCCGTTCAGATATATATCTGTATTAAAAGGGTCTTTGTTAGCCGCTGCCGGAGCGGTCTTGCCGCCTTTCTTACCATTGCCAGGCATATCTTTCCATGCTACCAGCCGGCCAGTCTCACGCAGAATGTTTTCATTCATACGATCGGTTCTCCAACTGCAATAATCCTGTGCCTGATCCCAGGTTACACCCACCACGGGATAATCTTCGTATGCAGGGTGACGTAGGTAATTTTCAACATAAGGTTCGTTATACGAAAGCGGCCTGCGCCATACCAGGGTATCAGGCAGCGCATCGTAGTAAAGCTCGCGGTCATTGGGGAAAGTGATACTGATCCAGTGCAGATAGTCAAGCCAGTCCTGGTTTGACACCTCGGTTTCGTCCATATAAAAGGAAGGAACGGTCACCCTGCGGCGAACATTATTATAATCGTAAGTGACATCCTGGTCAGCGCTTCCTCCCATTACAAAAGTACCACCTTCGATAGCTACCAAACCGGGGCCGGGAGCGGGATGTACTTGTTTGAACCGCTCGTATCCGCCATTGGTTTTGTCGTTATAGGTCATTCCCGTTTTTTGCGACTCCTCCTTCTTGCTGCAGCCGCTCACCAAAACGCCTAAGCCAAAGAGAATCATAGCCGTACGTGTAAAAACCATTTTCATATTTTTACTCTTAATCAATGTGTAAATCTAAAAAAATTGAATTAATAATTAAACCCACCGGTTACATTAATTTTCAAAAAAAGGATGAACCTTTGTCTGGGGTTAAACGTAAAACCCGCCGTTGAGTTACAACAATCTCGTTTTTTTAAGTGAATTAACAAATGCCAGATAGTCTGAGTTTTGTTTTGGGTTAAATGAAGCTACTGAAAACAGATATTTTGAATATTTACGCTAAATTGCAATAATGAAATTTTTAAACCTGAAAGCAAGCA
>DASZVE010000067.1:0-42072 GCA_035547095.1 Mucilaginibacter sp.
CCATCCGGCCAAATATTTCAGTTTAACATTCAGGAACGCTGCGTGCAGTTCGTCCAAACGCATATTATATCCAATAACCTCGTTTTGATATTTTACCTCCGAACCGTAGTTACGCAAAACCCTGACCCGTTGAGCAAGGTCTTCGCTGTCGGTAGTTACCGCACCTCCATCACCAAGCGCGCCTAAATTTTTTCCGGGATAAAAACTGGTGCCGTTTGCATGCCCCCAACTGCCTGTAACTTTCCCTTTATATAAAGCCCCATGCGATTGAGCATTGTCCTCTATGACGAACAGCCCGTTTTCCCTTGCGATAGTCATGATTTCGTCCATTTGGCATGCCTGGCCGTATAAATGCACCGGCATTATCACTTTGGTACGCGGCGAGATAGCCCGGGCAATATTTGCCGGGTTAATGTTATATGTCAACGGATCTGGCTCGACCAAAATGGGTGTAGCGCCCACCTGCGATGCAGCTATTGCGGTAGCTATGTAAGTATTAGAAGGCATAATTACTTCGTCGCCGGCGCCAACACCTAATGCACGTAAGCAAAGATGTAAAGCGTCCAGGCCGTTGCTTACTCCCACCGCATAATTAACGCGACTGAACTCAGCATAAGATTTTTCAAACACGCCTAATTCTTTGCCCATAATGTACCAATAGCCATCGTACACCTGCTCAAATGCGTTGCACATCTCCGGCCTGATAATGGAATGCATATAACTAAAGCTTAAATAGGGAATATTCATACCTTAATAAGTTTGTTGTTCATGACCTGCCACTTACCCCCTTTATTGTCGTGATAATACGGAGCGATATATTCCATTTTACTTCCATCATCATTTAGCCATCCTGCAATTTTTGCCGGGCTTCCCTTCATCAAAGCCCTGTCGGGCACATCTGAAGTGACCAGTGCACCCGCGCCGATCATAGCGTATTCACCGACAACAACACCGCCAAGAATGATACTTGCGGCGCCAATAGATGCATGTCTTTTGATACGGGTGTTGAGAAATGACTTGGGATATTGCTTGGAGCGCGGTGTTTTGTCGTTTGTAAATGTCACATTAGGACCAATAAATACATTATTCTCAATCTCAATTCCATCCCATAAATACACGCCGGATTTCACCGTAACATAATCACCTATCTTTACATCATTTTCAATAAAAACATGGCAGTTTATATTGCAATTACTTCCTATCCGTGCCTGGGCTAATACAACAACAAACTGCCATATATTGGTGTTATCGCCGATATTTTGCGACTGAACATCGGCCAGGGCGTGTATCATTTCTTAAAATTTAGATATTCGTCATAATCCCTGATATAATCGCCGGCATTATAATTATGTGATGCCAGCACAAGGCAAATACTTCCCGAAGAAAAATTGATCTCAGAAGCCCATATTCCCGGCGGTATATGTAACCCGATGGTTGGTCTGTTTAGCTGGACCTGCCTTTTTACCTTACCGTCGTCTAATAAAACTTCGAATGCACCACTGGCTGCTATTAAAAATTGATGACATTCCCTATGTGCGTGAGCGCCTCTTGATTCGCCTCCCGGAATATCATACAAGAAGAAAACGCGGTTAACGTCAAAAGGAATCTCTTTAAAATTGTTTGCGGCCGTAATATGGCCATTTCGGTCGCCTATTTGGGGCAAATAAATGAGCGCACAATCAAAAACCGTATGATTATTCATTAATTTTAAAATTTACGAATTGGTCAAAGTCTCTTATGTAATCTTCATGGGTGAAAGCCATACTCGATATGTGCAGCCCCAGCGAATTAGTAGAGAAATTTTCCATATGCCTCCAGGTCAGCGCTGGAAGATAAAGACCATAATAACTGCGGTTCAGCGAAATCTTCTCCGCTTTTCCATCGCGGTCTGTTAAAACGACATCAAAGCTGCCGCTTAACGCTATAATAATCTCTTCCTGCTGTTGGTAAGCATGACCGCCCCGTATACCACCACCAGGTACGTCGTATGTCCAAAAAATCCGGTTGATCTTAAAAGGTATCTGCTGAGGATTTTGCAAAAAAGTAAGATTACCCCTTGGGTCCAGGATTTTAGGAAATTCAAGAATTGATGCAGCCATTTGGTAATTATTAAAACTTATCGTAACTAAAAACTTCCTCGTACCACAACCATTCGCATTATACCGCAATATGGCGTTGAGCTTTCAGGGAGTTTTCTGCTATAGTCTTCCATCTATCGATTCTTTTGGTAAAAATCCTTTCACATCATATATCACCCGGTTTGCTTTACAAAAACTGTTAATATCAAGATGCTTAAACTCATTGTGGGCTACCGCCAATATAACAGCGTCAAAAATATTTTTGCCTTCGATCTCCCGTACCGACTCCCATTGATATTCGCGTGCAACCTCTTCAACAGATGCCCATGGATCAAATACCACTACATCGGTGCCGTAACTCTTTAAGGTGTTTAAAACATCAATCACCTTAGTATTCCGAACATCCACACAGTTTTCTTTAAATGTTATGCCGAGGACCAGAATATTTGCACCGTTTATCTGAATATTCTTTCTGATCATAAGCTTTATTACCTCATGAGCCACGTATTCGCCGATGCTATCATTGATGCGGCGCCCGGCAAGGATGATCTCGGGATGATAACCCGTCTGCTGGGCTTTCTGTGCCAGGTAATAGGGATCGACGCCAACACAATGACCGCCTACAAGCCCTGGTCTGAAATTAAGGAAGTTCCACTTTGTGCCGGCCGCCGCCAAAACCTCAGTGGTGTCAATACCCATGCGGTTGAATATCTTCGCCAATTCGTTTACAAAAGCGATATTAATATCGCGCTGTGCGTTTTCTATGACCTTTGCAGCTTCCGCAACCTTAATGGAGGGCGCTTTGTAAGTGCCTGCCTCTATGACTGACAAATAAAGATCATCTATCATTCTAGCCGCTTCGGGAGTAGAGCCAGAAGTTATTTTCAAAATCTTTGAAACCGTATATTCCCTGTCTCCCGGGTTGGTTCTTTCGGGCGAATAGCCGGTAAAAAAATCTTGGTTTGCGTTCAAACCTGAAAATCGCTCGATAATCGGCACACATTCATCTTCTGTAACCCCAGGATAAACCGTAGATTCATAAATAACTATGTCGCCGGCCTTGAGCGCCTTACCCACCATTCTGCTGGCTTCAAAAAGAGGCTCCAAATCAGGGCGATTATGCCGATCAACCGGGGTGGGTATAGCTACTATGAAGACGTTGCACTGCCGAATGTCATCCTGTACGGCAGTGCAATATAATCCACAGTCCAAGCTATCGGCGTCAAGAGCTTCTCTTAACTGCTGTGGACTTACTTCCAACGTACGATCTATTCCGCGATTTAGTTCCGCGATCCGTTCTTCATTAATGTCAAAACCGACAACTCTATATTTTTTTGAAAAAACAATTGCCAACGGCAATCCCACGTATCCTAATCCAACTATACAGATTTTCATTTTTCTGAAATCGACACTTCTCATAAATCAGAGCTACGTCAACAACTTAAATGCCTTAACGGCCACTTTCAAAACACTCGTTTAGAGATCATCATTGTCAATTATTTTAACCATTTACTCATAACGGAACGCTTTTTGCCTTCATCTTCCTGGTAGTATCCATAGCCGTAGCCGTATCCATAGCCATAGCCGTAACCATAACCATAACCATAGACATTCTGAAGATCAATCGAGTTTATAATAATGTTTAGCTTGTTGAATTTCTTGCCGCGGTATAATGCATCGATTGATTTAATAAGGCTTTTTGCCGTATAATTGTGCCTGACTATAAACAGCGTCACATCAGCATAATGCCCTAATATCTGCGCATCTGTTACAAGCCCAACGGGTGGGGCGTCTAAAATAATGTAGTCAAATTCTTTTTTAAGCCTTTTTAACAAATCATCGAGCTTTCCATTTCCAATCAATTCAGCCGGGTTAGGCGGGATCGGTCCGCTGGTGATCATGTAATAGTTCTCCTGTGCCTCTATCTTTTTCAGTATCTGCTCATAAGAAACTTTGCCAATCAGATAGTTAGACAAGCCTAATTCATTGGCAATATTTAAACCGGCATGCAGTTTCGGCTTGCGAAGATCAAACTCAAGGATTACTACCCGCTTACCCGACATAGCTATACTACCGCCAAGGTTAAGCGAAATAAAGGATTTCCCTTCGCCGCTTATGCTTGAAGTAAATAGTATCACCTTTTGATCGGATTCCGGCAGTATAAATTGCAGGTTGGTTCTCAACGTCCGGATTTGTTCGGCGACCATTGAGCGCGGCTTCTTTGAAACAATAAGGCCCTCAGTTTCAGGTTCTTTTGAATGCGATATTTCGGCAAGAATAGGCGCATCCGTAGCAGCTTCGATATCTTGACGGCGCCTTATTCTAAAATTAAGTTTATCTTTTACGTAGATCACCGAAGTAGGTATAATCAGCCCCACCAGCAAAAACGACATATATATTAATGGCTTCACAGGTTTTATCGGCTTACGACTACTTCTGGCCTGGTCAATGGTGCGGCTGTCGGCGACGCCGGAAGCAAGTTCCATCGCTGTCTCCTCCCTTTTTTGAAGCAGATACATATATAAGGTATCTTTCAAATGTTGCTGCCTCATTACATCAAGCAAGCCCCTTTCTTGCGCAGGGACCGATCTGATCGTACTCTCAAAATTAGTATTCTTTGCCGTTAACTGTTGCTTGGTAGTTTCCAGTCCTCTTTTAAGATTTTGAACAGATGCATCTATCGCCTGTTTCAAACCTTTGATTTGATCGGTGTATGAACTAACCAAAGGGTTAGTTTCGGGAACTGTCTGAAGCAATGCCACACGTCTCTGCTGAGTTTCGCCTAACTGCTGCACGAGGCCAAGCAGCGTTGGATCGTCTATGCCAAGCATCGAAGGTAAAGCGGATGGTTGGTCATTGTCCTTTTGCAGATAATTTTCGAGATTCTGCAACACTTCAAGTTGAATAGTGACCTTATTAAGTTCGATGTCGTTATTACCGACGCCTTGCAATAGTATTTGAGCCTGTGAACTGATATTCGCTATACCCTTACTCGATTTATATTTTTCAACATTTGTTTCTGAAGAACCAAGCTGATCGACCAATTTATTCAATCGATCATCAATAAATGATAGGGTCTTGGAAGTAACTTTATTTTTATCGTCCAGTGCAGCACGATTATATTCCTCTACCAACTTGTTCAAAAAATCTATGCCCCGCTGCGGAATCGCGTCTTCCAGGGTAATAATCAAAACGGTAGCTTGTTTGCTTGCGGCGTCGACTTTTAAATTATCGTCGTATTGCTGTATTACATCATCGATATCATTAAACTTAACATTCAAAGGTTCATTTGTGCTGCCATCTGATATAGGCTTGGGAATAATCCGGACCAGTCCTGCCTCCGTCTTAACGGGAATATCTACAGGCACCCGCCTACCGTTAATTTCGGCTTCATTTGCGTTTAGCATCCTAATTGTAAGCGTCATTTCGTACGCTGCGCTAGACGACGGTTTTAACAAGTCGGCTTCAAAAGGCACGTTACCGTATTGTTGCCTTTTCCTTACACCCGTGGTACTAAAATATGAAGTCTCCAGGTGAAGTGCTTTAACGACTTTTTCTACTATTGTTTCGGATTTCAATATCTGGATCTCATTATCTATGATTTTGTCAGAGGTAAATAAATCCAGATCCTTAAGCAGATCATTCTGGCTACCCCCGCCTGCTTTATTATCTTTAATAAGCAGATCAGTTTCTATTTTATAGAGCGGAGTAGTTAACTTAACATAAACGTAACCAAGTAGCAAACATAGGATAGCCGAAAAAACAAACCACCGCCAATGCCTTAGATAAACAAATACAGTTTCTCTTAAGTCAGGCAATTCATTGGTTGATTCCTGAAGATCAGCCATTTCTTCGTTCATACGAGTTCAATATTTAGAATAATTATTTCTTTATTTTTTAGTGTAGACCACTATAATTGCGATAAATGACAACGCACTCAATACTATAGGCAATATTTGGTATATTTTGTCTGTTTGCGCAATTCGGCCCCTGCTTGGTTCAACATATACTACATCATTGGCGTGAAGATAGTAGAAGGGCGAATTATAAACATCGCGGGTAGTTAGATCTATTCGGCCAAAAACTTTTTTGCCGTCTTCATCGCGGATGACCAGGACATTGTCGCGCCGGCCAAAAATCGTCATATCACCGGCCAGACTTAATGCTTCAGGCAAAGTAATGCTTTCGTTTGGTATTACGTAAACTGAAGGATGGAGAACCTCACCCAGCACTGATATCTTGTAATTAAGAAACCGAACATTAACCGTTGGTTCTTTAAGGTATAGTTTCAGTTTTCCTTTTATAAGATCTCTGGCCTCAATTGTGGTTAATCCCGCAACTTTTACCGACCCAAGCAAAGGAAATTCAATATTACCGGACGCATCAACTAAAAATCCCGGAGCAGCAGACTGTACCAAGGTAGTGCCGCCGACTCCAGATGCAGAAGCTCCCGAGGCCGAATTTGTGGGCACATTAGCGCCATCACTCGGAACCGGCATTGTTGAGAACGGATTAAAGAAACTGCTTGCCATTGGATTCAGCGATCCTACCGGGATAGAAAGTATATCTCCAGGCTGAATCTTAGGCACATAAGCTTTCGCTATAGCTATCGTATCGGGCTGGCCTGGTCCTTTTTGAAAATATGCTATTTGTTTTTGGTTTACACACGATGTGAATAGTAATGAGTACGTACACGTCAAAAAAATATACAGGCAGATATTTTTTTTCATAGCAAACAATTGGGGGATATAAAACTGTTTTTCAATAGGCATTTTGCGTCAAAAATATACTTTTTTATTGAATAAAAGAATTGTTTTAGCCTTCGCTAAGCTGAAGCAAAAGAACGTTCATTGATATTAATCTCAAAAAGCCCTGGGATATGTTCTGACATGCAATAGCTTGCATCCGCCTCTACTCGTCATCCTTAAAAAAACCTGTCCTTAATTCATCGATGTCCCTGCGCTCCCTTTTTGTAGGCCGTCCTGCTCCGCGTTCGCGTTTAAGCACAGGAGCATGAAACATCGTTTTGAACTGAATTGTTTGCTCCGCTGGTGTTTCATCGATAAAAAAATTTACAACAGACTTGGCATCCATACGGTTTTCGAGTAAGCCGGTAACCCTGATCACTTTGCGTTCGATACCCCTGGACACCATGTACAACTCCCCTACCTTAACTTCATGTGATGGCTTAATATTCTGTCCGTCGAGCTTAATTTTACCTGCCTTGCAGGCCTCGGTGGCCAACGTCCGTGTTTTAAACAAACGTATGGCCCACAGGTACTTGTCGATTCTCAATTTCTCTTGCCCTGGCATTTAATACTGAATTAAATTACTCATTAATAACGTTCTATTCTGGAGATCGTGCAAATTCAAACAAAATTCCTCTAAATTTCTTTAATTTGTCAAAAGTTTATTTACCGTGCAAAGTCTGAAAAAACTGATCGAAGATGCGTGGGAAGACCGTATACTTCTGGGTAACCACGATTATACCACCGCAATTGAAACCGTAATACAAAGTCTGGATAAAGGCGAACTGCGTGTCGCCGAGCCTATCGGGCACCGCTGGCACACGCATGAATGGGTAAAAAAGGCCGTAATACTATATTTTCCCATCAGACAAATGAAGGAAATTGAGGTAGGTCCGTTTGTCTTTCACGACAAAATGAAGCTCAAAACCGACTACAAAAAGAACGGCGTTCGGGTAGTGCCGCACGCTGTGGCCCGTTACGGCGCTTATTTGGCCAAAGGCGTTATACTGATGCCGTCTTATGTCAATATAGGCGCCTATGTGGACGAAGGCACTATGGTTGATACATGGGCCACCGTAGGCTCGTGCGCGCAGGTCGGTAAACATTGCCACCTGAGCGGAGGAGTAGGAATAGGCGGGGTGCTGGAACCGGTGCAGGCATCGCCTGTGATCATTGAAGATAATTGCTTCCTGGGATCACGCGCAATCGTCGTCGAGGGCGTCCATCTTGAAAGAGAGGTTGTACTTGGGGCAAACGTCGTTTTAACGGCATCGACTAAGATCATCGACGTCACCGGCGAAACGCCCGTTGAATACAAAGGCATTGTTCCTGAAAGATCGGTGGTAATACCCGGCTCCTACACCAAAAAGTTCCCGGCCGGCGAATACCAGGTACCTTGCGCGCTTATTATCGGTAAACGTAAGGAGTCGACAGATAAAAAAACCTCGTTAAATGATGCGTTGAGGGATAACAATGTAGCTGTTTAGATATTAGATTTGAGATATGAGATTTGAGATTTGTATCAATCTACCCGCTACAAAAATCAGTCTCATATCTCACGTCTCACATCTCATATCTCCTTAAATGAAGATCCTCATAAGGCTTCCTAACTGGCTTGGCGATGTGGTAATGAGCACCGCATTCATTAATGCTGTTAGGCAACTTTAGTCGGATGCACAGGTCGATGTGATCGTCAGAAAGGAACTCAGCGATATAGCGGGTCTTATACCCGGCGTCACCATACACCCGTTTGCTAAACAGGAGTATAAAGGTCTCTCCGGAGTTTTCCGCTTTGGCAAAAAATTATGTTCAGAAAAATATGACCTTTTTTTTTGCCTGCCGGATTCGATCTCATCGGCTGTAATGGGTTGGGCGACAAGAGCAAAAAAAAGAATTGGCTATGCTAAAGAAGGCCGTTCGTTTTTGCTTACTCACAGCTACAAAAAACAACCGGGTCGACACCGTGTAGATGAATATGTCGCCTTGCTCGAACAATTTACCGGGCAATCCATCGCGGAAAGAAAAGTAGAGATCGCCCATGAAAAGAAGTCTAAAAACAGGCTCGTATTAGTCAATTTTAATTCCGAGGCAGTTTCCAGGCGGATGCCGGCGGACAAAGCCAGGCAGCTGCTCGACATATTATGCAAAACATTTCCCGACCTGCAATTCGGGCTGATCGGTTCTTCAAAAGAGAAGAATTTTATTGATAGCCTGGTAACCCCCACTGATAATAAACGGATCGTTAATTTTGCCGGAAAAACTAATTTGTCACAATTAGTCGATTATATGGCCTTGGCCGAAGCTGTTTTAACCACAGACTCGGGCCCGGCACACCTGGCCAACAGCCTTGGTGTTCCTACCATTGTATTATTTGGGGCGGGTGATGAGTCGAATACTGCGCCTTACAATAAAAATCTGTTAACCGTCATCAGGGCAGGCAAGCTGGAATGTGAGCCTTGTGTAAGGAATACCTGCAAACTATACGGCGTACCCAGGTGTATGGAATTGCTGGATGAATTGAGGATCATAAACGCGCTAAAATTATATTTAGAATATGCTTAGGGACGAAATAGAAAACGCATTAAAAGTCGTACAGGCGGGCGGCATCATCCTTTATCCTACCGACACAATATGGGGTATTGGCTGTGATGCAACCAACACCGACGCTATAAAAAAAATATATGCCCTTAAACAGCGCGACGAAGCGAAAAGCATGATTATATTACTGGACACTGAGAATAAACTGGAAAGTTACATCAGTGATGTACCTGCCGTTGCTTATGATCTGATAGAATATGCCGAAAACCCGTTGACCTTGGTAATGCCAGGAGCTAAAAACCTGTCTCCAGCGATAATAAGTGCTGATGGAAGTATCGGTATCAGGATAGCGAAGCACAATTTTTGCCAGCAGCTGATACAACGGCTCCGCAAACCGCTGGTATCGACCTCGGCAAATATTAGCGGCAGGCCATCGCCGCAGTTTTTTGCGCAGGTCGACCAGGAGATTATAGATGGAGTTGATTACGTTGTCGGCCTTGAACAGCACGACACCCAGCCTAAAAAGCCCTCGACAATTATACGGCTGCAGCCTAATGGCACATTTGAGTTCCTGCGTCGGTAATTTATTTATGATTTTCCCTGCTGTATTTACGATTTTTGTACTTGGTTTTTTAATCCGCATACTCCCTTAAATGAAGCAACACCTGCAACATCCGTTATTCTCGCTGGTTTCGGTCATTGCCGATGAGCAAAATGTTCAGGCTTATGTCATCGGCGGCTTTGTAAGAGACCTGTTGTTGAAGCGGCCGTCAAAAGACATCGATATCGTTATTATTGGCGACGGCATCACCTTCGCTGAAAAGGTGGCGAAAAAGCTTCATGTAAAACTTTCTGTTTTTAAAAACTTTGGCACGGCTATGCTCAAATATCATGATGCAGAAGTTGAGTTTGTCGGCGCCCGCAAAGAATCATACCGGTCTCATTCGAGGAAACCCATCGTTGAGAGCGGCACACTGGCAGATGACCAGAAACGACGCGACTTTACGATCAATGCGCTGGCTATAGCACTTCACCGTTCGCAATTCGGCGAGTTGCTTGACCCGTTTAATGGCCTGCACGACCTTGAGCATAAATTAATTAAGACACCCCTCGACCCCGCTGAGACGTTTTCCGACGATCCATTGCGTATGATGCGTGCCATACGATTCGCATCCCAGCTCGGCTTCGCTATCGACGAGGCCGCTTTGGAAGCCATAAAACAAAATGCCGAACGTATCGCAATCATTTCGCAAGAACGCATTACAGATGAGCTGAACAAAATTATTCTCGCGCCAAAGCCTTCCACCGGGTTCAAATATCTATTCGATACAGGCTTGCTGAAAAAAATATTTCCGCTAATGAATAACCTGCACGGAGTGGAATATATCGATGGCAAAGGCCATAAGGACAATTTTTATCACACCCTGCAAGTATTGGATAACGTATCCGAAACGAGCGACGACCTTTGGTTGCGCTGGGCGGCTATTTTACATGACATAGCCAAGCCAATGACCAAACGCTTCGAACCGGGCCATGGATGGACCTTTCACGGGCACGAAGACAAGGGCGCCCGGATGGTACCTAAAATATTCACCGCATTAAAGCTGCCACTGAACGAAAAAATGAAATTTGTGCAGAAAATGGTACAACTGCACCTGCGGCCTATTGTACTTGCACAGGAAATCGTTACCGACTCGGCGGTACGGAGACTGCTCTATGACGCCGGTGACGACATCGAGCCGCTTATGCTGTTGTGCAAAGCAGACATTACGACCAAAAACGAATATAAAATAAAAAAATACCGTCAGAATTTTGAGCATGTACAACAGAAATTGAAGGATGTTGAAGAACGCGACCGCGTTCGCAACTGGCAGCCGCCTGTAACCGGATTTGACATTATGCAGCTTTTTGGAATCAATGAAGGCCGTGAAGTAGGAATAATCAAAAACCAGATCCGCGAAGCGATACTGGAGGGCGAGATACCCAATTCGCGCGAGGCTGCCCTTGATTTTACAATTCGCAAAGGCGCCGAAATTGGCTTGAAAGTTGTGGCGAACAATATTTAAATTATAAAACATTAATTTTGCAAAAATACCTACCATTATAACACCATGGCACTATACCGATTCAGGGTTTCATTTGAAGATTATGACGATGTTGTCAGGGAAATTGATATCAGATCCGGCCAGACATTCGAGGATCTCCACCGCGCTATTCACCAATCTATTGGGTATAACTGCGAGTTCTCTTCTTCGTTCTATGTTAGCAACGACCAATGGATTAAAGGCGAGGAGATAACTTATCTGCCCAACCAAAGAAGGATCGACCGCGGCGTAGCGCTAATGGATAAAATAAAATTAAGCAGCCGTATCGACGACCCTCATCAAAAGTTTTATTACACTTCCAACTTTGACCGCCCGTTTGATTTCCATATCGAGTTACTAAAGATAATACTCGAAGAAAATCCTAATACGGTTTATCCTGCTGTCGTAAAATCAGTCGGCGAACCGCCCAAACAATTCGGTAATGTGTTTAATCCCACAGCCCTTCCCCCAACGAGCGAAGAGTTTGATTTCCTTAACGAAATGGAATATTCTGAAGAGGATGCGTCTGAAGGTTTTTCCGAAGTAGTTGACGAAGAAGGCGGCGAAGATCATGACGATATCATAAGCGGAGGCGATGAAGAGGAAGAAGACGAGTTCGGCAGCGAGTTTTCCGACAATGAAGGATTTGAGGACGAGGGGCATTCGCAGGGACATGATGATTATTAGTCCGCTATCGCGGCATTGACCACTCAAGGCTATGCAGCCCGGAAAAACACTTATCGTCATAGCCGGACCAACAGCCGTTGGCAAAACGGCGGCAGCTATCCAACTGGCTAAGCAGTTAAATACCGAGATCATTTCGTCCGATTCGAGACAATTTTACCGCAAAATGAGTATTGGTACGGCCAAACCAACCCGGGAAGAACTAAGCCAGGCGAAACACCATTTCATCGATTCGCATTCTATTACGGAAAATTTTTCTGTCGGTGATTTTGAAAAAGCGGGCCTTGCGGTACTTGACGATGTATTCAAGAGGCACGACACTGCGATCATGGTTGGGGGATCAGGGCTTTATATCGATGCTATTTGTAAGGGCTTTGACAACCTTCCTTCATCACCTCCCGAAATCAGGGCGGCACTTAATAATGGATTCGAACAGAACGGCATAGCCTGGCTGCAGAAAAAACTAAAAGCCTGCGACCCGGCTTATTACAAGCAGGTCGACCTGAACAATCCGCAGCGGCTAATAAGGGCGCTGGAAGTTTTTGAAAGCACCGGGAAGCCCTTTTCGTCCTTTAGAAAAGCTGAGGCCATAAAAAGGGCCTTCGCTTGTGTTAAAATCGGTTTGAATTTGCCGAGGGAAGTTTTGTACGAACGCATTAACAAGAGGGTAGACGATATGATAACCGCGGGTTTGATAGACGAGGCCAGACTATTATACCCATACCGGCATCTGAATGCATTAAATACGGTTGGATACAGTGAGTTGTTCGATTACTTTGACGGCAAAACAGACCTGGATACCGCTATCAGCATGATCAAACAAAATACACGCCGATTTGCTAAAAGGCAGTTAACATGGTTTAGAAAGGATAACCAGATTCACTGGATAGCGGCTGATGACCCGCAGCTATTGAAAAACATGCTTGCGAAAACTGCACTATTGAAGTAAACTCTTCAGGTACATACCATACCCGCTTTTAATGTACCTGTCGGCAAGCAAATTCAACTGCACAGCTTCTATAAACCCGTGACGATAAGCCACCTCTTCTATACATCCGATCTTCGTATCCTGGCGTTTTTCAATAACCCGCACAAACTCACTGGCGTCGCTGAGAGAGTCAAACGTACCGGTGTCCAGCCAGGCGGTGCCACGGTCCATTACCCCTACATGAAGTCTTTTTGCTTCTAAATACGCTTTATTTACATCAGTGATCTCGTACTCGCCCCGCGGCGAAGGCAGTATGCTTTTCGCTATGCGAATTACCTCGTTATCATAAAAATACAAACCCGGAACTGCGTATGAAGATTTGGGTTTTAACGGTTTTTCTTCAATGGATATAGCATTATATTTTTCGTCAAACTCAACCACTCCGTAACGTTCGGGGTCAGAAACCCTGTAGGCAAAAATAGCCGCGCCATCCACGTCGTTAAAGCTATGTACCAGCGCGTCGAGCCCTGTACCGTAAAAGATATTATCCCCAAGAATAAGAGCGACCTTATCATGCCCCACAAATTGTTCGCCTATGACAAACGCCTGCGCCAAACCATTGGGGACCTGTTGTATGGCATATTCGAAATGACAGCCGAGCTCGTGGCCATCTCCGAGCAAACGTTTGAAGCTGTCATTATCCTCGGGTGTAGTAATGATCAGTATCTCGCGGATGTCGGCCATCATCAGCACCGAAAGTGGATAATAGATCATCGGCTTATCATATATCGGCATCAGTTGTTTGCTGATGGCCTTAGTGATCGGGAAAAGCCGGCTGCCTGATCCGCCTGCTAAAATTATTCCTTTCATTACTGTTTAAGTTTACCGATGCAAGTTATCAAACTGTCCCGCCAATATGGGATATCCAGGCCGAACGTGAGCTTTATTTTAGACTTATCCATCACAGAATAAGCCGGCCGCACAGCGCGGGTTGGATATTCGGATGTCCGGAGCGGTCGTGTTTTTGTCTTAGTTTCAGAAATATCGAAAATAGCTTTAGCAAAATCATACCACGATGAAACACCTTCGTTGCTGTAATGATAAATACCGTACGCCTGTTTGCTGCTTGACATGATGTCTAAAATACATCCCGCAAGATCCATGGCGTACGTGGGCGTGCCAACCTGGTCGGCAACAATCCCCAACTCATCTCGTTCAGCGCCAAGCCTGAGCATGGTTTTTACAAAGTTGTTTCCATGTTCTGAATAAAGCCAACTGGTGCGAATAATGTAATATTTTTTAAGAATATTAACTACAGCCTGTTCACCCTCCAATTTCGTCAGTCCGTAAACATTAATAGGATCTGCAACATCTTCCTCTGTAAGCGGCGTTGGTTTGTCGCCTTTAAAAACAAAGTCAGTCGAAGTGTGAATTAATATTGAACCGTACGCCAGGCAAAGATTTGCGATATTTTCAACGCCAGTTTTATTAATCGCCCTGGCTTTCGCGATATCATCTTCCGCTTTATCGACTGCGGTATAAGCCGCGCAATTAATGCAGTAAGACGGTTTATAGGTTTCAAAAATTCCTTTTAGTGCATTGGTATTTAAAATATCAGCTTCGCTTTCAGCGGGGAAAAAAATATTAGCGACCTTCTTTTTTGCAGCAATTTCTTTCAAACATTGCCCTAATTGACCCGATGCGCCAAAAACTACGATATTATCCATTAGCCTAATTTATAATTTATCCATAATAGCGTCAAGATTAGGTAGCTCAAGGTCTTTGTCTGCTACTATGAGTTGATCATGCGGAAATAGCCAGTCTATCGCCAGCTCCGGATCGGCGTAGTTGACGCCCAGCTCAGCATCCCTGTCGTAATAGTTATCACATTTATACTGGAACATCGCCCCATCACTCAATACGACAAAACCGTGCGCAAATCCGCGGGGAATTAAGAATTGCAGGAAATTTTCTTCTGAAAGCCTTACGCTATGATGTTGCCCGAAGGTTTTTGAGCTTGGCCGCAGGTCGACAGCCACATCCAGCACTTCGCCTTTCAGCACACGTACCAGTTTGGTTTGCGCCGAAGAGCCTTTTTGCATATGCAATCCCCGAAGGACGCCTTTTTTTGACCATGATTGATTGTCCTGCACAAATGGCGTTGTATGTCCCGTCATCTCCTCAAATTTCCGCTGGTTGTAGCTCTCAAAAAAAAAGCCGCGTTCGTCTTTGAAAAAAGCAGGTTCAATTACTATGCAGCCCTCGATGGGCGTAGGATAAATCTTCATAAGAAAATACCGTGTTATACTCCCTTAGCCTTGTGCGACAGGAAGTCTTCGTAAGCCATTTTTATACCTTCCGGCAGTTCCACCGTATGCTTCCAGCCTTTGCTGTGCAGTTTGGTAACATCCATCAGCTTACGGGGCGTACCGTCGGGGCGTGAAGTATCAAATTTTATTTCGCCCTGGTAGCCAATAATGTCTTTGATCAGCAATGCCAGATCCTTTATCGAAATATCTTCCCCCGTGCCGATGTTCACCAAACCTTCTTCATTGTAGTTTTGCATCAGGTAATAACAGGCCTCTGCCAGATCATCGGCAAAAAGGAATTCCCGCTTAGGCGAACCTGTACCCCAAATGGTCACATCAGCCAGGTTTTGCACCTTGGCTTCATGAAAGCGGCGTATCAGCGCAGGCAGCACGTGTGAATTTTCCGGGTGGTAATTATCGTTATAACCGTACAGGTTGGTGGGCATTACCGAAATATAATTACAGCCATATTGAGCGCGATAAGCATCGCACATTTTTATGCCGGCTATTTTAGCAATGGCATAAGGCTCATTGGTCGGCTCGAGCAAGCCGGTAAGCAAGTATTCCTCTTTTAACGGTTGCGGCGCCATTTTAGGATAGATACAGCTCGATCCGAGGAACATTAGCTTTTTTACCCCACTAAGGTATGAGGAATTAATGATGTTGTTTTGGATCTGGAGGTTATCATACAGGAATTCGGCGCGATACGTATTATTGGCCACAATGCCGCCAACCTTTGCTGCCGCAAGAAATACATAATCAGGCTTTTCCTTAGCAAAAAAACCGGCAACATCGGCCTGGTTCCGCAGGTCGAGCTCAGACGACGTACGGGTAACAATATTTGAAAAACCTTCTTTTTGCAGTTTGCGGTATATGGCCGAACCCACCATGCCCCGATGGCCTGCAATGTATACTTTGGCGTCTTTTTCCATTGATAGCAATAAGCTTTAAATTCTGATTATGTAATTTTATGATCCCTATTTTTTCCCGACTTCCGACTTCCGACTTCCGACTTCCGACTTCCGACTTCCGACTTCCGACTTCCGACTTCCGACTTCCGACTTCCGCTACGCCTGCCCCATCGTTCCGCCGAAATTCATCGGGAAGCCGCTTTGTTCAGGTTGTGATTTTATCCGGCCGTTTACGGATTCGAACTTCTCAATGTTGTCCTGTATCGCCGTCAGTAATCGTTTTGCATGTTCAGGTGTCAGCACGATCCTCGATTTCACTTTCGCCTTTGGCACACCGGGCATAACGCGAATAAAATCAAGCACAAACTCTGTATTGGAATGAGTGATAATGGCCAGGTTTGAATAAACACCTTCCGCTATCTCTTCGGAAAGTTCGATATTCAGCTGATTTTCATTTTGTTCTTCCATAGCACGAAAATAGTAAAGCCTTCCATTTACATAGAAGGCTTTACAAAATTATTTAAATTATTTGATTAAGCTTCAATTTCCTCGGTTTTTGAAGCCATCAGGCGGTCGAACTCTTCCTGCGAACCTACGCGGATGTTCTCGTACTGGCGCATACCTGTTCCCGAAGGAATAAGGTGCCCTACGATCACATTCTCTTTCAGTCCGAGCATATGGTCCTTCTTGCCTGCGATAGCTGCTTCGTTCAGTACTTTGGTAGTTTCCTGGAACGATGCGGCCGAAATGAACGACTTGGTGCCCAACGATGCGCGGGTGATACCCTGCAGCAGCGGGCTGGAAGTTGCCGGGATAGCGTCCCTTACTTCAACCAGCTTCATGTCCTTACGCTTCAGTACCGAATTCTCGTCGCGGAGCCTTCTTACAGAAACGATCTGACCAGGTTTCAGGGTGGTCGAATCGCCAGCCTCAACAACAACCTTCTTATCAAATATTTCGTCGTTCTCCATCATGAAGTCCCAGCTATCCACTGCCTCTTTTTCAAGGAAGCGGGTATCGCCGGCGTCTTCGATCTGCACTTTCTGCATCATCTGGTGAACAATAACTTCGAAGTGTTTATCGTTGATCTTCACACCCTGCAAACGGTACACTTCCTGTATACCATTTACCAGGTATTCCTGTACCGCGGCCGGGCCTTTAATAGCCAGGATGTCGGCAGGCGATATTGAGCCATCGGACAAAGGCATACCAGCCTTCACAAAGTCGTTATCCTGTACCAGGATGTGCTTCGACAGCGGCACGAGGTATTTCTTTATTTGTCCGTCTTTCGACTCGATGGTGATCTCGCGGTTACCACGTTTAACACCGCCAAGCGTTACCACACCGTCAATTTCGGTTACAACAGCCGGGTTTGACGGGTTACGGGCTTCGAACAACTCGGTTACACGCGGCAGACCACCGGTGATGTCGCGGGTTTTACCTGTTGAACGCGGAATCTTTGCGATAACCTCACCGGTCTTGATCTTATCTCCTTCATCTACAGCAATGTGCGCCCCTACCGGGATGTTGTATCCTTTGATAAGGTTGCCTTTGTTGTCGACAATCTGGATAACCGGGTTCTTAGTTTTGTCGCGCGTATCGATGATCACTTTTTCGCGGTGACCGGTTTGCTCATCCGATTCTTCACGGAACGTGATACCTTCCAGTACAGCCTCGAACTGCGCATTACCCGAAAATTCGGAAATGATCACGGCATTGTAAGGGTCCCATGAACAGATACGCTCACCCTTGGTGATCTTGCTGCCATCCTTTACATACAGGTACGAGCCGTATGGGATATTGTTGGTCATGATCACCTTGTTGCTGCCCGGCTCGATGATACGGAACTCGCCCGAACGGCCAAGTACCACCTCAACTGCACCTTCCTCTGTTTCAAAAGGTACCGTACGAACGTTCT
This sequence comes from Mucilaginibacter sp., assembly GCA_035547095.1. GTDB lineage: Bacteria > Bacteroidota > Bacteroidia > Sphingobacteriales > Sphingobacteriaceae > Mucilaginibacter. Next base: position 18,199 of record DASZVE010000067.1, read on the forward strand.
CAAATTCGATGGTACCGTCAAAACGTGCATTGATCTGCGATTCAGCAGCGATGTTCGATGCGGTACCACCCACGTGGAAGGTACGCAGCGTAAGCTGGGTACCCGGCTCACCGATCGATTGTGCGGCGATCACGCCAACTGCCTCACCTATCTGCACGCGTTTACCGCTTGCAAGATTACGGCCGTAGCACAATGCGCACACACCGCGTTTGCTTTCGCAGGTCAGTACCGAACGGATCTCGATACCTTCCAGTGGTGAGTTTTCTATTTTCTTACCTATTTCTTCGTCAATATCCTGCCCTGCCGACACCAGTAATTCGCCGGTGATAGGATCATGTACGTCTTCAAGCGATGTACGGCCCAAAATACGGTCGAACAACGGCTCAACAATATCCTCGTTGTCTTTCAGCGCCGTAGTGTATATACCTCTCAGCGTACCGCAGTCAACATCGCCAACGATCATATCCTGTGCAACGTCGTGCAAACGACGAGTCAGGTAGCCTGCATCGGCTGTTTTCAGCGCCGTGTCGGCCAAACCTTTACGGGCACCGTGGGTCGAGATGAAGTATTCCAATACCGACAGACCTTCCTTAAAGTTCGAAAGGATCGGGTTCTCGATGATTTCACCGCCCGAACCTGATTTCTGAGGTTTGGCCATCAAACCGCGCATACCTGCCAGCTGGCGAATCTGCTCTTTCGAACCACGGGCGCCCGAATCAAGCATCATGTACACCGAGTTGAAACCCTGGTTGTCGGTCGACAATATCTCCATCACGTTTGCGGTCAAACGGTTGTTGATGCGGGTCCAGATGTCGATGATCTGGTTGTAACGCTCGTTGTTGGTAATGAAACCCATGTTATAGTTGTTCATTACTTCTTCAACTTCTTTCGAAGCCTGCTCGATAAGGTCAACCTTCTGAGCCGGAATGTTCAGGTCTTTCAGGTTGAACGACAAACCACCCTGGAACGCCATCTGGAAACCTAATTCCTTAATGTCGTCAAGGAACTGGGCCGCGCGCGCCATACCGGTTACTTTCACTACCTCGCCGATAATATCGCGAAGCGATTTCTTGGTTAGCAGCTCGTTAATGAAGCCCACTTCTTCAGGCACATGCTGGTTGAACAGCACCCGGCCTACAGTAGTATCGATCAGCTTGTTAACAATCCTGCCATCGCGCTCTTTAACGTTGGCTTTTACCTTGATGAAAGCGTGGAGGTCAACTCTTTTCTCGTTGAATGCGATGATCACCTCCTCGGCAGAATAAAAGCTCAGGCCTTCGCCCTTTACCACACGCTGCGCATCGGTTTTGCGGCCTTTGGTAATGTAATACAAACCAAGCACCATGTCCTGAGAAGGAACGGTGATCGGTGTACCGTTAGCCGGGTTCAAAATATTATGCGAAGCCAGCATCAATATCTGGGCTTCCAGGATAGCGGCATTACCAAGCGGTACGTGCACGGCCATCTGGTCACCGTCAAAGTCAGCGTTGAACGCAGTACAGGTCAGCGGGTGCAGCTGGATAGCCTTACCTTCAACCAGCTTAGGCTGGAAAGCCTGGATACCCAACCTGTGCAGCGTAGGTGCACGGTTTAGCAACACGGGGTGACCTTTTAATACGTTTTCCAATATATCCCAAACGATCGGGTCCTTGCGGTCGACGATCTTTTTGGCTGATTTTACCGTTTTTACTACCCCGCGCTCGATCATCTTGCGGATGATGAACGGTTTGAACAGTTCGGCTGCCATATCTTTCGGCAAACCGCATTCGTGCAGTTTCAGGTTGGGACCAACGACAATTACCGAACGGGCCGAATAATCGACACGTTTACCCAGCAGATTCTGGCGGAAACGGCCCTGTTTGCCTTTCAGGATATCTGAAAGCGATTTCAGCGCACGGTTACCTTCGGTTTTCACCGCATTCACCTTACGCGAGTTATCGAACAGCGAGTCGACAGCTTCCTGGAGCATACGTTTTTCGTTACGTAAGATCACCTCCGGCGCTTTTATCTCGATCAGTCTCTTCAAACGGTTGTTACGGATGATAACACGACGGTAAAGGTCGTTCAGATCCGACGTAGCAAAACGGCCGCCTTCCAATGGCACAAGCGGGCGCAGTTCAGGCGGGATAACCGGAACGATCTTTACGATCATCCATTCAGGGTTATTCTCTATTCTTGATTTTGCATCACGGAAAGCTTCTACAACCTGCAGGCGCTTCAAGGCCTCATTCTTACGCTGTTGCGAAGTTTCGTTTGCTGCCTGATGACGAAGATTATAGGATAATTGATCCAGGTCGATACGTTTCAGCAGCTCTTCAAGCGCTTCCGCACCCATTTTGGCCACAAATTTCTGCGGATCTTTATCATCAAGATATTGATTTTCCTTAGGCAGCGTATCCAATACATCCAGGTATTCTTCCTCTGTAAGGAAATCCATTTGCGATATACCATCGGATTCCTTAATACCGGGCTGAATAACAACGTACCTTTCGTAGTAAATGATCAAATCCAGCTTTTTGGTAGGCAGGCCGAGCAGGTAACCGATCTTGTTAGGCAATGAACGGAAATACCAGATATGGGCAACCGGCACAACCAGGTTAATGTGTCCCATACGCTCGCGGCGCACTTTCTTCTCGGTAACTTCCACACCGCAGCGGTCGCACACGATACCCTTGTAACGGATACGCTTGTACTTGCCGCAATGGCACTCGTAATCTTTAACAGGACCGAAAATACGCTCGCAGAACAAACCATCGCGCTCAGGCTTGTAAGTCCTGTAGTTGATGGTTTCCGGCTTTAAAACCTCGCCGCTCGAACGCTCCAGGATGGATTCAGGCGAAGCCAGGCTGATGGTGATCGAGGTGAAGTTACTTTTGATTTTATTATCCTTTTTGTAAGACATAGTCTCCTTTGTTTTTAATTATTGAAGGATTGATTTACTGAATTATTGATTGAGGGATTGGATAATTCAATAATTCAATCCCTCAATAATTCAATAATTATTCAAGCGTGATATCCAAACCTAAGCCCCTTAATTCATGAACCAATACATTGAATGATTCAGGAACAGAAGGTGTCGGCAGGTTTTCGCCTTTAACGATAGCTTCGTAGGTTTTGGCGCGGCCGATAACATCGTCCGATTTAACGGTCAATATTTCCTGCAGGATGTTGGATGCACCGAATGCTTCGAGCGCCCAAACCTCCATCTCACCAAAACGCTGACCACCGAACTGTGCTTTACCACCCAGCGGCTGCTGTGTAATTAGCGAGTAAGGACCTATTGAGCGGGCGTGCATCTTATCGTCAACCATGTGGCCCAGTTTCAGCATATAGATCACACCTACTGTAGTCGGCTGGTCGAAACGCTCGCCCGTCAAACCGTTGAACAGGTAGGTACGGCCCGATTCAGGTAAGCCGGCCTTCTTGATCCACTCTTCCACTTCGCTGTGGCTCGCACCATCGAAGATCGGGGTAGCGAACTTAACACCAAGCTCTTTACCGGCCCAGCCTAATACGGTTTCGTATATCTGGCCCAGGTTCATACGCGACGGTACGCCCAGCGGGTTAAGAACGATGTCAACAGGTGTTCCATCGTCCAGGAACGGCATATCCTCATCGCGTACGATGCGGGCAACAATACCTTTGTTACCATGGCGGCCGGCCATTTTATCACCCACCTTCAGCTTACGCTTCTTGGCGATATAAACTTTGGCCATTTGCACTATGCCTGAAGGCAACTCGTCACCAACGCTGATCGCGAATTTATCGCGGCGGTAAGCGCCAAGCTCCTCATTAACCTTGATGCCGTAGTTGTGCAACAGGATCTTGATCAGATCGTTTTTATCATCGTCAGTGGTCCACTTCGTCGGGTTAACGTTCTCGTAGTTCAGCTCAACGAGTATCTTTTGGGTGAATTTAACACCCTTCGGAACCAGTAGCTCTTTATAAACGTTGTAAACGCCCTGGGAAGTTTTACCATTCACGATCTCGAACAGTTTATCGATCAGGATGTTCTTCAAATCCTTCATCGCCTTTTCGTGCTTAACATCCAGCTTATCCAGTTGTGCCTTTTCTTCAGCTTTTGAAGTTTTCTTAGCACGTGAGAACAGCTTGGTGTCGATAACCACGCCGCTGATGGACGGCGGAGTTTTCAACGAGGCATCCTTTACGTCGCCGGCCTTATCGCCGAAGATCGCGCGAAGCAGTTTCTCTTCCGGTGAAGGGTCAGATTCGCCTTTCGGGGTGATCTTACCGATCAGGATGTCGCCTTCCTTAACCTCGGCGCCGATACGGATGATACCGTCTTCGTCGAGGTCTTTGGTAGCTTCTTCCGATACGTTCGGAATATCCGGTGTCAATTCTTCCTCACCACGTTTGGTATCACGAACTTCAAGCTCGAACTCTTCAACGTGGATAGAAGTGAATATGTCCTGCGATACTACGCGTTCAGAAATTACGATAGCGTCCTCAAAATTGTAACCCTGCCATGGCATGAAGGCCACTTTCAGGTTACGGCCAAGAGCAAGCTCGCCATTCTGCGTAGCGTAGCCTTCGCAAAGCACCTGGCCTTTTTCAACGCGCTGGCCTTTCTTAACGATCGGCTTCAGGTTGATGGTGGTGCTCTGGTTGGTCTTCTTAAACTTAGTTAAAATATAGCTCTTCGAATCACCGTCGAACGAGATCAGCCTGTCGGTTTCATCGCGGTCGTATTTGATACGAATTTCGTTCGCATCAACATATTCAACCACACCATTGCCTTCGGCATTGATCAGCGTACGTGAATCTTTTGCTACACGGCCTTCCAAACCTGTACCTACTATCGGCGCCTCGGGGCGCAGCAACGGCACGGCCTGGCGCTGCATGTTCGAACCCATCAGTGCGCGGTTAGCGTCATCGTGTTCCAGGAACGGGATCAGCGATGCTGCGATCGAGGTGATCTGGTTCGGAGCAATGTCCATGTAGTCCAAACGTTCAGGTTCGATAACCGGGAAGTCGCCCTCAAAACGTGCTTTAACACGCGGAGTGGCAAATTTACCGCTGTCATCGTACACCGCATTCGCCTGGCCGATGGTTTTGCCGTCTTCATCTTCTGCCGACAGGTATACAACCGGCTGATCAACAGCAACCACACCGTCGTTTACTTTCAGGTACGGGGTTTCGATGAAGCCTAAATGGTTGATCTTAGCGTGAACGCAGAGCGAGGAGATCAGACCGATGTTCGGGCCTTCAGGAGTTTCGATAGTACACAAACGACCATAGTGGGTGTAGTGCACGTCGCGAACTTCGAAGCCTGCACGCTCGCGCGACAGACCGCCAGGACCAAGGGCCGAAAGACGGCGCTTGTTGGTGATCTCGGCCAGCGGGTTGGTCTGGTCCATAAACTGCGACAACTGGTTAGTGCCGAAGAACGAATTGATAACCGACGACAAGGTACGCGCGTTGATCAGGTCGGTCGGTGTGAACACCTCGTTGTCGCGAATGTTCATACGCTCGCGGATGGTGCGTGCCATACGCGCCAAACCCACACCGAACTGTGCGTACAACTGCTCGCCCACTGTACGAACACGACGGTTCGACAAGTGGTCGATATCGTCCACCTCGGCTTTAGAGTTGATCAGCTTGATCAGGTACTTCACGATAGCAATAATGTCCTGCTTGGTCAATACCTTGATCTCGTCCGAAGTATCCAGCTGTAGTTTGCGGTTGATGCGGTAACGGCCCACATCGCCCAGGTCATATCTTTTATCAGAGAAGAACAGGCGGTCGATGATACCACGGGCGGTTTCTTCATCCGGCGGTTCAGCGTTACGCAACTGGCGGTAGATATGCTCAACCGCTTCCTTCTCTGAGTTGGAGGTGTCTTTTTGTAATGTGTTATATATAATGGTATAGTCACCGCTTGAAGCGCTATCCTCCTTGTTCAGGATGATAGTTTTTACGCCTGCGTCGATGATCATATCGATATGGTCGTCTTCCAGTACGGTTTCACGCTCAAGGATGATCTCGTTACGGTCGATAGACACAACCTCGCCGGTATCTTCGTCTACGAAGTCTTCAACCCATTTTTTGAGTACCCTTGCGGCAAGCTTGCGGCCGATATATTTCTTCAGGCCCGACTTGCTAACTTTCACTTCGTCGGCCAGTTCGAACAACTCAAGGATGTCCTTATCCGAGTCGTAACCGATGGCGCGAAGCAAGGTGGTAACCGGAAATTTCTTTTTACGGTCGATGTAAGCGTACATCACGTTATTCACGTCTGTAGCAAACTCTATCCATGAGCCCTTGAAAGGGATAACACGGGCCGAGTACAGTTTGGTACCGTTGGTGTGGCGGCTTTGACCGAAGAACACACCCGGCGAACGGTGCAATTGCGATACAATCACACGCTCGGCGCCATTGATGATGAAAGTACCCTTCGGGGTCATGTACGGGATAGTACCCAGGTACACGTCCTGAACGATGGTTTCAAAATCCTCATGCTCGGCATCGTTACATGACAAACGAAGCTTGGCCTTCAGCGGCACACTGTAAGTTAAGCCGCGCTCGATACACTCGCGTATATCATAACGTGGCGGGTCAATAAAATAGTCAAGAAACTCTAACACGAAGATGTTTCTTGAATCGGAGATTGGAAAATTTTCAGCGAATACTTTGAACAACCCTTCCTTGTGGCGGTTATCCGAAGTAGTTTCCAACTGGAAAAATTCCTGGAAAGATTGCAACTGTACGTCGAGGAAGTCGGGATAATCCAAAACTTTCCTGCTGGTCGCAAAATTCACTCTTTGATCAATTTTGTTTGCCAAGGGACTTTTGATTTTAGTGTAATAACAAACTCTTTTTCAGGTAGATGTTTAAAGAGCGATGCAAGATTTGAGATATGAGATTTGAGTTTAAATTGCTTTGGGTCCGTTAACCGTCCTGCTATTCATCTCAAATCTCATATCTATTATCTCATATCTAATCTATATAAATGACAATAGACTCCGACCGAAAAGGTCGGAGTCTTATGCTATTTGGGCTTTATTGAAGTTACTTAACTTCAACAACAGCTCCGGCTTCTTCTAATTGCTTTTTCAGCGATTCAGCTTCTTCTTTAGTTACACCGGTTTTAACTTCTTTCGGTGCACCGTCAACCAAATCTTTAGCTTCCTTCAGACCAAGGCCGGTAAGGTCTTTCACTAATTTAACTACCGCTAATTTAGCGCCGCCAGCTTCCTTCAGGATAACGTCGAATGCGGTTTGTACAGCTTCAGCGGCCGGAGCAGCGTCACCGCCGCCAGCAGCCGGAGCAGCAACAGCCACAGCTGCCGCAGCAGGCTCGATGCCATACTCGTCTTTCAATATCTGAGCTAATTCGTTAACTTCTTTTACTGTTAAGTTTACCAACTGTTCAGCAAATGCTTTTAAATCTGCCATTTTATTTTTACTTTTCTTTAAATACGTTGTTGTCAAAAATGCGGACTCTAAGGTGCCCGTTAACCTTCTCTTTCTTGTAATGTTTTAACAATTCCTGCCAATTTGTTTCCGCCTGACTGCAGCGCAGAAACCACGTTTTTAGCCGGTGATTGCAGTAATCCGATGATCTCGCCGATCAATTGTTCTTTCGATTTCAGGTTGATCAGGGTATCCAACTGGCTGTCGCCGATAAATACCGCCGAGTCGATATAGGCTGCTTTCAGAATTGGCTTCTCGCCCGTCTTCCTTAACTGTTTGATCAGCTTCGCCGGAGCGGTTGCCGATTTAGTGAAAAGGATGGTCGATGAACCTTTCAATACATCATATATCGGGCTGAAATCGCCGCCGGCAGCTTCCATAGCCTTTTTGATCAGCGTATTTTTTGCTACCTGCATGGTGATATCGCTCTCGAAGCATTTGCGACGGATATCGTTTACTTTTGCAACCGTCAGATTAGCAGTATCGGTGATATAAAAATTACCGTACTCCTTCATCTGCTCAGTAAGGGCTAGGACAAGTTCGTGTTTTTCTTCTTTTGTCATGATCAGATCCCTGCTACTGTTTTAGTTTCAATTTCGATTCCGGGCGACATAGTTGAAGAGAGATGGATACTCTTGAAATATGTTCCTTTAGCTGCCGATGGTTTTAGTTTCGAGATGGTTTGCAATACTTCCAAAGCATTCTCGTAAATTTTATCGGCAGGGAAAGATACTTTTCCTATCGAAGCGTGGATGATACCGGTTTTGTCAACCTTAAAATCGATCTTACCAGCTTTTACCTCGTTAACCGCTTTTCCGACTTCGGTAGTTACGGTGCCCGATTTAGGGTTTGGCATCAGGTTACGCGGACCGAGAATACGACCCAAACGACCTACCTTAGCCATCACACTTGGCATAGTTATGATAATATCAACATCAGTCCATCCACCTTCAATCTTGGCAATGTAATCATCCAACCCTACGTAATCTGCACCTGCGTCTTTTGCTTCCTGTTCCTTATCGGGAGTACAAAGCACCAATACGCGCACAGTTTTACCGGTTCCATGAGGCAATGTTGCGATACCGCGAACCATTTGATTGGCTTTGCGGGGATCGACGCCAAGGCGCACATCGATATCGACAGAAGCATCGAACTTGGTAGTAGTAATATCCTTTACCAGTGTTGACGCATCCTGCAGCGAGTATGCCTTGGTTACCTCAATTTTGGAGAGTGCCGCTTTTTGATTTTTTGTTAATCTTGCCACTGTCTTAAACTGATTATTATAAATTAATTGTTCCAGGGAGCTGTACCTGATACAGTGATCCCCATACTGCGGGCAGTACCTGCAACCATTTTCATGGCCGATTCTACTGTGAACGCATTTAAGTCGGTCATTTTATCTTTAGCTATCGCCTCAACCTGGCCCCAGTTTACACTGGCCACCTTTTTACGGTTTGGCTCGGCCGACCCGCTTTTGATACCCGAAGCTTCCATCAACTGGATTGCTACCGGCGGGGTCTTAATGATAAAATCGAACGACTTGTCTACGTAAACAGTAATAACCACAGGCAGCACTTTACCAGGACGATCCTGGGTACGTGCATTGAACTGCTTGCAAAACTCCATAATGTTGACACCTTTCGCACCCAGTGCTGGGCCGATTGGTGGTGATGGATTTGCAGCGCCGCCCTTAACTTGCAGTTTTACTAACGCACCGACTTCTTTTGCCATGTTAATTTAATTTGTTAATTACTCAATGTTAGTAAGTGGAAGCTATGTAACATTTGCTCTTTAGATGTGAGATTTGAGACGTGAGATTTGAGATTACCCCGCTCACTACCTTTCTCTTTTCATCTGTTATACTTTTTATGATCTGAATCAGATATGAGTCTCATATCTCAAATCTCAAATCTACTCTTTCTCAACCTGCATGTAATTCAATTCAAGCGGCGTACGGCGCCCGAATATCTTTACCATTACTTTCAGTTTCTTCTTTTCCTCGTTCACTTCTTCGATTACACCGCTAAAGCCGTTGAACGGGCCGTCCATTACCTTTACGCTTTCACCTACATAATACGGAACGTTCATCGTTTCGCCGGCGGCGCTCATTTCGTCAACCTTGCCCAGTATCCGGTTCACCTCGCTCTGGCGCAGTGGTTGTGCATTGCCAGCCTTATCGCCCAGGAAACCGATAACGCTGTTCACATTCTTAATAACGTGTTCCAGCTCGCCATCAAGCTGTGCCTCGATCAATACATAGCCGGGGAAGAAGTTGCGCTCTTTTGCGATCTTTTTCCCGTCACGCATCTGGTAATATTTTTCGGTAGGGATCAAAACCTGCGGAACGAGGTGGCTGATACCCAAACGGTTTATTTCAGCGTCGATATATTGCTTAACTTTTTTTTCTTTCCCGCTGATAGCCCGCACCACATACCATTTCAATTGATCGCTCATCTTTCGTACCGATTAGGTTAATGACATATAAAACTTATCCAACACAAAATGTATGATCTGGTCCATGCCGAATATCAGCAGGGCGATAATGATCGAAGCGACCAATACCAGCACCGCGCTGTTTTGCAGTTCGCGCCAGGTTGGCCAGGTAACCTTTTGGGTTAGCTCGATGTACGACTCTTTAATATATTCTGTTATTGCAGCCATTTTATATTATCATTTCCTATTTACGCACGGGTACAAGGATTCGAACCCTGATCAAAGGTTTTGGAGACCTCTATTCTACCATTGAACTATACCCGTATACCGTATGTCCCTAACGGGACGTTTATTGTTTACATTTTATAGTAACAAAGTACTCAGGCTTAAAACCCGAGTACTTTGCAATATAATTAACCTACCCATATTCCCCTTTCGGGGGGTGGGGGCTTATTTCAGGATCTCAGTTACCTGGCCTGCGCCTACCGTACGGCCACCTTCGCGAATAGCGAAACGAAGACCTTTTTCCATTGCGATAGCGTTGATCAGCTTCACAGTGATGGTAACATTATCGCCGGGCATTACCATTTCAACACCTTCTGCCAAACCGATCTCGCCGGTTACGTCAGTGGTACGGAAATAGAATTGCGGGCGGTATTTATTGAAGAACGGAGTGTGACGGCCGCCTTCAGCTTTTGATAATACGTAAACTTCGGCTTTGAAATCAGTGTGCGGAGTTACCGAACCTGGTTTGCAGATAACCATACCACGGCGGATATCGGTTTTCTCAATACCACGCAGCAACAGACCTACGTTGTCGCCAGCTTCGCCGCGATCAAGTATCTTGCGGAACATTTCAACACCGGTTACGGTCGATTTCAGGTTGTCGGCACCCATACCCAGGATGTCAACGGCGTCGCCTGAATTGATCACACCGCGCTCGATACGACCGGTTGCTACAGTACCACGACCAGTGATCGAGAATACGTCTTCAACAGGCATCAGGAACGGCAGATCTGTCAGACGCGGAGGAATTGGAATGTAGCTGTCTACAGCATCCATCAGTTCCATGATCTTCGGAACCCATTTAGGGTCTCCGTTCAGACCGCCCAGCGCTGAGCCCTGGATAACAGGAATGCTGTCGCCAGGATATTCGTAGAAGCTTAACAATTCGCGGATCTCCATTTCAACAAGCTCTAACAGCTCAGGATCATCCACCATGTCAACTTTGTTCATAAACACAACAAGCGCAGGTACACCTACCTGGCGTGCAAGCAGGATGTGCTCGCGGGTTTGCGGCATAGGACCGTCGGTAGCAGCCACTACGATAATAGCGCCGTCCATCTGTGCAGCACCCGTAACCATGTTTTTCACATAGTCAGCGTGTCCCGGGCAGTCAACGTGTGCGTAGTGACGGTTCGCTGTTGAATATTCAACGTGCGCAGTGTTAATAGTAATACCGCGCTCTTTTTCTTCAGGAGCAGAGTCGATTGAATCGAAAGAACGAGCTTCAGATAAACCTTTGTCAGACAATACCTTAGTAATAGCTGCGGTAAGGGTTGTTTTACCGTGGTCAACGTGACCGATGGTACCGATATTCAAGTGCGGCTTACTGCGGTCAAATTTTTCTTTTGCCATGATTTATTTAAATTTTGTAGGTTAATTTTATTTTTAATAGTCGTTTATTACTAACGAGAGCCAACAATGGGATTTGAACCCATGACCTCTTCCTTACCAAGGAAGTGCTCTACCCCTGAGCTACGTCGGCTTGTTTCAGTTTGCGGTTTTGAGTTCTCAGTTTGCAGTTATTAATCGACTGCCTGCTGGTAACTACCTGCTGCCCACTTATAAAGAGCGGAAGACGAGGTTCGAACTCGCGACCTATAGCTTGGAAGGCTATCGCTCTACCAACTGAGCTACTTCCGCCTGTTTGTCCAATTACTGATTTGTTGATTTACTGAATTATCGAATTGCACAAATCAGTAATTCAATAATTCAAACCTTCAATAATTAAACTGTGGGGAGAGGAGGATTCGAACCTCCGAAGTCGTAAGACAGCAGATTTACAGTCTGATCCATTTGGCCGCTCTGGAATCTCCCCGGTTTGAATTCGGAAGCCGGAATGCCGAATCCGGAATTTACTTCCGCATTTCTCGCTCCGCATTTCGCATTCAACAGAGCCTCCTATCGGGATCGAACCAATGACCTACTGATTACAAGTCAGTTGCTCTACCAGCTGAGCTAAGGAGGCTTATAATTTAGTTGCAGTTACCAGATTTCAGTTTGCAGCTAATTTGCATACCGCCAACCGCATACTGCCAACCTGTTTAAAACCGCCATCAATTAAGCTGATCGCCGGATTTTTTCGGTTAAATTATATAAGTTGTTTCTATATTTTAAAGAACCACCCTTTTCAGCGTCAGAACCGCACAGGCATACCTTTCCGAAAGGGACTGCAAATTTACACAATTTTATCCCCGGACAAAATAAATTTTACAAAAAAAATCGGCGGAGTAGAAACCCCGCCGACCGATGTATTTTTTAATCGCCTATAGCAATCAATATTCCTCGTTTGCTGCTATTTGAACGGCTTTTTTGGCAGCCTCGGCAGCTATGGCGTTCTTCTGTTTATGCTTTTCGATCTGCTTACGAAGACATTCGATGGCCAGGTCGGTAGCCTCTTCGAACGTCTTGCATTGCTCCTTTGCAAACAACTGGTTGCCCGGCAATGTCAGTTTTATCTCCGTTATTTTATTTGCTACATCCTCCACATTTTCTAATCGTAAATAAACTTCGCCGCTTACTATCCGGTCATAGTATTGATCGAGCTTGTCGGCTTTCTTCTGAATAAAATCCAATAGTTTTTTGTCTGCGTTAAAACGGATGGACTGAACTGTGATCTTCATATTACCTCCTTGTAAAATTTAAGCCTTTGGATGGGCTTGTTTATAAATAGACTTTAATCGCTCTACTGAATTGTGCGTGTAAACCTGCGTAGCGCTCAGGTTGGCGTGGCCCAAAAGTTCCTTGATGGCATTCAGGTCGGCCCCACGATTTAAAAGAGTTGTTGCAAAGGTGTGCCGCAGTACGTGCGGACTTTTTTTATCCTGGGTTGATATGTGTGAAAGATACCTCTGCACTATTAAATAGATGAACTTCGGGTATGCCTCGGTTCCTTTGTTTGTAACGATTAAAGTTAAAGAATTGTTATTAAAATTTTCACTTTTCTTTAACTCCAGGTATTTTCCCAAAAGCCGCTTCAGCTCATGGTTTACCGGCACGATCCGCTCCTTGTTGCGCTTGCCCAAAACCTTTAGGGTATTGTCGTAAAGATTGACATCACCTTCCTTCAGGCCAACTAGCTCGGCGAGGCGGATGCCCGTACCGAAAAGAATCTCGATGACCAATTTATCACGCGTGCCCGCAAAATCATCCGCAAATATTTCGGTATCGTTCAGCATGGCGCTGAGCTTTTCGTCCTCCACCACAACGGGCAAATGTTTTACAATTTTGGGCGACTGTATCTTTGAGGCTGGGTTAGACGCGATGACACCTTCGCGAAGCAGGAATTTAAAGTATTTGCGCAGGGTGGCGATCTTGCGGTTGACGGAGCGGGCGGTTTTGTCTTCCATCAAATGCACCATCCAGCTGCGAATGTGCTGATAGGCAACATCGGCCGGGCTATCCGGTGATATTTCAAACTGGCTAAGAAATGCGAAGAATTGTTCGAGGTCCGACTGGTATGCGGAAACCGTATGCGGCGAGTATCTTTTTTCGTATTGGATATAGTGTATAAACCGCTCTAAAAACATAAAACTACTTGCACATACGGACGATTGAATGTACAAATAGTTTTATTATATGTTCAAAGAAAATGTTAAATTCTTTTTAACAGCAATTAAACAGTTTCCTGGTTGAGGCCTTGCTTATAGATGGCGTGTTTCACCACATTGCGGCGGGTAACAGATTTCTTCTCGAAGGCCTGGCGGCTGCGAAGCTCGCGCAAAACACCTGTCTTCTCAAACTTTTTCTTGAAGCGTTTCAGCGCTTTATCCAATGATTCGCCGTCTTTTACGTTGATAATGATCATAGTTCCCTGTATACCTCCTTTCGTGGGACGACAAAGATAGGGTATTTGCATGGAAAATGCAAATAGTGATTGGAGATTAGTTGATTAGAGGCTGTGGATTCATTGAGATAAATTGCGGCCGATTCATTATTTACCGAAACTGTATTAAATTTTATTTTTGAACTGCATACCTGTTCTCTGATTATGAAAATGTTCTACATCCTTACGGCAGCTATTTTAATAAATGCTCATTCACTATCAGTTCATCGAAATAAATTTAAAGTGCTATCAGTTACGACGCCTCAAAACCAAGATCAATGGATTTTTGATAAAGTTGACGGTAAATATCTAAAATTTAAATACGGAAAATCATATAACAGCGGGCTATATGATCTTAAATATATCGGACAGGTATCTAATAACGACAAAGCGCCTTTTTTAATTTATTCCGGACGAGATTGTAAGGAATGCGACGCGAACGTTTCAGTTTATATTCATTCACCTGCTAATGGACATATGAACGTTCAAAATGGGGAAAACCGATATCAGTTACCAGGAACCGAAAAGGACTATGAAAGCGGCATGCCGATTTTCTATTCGCGGTGTTTTTTTGGACAAGTCCTGCCGGGTGTGAAAGGTATAATTTGGTATCAGAAAGAGTTAACGGCCAAAAACACTTGGCAAAACTCGACGTTCGTCGTAAATCTTAATAGCGGCACAAAAAGGGAAAGCACATTAAAAGGCATCGAAAAACTCAAGTTGACACTACAATTATTAGCAAAGGGTTCATGTAAAGAAGTGAAAGGAGTAATTTATACAAGCGAACCGTAATGCACTTTGTTAAGCTTTCAGCCCCTCAACGCCTCCCTCGCAATCACGATCTTCTGTATCTTCCAGGCAATTCCCTAATAGAGATCAGCTCCTTTTGTATTTATATTTAGGGTTTCTACTGGTATGGAAAATATGCAGAATGTAAATAAGGTTTTCTTTTTTTAAAATACGGTAAACAATAATATACGGAAATTTCTTAACGACAAATTCTCTGCTATTGCCCTTCCTGTTATGATATGCTTCTGGATTCTTTGAAATTGAATCTATCGCATGATCTATTGCAGCCACAAAACGAATTCCTAATCCATCTGATTTTTCCTCATACCAATCAAAAGATTTCCGGATCTCTTTCTCAGCTGTGGCTGAAATGGAAAAATTAAATTGCATCTTTTTTTCGGCGGGATAACAAATCTTTTTTTAACTCATCCCATGAAATGCCTGGGTCTTTTCCGCTTTTTAAGTCAGCTTCAATTTTATCTAATTCGGCCATCATTTCCTCATCATTCCACCATTCGTAACGCCCGGTATCTTTGGCTGCTTCCTTTGCCAGGAAATCACGCTGTGCTTTAGTAAAACCATCTTCATCCACCTCTGCGTCTTGAAATTCTTTTAAAACGGCAACTATTTTTTTTTCATAAACAGATCTCAATGTGGCAGAACTATTTTTCCATGCCTTTGCCAATGCACTGTCAACTTCTAAAACAATCCTTTCCATAAATACTAAATTACACAAAAACGAACATCAAACAAAACTCAACCCCTCAAAGCTTCCCTCGCGATCACGATCTTCTGTATCTCCGAGGTCCCCTCTCCTATGGTGCATAGTTTTGCATCACGGTAGAATTTTTCAACGGGGAAATCCTTGGTGTAGCCGTAGCCGCCAAATATCTGCACGGCATCATTGGCTACTTTAACGGCCACTTCTGACGCGTAATATTTGGCCATGGCGGCTTGTTTGGTTACGGGAAGATGGCGGTTTTTGAGGTCGCAAGCCTGCATTAGCAGCATTTCGGCGGCTTCTATTTGAGTGGCCATGTCGGCCAGCTTGAAGGATATGCCCTGGAACTCGGCTATCGGCTGGCCAAACTGGTGACGTTCCTTGGAATAAGCCAACGCCGCTGCATGCGCGCCTTTGGCAATGCCTAACGATAATGCTGCGATGGATATCCGGCCGCCGTCCAGCACCTTCATGGCTTGTTTAAAACCTTCGCCTTCGTTGCCTAACAGGTTTTCTTTCGGCACACGGCAATTATCGAATATCATTTCGGCGGTTTCGGATGCGCGCATGCCGAGCTTGTTTTCTTTTTTACCGGCCATAAAACCGGGCGTACCGCGCTCGACAACTAACGTAGAAATACCTTTGGACGTACCTTGTTCACCAGTACGTACCATCACCACGGCAATATCGCCCGACTTGCCATGGGTGATCCAATTCTTTGCGCCGCTAATAATATAATAGTCGCCGTCCAAAACAGCGGTCGTGTTCATGCGCATGGCATCCGAGCCGGTATTGGCTTCGGTCAGCCCCCAGGCGCCGAGGTATTCCAGGCTTGCCAGTTTAGGCAACCATTTGCGCTTTTGCTCCTCATTACCGAAGGCCAAAATATGCCCTGTACAAAGCGAATTATGCGCCGCTACCGATAGGCCGATCGATCCGCAAACTTTAGCTATCTCCTGGATAACCGTCACATACTCAAAATATCCAAAACCCGAACCGCCGTATTCTTCCGGCACAACAACGCTCATCATGCCCAATTCGGCTAACTGCTTAAATAATTCGCGCGGAAAATGCTGCTCCTCGTCCCACTCCATCACATGCGGGCGGATATGCTTTTCGGCAAATTCGCGGGCCATTTGCTGCACCATCTGCTGGTTCTCTGATACTGAAAAATCGAAACCGGCTATGTTATCCATAGTGTCCATTATAAATACTTTGCGCTGCAATATAACTAAAAAGAATTACTATGCACGCATAGTAATTCTTGCGGTGAATCTACAAAATTAAGATCGATGCTGCTTCGAAATTACACTGCGGATTTATGACTCAGGGGACGGTAAACAAGCTTATATATTGTACAGGCGTTGGAGCAGCTGAACCCAAGTTTCCCCCATTTGGCAGTCTCGCCTGTTTGTCGAAATAATACGGTTTTAAAACAGCGTTATCATTTGAAAAACACCTCGCGGGTAAGAATATACCCCGACATCAGCAGCAATGCCCAGCCGAACCCTCTTTTCAACCTCATACCGGGTATTTTTTCGCTTAAAGCATGGCCGATAAATATGCCGCTGACAGCAATCAATGTTATCCTAAAGAGCAGCGACCAGTGAATGGTAATATGATCAATATCGGCAGTAAAGCCAACGAAAGAGTTTAGCGAAATAATAAAAAGTGAAGTACCTATGGCTTCCTTTACCGGCAGGGCTACTAACAAAACCAGCACAGGTATAATAAGAAACCCGCCGCCAATGCCAAGCAGCGCGCTCAGTAACCCCACGGCGACACCATACAGCGAAAGCTTATAAAAGCATTTTTTGTCGTTTATGCATTCCTCTATTTGCCGGGTGTTAGTTCGGATCATTGAAACGGACGCAAAACCCATAGTTACCGCAAACAATACCATAATAAGCACCGACTCGGTAAGCGTGTGACCGCCTACCGTGGCTATGGTTTGCGGAATGGCCGGAAGTATAAACCTACGTGTAATAAACACCGTAGCAATAGATGAAGAGCCGAACAAAAATGCTATCCTTAAATTGACAAGTCCGCGCCTGTAGTTATTGCAGGCGCCAACGAAACTTGCCGAGCCGACTACAAACAACGAATAGGATGTTGCCACTGCCGGCTGGACCGAAAAGAGATAAACCATTACCGGCACCGTCAATATCGAGCCGCCGCCTCCAATCAGGCTAAGCGATACACCGATCAGCGCTGCTGCTAAGTAACCAATTATTTCCATAGGCACGGATGGGGTTAACCAGGCCCACAATAGGGGCAATAAATTTAACTTTAAATAAAAACTATGCTGCGCAAAGAAAGTTTAGAGGATTTTGCCTTATTTATTCAGAAATGTTTATAAACCGGAGGTTAACAAAGCTTAATCGTGCTGGAGACGGGCTTAGGTATAAAATATTTTTAGTTATATGAAACAATTGATCAGATCGTTCTTCTAATACAAGTATTTTAGCGCGCAAATACCTATTAATGGCCAAAGCTCTACTGTCTGTCTGTTTGATATTAATAACCTTATGCTGCTTTGGCCAAAAAAGATATGCTATAAGCGGCACCATCCAAGACGGGTCGACCGGCGAACAACTCATCGGTGCAACCGTGCGGATCAAGGAACTGCCCCAAAGCGGCACCATTACCAATAGTTACGGATTTTATTCCATCTATGCCCCGGAAGGCGAATACACCCTGCTTTTTACCTATACAGGTTATAAGCCGGTTGAACAGCATGTATTGCTGCACCAGGACCAGCGTGTAAACGTGGCTATGCCGGTAAGCAATGCCTTAACCGGTGTAGTGATCAGCGCGGACAGGCCCAATAACGATAACATCGCCTCGCCGCAAATGGGCGTTGAGAAACTGAATATGAAGCAGATCAACCAGGTGCCTGTCCTGCTCGGCGAGAAAGATATTCTGAAAACGCTGTCGCTGCTCCCGGGAGTAAAATCGGCAGGAGAAGGCAATACGGGCTTTTATGTTCGCGGCGGCGCGGCGGACCAAAACCTGATCCTGCTGGATGAAGCGACCGTTTATAATGCATCTCACTTCTTTGGCTTCTTTTCCACCTTCAATTCCGACGCGGTAAAAGACGTCACCTTATATAAAGGCGGTATGCCTGCCGAATTCGGTGGCCGGCTTTCGTCGGTACTGGATATTAAAATGAACGAAGGTAATAACCAAAACTACACAGTGGAAGGCGGCCTGGGATTGATCTCGTCGCGCATTAAAGTGGAAGGACCTATCGTTAAGGATAAAGGTTCATTTATGGTTAGCGCGCGGCGTACCTATATCGACCAGTTTCTTCGTTTCTCATCCGATTCTACCGTCAGGGGCAGTTCCATTTATTTTTACGACCTGAATGCCAAAGCCAATTATCATTTCGACGACAAGAATGCGATTTATATCTCGGGTTATTTTGGTAAAGATGTGTTAGGCCTTAAAAATACCTTCGGTACCAACTGGGGCAATTCGACGGGCACGCTGCGTTTTAACCACCTGTTCAATTCGCGGCTGTTTTCCAATACCTCGCTGGTGTTCAGCAATTACAATTACGTAATAACCAGCTACCTCAGCAACGCCGATTTCCAGGCTACCTCACAGATCACCGATGTAAATCTGAAGGAAGACCTGTCGTACTCCATGAGCAATAACCATACCCTCAGGTTCGGGTTCAACATCCTGCATCATGACATTTCTCCGGGTGACATCAGTTCGTCGGCATCATCCAGCTTTAACGACATCCACGTGCAAAAACGTTATGGCTTTGAAAATGCAGCTTACATCAGCGACGAATGGAAACCCAGCAACAGCCTCACTTTCCTGTACGGATTACGGGTAAGCACTTTATTCCTGCTCGGCCCGGGAACATTTAATACCTACGACGCCGCAGGCAATGTAACCGATTCGGCCGCTTACAAATCGGGGCAGGTGGTAAAAAGCTATATCAACCTGGAGCCGCGCTTTTCGGCAAGTTACATGCTGGATGACGAGAATTCGATCAAATTATCGTACAACCGCAATACGCAAAACATCCACTTGCTCAGCAATTCGACCAGCAACACCCCTACCGACCTGTACGTGATGAGCAGCAACAACATTAAACCCGAGATAGCCGACCAGGTATCGACCGGCTGGTTCAAAAACTTTAAGGATAATATCTACGAGTTTTCGGCGGAGATCTATTACAAATGGCTGCAAAACCAGATCGATTACAAGAACGGCGCGCAACTACTGGTTAACCAGGATGTGGAATCGCAATTAGTGTACGGTTCGGGCAGGGCCTACGGTATCGAGCTGTTCCTGAAAAAGAAATATGGCCGCTTTAATGGCTGGCTGGGCTATACCCTATCGCGCACCGAGGACAAGTTTGCTGCTATAAACAACGGTAATTATTTCCCCGCAACGCAGGACCGCACGCACGATCTGTCCGTCGTCGGCATCTACAAGCTGAATGACCGCTGGAGCTTTTCGTCGGACTTTGTTTACAGCACAGGCAATGCCGTGACCTTCCCGACAGGGAAATATAACGTAGGCGGGCTGACCACGTTCTCCTATTCACAACGCAACGGGTACCGCATGCCCTCCACTAACAGGCTCGACATCGGCGCTACGCTGGAGGGCAAACCGCATAAAAAATATCATTCGAGCTGGACATTCGGGCTTTACAACGTCTACGCGCACCGCAACCCCTACATTATCACTTTCAGGGATAGCAAAACCATACCCAATACGACCGAGGCGCTTGAAACCAGCATTTTTGCTACCAGGATACCATCGGTTACGTGGAACTTTAAATTTTGAGTGAGGTATGAAGATGAGTAAACTTAAATACGGCGCCGGCGCAATGATAATCGTCCTTGCTTTGGCTGCCTGCCAGAAAGTGATCAACCTCGACCTGGGGAACCAGAGCGGCAAGTTGGTCGTCGAGGCCAATATAACCAACGTGCAGGGAGCGCAATACGTTACCTTAAGCCGCAACGTGCCTTTTACCAGCCAGAACGTTTACCCGCCGGTTACGGGGGCCACGGTTAGCCTAAAGGACCATGCAGGCAATATATTTCCGTTTACCGAAGGGCCGGCAGGCACTTATTCCGTGCCAAATCTGCAGGGCGTCACCGGCAATACTTACTATCTATCGGTAACAACGGGCGGAAAAACGTACAGCGCGCAGTCGACGATGCCCGCCGCCGTGGCTTTGGATTCTATAACGGCTCATGACGACTTGTTTGAAGCCAGCAAAGGTAAAAAGCGGATTACCGTGCATTTCCAGGACCCACCAAATGTTGCCAACCAGTACCGTTTTGTCGAGTATGTAAACCACAAGCAGGTTAAAAGCGTGTATGCTTTCGACGATCAATTTATCAACGGAAAATATGTTAGCCTCGACCTGGAACAGAACGATATCAGTATTTATGCACGCGATACGGTGACTGTGGAGATGCAATGCATCGATAAACCGGTTTACACCTATTGGTACACGCTGATGCAGCAGCAACAGGATAACCCCGGCGGGCAGGTAGCGCCATCGGACCCGACTACCAATATTACACCGGCAACGCTGGGTTATTTCAGCGCACATACCACACAGACGCTGACGCTGGTTGTGAAATGATTTCGGACGTCGGATGTCAGATGTCGGATTTTTATATCGCAAATACATAACTTCGCGTAAACCTTAGTGCGATGAAATTTATAATCCTGATTATATCATTGATTATCTCGGTGGCAGCAAGCTACGTTCTGTTTATTCCGTCCAGTATCGTGAACCTTTTGATCGATACATTTATAAGTGATAATAATCTCGTTATCAAATTATCAGACTTCGCATTATCTAACCTGGTATTTTTAGTTATCTACGACGGTTTAACTTTTTTAAGCAGCAGAATTAATATCAAAAAGTAAAAGCTGCCTACCACTCATGCATCGCGTTAAAGGTTTCTCATCGCCTGCGGCAGTTCGAAATGGCATGCTTCTTTAAAACAAACCGTCAATGAGGCTCCCTTTCCACCGGGGCCTGCGTAGGAAAAAGTGTGGCTGCAGGGGATGTATCCTATCGCCGGATGACTGAACATTCAGCCTTCTCAGGAATAAGAAATGATTTTCTTTTGATTGACTCGACTTGTCTGTCACGCTCCGGGACACGGGACTACCTGGACATACCGTGAAAGTAAGGGCTATGGTTTGCCGTTCATCAACTGCCTTGCCTTCGTCATGCATGTCACGACTGCAGACGGGACAGGACACCACAGGTAGGCAAAAAATTATGCTGCGGTTTTCTTATGGCTGATCTTACCCCATTTTATCTTGTCCCATATCCGCTCGTGAAAAAAATAGCCCAATGTTGTATACACATTGCTCACCAGCATAAAGCCCAATGCTATTCTTACCTTGCCGGTAAAAAGGTAGATCGAGGTAAAATCAAGGATTAGTATCAATACCCGGTAAGTGACTGTTTTTACTACCGAGCGGCCGAGCGTTTCGTTATGATTGGTATCGGCAAGCAGTCTTTCAACCATGGTTCATAGGTACAATATATATTGACTTTGATGAATGACGAATCACTTTTTCCGCTACGCTGCCCAAAAACAAATGTGATAAGCCTTTACGTCCATGAGTGCCTAAAACGATCAGGTCGGCATCCCACTCTTCCGCAACTCTTAAAATCGCCTCGGCGGGGCTTCCCTCTTCGACAAATAGCCAAACTTTAAAATCGCCAAAAACCTTATCGGCAAGTATTTGAAGATTGTCCTTATGGCTGCTTTTTATACTGTCGGCAAATTCGGCCGTTGTCATTCCGCTTTCACTCACCAGTAAGGCGGTGTCGGCCACGCTGATGATGGCCATCTCAGCATTAAGCTTTTTCCCCAACTGAAACCCTTCGGCGGCGATCTTCTCTGAAGTTGGGCCGCCATCGACTGCAATTAGTACTTTTTTCAACTCGTTCATGTGGCAGAGGAATTTTGATGAAATAATTAGCCGAATATTGTTCAAAGCTATGCGGCGGCCGGCCAAAAAAAGATGACATAAGTCATTTATAAATTTAAGCGTCCCCACATTCGACAGTAAACTATTCGTTTACCGAATTTACTGTTTCTTTAAAGAAGCGTAATATTTTTTTATAGGGCCGAATGGCCCGTATTTGTGCTGCCGGACCGAAAACAAGGTGTCGGCATAAGGACCGAACGGATAATCGTAAGGCTTGCTGGCAAGTTTAGGCCAGTCGCCGTTAAGGTCTTTTGAAGGGTGATATTGCGAGTCGACAAAAGCCGCTACGTCCCAGGCTTGCTCGTTGGTAAGCTGCCGATGTTTATGGTTGGTGCCGAAAGGCATATTGTCTATTACAAAACCAGCCAATTTCGACAGGCGGTACATGCTGGCTCCCATATTATAACTATGCGTGCCCCAAAGCGGCGGGTAAACATAGGCTGTACCGGCCGCGTTAAGCACGCCCTGCCCGTCTTTGCCATGACATCTCTGGCATATCGCTGTAAAAACTGCATGGCCCCTGGCCGTATCCGCCTGCCGGCTAAGAAATTTGAGCTCGGCGATACCCGAGCCTATGGGTTTGGTACCTTTTTTAACCTCCCGGCCTATCCACTTCAGGTAGGCCACAAAGGCCTTCATCTCACGGCTGTTGCTGTCGATGGCTTTACCGTTCAGGCTGCGTTCAAAACAGTCCTCAACTTTTTTTACAATAGTCTCGGTCTTACCGCTCCGCTCTTTATACCTGGGGTAGCCTGTCGCTGTAAGCGAAAAGTTATTGCCGTAAAGCTTGGCGCCGGCATCCAGGTGGCAGTTCTGGCAGTTCATGCCATTGCTCACGTTAGCAATGGCGCCTTTCGGGCCAAAATAGTAAGAAGTGTTAACCACAAGGGCTCGACCATACCTGATGAGTTTCCCTTCTTCGTTATCAGGCAGCTTAGCGGTATCGGGAATGATCCATTTCGGCTGCGCATATGAAGAAAGGGCCACATTATCCACAGTCCCTTTCTCTTCGTGCAGGCAAGCAATATCAGATGCCGCTATTAACAGGATACCAACAATAGTGGCCGTTTTTTTTAGAAACATTAAACGTTATTAGTCGTAACTCCGAATTATCCGGCGAAACAGTAGCCGCAACCATGCTCCTGCGCGCGGCCAACCGCCCATACGCCCGAAGGCATAACCTGCACGCCCGGTAATATGCCTGCCAGCCATTCCTTTTTTATGGCTTCCGGGTCACCCTTTGAACCCATAGCAACCACGGCGCTGAAGACCGTTAACGCTATGTCGCAGGCACCAAACAGTACGCCATCTTCCTGCAGCTCGTTTATACCGATCTTTACTTCCCCCAGGCCTGGGGCTTTAACTGGTCCGGCGGCCGGCTGCCAGAACGGGTTTG
>DASZVE010000068.1:0-26509 GCA_035547095.1 Mucilaginibacter sp.
TGCCTATTTTGGACACTTGGAGAAGCAGGACTTGCAGATATTAAAAAAAATATCGCCAGATGTTTCAGCTAATGGATTTTTATATTTTAGTTCTCCACCTGGTATCTTTGCAGAAGTTTATTATTCTAATAGTGTAGAATATGAGATTATCTGTACAGACGTCAATAGGAAGGAATTTAGTAGCGGCTTTATTCCTATCACTAAAGGTGAAGGTATCAAGCTAAATGGGAAAGATACTATAATACTACCTCATTCAGGTGCAATAATTGGGAAATAGCCACACTGTCCATAGTCTCTGTCTACGGACTAATACGCCTGTAGTTTGCAACTACAGTTCTTCATTCGTACTTTTAAAAACCTAAATCAAGCAAGGATGGCGAGAAAAGGCTATATCATTCACGATCAGCAGGCGATTTATTATCTGACTTGTACCGTAATGGGATGGGTCGATCTGTTTTCGCGGCAATGTTACCGGGATATTTTGATTGAATCATTTAAATACTGTCAAAAAAATAAAGGCCTGCATTTGCATGCTTATGTGATTATGACCAATCACATTCATCTTATAGTTTCAGTTAACGAGGGTTTTAGTATTAGTGATTTTGTGCGTGATTTTAAAAAATATACGGCTAAGCAAATTTTAGACGATATTAACCATAATAACACGGAAAGCCGCCGCGACTGGATGCTGCACCAATTCAAATATTACGCCTCGCGACATAGCAGGAATGAAATATACCAGGTATGGGAACATGATAATCATTTCATCGAATTAAGCTCGCCGGCTTTTACACAACAAAAAATCGACTATATTCATCAAAACCCGGTGAAGGCCGGCTGGGTTTATCGTGCCGAAGATTATATTTATTCAAGCGCATCCAGTTATGCAGGTATTGATCAGATTGTGGATGTGGATTGCCTGTTTTTTTACCTGTAGTCTGAAGACTACTTGCATAGGCGTCCGTAGTCAGAGACTACGGACAGCACTGACTACAAATGAAAGCCGGCCCGGACAGATTCAAATACACAAGACGCATCTACACTGGGCCTTAATTACTAAGTATGAATAAGCTTTCAATTATTTTAATTAGCATTCTTTTTTTTTCGTGCAAAAATGCAAATCACTCTGAACAAAAGAGGAACCACAATGGTATAAAAACAAGCCAATCGCGAGGCAAAGCAACGTCCTTCAACAAAGTTTATAGCTCAAAACTCGATACCATAGAAGGAATATTTTCTTCTGCTTCAAAGTCTGGAATAATATATACGAGGCCTTTCAACTGGGAATCAGGCGAATCAATGGAGGGTGCGTTATATATAAATAAACTCCAAAGCAAGACATCTGAAAAGTTGCTCGACTCTATTGATGTTTACGGGTGTTATTCTGATGCCTTAAATAATTCATCATTCATTATTGCTGCCGGTCATACAATTTTTAAATATGATGTTAACACAGGTAAGAAAGACAAATTTTATGATACAGGAACGAGGAAACCAATTCAAGCGATGAAATTAAGTCCAGATAAGCAAACGATATGTTTAATAAACTGGGATCTTGATAAAAATAAGGTCGATTTATGCCTAATAAGCAATAAAGGACACATAAAATTTCAAAAAACCTGGGGTATGGAACAAGTGCACGGTGAAGATGAAGGATTAAATTGTTCAATAAGCTGGATCGGCGGCAATGTCATTTTTCACTTAGACGATTTTTTATATATGTTAAATAATAATGATAAAAAAATCTCAGTGATTAGCTCCAATTTGGCGTTTAACAACACCTATCAGATTAGCGTTGACTCCTCTAAAATTATATTTTTTGAAGGAAATACGGACGAATCTATCCTTAGATATTACGACATCAATAGAAAGAGATTGGATTTGGCATTTTTTAATCTGAAAAGAAAATTATTAAAACTAAACGACACAACCAGTCTAACCTCGTCAACGATTAACGATAAAACGGTTGCCTTCTTGGAAGAAGATTCCATGATATACCAGCTTCGCGATCAAACTTGGCAAAGAGTTAAATCACTCCAATTCTTCGAAAATCCAAGTCTGTCGATATCAAAATATAAAAGCGGGCCACGACAGTTTATGATCGTTAATTAAACCCCAGCTGTCCGTAGACTCTGTCTACGGACTAATATGCCTGTAGTTTTCAACTACAGTACTAAAACAACTTCAACTGCATCTCCTTCGGCGGTTTAGCCTTCCCGAAAACTGTCCGTCCGCCATATTTCCACGAATCGTTGCGTTCCTGTTCGATCACCTT
The DNA here is from genome assembly GCA_035547095.1 of Mucilaginibacter sp. Lineage (GTDB taxonomy): Bacteria > Bacteroidota > Bacteroidia > Sphingobacteriales > Sphingobacteriaceae > Mucilaginibacter. Next base: position 2,276 of record DASZVE010000068.1, read on the forward strand.
GTCAAAATTGGCATTGGGCGTAAAATCTTTTTCGGCGCGTTCGGCTACGGTATGCAGGCGTTTGATGGCCTCGCTTTTTTCGCTGTTGCCCAGTTTGGCTTTGCTGATGGCGGTTTGCAGCACGCCCAACGTTTCATCATAAACTTTGGTGGGGACAGGGAAGGGGTGACCATCTTTTCCGCCATGCGCGAAAGAGAACCGCGCCGGGTCCTTAAACCGTGACGGTGTGCCGTGAATAACTTCGCTTACCAAAGCCAGCGACTGCAAAGTACGCGGGCCGAGGCCTTGCAATAACAGCAGATCCTCAAAATCGGAAGGCCGCTTTTCATGCGCCAGCCAGAGCACGGCGCCCAGGCGTTTCAGGTCGACATTTTCGGCACGTACATCATGATGAGATGGCATAACAAGCTTTTGTACCTCGGCCAGCATTTTTTGGGGATTTTCCTGCGCGATCTGCATCACGCCATCGCGCGACGGCGCCGCCTGCTTGTCGGCCATATTGAGGATATAGCCGTTATTCTGCCCGTAAATAAACGTATGCGGATCGTCGACAAAAGAAGTGATCGAGGCCGAATGCCAATGGTAGCGCCGTGCGGTTTTGCTGTGCGGACTCATGCCCTGCTGCACCACGGCCCATTTGCCCTCGTTGCTCACAATGAAATTGTGCGTGTATAGTTGAAAACCGTCCTGGATAGCGGTGTTATCCACCTTGGCGCTCAGTTTGCTGCAGCGTACCAGTTCGGTGCCGTTCAGCCCGGTGCGTTCGCTGATCTTTAACAGTTCGTTAGGCGTTTCGCGTGAGTGGTTGCCCTTGCCGCCGCAAATGTAAATGCCCAACTCGCGGCTATGCGGATTGACGGCGCGTTTCAAAGCGCCCATCACCGAAGTGGTAATGCCCGAGGAGTGCCAGTCCATACCCATCACCGCCCCCAGGCTCTGAAACCAGAACGGGTCGCTGATGCGGCGCAGCACCTCGTCCTCCCCGTAATCCATCACAATGGTTTCCACCACCGCCAAACCCAGCTTTGCCATACGCTCGGCCAGCCATTTAGGCACATACCCATAATGCAAAGGCAGGTCGGCGCTTCCCGAACGTTTCATGCTAACAAAATTAGCAAAATGTTTTAGATTTACGAAGTTTCTAAAACTTCGTAAATCTGCATGGTGGGAGGCGCAAGGTGGTGGCCGCAATTATTTTAATGGTATTATTTCGAATTTCCTGTCGCTTTGTAGACTCACCCGACCATTGCTTCGCTCGGTCACCCTCTCTGCGGTAAACCGCAAAGAGGGTATTTTAAAATTTGCTTTTTCCCAGCCCTCTTTGCGCGCAGCGGAGAGAGGGCCGACAAGCGATTGAGCGAAGTCGTGGTGAGTCTGAACCGCCAATGCAGCTTTACTTCAGCGCATCAAACGCATACTTCGCATCGCTCCAAAACTCGTCGAGTGCGATGATGCGCGGTTTAAAAAAAGAGATTAGCGCGGGCCAGTCGTTTTTATTGAAAATGCTTGCGCCGTTGAGTGCTTTATATATCCGGCTGAAGCGTTTGCCATCCTCATCCTGGTAGTCGGCCTGCCATTCCCATTCTTCGCCGAGTGTAACATGAAGGATGCTTTTCAGCTCCAAAAACTGTTCGAAGAATAGCTCACGTATACCCGGGTCGGGGTGCGCTACCTGGATAGCGATAGTGGCCGAACGATTTGCTGCTTCCATACGGAAATAAACATATTTGAGCCCGGTTTTGTAATTGATCCAGTTGACTTTCTGGCCTTCGGCGGATAATTGCGGAGAGATATACTGACCGAACGTTGTCCAGAACTCTTGCCCGATACGGGATGCTTCTTCTTTGGAAAACATAAACAGAAGCGCAAATATGTTAATTTCCAGCCATTACTGACACGATCGCGCCAGTGTTGCAGGTGTAGCAGGCTCTGATGAAACACTACACCTGTGGTTAAAGTGCTTACCTGATCGTAAACTTATAGCTCAGTTTTTCATCCTGCGAGTTGTTGCCCAGCACCAGCGTGTAATCGCCGGGGTAAAGCCGCCAGCCATGTTTTTGCAAGTCCCATTTTTGCAGGTCGCTAACGGGTATTTTAATGGTGACAGGTTCCGAACCTCCCTGCGCGACAGATACGCGCTTAAAACCTTTTAGCTCCTTAACCGGCATGCGGCCGATCTTTGGATATTCGATATAAGCCTGCACCACCTCGTCGCCGGCCATTTTACCGGTGTTTTTCACGTTGATGGTGACAGCTAGGGTATCTTTCAGTTTATATTGTTTTGAAAGTTGCGTTTGCGATTGATATTCAAACGAGGTATAGCTCATGCCGAAACCAAATGGATACTGAACCGGGCCTGTAAAATAACGGTAGGTGCGGTTTTTCATGGCGTAATCCGAATAATCGGGCACATCGTTGATCGACTTGTAAAAAGTAACCGGCAAATGCCCTGAAGGCGATACCTTACCGAACATCAGGTCGGCGAACGCATTGCCGCCCTGCTCGCCGGGATACCAGGCAAAAACGATGGCGTCGGCATAGGGTTCGATGGCCGAAACGTCGATGTCGCTTCCGGCGGTGATCACGGCTATAATTGGCTTATTCCGGACGCTGCGTCTCAATGCCTGCATAAATTTGATCTCGCTGCGGGGTAGGCTCAAATCCCTTTTGTCGCCGCCTGATTTGGACAGGAACGCATCGCCCGCCTCGCCTTCCAGTACGGGCGACAGGCCGATCACGGCGATCGTCACGTCGGTATTGCCGGCAGCCCAGGTGCCGCCGAAATGCGTGGTATCGCTGTAATCGCAGCCCAGATCGTATTCGATGCGGGTAGCCGGACTGACTGCCGATGTTATGCCGTCGACGAAATTTACCACCTGCGTGCTCACGCCATGGTAATTGCCGATCATCGGATCAAACCCGGCAGCATTCGGGCCGATGATCATCATGCTGGCATATTTGCTCTGATCCAGCGGCAGAAAATTGTTGTTATTCTTCAGGAGAACCATGCTTTCCTGCGCTACTTTGCGGGCAAGAGCAACATGGGCTGCATTATGAACGCTATCGGCGCCATAAGAATGGTATGGAATGCTGTTTGGGTCGTCATAAAAACCCAGCTTAAATTCGGTGCGCAACAACTCGAACAATCGCTCATCGACTTCCTTCTCAGTCAGTAAGCCCTGCTGTATAGCCTTGATCACATCGTTTTGCAGGATCGTAGAGCAGTCCAGGTTTACGCCGGCCTTGATAGCGGCAGCGGCCGTTTCTACCGGTCCGGGCAGCGACTTATGCGTTTGGAAAACATCGTCCAGTGCCCCGCAGTCCGTCACAACATGACCTTTAAATCCCCATTCTTTACGCAGGATGTCAGTCAGGAGCATCTTATTAACGGAATTAGGCACGCCGTTCACCCGGTTATAGGCGCTCATAACCGATTCGACATGCGCGCCGCTCACCAGCGCATGAAAGGCGTAGAGGTAGGTTTCGCGGAAATCTTTTTCGTCGACTACGGCGTCAAAATGATCACGGGTTGCTTCCGGGCCGCTATGCACCGCAAAATGCTTAGCCGTTGCGGAGGTCTTTAAATGGTTCGGATCGTCGCCCTGCAAACCTTCTACAAAAGCCGAGCCCATGGTTGCCGTAAGAAAAGGGTCCTCACCGTAAGTTTCCTGCCCCCGGCCCCAGCGCGGATCGCGAAAGATGTTAATGTTGGGCGTCCAGAAGGTCAGTCCCATGTACTGTAAGTGCCTGTCTTTAGCAATGGCGAGATTGTATTTCGCTCGTGCTTCAGCGGAAATGACTGTTGACACCTGGTGGATCAGGTCACTATTGAAAGTGGCGGCCATGCCGATAGCTTGTGGGAAGATGGTCGCCTGGCCGGCGCGGGCAACACCATGCAGTGCCTCATTCCACCAATTATAAGCCGGAATACCTAAACGCGGAACCGCTTTGCTTTGGTAACCCAAAAGGGATACTTTTTCCTCAAGCGTAAGCCGGGACACCAGGTCATGCACGCGTTCGTCGAGCGGTTTGCTCATGTCTTTATAAACCGGGATTTGAGCTTTAGCAGTAGTTGTGGCTAAAAGGCAAAAAAGAACGAAGCCGAAGTTTTTCATCATAAAAGTGTATGGCTAAAAATAGGAAATCTGGCCGCTGATTTTTGTGATTTATTGATTTCGCTGATAAAATGTTAAAAATGTACAAATAGGCTATCCGTCAATTGGAATCACTTTAGTCTTGAAATTATGCCCAAAATACTACATTAGCAAATCGATTATGAAAAAAGTTCTCACCACCGCATTTTCTTTTCTGTTGGTTTCGTTCGTGTTTGCTCAATCGGCACCTAAACCATACGGGCCGCTACCCACTAAAGGCCAGCTGCAATGGCAGGAAACCGAAATGTATTGCATTATTCACTTCGGGCCGGATACCTACACCGACAAAGAATGGGGCTATGGCGACGAAGATCCAAAGATATTTAACCCGTCGAACTTCAGTGCAATGCAAATTGTCGGCGATCTGAAAGCGGGAGGATTTAAAGGCATTGTGGTTGTAGCCAAGCACCACGATGGGTTTTGTCTATGGCCGACCAGGACAACCGAGCATAACATATCACAAAGCCCTTATGAAAACGGCAAAGGCGATATCGTTAAAGAATACCGTGAGGCCTGCGACAAGCTGGGCATTAAAATGGGCGTTTACTGCTCGCCATGGGATAGGAATAGTCCGCTTTACGGAAAAAAGGCCTACGTCACTGAAGTTTACCGCAAGCAATTGGAAGAATTGGAGAGCAATTACGGTCCGCTGTTTATCGTTTGGCACGATGGTGCCAATGGTGGTGATGGCTACTATGGCGGTGCAAGAGAGGTGAGAAAAATTGACCGCTCAACCTATTACGGCTGGGACACCACCTGGAACATTACCCGCCGCCTGCAGCCAAAGGCGGTGATCTTTGGCGATGTCGGTCCGGATGTACGCTGGGTGGGTAATGAGCAGGGTCACGCCGGCGCAACCTGCTGGGAAACCTATACGCCGCATGCGCCTGATTCGGGTAAGATGCCGGGCAACGGTTACACCAAAGATTATGAAGGCACCGAAGGCCAGCGCGACGGCAAATACTGGATGCCGGCGGAGTGCGATGTGCCGTTCAGGCCGGGTTGGTTCTACCATAAATCACAGGACGGAAAAGCAAAAACGGCCGACTCGCTTATCAATTTGTATTTTATGAGCGTAGGCCGGGGAGCTTGTTTAGATTTGGGGTTGGAACCAGATCAAAGCGGGCAGCTGAATCCGGACGATGTTGCCAAACTGAAGGAATTTGGTCAATATCTGAAAAAAACGTTTGCCGTGAACCTGGCCAAAGGCGCTACATTGAAATCCAGTAATGTTAGGGGAGGAGACTATAAAAAGTTTGGCCCTCAGAACTTACTGGATAACAGCCGTTACAGCTATTGGGCGACGGACGATAAGGTGCATACGCCTCAATTAATACTTGATCTCCATAAACGAACTGCTTTCGATATCATTAGGTTAAGAGAAAATATAAAATTAGGACAGCGCATAGACGCAATTGCTGTTGACGCCTGGCAGAACGGCGAATGGAAAGAGATCGCAACCGCGACCAGCATCGGAGGGAACAGGCTGATCCGCTTACCTAAAACTGTTGGGACCAACAAAGTGAGACTTAGGATAACTAAGGCTCCGGTCTGTATTGCATTAAGCGATATTGGTTTATTTAAGGAACCTGACCATATCTGACATGAAAAAGCTAGCTCTTATAATCGTCACACTTTTAGCCGGGTATTCGGCGAATGCCAGCCGAATGATTGACACGCCTCAAACGGGCGGGCTATTTAATCCTTCTGAAAAACCACAATTGATCTCCAAACAATTCAGCTTTACGGAGGGCGCTTCGGTGGATAAAAAAGGTAATGTTTTCTTCACCGATCAGCCGAATAACCAAATATGGGAATACAGCGCCCATGGAAAATTGTCACTTTGGATGGATAGTACGCTGCGTTCGAACGGGACTTATTTCGATGCCAAAGGCAATCTCATCAGTTGCGCCGATGAGCATGATCAACTGATTTCGATCAGTCCGAAAAAGAAAATAACCGTCCTGGTGAATAACTTCAACGGTCATTTGCTGAATGGCCCCAATGACGTTTGGGTAGCGCCAAACGGGGATATGTATTTTACCGATCCTTATTACCAGCGTGATTACTGGACACGCAAACAGCCGGATCTGAAAAGCCAGGATGTGTATTACCTGAAGAAGGGCAGCCACAAGCCCGTGGTTGTGATCAGTGACATGGAGCAGCCAAATGGAATCGTTGGTACGCCCGATGGCAAATATTTGTACGTGGCCGATATAAAGGCCAATAAAACGTACCGATACAGTATTGCGGCCGATGGTGAACTGGCCTATAAAACATTTTTTGCGCCGCTCGGCTCCGACGGTATGACCCTCGACGAAAAAGGAAATATCTATCTCACCGGAAACGGCGTCACTATATTCAATCCAAAGGGCGAAAAGATAGCCCATATCGATATCCCTGAACCATGGACTGCTAACTTGTGTTTTGCAGGTAAGAATAAGGACGAACTCTTCATCACCGCGTCAAAAGCAATTTATATTCAAAAGATGACTGTAAAGGGAGTGGAATAAGATTTTTCAAATTTATTTTACAATATACTACTTAATATATAGATTTTATATACATTTGCGTCGTTAAGTTTTTTTCTAAAGTCGGGTGACCGAGTGGAGAGGTGATGGTCCGCAAAACCTTTTACGGCAGTTCGAATCTGCCCCCGACGTCCATATTAAACTGAAAGCAGAAAGCCCAAAGCAGAAGGCTCTTAGGGAACGTTCAAATGCTTTGGCGTCCAGCTTTTCCGGTATTACTTCCTTGTTTATTCCGTATGAAATCTGTGTATTATCATACATATTTTCATTATTAGGATTGTTAGAAAAGCTAATTTGTTTAATATTGCATCATCTGCCCGTCAGCAGGATATGTTATAAAGTTTCCTGTCGAAAAATTACTTTGGGTAAATAAAAAAACAAACGCGAATTGTCGTCAGTTAATTCATTGTTGCCTAATTTAGATAAAGAAAAACAACCCGGTTTATCCGCGCAAAACAGCCATTTTCTACATAAAACCACATTATTTATTTAAATGAAAAAAGACCAGAGTGCTTCAACCAAGATTCTTTCCATTGATATTGGCGGATCGCATATTAAGGCTACCATCCTGGACGAAAATGGTACGCTCCAGATGAACTACGAAAAAGTAGAGACACCGAAGCCGTCAACACCGGAAAATTTGGTCGGCGCAATAAAAAAACTGGTAAAAAATTTCCCGGGCTATGAAATGATCTCGGTCGGCTTTCCGGGTTATGTAAAAAAGGGCGTTGTGAAAACTGCTCCAAACCTGGGCACCGATTACTGGGAGGATTTTAACCTGAGCAAAAAACTGGAAACTGAGTTGGGCAAACCTACACGCGTGGTGAATGATGCCGACATGCAGGGCCTCGGCCTGGTGAGCGGCAAAGGCCTGGAACTGGTTATTACGCTGGGCACAGGCGTGGGTACTGCTTTTTTGGTCGACGGGCAGCTGATGCCGCACCTGGAGCTTTCGCATCATCCGATCTCGAAAGGGAAGGACTATGATGAGTACGTAGGCGATAAGGCTCTGCAAAAAGAAGGCGTGAAGAAGTGGAACAACCGGATGAAAAAAGTATTGAATGTACTGAAAACCGTGGTGAACTATGACATCCTGTACATCGGCGGCGGCAATTCGGACAAGCTGAACTTTAAATTGGATAAAAATATCAAGATCGTAACCAACCAGGAGGGCATAAAAGGCGGAGCGAGGTTATGGTTTAAAGATGAACGCCACGACCTGATCACTGCGATCCCGACGCTGGTAGAATAAACGAAACAAACACAACAGTTAGTAATAAATACCTTTCAAAAATGGATACAAGCACAAAGAGCATAGAACAGTTAGCGATTGATACCGTAAGGGTACTCTCGGCCGATGCGGTACAAAAAGCAAATTCGGGGCATCCCGGAACCCCGATGGCCTTAGCGCCGATCGGCCACGTGCTTTGGTCGCAGTTCATGCATTATAATCCTAAAAATCCGCATTGGGCCAACCGCGACAGGTTTATCCTTTCAGCCGGCCACGCCTGCATGTTCCAGTATAGTTTTCTTTACCTGACAGGGTATGACATCACACTTGATGATATTAAAAATTTCAGGCAATTGCATAGCAAAACGGCCGGCCACCCCGAATATGGTCTGCTTGACGGTATAGAAGTTACTACAGGCCCCCTGGGGCAAGGTTTTGCCAACGGTGTAGGTTTTGCAATCGCTCAGAAATACCTGGCAGCCCGTTACAACAAGCCGGGTTTCGATCTGTTCGACTATAAAATATACGCCATTTGCAGCGATGGCGACCTGATGGAAGGCGTAGCGTCGGAAGCTGCTTCACTCGCGGGCCATCTTGAGTTGGGCAATATTATCTATATCTACGATGACAATCATATTTCGATAGAAGGAGATACCGATATTACTTTTAATGAGGATGTTGCCGAGCGGTTCAGGGCTTACGGGTGGCATGTGCAGGAAGTTGCCGATGCCAATGATATCCATGCCATCTCAAACGCCATTAGTAATGCCCGTATCGAGGTAAGCAAACCTTCACTGATCAAAGTTCGCTCACACATAGCTTATGGCAGCCCGAACAAGGTAGATACCGCGGGTGCGCACGGCTCGCCGCTTGGAGGCGATGAGGTGAAACTGGTTAAGAAATTCTTCGGCTTTGACCCTGAGCAATCTTTTGTGGTTCCTGATGAGGTTTTAGAATATTATCGTTTCTGCGGCAGCAAAGGCGAACCCCTGGAAGAGAAATGGAACGACTTGTTTGCGCAGTATAAGCAGAAATTTCCGGAACTGGCCGCGGAATATGAACTGGCTGCGAGCGGAGAACTTCCGAAAGGATGGGACGCCGAGCTGCCGGTATTTAAACCTGAAGGCAAAATTGCAACTCGTGCGGCGTCTGGCAAAGTATTGAACGCTATAGCTGATAAATTGCCGAACCTGATCGGTGGATCTGCGGATTTGGCGCCGTCTACGGACACCAACCTGAAAGAATATAAGTCGTTTACAGTCGAGCACCGCGATGGCCGTAATTTTCACTTTGGTATACGTGAACATGCCATGGGTTCGGCGTTGAACGGTATGGCGCTCACCAAAGGCATTATTCCTTTTGGAGCGACGTTTCTAATCTTCTCTGAATACATGCGCCCGCCGATCCGTTTGGCGGCTATCATGAAAATACGCCCGGTATTTATTTATACGCACGACAGTATTGGCCTGGGTGAAGACGGCACTACCCATCAGCCCATTGAACAATTGATTTCGCTGCGCTCCATACCGAATATTGTCGTTATCCGTCCCGCTGATGCAAATGAAACTTCGCAATCGTGGAAGGCGGCATTAGAACATAAGGATGGTCCTGTGGTGCTGGTATTTACGCGCCAGGGGCTGCCGGTTATCGACCAGGATAAATACGCCAGGGCTGAGGGATTACATAAAGGAGCGTATATTCTGTCTGATTCAGATGGAACTCCGGATGTTATTCTTATGGCTACAGGCTCTGAAGTGACTTTGATATTGCAAGCGCAGGATAACTTGAAAGCCGAAGGTATCAAAGCGCGTGTAGTAAGCATGCCGTCGTGGGAACTGTTCGAGAAACAGCCGGCTGAGTACAAAGAGTCGGTATTCCCGAAATCGGTAAGAAAACGTTTAGCAGTGGAAGCAGGGTCGCCTTTGGGCTGGCATAAATATGTAACCGACGAGGGTGACATTATCGCCATGCATACATTCGGAGAGTCGGCGCCTGCCGAGCAGCTGTTCGCTGAATTTGGCTTTACAGTCGACAATGTAGTTGCTAAAGCAAAGGCGCTTGTAAAATAGATTTGAGATTGGAGATGTGAGCTTTGAGATTTAAACGGCTCTGTCTCACATCTCAAATCTCATATCTCAAGTCTTAGAACATGGAATGGCAAAGCGATATAATCACAAATCTTGGCTGGTCCGATACGATCATCAACATCGAGGGCAAGCAAAAGGTGGCTGATGAGATTGCGAAAAAGGTCAAAGACGGTGATATCCTGGGTGTTGGCTCCGGCTCAACTTCATATCTGGCGCTGCTGGCGATCGCCAAAAAAGTCAGTGAAGAACAACTGAACATCAAAGCGATACCGACATCAATCGAGATATCGCTGATGTGCAGTAAACTGGGTATCCCCTTAACCACTTTATACGAGCACCGGCCAGACTGGTTGTTTGATGGAGCGGACGAGGTCGATCCCGACCGCAGCCTGATCAAAGGCAGGGGTGGGGCGATGTTTAAAGAAAAGCTAATGCTTGCGTCGAGCCCGGTAAATTACATCCTGGTAGATGAAAGCAAAAAAGTCGACCATTTGGGCTCCAAATTTCCGGTCCCGGTAGAAGTGTTCCCGCAGGCATTGTTGCATGTGGAAGAGCAATTGACAAAAATAGGGGCAACCAGCCTGGCGCTACGTCCGGCGAAGGGCAAGGACGGGCCGGTGATAACTGAAAACGGAAACCTGGTGCTGGATGCCTGGTTTGACGGCATAGATAAAGACATGGAACGAAGGATCAAATCCATCACGGGCGTTATTGAAAGCGGACTTTTTATAAATTATAATATTGAGGTATTAATTGCGTAACAGCATATTTTAAAATTCACATAATCATGGAAAACAGAGTAAAACAGATACACAACTTCGGCCAGAGCATATGGCTGGACTTTATAGCAAGAAACATCATCAAAAATGGCGAATTGAAAAAGCTCATCGATGAAGATGGCGTGAGAGGAGTTACGTCAAATCCGGCTATTTTTGAAAAGGCTATTACCAGTGGCACCGACTATGATGCCGACATTGCCGAATTATCAGATAAGACCGACGATAACGAAGAGATCTTCTTCGGCGTAGCGATAAAAGACATCCAGGCGGCGTGCGACCTTTTCAAAGGCGTTCACGACGAGTCAAATGGCGAAGACGGTTTTGTAAGCCTCGAGGTATCGCCGTTTCTGGCGCTCGACACCCAGGGGACTATTAACCAGGCAGCCGATTTGTGGAAGAAGGTCGACCGCAAAAACGTGATGATCAAGATTCCCGGAACACAACCGGGGTTGGAGGCTATCCGTCAATCAATTGCGCACGGTATAAATATCAACGTGACATTATTGTTCGGTCTGCCGCGCTACGAAGAAGTATGTGAGGCTTATATCTCCGGTCTTGAGGATCACCTCGCGGCAGGTCATTCCATTTCACATATCCGTTCGGTAGCGAGCTTTTTCCTAAGCCGTATCGATGTAATTGTTGATCCGATGCTGGACGAAAAGGGAGCGCCTGAACTGAAGGGCGAGGTGGCCATTGCATCAGCAAAAAAGGCTTACGAAATTTATAAACGCATTTTCAGCGGGCCGCGCTGGGAAAAGCTGGCGGCCAAAGGGGCCAATCCGCAGCGGCTGCTCTGGGCAAGTACCAGCAGTAAAAACCCTGCTTTCAAAGATACCAAATATGTCGAAGCGCTAATCGGCCCTGAAACAGTGGATACCGTTCCGCTGGAAACCATCGAGGCCTTCCGTGACCATGGCATTGTTGCCAATACCCTTGAACAGGGTTTGGATAAAGCGACGCAGGTTTTGGATAAATTGAAGTCGGTGGGCATCGATATCAACCAAATTACCCAGAAGCTGGAGGACGAAGGCATCGAGAAGTTCAATAAACCTTTTGAAAAGCTGCTGCAGGCCATTGAGGATCAGAAAGCTAAAGTAAAGCAATAAATGGAGGCAGCGGCTTTAAAGATATTATTTTTTGATATCGGGGGCGTATTGCTGACAAATGGCTGGGGGCACGAATCGAGACAGGAGGCGGCCAAAAAATTCGGCATCGACTATGCGGAAATGGATGCTCTGCACAACTTTATTTTTAACGTGTATGAGATCGGCAGTATAACGCTGGATGAATACCTGGATACAGTGGTCTTTAATCACCCGCGTGATTTTACACGCGAAGATTTTAAAGACTTCATGCACAAGCAAAGCGTCGAACTGCCTTACATGCTGGAATGGATAAAGGAATGGAAAAAAGATTGCGGCTTCCGGATCATCTCTATCAATAACGAAGGCAAAGAGCTAAATGACTACCGTGTTAAAAAGTTTAAGCTGCATGATTGCTTCGACGCCTTTGTTTCGTCGTGCGAAGTGAATATGCGCAAACCAGATCCGGGAATATTTAAGCTTGCGATGGGTATAGCTCATGCATTGCCGCAGCAATGTGTTTATTTCGACGACCGGATCATGTTTGTCCGAGCGGCGCAAAAGTTGGGCATCCGCTCGTTCCAGCATACCAACTTTGAATCTACCAAAAACATTCTTGAAGACCTTAAAAGGGAAAAATTCGAATAATATGAGCGACAACACATCTAAATATGATTTCGGCATGATCGGCTTGGGTACCATGGGCCGCAACCTGCTTTTGAACATGGGCGATCACGGCGTTAAAGGCGCCGGTTTTGATAAGGACGCTTCCAAGGGGCAGTTACTCGAAAAAGAAGATCAGAATGGCAACCTGAAAGGCTTCAGCGAAGTAGAGCCTTTTATTGCCAGTTTGAATAAACCCAGGGCCGTTATGATGCTGGTTCCCGCAGGTAAAATAGTAGACGATGTTATAGCCGAACTGTTGCCGCTGCTTGACCAGGGGGATATCTTGATCGACGGTGGTAATTCGCACTTTACGGATACCAATCGTCGCGTAGCTGAACTGGAGGCCAAAGGTTTTCATTTTTTCGGCATGGGTGTTTCGGGTGGGGAAGAAGGCGCCCGCCGCGGCCCGAGCATGATGCCCGGTGGCGATAAGGACGCCTACAATGTAATGAAACCTATACTTGAATCCATTGCTGCCAAGGTTGACGGGGAGCCTTGTGTTACTTACATCGGGCCGGGTGCATCGGGACATTTTGTGAAGATGGTGCATAACGGTATCGAGTACGGTTTAATGCAGCTCATAGCCGAAGCCTACGAGATCATGAAAAAGGGGCTGGCGATGGATAATGCGGCAATCGGGCAAGTATTCGCCAAATGGAATGACGGTCGTTTGCAATCCTTTCTGATCGAGATCACTAAAGACATATTCAATTATAACGCCCCCGGAACCGATCATTTATTGATAGACGACATAAAGGATGAGGCAAGGGCCAAAGGCACCGGCAAGTGGACCTCGCAGGTGGCGATGGACCTGCAGGCACCTATCCCGACCATTGATACTGCCGTTTCCATGCGCGATCTTTCAAAATACAAGGAATTGAGGGTCAAGGCTTCGGAAATATACAACGAAGGCGAACAGGAGTTGGATGTCGACACGGAAGAATTTCTTGACGCGCTGGAGCAGGCATTTTATTTTAGCATGATCATCAGCTATGCTCAGGGCATGCACTTACTTTCCAATGCATCGGCCGAGTACAAATATGATCTGAAGCTAGACCAGATAGCTAAAATATGGCGCGGAGGCTGTATCATTCGTTCTGCGTTCCTGAACGATATTTACAATGCTTATCAAAAGAATCCGGGCCTTAGCCATTTGCTGCTGGACAACGGCGTTGCCGGATTGGTTACCGGTTCGGTTAAAGGGGCCAGGACGGTATTATCAGCGGTAATTGAGGCTGGTATTGCGGCCCCGGCATTTGCCGCGTCGTTAAGCTATTTCGATAATTTCCGTAACAAACGGATGCCGTCGAACCTTACCCAGGCCCAACGCGATTACTTTGGAGCGCACACTTATGAGCTGATCGGCAAGGAAGGTGTATTCCACACGCAATGGACAAAAAAATAATTTGATACCTGAAAAGACATTAACATGAGTTCAAACCCAAATTCAGCACCTACCATATTTATCATTTTCGGCGGAACGGGCGACCTGAACGCCCGGAAGATCATGCCGGCACTTTACAACCTGTATTTAGACGGCTGGATGCCGGCGCAATTTTCGATTGTCGGAACCGGCCGCACCCCGCTGACCGACGAACAGTTCAGGAACAACATGCTGGAGGATATCAACCAATTTTCGCGCAGCGGAAAAGCCGATAAGGATAAATGGGCAAAATTCGAGGCGAGTGTTTTTTACCAGGTTTCGGATGCAAAGGATGCTGAAACTTATAAGGAATTTGGCAAGAAAATAGAACAGCATAATGCCGAGTGGAAAACTAAAGCAAATGTAATCTATTACCTGGCTGTATCACCGAACCTTTTCCCGGTTATTGCATCTAATATTGCCAAAGCTAAACTTGCCGAAGACAAGAACAGGACCCGTATTGTTATCGAAAAACCATTCGGCCACGACCTGGAAACCGCGAGGGAACTAAACGAATTGCTGGCCAAGATATTCGACGAATGCCAGATATACCGTATAGACCATTACCTCGGCAAGGAGACGGTACAGAATATTATGGCATTCCGCTTTGCCAATTCCATTATGGAGCCGCTATGGAACCGTAATTATATCGAATATGTACAAATATCTGTTACCGAGCAGTTGGGCGTGGAAGAGCGCGGCGATTACTATGAGGGTTCGGGAGCCTTAAGAGACATGATCCAAAACCACCTGCTGCAGTTGTTATGCCACGTGGCGATGGAGCCGCCGGTAAGCTTTAACGCCGACGAAGTGCGCGACCGAAAGGTGGATGTTCTGAAAGCAATGCGGAAATTTACGCCGGAGGACGTACGTACTTCGGCTGTGCGCGGCCAATATGGCAACGGATGGATGAAAGGTAAGGAAGTGCCCGCTTATCGTGACGAGCCCAAGGTCGACCCGCAGTCGAACACGGAAACCTTTGCCGCTATTAAATTCTTTGTGGACAACTGGCGCTGGCAGGGCGTACCATTTTATGTGCGCACCGGCAAGCGTATGCATCAAACTTCATCGGTAATTACGATCCAGTTCAAGGATGTTCCGCACCTGATATTCCCAACCGAAGCGGCCGAAAGCTGGCAGCAAAACCGCCTGATCATCAGCATACAGCCCGAAATGAGCATCCGTTTGCAGGTACAGGCAAAACGCCCGGGCATAGATATGGTGCTGAACGTAGTGGATATGGTGTTCGACTATAAGGGCACCTATTCTCAGCAGGCTCCTGAGGCCTACGAAACGCTGATACTGGACACCATGCTTGGCGATCAAACGCTCTTTATGCGCGGCGACCAGGTAGAAGCAGCGTGGGAACTAGTGATGCCTATATTGACCACGTGGCAAAACAAGAAAAGCCTCAATTTCCCGAACTACTCGGCTGACTCCTGGGGTCCTGAGTCGGCAGAGGCCTTGATAGCACGCGATGGTTTCAATTGGTTCACCCTACCGGTAAACGGAAAAAAATAAGCGAATGAAAATAAACGTTTTTGACACCGAAGATGAATTGCTGAATGGCCTGGCTAAATACTTTGTGTTGATAGCAGCCGATTCCATTGCCGAGCACGGGCAATTTTCTGTAGCCCTTTCGGGCGGAAATTCCCCAAAAAAGCTTTATGAACTGCTCGCATCAGCGAAGTACAGGGATAAAGTGGAGTGGAGTAAGGTTCATTTCTTTTTCGGCGACGAACGTTATGTTCCGCATACCGACCCGCAAAGTAATTACCTGATGGCCAAAAAGTCGATCCTTGAACCGCTTGGTTTAAGCTACCGGCAGATCTTTCCCATCAATACTTCGGTAACACCCGAAGAGGCGGCATCAAGATATACCATTGATATAAATCAATATTTTGCAGGATTTGACGCTCGTTTCGACCTTATCTTGCTGGGCCTGGGCGATAATTCGCACACTGCGTCGTTATTCCCGCATACCCCGGTATTGCACGACAAAGTTCCACAAGTTAAAGAGGTTTTCCTCGAAGATCAGCAAGTTTATCGTATTACCATGACCGCGCCGTTGATAAACCAGGCGCACCATATCGCTTACCTCGTTTTCGGTCAGGGTAAAGCTCAGGCTGTTCATAATGTGATTGAAGGTAAACCCAATATTGAAGAATACCCGGCACAGTTGGTCAAACCGGCCGATGGCGATCTGCAATGGTTCCTCGACAAGACGGCCGCTTCGGCATTAAAAAGTTACTAAGTCCATACAAGATAATTAAGAGCGTCTCCGGCTGTCCTGAGGCGCTCTTTTAATTTCTGAGAAGCCCCTTTTTAACTACTGGTATAAAAATTGTGAATTATTGTTTACAACGGTAACAATAATGACAAGGTTCCGTACTACTGGTTCAAATACTATTTGTTAATTTTATATCAATCTGCAAACTATACCTGTCACAATGCCTGAGACTGTGCTATCAGATAACGAAAAAGCAAAAGTTGATTTAAGTTACTGGGAAACCAGGCTACAAGACGCAACTCCGCTGTATATTCCGGCTGATTTTCCAAGACAAACGACGAAAAAAAACATCGAGACCAACCTTGTCAAACTTAGTATTGACGAAGAAATATATGGGCGATTGCTCCAGCTTTGCAACAATAACGCTGTAAAGCATAGTGTATTGCTGCTTGCCATTTTCGAGGTTTTGTTATACCGTTACACCGATAAAGATGACATATTATTGTGGAGTATTTTACCCTTTTCAGACGACGGAACGCAACTCGGCCTGGTGCCACTGAGAAATGCTGTGGATGGCAATCAGATTTTTACAGAATTGCTGGAAAATGTAAATGAAACCGTTGAGGCAGACCTCCGTTATTGTCGGACAGCTATTGCCAATACACATTTACCTATAAACCACTTATTTGTATTTGACAATAACACCCAAAATACTTTCCTGCAGGAAGCGATAGAGGGAATCGAACTTAAATTGACTGCGCGGGAGACGGAGAGTTCGATTGATCTTCTTTTAGAATATGATGCATCATTGTTCAGGAAAGACACCGTGAGCCGAATGGCTGACCACTACATGCAACTTTTGCAGGCAGCCGTCAACAACCCGCAAAAAAGTATAGGGTCATTGCAAATGCTGACACTGGAAGAATGGCAGCGTATTGTTTTCGACTTCAATAATACGTCAACGTCATACGCCTTGGAAAAAAACCTGGCGCAACTATTTGAAGAACAGGTAGAAAAGTCTCCTGATGCTATTGCGCTGCGCCAGCACGAGCTGTCGATGACTTATGATGAATTGAATAAAAAAGCCAATACGCTGGCATGGCTGCTCATCAAGAACGGGGTTAATCCGGGTGATAATGTAGGCCTCATCGCCACGCGCGGCTTCGACATGATCGTCGGTATGTATGGCATTATGAAGGCCGGCGGCGCCTATGTGCCGATTGATCCGCAATACCCGGTTGACAGGCAGCAATACATTTTAAATAATTCGTCCGTTACGCGGGTAGTAGCTGATGGGGATTATGCATTGGAGCGCTCCATAGGTCCCGAGTTATTTATTAAACTAAGTTCGCTCGCGGCAGAGGATGTAACTAAAGGCAATCCCCCTGTCAAGATCAATAGCCGACAATTAGCTTATACTATTTATACATCGGGTTCGACAGGCCGGCCCAAAGGGGTAATGATCGAACATCACTCGGCGGTCAACCTCGTACAGTGGGTCAACAAACGATTTAATATCGGCGCCCATGACAGGCTGTTGTTTATCACATCTATGTGTTTCGATCTGTCGGTGTATGATATTTTCGGCATGCTGGCGGCGGGCGGCTCCATCGTCATCGCCAGGCAGGAAGAGGTGATGGACATAGCCAAATTGAAAGACATGATGCTGAAATATAGCATCACCTTTTGGGATTCTGTCCCCACAACGATGGATTACCTGGTCAGGGAACTGGAAAACCAGGATACGGCGTACCTGCAGGAGGCGTTGCGGGTAATATTTATGAGCGGCGACTGGATACCGGTCAGTCTGCCCGACAGGATCCGGAGATTTTTCCCCAATGCAGATGTTATCAGTCTTGGCGGCGCTACGGAAGGTACGGTATGGTCGAATTATTACCCGGTCGGGAGGGTTGGAAAAGACTGGGGGAGCATACCTTACGGGAGACCAATAGATAACAATTTCTTTTACATACTGAACGAACAGCTACAGCCGGCACCGATTGGTGTTGCCGGCGAGCTTTATATTGGCGGCGTGGGCGTGGCCCGCGGCTATGCGAATGATGCGGATAAAACCAATTACTCGTTTGTCGCCGACCTTTTTAATGACAAGGCGGGTGGCCGTATGTACCGGACAGGCGACCTTGGACGGATGTTGCCGGATATGAACATGGAGTTTATCGGCCGTAAGGACGACCAGGTGAAGATACGCGGCTTCAGGATCGAACTGGGCGAAATAGAAAGTATACTGAAACAAAGCGACAAAATACTTGACGTGGTCGTACTGGCCAGGAATGATAGTGAGGGTAAGAAAAGCCTTATTAGCTATATTGTTCCAAAAGAAAATTATAAACGGGAGGACGTCATTGCCTTTTTGAAGGGCAAAGTGCCCGATTATATGGTACCCTCGATCTGGATGGAACTGGATAAACTGCCGCTCACATCAAACGGCAAAGTGGATAAAAAGGCCCTCCCGGATTTTAGGGCAGAAGTGCAGTTAAAAGAAACTTATACGGCGCCGCGAACAGAATCTGAAAAATTATTGGCGGACATCTGGTCGCAGGTTTTGAAAATCAAACAGGTAGGAATAGAAGAGAATTTTTTCGATATCGGAGGCCATTCTTTGCTGGCAGTGCAGATCATGACGAGGATTGAAAAGAAAACAGGTATAAAGTTTCCTATCGCCACTTTGTTCAGGTTCCCAACTATAGCGTCGCTTGGAGGCTTCCTGGACGAGGAAGAAGAAAAAGATCATCACTGGCGTTCGCTGGTCCCGATAAAGCCTTCCGGCAATAAAACGCCCGTTTACCTGGTTCATGGTATCGGGATGAACGTGCTTAATTTTAACGACCTGGCTACCTATGTGGATAGCGAACAACCGGTATACGGTTTCCAGGGGCTTGGATTGGATGGGACCGAAAACCCGCCCGGCAGTATTGAGGAAATTGCTTCGTTTTACGTTGCTGAATTGCTTAAACATAACCCGAAAGGGCCTTATGCTGTTGCGGGTTATTCCATAGGCGGATTTATTGCGGTTGAAATGGTAAGACAGCTTTTGGCACAGGGGCGGCAGGTGAAAATGTTCGGAATATTTGATACGGACGCTGAAAACGCACGTGAAAGCGAGCCGTGGCACATCATCATGCCAAAAGTTGTTAAGCGCTACCTGCCGAGGTTTATGGGTGGCGAAAAGTCGCTGCGCAAGCAGTTGGCTTACGTCATCAAAACACGTACCGAGGCTATCGGCGACAAGGTGGGAATTGCAAAAAAGCCTGAATCCAGGTTGTACTATGCTTTGCTTAACGAGCTCATCGGTCAGTATCAATCCGCATTGGATCGTTACACGATGAAGCCCGTTGATGCTAGAGTTCATTTATTTAAGGCCAAGATCAATGTTCACTATAATAATGACAAAGAATACCTCGGCTGGAAAAAATTCGCAAAAAACGGAGTGGAACTCCTGGCCGTTCCGGGCGATCACCTGGATATGCTTAAATTGCCTAACGCGGCCGTATTCGGCCGGATACTTCAAAATGCATTGGATAACGATTGATCCGATGTTTTATTCGCACAAAACAATCTCTATCTTTAATTAAAACCAGCTACGATGACCATAAGACCATTAGCACTGAGTGATATTGAAGGGTGTGCTGCGCTATATCTGCAGGCGTATAACCGCGCGCCGTGGAATTACAATTTTACACTGGAAAAGGCTGGCCGATACTTAGCCGAGTATGCCGAAAGAAAACGTTTTGTCGGTTTTGTATTGAGCGAAGGCGATTTGATAGTGGGAGCGATGCTGGGCCATTCGAAGACCTGGTGGACCAACGATTTACTGTACGTTGACGAGCTTTTTATTTCGCCTGACAGACAGCGAATGGGCTATGGTAAGATGCTGATAGACCGCAGTGAAGAATATGCTCAGGAACATGGGCTTGAAGTGATTACACTAATGACCAACCGCCATATGCCGGCGCTTAAATTCTATGAGAATAACGACTTTATTCAAGCCGATCACTTCACGATATTGTTTAAACCGGTTTGAGGCTATTTAATGATCGTGCGAATTACCAAACCGCAAACAAAACAGAAAGTAATAATGCTGATGGAATAAATGGAAACGACCAGGATGGTGTCGAGTTTGGTCATTTTTTTGGTTGAAGAGTCCATAATCACTGATCTTAAGAGAATGTCTGTAACTTTATACGGAGCAGGTTTTTACCAGGTTGCAAAAATTCAGTACTTTTTTAGTAAACCGATCACATCATTGCATGCTGTCATCTATACGGAATAAAATTCAAGATTTCTGGGGAGCCGGGCACGAGCGTACGGTAAGAATAAAAAAAAATATTGCCTGGTCGTTCCTTATCAAAGGGGCCAGCGTTCTGATCAGCTATTTGCTTGTTCCGCTTACGCTCCATTACATAAACAACCTGCAGTATGGTATCTGGATCACCATAAGTTCGCTGGTTGCCTGGACGAGTACCTTCGATATAGGCCTGGGTAATGGGTTGCGGAATAAGCTGGCGCATTCCAACGCATTGAACGACAATGAAAATAACGTCAAATACGTGAGCACCACTTATGCCATGCTTTTTATTATTGGCGCTTCGATATTTCTTGTCTTCCTTATTGCGGGCTCGTTCTTTAACTGGAACCAATTGCTGAACATACCCGGCGAGATTACCTACAGCATTTGGCCTGTAATCGTCATTACGATGGGGACATTTTGCATACAGTTTGTTTTGCAGCTTGTCAACAGCATCCTTACAGCAACGCACGACCCGTTCAAATCGTCGCTTATATTGCTTTTCTGCCAGTTTTTGACTTTAGTGACGGTTTTTATTTTGACCAAAACAACACAAGGAAGCCTGATGATACTGGTTATTGCTGCAACGGGCGCCCCTGTGCTGGTTTTCCTCGTAGCAAATATTTATCTTTTCGGAACTTCATTGAAAAGCTTAAAGCCACGTCTCAGTGCAATCGACTTCAGCAGCGCCAAAAGCCTGCTCAACGTGGGAGGCGTGTTTTTCATTATCCAGGTAGGAGCGCTGATCCTTTACGAGACTGATAATATAGTTATCGCTAAAACCCTGGGTCCGGCAGATGTTACTATATTCAACATCGCTTTTAAATATTTTTCGATATTGACCGTTGTGCTGGCAATCGTTATGACGCCGTATTGGAGCGCATTCACGGATGCTTATGCCAAAAAAGACATGGATTGGATCAGGAATTCGATGAAAAAAATGCGGCGGCTATGGTTTTACGCCACAATAGCCGCCCTGGTCTTATGCGGCATCTCGAATATCGTGTACAAATTGTGGGTCGGCGCATCGATCTCCTTTTGGATATCGCTATCCCTGGCCATCAACGTCAGCGTACAAACATGGCAGATCATTCATAGCTATATGCTTAACGGCGTAGGAAAGCTTAGGGTGCAGCTCGTTCTCGTTGTGATCGCCGGTATTCTGAATATACCTCTTTCTGTAATCCTGATCGGGCAAATTGGCATACCCGGCACGGTAGTTGCGAATATTGTGCTGCAATTGCTGATGAATGCGGTATTTACTTATCAATGCCGTTTGATCATGGAAGAAAAGGCGAGCGGTGTCTGGGCAAAATAGTTCATATAAATGTATACCCGAGGCGATTTTATGCGTATAACATTCCAGAACGCGGCTTTTGCAAATTATTTATAATTTTATAGGTATAAGCCTGCGCAAGTGTGGAATAAATTGTATAGGGCTGATTAGAAAAGTAATTATTACCCCAACCCCTGATTAATAAAAACCATTATGGATTACCTTATTACCCTGATTTTTTTATTGCTTTCGTCGAGTGCGAATGCCATATCGCATAACGACTATATATGGTTTGGGATATTGGTGCTTATGTTCATCTATGCACTCGTCAAAAAGCAGGTCAAGGTAAAGGACCTGAAAATGCTCGGCGTTTTTTCCCTCGTATACCTACTGTATGTTGTTATCCGCTATTTTGTTGTCACTAATTTCTTTGGGGTTAGTATTGACCTGGAATTTCTGCAGAGCGATGTTCTCTTCCTGTTCAAATACGGCTTCCTTACCTTTGTTTACTGTGTCATTTTACGAGAGAGGCTAATTGACAATATCATTAAGGTGATGCTGCACCTCACTATTATCGACCTCGTTATCTATTTGTTTCAGTTGGTGGGTTTTGCAGATGCGATATACGGTTTTTCCGAGTCGCTTGGCCTGCCCAAGGCAAATACAATCCCGGGATTTACCAACTTCATCATCTTCAGCTTCACGAAAGGACTGCACGAATATCGCAATTCAGGCTTTGTATGGGAACCGGGCGCTTACGGCTGCTTCCTGACGATAACGTTGCTGTTTCATTTCTTCAGAAATAAATTCCGGTTCGATAACATAGCTATCGTTTTTATTGTCGCCATAATCACCACGTTCTCGACAACTAACTACATCGCCCTGTTTATCGTGTTTTTCCTCGCCTATCGTTACCGGGTGCCAAAACTAAACCTTTGGGTTGTGCTTATGATACCAACGTTTGTTATCCTCTTTATGACCATACCGGTATTAGGTCAAAAAATACAGGCGGTATATGATGACGATATGGATGGCTTAAAACACTTTAAGGAAATATCGATGTATCATAAAAAGCACAGCGAACAGATACCTTTGAACCGTTTCGCCAGTATGACGTATCTTGAAGATAACCTGGGATACAACCTTATACTAGGACTAAGCAATAAATATGATGCGGTGATTACCAAGCAATATAACGTGAACATATCTAATGGTATATTCGATTTCCTGGCAAAATTCGGCGTTATAGGATTGCTCTTTTTAATTTACGGCTATATTAAATTTTGTGCTAATTTTCTTAAACGAAAGGAATACCTTGTTTATGCGGTGTTAGTGCTGCTTGCGATCAGTTTTGGTGAGCCGATACTTTTTTTGCCCCTGTTTTTGGTGTTTGTATTCCTGCCATTTTTAACGGTCGATTTCGACAAACTGGAAAAGAAACGCCCGTTAGGCGACAAAAAACCTGTACGAGCCACAGCATGAAAGATGTATTGCAGCAGAACATCGCCGTTTTACTTACCTGTTATAACCGTAAACAGAAGACCCTGGATTTTTTGGAAAGTTTAACCAGCCAGGAGTATTTTAAAAAACTGAAAATTGATATTCATTTAATGGATGATGCCTCGACCGATGGAACACAGGAGGCAGTTAAACAAAAGTATCCTTTTGTAGACGTAGTCACCGGCAATGGCATTCTGTTTTGGGCAGGAGGGATGCGCGCAATCTGGCGCCGGGCCATGAGCGTAAAGGCCTACGATTTGTTCCTGATATTTAATGACGATGTTGTGTTATTCGACGACTCGCTCGAAAGGCTCCTGTCGGCATATGCTGCGTCAGGTCGCGAAGGTAATATAATCGTGGGCTCAACATTGAGCCCTGAGTCAAAGAAACTAACCTATGGTGGTAATATTCATTACAATATAAAACGCGCCAAATATTATCGCGCTGAACCTGATGCGGTAAAAGCAATAATATGCCATTCCTGTAATGCCAATATACTGCTGGTTGATAAGGCCGCGGTCGACCAAATAGGCATTTTCCCTGATAATTACGTTCACTGCCTGGCCGATTTCGATTATACCCTTACGGCTTTCAAAAGCGGCCTGAATGTTGCGATAGCGCCGGGCTATTATGGGTATTGTGAGGACGACCACGGTGCTAACTGGCTGTCGGGAAAAAATTCATTGAAAAAAAGAATAGCATATCTGTACAGTCCCAAGGGATTGGCATACAAGGAATATTTATACTACATAAGAAAACATTTTCCCGCCGACTACATGATTTCTTTTATAAAATTGTGGCTTAAAACTTTTTTTCCTATACTGTGGGATAAATTCAAGCTGAAGGAGGAACATAATTGAAGGTACTGATCTTACATAACGATTTTCGTGTTTACTGGAAGGGCAGGCTTACCTATCTTAAGAAATTTCTCAACAGTAAGAATATAGAATTTTACGCCATTGAACTTTT
>DASZVE010000069.1:0-36406 GCA_035547095.1 Mucilaginibacter sp.
TGTACTTGTCTTGCCCTCATAGGTTTGGTTTTCGTAAACCTTGTACAATACGTTTCGCTTGGCGAAGTTATGGTTGAAGGTTACCTCGTCCTGCACCCACAGGAAGATCAATGAAGCACAGGCGATGCCAATAGCCAGGCCAGCGATATTTAAGAAACTGTACGACCTGTTTTTCAACAGGCTCCGCAATGTGGTTTTGAGATAATTCTTTATCATGGTTTCGTGTATAAGTTCGCTTAAAAGGTACGATAAAGAACGTACCAAAAGAGTAACAAATTGATCTTAAGTTTATTATAAAAAAATTGATATACGAACCTGTTCGTAAGTGTACACCCGGTGTACGTTTCTGATACAATGAGATGCTTGGATGGTGATTTGTTAATCAGTGACTAGTTAATTAGGCCATAAGCAACTGATCACTGAATAACTAGTTACTAATCACTCACTTCTAAGGCTATCCACCGGGTTAGCAATTGCCGCCCTGATAGCGTGATAACTTACCGTAATAACCGTCACGACAACCGCCAGCAACCCTGCCCCGGCGAACATCCACCATTGAATATTTATATGGTAAGCGAACCCTTGCAGCCAGTTGTGCATAAACCACCAGGCTACCGGTGAGGCTACAAGGATGGATAGCGATACGAGCTTCACAAAATCTTTGGACAACAAACCATTGATTGAGGATATACTTGCCCCCAATACTTTGCGAATACCTATCTCTTTTGTGCGCTGCTCGATAGTGAACGCTGCCAGCCCGAATAGGCCCATCGTTGCTAAAACGACGGTGATAACGGTAAATAAGCTAAACATAGAAGCGAGCCGGTCTTCAGCCTGGTATTGCGCGTTGAAGGCATCATCTAAAAAAGTATATGTAAACGGTGTATCGATGTCGTATTTTTTGTAAATGCCCTTTATGGCATCCAGCAATGTTGGCAGATTTGTTTTTGGTTTGATTCGGGCGAATAGGTTGCAGCTATATTTTCCCCAGAACTTCGCAGTATCCGGCGCGGCAAACAGCCCCAGCGGTTTAATGGTTTGTTCCATCGAGCTAAAATTAAAGTCCTTTAACACGCCCACAATTTGCAGGTTATCATTCCCTGCTTTCATATACATGCCCACCGGATTTTGCAGGTTATCACCCCCTGCTTTTATATACGTGCCCACCGGATTGGGCTCCAGGTGCAGCTTTGCAATAGCTTCTTCGTTAATAACTACTTTATTATGTCCTTCGAGTGTGGTATTTGGAGACGGCGGATATTTCCAGTTCAATCCCAAAACATTCACAAAATTTTGATCGACAGTCAGTGATGGCAACATTATCTGCTCTTTCGGATTCTTGCCGCCTACCGAGTACATATCATAACTCTGGAACATCCCATAGTGCGATGTTGCTATCTCACTCACACCTGACAGGTTTTTTATTTCACGGCTGAAGGCGGCATAATGTCCGTCAAAAGCCGCACCAACTGGTATCATTATCACATTTTCCTTGTTGATACCTGTATCGGCATGGCGCATATAGTAGAGTTGCCTGTCAATCACGATGCCGCCGATGATCAATCCAATCGAAATGGCAAATTGTAGCGTTGTAAACACCTTTCTTACAACCGCGCCGCCCGACTGCTTGCTCATCTTTCCTTTAAGCGTTACGACAGGATTAAAGGATGACAACACCAACGAGGGATAGCTGCCGGCAACAAGTATAGTGACGACCAACAGACCGGCCATCAGCGCCAAAACCAACGGACTGTGTAGAAACGAGTTATCGATAGTAAGCTTAATCGTACTAAGGAATAAAGGCTTGAATACATAACAAAGGAAATACCCCAGCCCGAATGAGATGAATGCAAATAAAGCTGACTCCACGTAAAACTGCTTAGCGATGTTTCTCCTGCTTGCTCCTGTTACTTTCCTTACACCTACTTCCTTTGCTCTTAAAGTAGCCCTTGCGGTCGACAGGCTCATATAATTCACCAGGGCAAGCAGTAAAACCAATATGGCTACTACCGGGAAAATTTTCAGGTATTTAATATTGGTAACGTCGCCAAAATTGTTTTCCAAATGAGTGCTTGCAAAGGGCTGTAGCGAGAATTTTTCATCATCATACGCATTCTTATCAGCTTTCACT
The DNA here is from genome assembly GCA_035547095.1 of Mucilaginibacter sp. Lineage (GTDB taxonomy): Bacteria > Bacteroidota > Bacteroidia > Sphingobacteriales > Sphingobacteriaceae > Mucilaginibacter. Next base: position 2,132 of record DASZVE010000069.1, read on the forward strand.
ATGGCCTGCATTACACGTTTTACCTGTCCGGTGTCGCGCTTATCCCTAAGCAAAAGATAAACATTGAATGAACCAGGACCTATCCCCTGTTGCTCGCCAATACGCCGAGCAAAACTTTTGACAGACGACAAAGTGGAAGCCGATGCAATGAAATTGAAATTGATAGATGAATTTGAAGGTGCATTTTCAGCCACTCCGGTGACCTGGTAGGATAAGGCGGTATCGGTCTTTATGGTTAGCGTTTTGCCGATTGGGTCAGCATTGCCAAAATATTTTCTGGCCATGTCTTTAGACAGTACTATCGAAAACGGTTTACTTAGTACATCTGAAGGACTGCCTGATACCAACTTAAAAGAAAAGAACTTAAAAAACCCCGCATCAGCGAATAACAATTTATTGTCGGCGAATTTGGTATCAGGTGCTGCAGGATCATAGACGATTACGTGGCCGTGGCCGTAGTCCATCGTACGCATATAGTCCTCGATCTTTGGCAGATTCTGCTTGATTATCGGGCCAGTACCATAACTCATATAGGCCATGTTCATGGCATTGCCCCCGATCTTAATTGTGGCATGCAGCGTATAGATACGGTCGCCATTCTTATGAAAACGATCGTAACTGTGCTCGTGCGCCACATAAAGCATAATAAGCATACACACGGCTAGCCCCACAGCCAGCCCTGATATATTGATCAGGCTATACAGCCTTTGACGTACCAAATTGCGCCAGGCAATTTTGAGATAATTCTTTATCATGATTTAATTCATTGGTTCATTGCCGATAGACTTTATTCTGACCGCAGGCTATCTGCCGGATTGGCCGTTGCTGCCTTTATTGCCTGCGTGCTAACGGTCACAACGGCAATTAATAAAGCGATCAGCGCTGCGCAGGCAAAAAAATACCACGACAGGCTGATCTTATATGCAAAGCCCTGCAACCATTTGTTCATAGCCCACCATGCTACAGGAAACGCAATAACGCTCGCTGTGATTACCATCTTGATAAAATCGACCGAAAGCAAACTGATAATATTCTGTACACTGGCGCCAAGAACCTTCCTAATGCCGATCTCTTTCGTTTTTTGTTGAGCTGCGAACGTGGCGAGCCCGAGTAATCCCAATCCCGATACCAGTATAGCAATTCCCGCAAATAAGCCGATCAGGACCGAAGATTGTTGTTCGCTATGATAAAGTTTGTCATAGGTCTCATCAAGAAAGTGATATTCGAACGGATCTCCCGGCGCATACCGTGTCATAATTTTTTGCGCCGCCGCAAGCGCTTCGCTGGCATTACCCGGACTTGTTTTAACATAAATCGTACCGGTGATACCACTGTTGGCAATGACCATAGCGCCTATCGTGTCGTGGACGCTCCTATAATGAAAATCCTTTACTATGCCAATGATCACACCTGTATCGCCCTGGTGAATAAAACGTTGGCCGATGACCGAACCCCGTAAGTGAATGGTTTTTACAGCTGTTTCGTTCAATAAAACATTTTGTTTGTCCGAACCGTCCGCCCTAAACCATCTGCCCTCTTTCACTTTTATGTTCATCATGTGTTGAAAATCCGCGTCAGCCTGCAATGGAGCAAATTTTGGATCAAAATCCTTTGGCCTGCCCGGCCACTCGAAGGACCCGGAACTGGAGTTTTTGAAATCTACCAATTGGCCCTGGGCAAGTGCAACCTCGGATATAGCGGCTTGCTGTTTCATTTCCTGTTTTATCGAATTCAATCTCGCAGGGCCATCTTTCCACGGATTTTTGCCCATTGCTTTCCAAGGTACATTCACTGTAAATATGTGGCTCTTGTCAAACCCAAGGTCCATATTTTCGGCGTACTTCAGCTGGCGGTAAATAACCAGTGTGCCGATGATTAACACCACGGATATGGTAAACTGTAATATGACCAGAGACTTGCGTAAAACAGTATCTTTAAAATTCAGCACTGATCTGCCGCGGAAAACATTCAAAGGACTAAACGACGACAGCAAAACAGCCGGGTAAATACCGTTTAGAACAAAAGACACAAACAATGTCAGCCCAACTATGGACCATACCAGTGGTGAAGAAATGGGTTCCGCGAAATTTTTGTCAGTAAAACCACGATACCACGGCATCACAATCTGAACGACAGCCAGGGCCAGTGCAACAGCAAACAAGCTCACTAACAAAGATTCGGACATAAACTGCCCAAACAAGTGCATGCGACCTGCACCTACTACCTTTCGAATACTTACCTCCTTTGCCCGAATGCTTGCGCGCGCAGTGGTGAGATTTACATAATTGATACAAGCAGTAATCAAAAGCAGTGAAGCAAGTGCTATGAAAATATTTACCATAGCATGTGTTCCATGCAGGAATGAAGAATTTTGCAAATCATTCTCGAAGTGCATATCCCTGATATTCACCAGGCTGAATGACGACTGGTCAGCATCTTTTTTCCGGTAGCGGTGCAATATCGAAAACAGCTTAGCCGATACGGTTGCCTGATTGGTATTAGGTTTGAGCTTTATAAAAGTCAGAAAGTTATAGTTATTCCACGATAAGGCGTCCTTTTTGTCCTGATCATGAATCATTTTGGCGGCAACTGGTATCAGCACGTCATACTGAAAGCTTGAATTGGCTGGATTGTTTTTTACCACGCCCTGCACCTGGTAAGTATCGGAATCAATAGAAACCGTTTCTCCGACAGGGTCCTTGCTGCCAAAATATTTCTTAGCTCCTGATTGAGTGAGTATAAGGCTGTGGGGATTTTTATTGAACTCTTCCGGCGACCCTTCAACAAAATCATAATGGAACATATTGAACCATTGATCGTCTACATAAGCGGCCTTTTTCTCGCCGAAAATATTTCCTTTATACCGGATATTAACGTCTGTGTAACTCGATGGCTGCAAACGTGTCAGTAGCCCGATCTCCGGTATTTCCTTAGATGCATGCTCTCCCAGAAGATAGGGCGTTGATTCCCACAGCCAGTTTTCATCCTTTGATACGGCCTGCTTTGTCTTGATCCGGTAAATAGCTGAAGCGTCAGGCTGGTTGGTGTCAAAACTCAATTCGTTCTGTACCCATAGCACGATCAATATGGTCGCGGCCATGCCGATGCCTAATCCGGTAATGTTGATAAGGGTCATGCGCCTGTGAAGCCACAAATTGCGCCCGGCGGTTTTAAAGTAATTTTTTATCATGGTTTAGTTTTTATAAGGTTTATTAGTGCATTGGTCATTAGGTCATTTGCTTCGCGTCATTAAGTCATTACTTTTTTTGGCTAACTGCAAACTTAAAACTGTTAACTGCTCATTCCGAGCGAAGGCTCCTCACCGGGTTCATCAGCGCGGCTTTTATCGCCTGGTAGCTTATCGTCGCGAATGCGATCAATATAGCCAATAAACCTGCGGCTACGAACATCCACCATTGCATGTTGATGCGATAAGCGAAGTCCTGCAGCCACTTGTTCATCAGGTACCAGGCCGCGGGTGTCGCGATCAGGATAGCGATCCCTACCAGTTTCAGAAAATCCATCGATAGCATGCCTGTGATGTTGGCAACGCTCGCCCCGAGGACTTTTCTCACGCCGATCTCACGAACACGTACCTGTGCGGTGTAAGTCGCCAAACCCAGCAAACCAAGGCAAGAAATAAATATAGCTACGGCTGAAAAATAATCGAATAAAGTTGCCTGGCGGCTTTCGCCTTTGTAAATATTATCAAACGTCTCGTCAAGAAAAGCATAGGCGAACGGGTATTGCCCATTGTATTGTTTAAATTCCTTTTGGGCAACTGCAATAGCAGCAGATGGATCCTTACCGGATACCTTTACATATATCCTGTTGAAATATTGCGGATGGTAATAGAACGCGGCCGGGGTTATTTTCTCGCGCATGGACGCATAATGAAAGTCTTTAACAACCCCGATAATTGTACCCTTGACGCCAAACATAGTGAAACGCTTACCAATAGGATCTTTTATCCCCGTTTCCTTCACTGCTGCTTCATTCAATATAAAATGCGCCGTATCGTTTGGGGCATTGGTGAACGAGGTGCCCTGTACCATTTTCATCTTAAAGAACGGGATAAAGTCCTTGTCAATGGTTATCACATGCAGCATCATAGCTTGTTTGGGATCTTTCCCTTCCCAATCGGCCCCACCGGTAAAACCGCCAAACCGAACGATATTTTGATTTGAACGTGTTACATCAGCCACGCCAGGCTGTTTCATCAATTCTGCTTTTACAGCGTCATAGTGGGGCGCCATATCGCGCATCCAGAAGCTGAAAACATGCTCCTTGTCATAACCCAGGTTTTTGGAATGAATATAGCGCAACTGACCGGTAATGACGATTGTGCCGACGATCAAGACGATTGAAAATGAAAATTGCATTATCACCAATATCTTCCTGAACATCACATCGCCAATGCCCGTTGAAATTTTGCCTTTCAGCGCTTTGAGAGGCTCAAATGACGACAACAATAACGCAGGATAAATGCTCGAAGCGATCAATGTACCGGCAATAGTACAAAGGATCACCATCCAGATATGATAATCAGACAGATCGAGCACCATTTGCTTACCGGAAATATTATTGAAGACGGGCATCAGTGTATAAGCGACCCCTATCGCCAATAAAGCCGCTATGCAGAACAATACCGCGGTTTCGATGATAAATTGCATAAACAAGTGAGACTTCGCCGCACCGACGATCTTGCGCATACTGATCTCCCTGGAACGCAGCATCGATCGCGCGGTTGAAAGATTGACATAATTGATGCAGGCGATGACGAGTATCAACAAAGCGATGACCGTAAATATCCTGACGGTACCAATACCCGCATCGTTCATATCAGCGCTATAAAGATGCATTTTGGTTAACGGCTGCAGCAGGTAGGCGGCGTCGGTGTCACCAGGCGAATGCTTCAGGTGTATCTTTAGTATTTTAGCCTCCAGGTCTTTAATATTTACGCCCGGCTTCAGCTCCAAAAAAGCCGGGTAGTCCAGCGTGCCGAAATCATTATTCATGTCCCGCCCCTGTGCCAGCACTTCTTTAGCATGATAAGCCAACGGCATAATCATGTCCATCTGGAAATCAGAATTTTTTGGTATATCATTGATAACCCCGCTTACCATAAAACTGTGCTTGTCATCCACAATAATGACTTTTCCGATCGGGTCGGCATCGCCAAAGAATTTCTGTGCGGTAGTTTTGGTGATCACCACCGAATTATCATTGGCGAATGGCTTCGAACTATTTCCTTCCACTAACGGAAAATTGAACATGGTAAAGAGCGCAGGATCGGCAAATACCAACTTCTCATCCGAAAAAACCTTGTCCTGGTATTTATACATCGAAAAACCGACGTCGTAGCACAACCTTGTTTCGTCCGTCACTTCAGGCAGTTGCTGTTTGGCCAACTGTGCTATCGGCGCCACGCCAAAGGTGAATATCTGTTTGGTACTGCCTGTGCCACCCTGTATATCGAGGCGGTAAATATTCTTCGCGTTTTTATGGAAGGTATCAAAGCTTAACTCGTCCTGTACCCACAGCAATATCAGAATGCCTATAGCCAGGCCTAATGTCAATCCGGCGATGTTGATCACTGAATAAAACTTATTCTTCAGTAAGTTGCGCCAGGCGGTTTTCAGATAATTTCTAAACATGGGTTATACGTTTTACGTGATACGTTATACGTTAATGATACAATAGGTCTATAGTGAATCGTCAACGGTGAATTGTTACTTATCATTGACCCTTCACTATTGACCATTCACAAAATCATTCAGAACGCAGGCTCTTCACCGGGTTAGCTACCGCCGCTTTAACGGTTTGAAAACTTAGGGTAAACAGCGCTGTAAACAACATACCTGCGCCGCTTAGTATAAATACCCACCAGCTGAGCGAAGTATGGTCGGCAAAGTTTTGCATCCATTTGTTCATGGCCCAGACGGCCAGCGGCGTCACGATCACAAAGGCCAGCAATACCAATAAAACAAGTTCGCGCGAAAGCAGGGTAACAATTTGTGCAACCGTAGCGCCGAGCACTTTACGTACACCTATTTCTTTGGTACGTGCACTGGTGGTGAACATAGCTAAACCAAGCAATCCGAGGCAACTGATAAAAATGGACAATCCCATGGCCCAGGTAAGCAGTTTGGATATTTGCTGCTCTTTGGTGTACATATTCTTTATCGATTCGTCGAAGAAATGATATTCAAAATCATCATCCGGGAAGAGTTGCTTCCAGTCTTTTTCCATGGCGCTGGTAGCCGTCTTCCATTCATTGCCGCCCGGCGTTCCTGGTTTCAGTGCGATGTGCAGACCGTCAGAATTCCATGATTGCGGAAAAATGGCCAATGGCTTTATCACCGAGTGTAATGATGCCTGGTGGAAATCGGCTACTACCCCGACGATCTGGCGTTTCTGTTTTGGCCCGAATTCGAGGTATTTACCTATTGCATCCGTGGCATTTTTGAAGCCGATAATATGCGCATAGGTTTCATTGACCATCATCGCATTCGCCGTATCCGCCATGGTAACGTTCCTGCCTCCCAGCAATTTTATTTGATATACCTTAATAAAGTTCTCATCGCCGGATTTGGTGTACAACTCCGTTTTAATCTCTTTCTTACCGTCCCTGTAGGTAACATCGTTCGAACTCCAGCCATTGCTCGACGGCACATCTCCCCCGCGGCTTACCATAGCTACCTGCGGCAATTCCTTTATTTTGTTAACGTAAACGTCCTTCAGGCTCTTGTTTTTTGTATTCCAGGGCATAAAAACATTTACGATGGCGTTCTTTTTGAAACCCAAATCTTTATGCAGAACATAGTATATCTGTTTGCTCACCAGCATGGTGGCCATAATGAAGAATTGCGCGATGATGAATTGGGTAACAGTCAGCGATTTGCGCAGCCAGGCATTACGGGTTTTGTTGGTTCCGGTGTAAGCCTGGTTTTTTAAAACCAATACAGGCTGATATTTTGACAGTACGACCGCAGGATAAAAGCCTGAAACAAAGCTTACCACAATAGTAAGCAGGACAAGGAACCCGATAACAACCGGATGAACCAGCGGATCGAATTTGATATCGGATGAAATAAAATCGGAGAATAATTTTAAAAGGAAAGGAGCGATTGCAACGGAAAGGATCACGGCAACTGACGTCACCAGCAAGGTTTCGCTTAAATTCTGGACGATCAGTTGTTTACGACTGCTTCCAAGTGTTTTTCTAATACCAATTTCCTTAGCACGCTGAGTGGATTGTGCGGTATTGAGGTTCACAAAATTTATGCAGCCCAAAAGCAAAAGGAAAGCCGCCACTACCATCAGCAGGTAAAGCGTCGCTTTATTTGCAACGGGCCTGTTATAAGCGCCATAATGCGAATTGAAATGCAAATCTTTCACCGGCTGCAAGTTAAAGCTTGTTTTGTATCCGCCGTTTTTCACCGCTTCAGGATTGTTTTTTGCTAATAATTTATTTAGCTGCCTTATAATATTTGCAGGTTTTGTTTTGGGCGCGAGCTTGACGAACATCTGGCTATTAGATGTGGTTCCACCCCAGTTCCCGATAACCTGTTTTTTCATGTCGTTCACGCTGAGCATTGTGGAATGCGAAATAAAGTCGTGAAATTCCAGGTCTGTATTGCCGGTTGGCTCAGCTACAATGCCGGTTACTGTCGTTTTAATGGAATCTGCGTACACCACCTGCTTACCGATCACCTCGTCGTAGGAAAGTGCGGGGAAGTACTTTTGTGCCTGCTTCTCGGAAAGCACTACCTGGAACGGCGCATTGAGCGAATTTCCTGCCGAGCCGGCCAGCCACCGCCGCGGAAACAGGTCGAAGTAAGTTTTATCAGCGTAAACGACATCCTGGTTTTTAAATTTTTCAGGCGTTTTTGCGTCAATCGTTACTTTATAGTTTGATGTAAAGAATGGCGCGACCACTTCCAAACCGGTCACTTCGTTCTTTGTCGCATCCGGCAACGGACCCGTTACACCGCTGTTATAAAACGGTTCGCCCTGGTAGGAATAATCCGAAACTACACGATATATTCTGTCGCTATCCCTAACACCCTGGTTGAAAGTAAAATCGTAGTTGACGATCAGGAATATCACGAGCGCAGCGCTGATACCAATAGCTAAACCGATAACATTGATAAAAGTGAACAGTTTATGACGCTTGAAACTGCGAAATGCGGTTTTTAGGTAGTTTTTGAACATGGCCGGACGGTTAACGTCCAATACGTACAAAAACCCATACCAATAAGTCAAACAACTGTAAATAAGCAATTTAAAATAAAAAGCCCGTACACCTGTTGTCCGCTTGCGAACATCGGTGTACGGATATGATACAGTGTAGTGAATAGTCAATTCATATCATTGACCATTGACCATTCACTATTGACAAACTATTCCGAGCGCAAACTCTTCACCGGGTTCGCCGAAGCTGCCTTTACCGCCTGGAAACTGATGGTTACAAAGGCAATCACAAATGCAGCTATACCGGCCAGCAAAAACACCCACCAGTTCAGATCGATCCGGGACGCAAAGTCTTGCAGCCATTTATGCATGAGCACGCCCGCTACCGGTAAAGCTATCAGCGCTGCAATAATAACCAGTATCATAAAACTGCGCGACAGTTCGAGAACGATCTGCGGAATGTTCGCGCCTAAAACCTTGCGTATACCTATTTCTTTCACACGTTGCGATATGGTAAACGCCGACAAGCCGAACAAGCCCAGGCAGGCGATAAATATAGCCAGGCATGAGAATATCGTAAACAACTGGCTCTCCTGCTGCTCGGCGTCATACAGCTTCTGGAATTTTGCGTCTAAAAAAGTGTAGTCAAACGGCACATCCGGCAGGAACTTATGCCAGGTTTCGGCTATTGTATTAACAGCCGATTGAACGTTATGGCCGTCAACCTTGATCGAAATCCGATTGTAATAACTACTGGTGGGTGGCGGCAGCAGGAAAATCATTGGGATAATGGGCTGGTGCAGCGATTCGAAATGGAAATCTTTCACCACACCGATCACCTTACCTTTCGTGCCGCCGTAGATCATATCCTTCCCGATAGCATTCTGGGGGTTTTTCCATCCAAGTTGTCGCACTGCGGTCTCATTGATCACGTAGTTCGCTGTATCGGTAGCAAAGTCACGTGAAAAATTGCGCCCGGCTGCGAGCTGCATCCCGTAAGTATTCATAAAGCCGTAATCAGTAGTTATATATTTCAGCTCAATCTGGGTGGGAATGGCCTTTCCACCGTCTATCACTTGCGCGCCCTGGTCATCCAGCAAGCGTCCCGAAGGAATACGCGACGACCGGCCCACATCCTTTACAGCAGGATTTTGAAGCAATTCATTTTTGAACGATTCAAATTGTTTGGTAAGTGTACCGGAGTAGGCGGTAGTCAGAATAAAGTCTTTGTTGAAGCCCAGCGATTTATTTTCAATATAACGCAGCTGCTGAAATACTACTGTCGTAGCAACGATCAGGATGATCGAGATAGAAAATTGTACGACGACCAGCACCTGGCGGAAGGACACATTGCTCGTGCCCACTTTCAATAGTCCTTTCAGCACCTGTACAGGGCGGAATGAGGACATGAATACCGCGGGATAAATACCGCTCAACAGGCCTACCGCGAAGGGCAACAATAGCACGCCGATCAATATATTCCAGCGAGACAGGCTACTGAATGAGAGCGACAAATGTGATATTGAATTGATATAAGGCAGCAGTAACCAGGTTAGGCCGCCCGCAAGTATCAAAGCTACCCAGGTAATCAGTATCGATTCACCTAAAAATTGCCTAATGATCTCTTTACGCTGGGCGCCGATCACTTTGCGAATACCGATCTCTTTGGCGCGCAATGCAGAACGGGCGGTAGATAAATTCATGTAATTGATACAGGCGATAAGCAGTATGAAAAGTGCGATCACCGAGAAAATGTAAACCCGTTTGATGTCCCCATTCGGTTCAATCTCATCATCCAGGTGCGATTGCAGATGGATATCAGTCAGTTTCTCGATGGTGAGCTTGGTAGTCTGATGTGCCTTGATGGTGGGTGGCAAACCCTGCGTAGGAAAATATTTATCAATGAATGCATCCAGCTGCCTGGTGATTATATTCATGTTATAGCCTTTCGGCATCAGCAGGTAAGTGTAAAAAGAGTTGTTGCCAAAATCAGTCTCCAAGTCTTTCTCACCACCAGTTCCCAATGCCGGATCCTTCAGCGTATTGAACGATATCAGCAACTCAGGGTGCATATGCGCATTGGCAGGGAACGGTTCGAAAATGCCGGTTATTTTAAACTCATGTCTGGTATTGTCGAGGATAACCGTCTTGTTGATGGGGTCTTCATTACCAAAATATTTTTTTGCGATCTCGGGCGTCACCATTACAGTATATGGATCATTCAACGCTGTTTTCTTATCGCCTTCGGTAACATCCACCGTGAATACATTGCAGAAATTTTCATCGGCAAAAAAGCCACCCTGTTCGTTGAACAATTTATCCTTGTAGCGGAATATCGTAGTGCCGGTGGGAAGTACGCGTGTTATCTTTTCTATATCCGGAAACGCTGATTTAAGCAAAGGGCCAAAAGGTGGCGCAACGGCACTCAAATGCAGGTTCTCTTCGCCGTTACGCGAATAGAAAATACGCGTTACACGGTATGTCCGGTCCGCATTTACATTGTATTTGTCATAGCTCAATTCGTTGATCAGGTAGGTGATGATGAGCAGACAGCAGGTGAGGCCGACCGTAAGGCCAAAAATGTTGATGAACGAAATAAACTTGTGCCGGGTAATATTACGCCAGGCGCTCCTTACATAATTGCGAAACATATAATTTCTATTTAACTTCTTATGAGACCATATCGGGACTTCAGGAGTTAAAATTATCTGTTTCGTTTGCGTGCGGGGTTGCAAACTATAAACTGAGACCTCTTTCTCAATTTTCAGCTTATATTCTGTCGGTTTTTTTCCCGTCAAATGTTTGAACACCCGGATGAAAGTGGCTTTTGAATTAAATCCGGCGTCCAATGCCATACCGAGCAGCGTGATCCGGTCGTAAGCAGGGTCTTGCATTTTGGCGATCACTGCCTTTACGCGATATTCATTAATGAAATCGCTGAAGTTTTTCTTCAACGCTGTATTGATGATCCGGGATAATTCGTGAATAGTCAGCCCAAGCTTTTCAGCGAGAGCATTCAGGGTCAAGTCCGGGTCCTCGTAATACCGGTTGGCTTCCATTACCCTCTTTAACCAGGCACCTTTTCCCTTCAATTCGGCCGTGGTTGGAGGTTTTTGTGAAGTCGGCAATTGCACCATGGTAGCAGCTTGAGGTCTTAAAAATGCCGCTGCAGCAGTCCATATCGTGATCACCGCGAAAAGGATGTAAAACGGATAGTAAACATGTATGCCCAATTGATTCCCGTAACCGAAGTAATCGATAGCGGCAAAACTGTTCCAAAGTATCCAAAGCAGAGCGGTAGCGGCGAGCAGACGATGCAGCCAGCGGAATTCAACAAGAGACCTGTCCATTAATACAGGTTTCAAGCGCCGGTAAAACCTTTGAATCAGTTTATGGGACCAGTAGAGGTAAAGCATCAATGAAATAAAGATGAGCAACTGCAGCAGTGGGTTTAGTGAATGAAACAGCGGCGTAGCATAAGTAGGCAGACCTGTTCTAAAACTTTCCCTGATCTCCAATACGAGGGCCGTCTGTTCGAGCAATAAAGGGCTAAAATGCCACAAATCCTTCCGCCTGAACTTATATTCGGGCCGCGTTATCTTCAGCACATAAAAATAGATCAGCGGGCCAAGCGCAAGTAAAAATTGCATTGGCAGACGGTCCCAGCCGGGCAGATAGGTCCGAAGGCGGATATCAATAGCCAATATCCGTGTCATCCAAACGATCATGGTAACCAGCGCCAGGGCAAGAAACCGGTTTGCACTGCGATTAATGCTTTTTGCAAACCACAACTGCAAGGCAAAAGTCAACCCGATAAACAGCGCGCCTATGAAAGCGAAATCAAAAAGGCTGACTTGAAAAGTATATGAATTCATGGTTAAAATCCTAAATTCTAAAATACAAAATCTTTCACCTTATCCTTTTGCCTTTCACCTCACTCTGAACGAAGACTCTTTACCGGGTTTGCCAATGCAGCCTTGATCGCCTGGAAGCTTATTGTAATAAACGCGATCAGCAAAGCCACTACGCCGGCCAGTATAAATACCCACCATGGCATATCGATCCGGTACGCAAAGTCCTGCAGCCATTTGTGCATAGCAAACCAGGTAAACGGAAAGGCGATAATGATGGCAATCAATACTAGCCGTAAAAATTCAGTTGAAAGCATTGTAGTAATACTTATCGACGATGCTCCCAGCACTTTGCGTATGCCGATCTCGCGCACCCGCTGCTTGATCATAAACGCTGCGAGCCCAAACAGTCCCAAACCGGCAATGATCACCGCGATAACCGCAAATGAAGTAAATATCTTACCGGTGCGCTGCTCAGATGAATAAAGCGACGCAAACTGCTCATCGACAAAGTAATAGCTGAACGGACTGCTGGCTTTGTAATCGTTCCACTGATTCTTAATACTTGCAAGCAGGCCGCTGACATCTGCTGTTTTGATTTTAACAATAATGTTGCCATGACGATGATTCGCGACCATCATCAATGGCGCAACTTTGTCTTTTACAGAGGCATAATTAAAATCGCCTACAAGGCCGACCACAGTATATTCTCTCCTGCCCGATCGTACAATGGTTTTGCCCAACGCGTCGACATTACCCCAGCCCAATGCGCGCAGCGCCGCCTGGTTAATAACAACCGATGACGAATCGCCCGGGAAATCAGGCGAAATATTCCGGCCTTCCATCAGCTTAATCCCCAGTGTCGGGATGTAATTTCCGTCGACTCGGTATATATTGCAATGGATTTCGTTTTTCGTTTCGTCCGATTGCCGCTCTTTTGCATAGATTTCGGTTCCGCCCATACTGCCGTTGCCGGGAATATCAGTCGTAACGGTAGCGTTTACTACGCGGCTGTCGCGTATCAATTGGTCTTTAAACGCATATTCATTATTGCCCAGCGTATAAGTGTCGTTTAAAACCAATAGCTGATCCTTGTCATAGCCGAGTTTTTTGTTTTGCATAAAGTGCAACTGCTGATAAACAATAAATGTGCAGATGATCAGCGCTGTGGATACGGTAAACTGGAAAATAACGAGGCTGCTTTGCAGGATGTTCTTCTTAGCGGGTTCGGAGGTGCCCGTATTTCCCTTTAAAACATTGATGATCCGGAATGACGACAGAAAGAATGCCGGGTACAATCCCGCCACAACGCCGACCAGTAAAGTTAGTCCCAGCCCTATCATCACGGCTTTGTAATTTAAAAAAAAGCTCATGGTAACATGCTTGCCGGCCAGGTTATTGAAATACGGCAGCAAGAGGTAAACCATGCCCAAAGCAAGCAGCATAGAAAAGACCGTCAGCATAACCGATTCGACCAAAAACTGTGTTACCAGCCACTCTTTAAGCGAACCCATTACTTTCCGGATACCCACCTCCTTCGAACGTTTTGCTGAACTTGCTGTAGAAAGATTGGTAAAATTGATACACGCCAGCAGCAGGATGAACACAGCGAGCGCTCCGAAAATGTACACGTAACTGATATCGCCATTTGGCTCCAGGTCGTATTTGGTTGACGTATGCAGGTGAATGTCGGTGATCGGTGTCAGGTAAAAGATAAAGGTATTGACCGCTTTCTGTGCTTCGGCCAGGCTTACGCCCATATCGTGCTGCACCTCGGGCACCACATGTTCCGCAATTACTTTCGGAAATTGGGCTTCCAGTTTTTTCGGATCGGCATTTTTATCAAGCAGCAAATAAGTATAGAAGCCAATGTTGCTCCAGGTTTGCTGCATATGGCCGAAACTGGCCATACTGATAAATGCATCAAAATGGAAATGTGAATTGTCGGGAACTTTATCTATCACCCCGGTAACTTTCATCAAATTATTGCCAAACTTTAGCATTTTGCCGACCGGCTGTTCCTCGCCAAAATATTTTTTGGCCAGATCTTCATCGATTACAACACTATTTGGCTCGACGAGCGCGGTTTTATTATCGCCCTGGATCAGCGGGATCGAAAACACTTGCAGGAAATTGGAGTCGACGGTTGCGATTTTTTGTTCCTTGAACTGCTTGTCGCCATAGGTAACAAATGTAGGTCCTCCGTGCACGAGCCGCGTATAGGCCAGCACCTCCGGGTATGTCCGCTTGATACCTTCACCTACGGCCACATCGACCGAGGCAAAGTCGGTTACACCACCATTGGCCAGCGTTTTTACGCCTAACCGGTAAAGCTGTTTATAATGCGCAGGGTACGTATCATAGCTGAGCTCCGAATGCAAGTACGAAGCGATGAGCATACAGCAGCTCAGCCCTACCGCCAGGCCGAACACATTAATAAACGAGAACACCCGGTTCTTTACAAGGTTTCTCCATGCCGTTTTGATGTAGTTCCGAATCATGATATCGTTTGCGTATTGACAGTCATTTTTGTGCCAAAACGGTATTTAGCTCATCGTGAATCAATTACAAAATTTGCAATATACGAACGTGTTCGTAAACGAACGATCTGCGTTCGGCTCTGATACAAGTGATTTGCTACCCGGTGACGAGTTAATTAGCCCATAAGCAATTGGTCACTGATTAACTAGTTAACTAATTACTCACTCCTGAGACTCTTCACCGGGTTTGCTAAGGCAGCTTTTACCGTCTGCCAGCTTACGGTTATGATGCATATGACCAGGCTCATCACAATCGTGGCGAGGAACACCCACCAGCTTAATTCAGTACGATAGGTAAACTCGACCATCCATTTGCGGCTTACCATATACCAGCTAAAAAATGCTCCGAATGGAAATGCGATCAATACCAGCCACACAAATTCGCGGGATAGGTTCATCCACAAATGACTTATCGGCGCGCCCAATACCTTTCGTATACCGATCTCTTTTCTGCGCTGTTCGGCAGAGAACGACGCCAGGCCGAATAAACCAAGACTTGAGATGACAATCGCCAGGAAGGTAAAGCTGATTGCCATTTCGCCCAGAGTCTGCTCGTCTGTAAATTTTGCGGCAAATTTCTCATCAACGAACTTATACTCGAAGGGGTATTCGGGATTGTATTTCTTGTAAACATTTTGGATGATAGCCAGGCTGGCGCTTACAGATTTTGCCGGATTCAAACGCAAACCGATGCTCCCGGTCCATCCCTTAATAAAGCCGATGATGGCTGGTTTTACCGGCTCGTGCGGCGATCCCCAAACAAAATCCTGCACTACGCCAACTACCCGGCAATTCTTGCCCTGGTAGTTGACAATTTGGTTCAACGGCTCCTTAAAACGCATCAGCTTTACCGCAGACTGGTTCAATATGATTGCTGCGGAATCAGCGGGATACGCTTCGGAAAAATCGCGTCCCTCCACTAATTTTAAGCCGTAAGTACTAACAAAATGGTACGTAACAGCTATCTGATCGATGGGCAGCTTATCCTCGCCAGGCAATTGGCCTTGCCACTTAATTCCCCACGAACTGCTGTTATTATTCGAAATACTGTTCCCGGTTAATGCAGCATCTGTAATCGCCCCTGCGTTGATCAGGTCTCTTCTGAAATTTTCAAATTGCTTATCCATATTACCCTCATCAGGCATTTCTACCAAACCGTGCTGATCGTATCCCACCGGTCTGTCTTTAACAAAGATGATCTGTTTATAAATGAATAGGCTCGATAAAATAAGGAATGTGGCGAATGAAAACTGGATCACTACAAGCACCTTGCGTGGGGCAACGGTCGATTTCACCGAAGTAACTTGTCCCTTGAGCACTTTTACCGGCCTGAACGAAGACAAGAAAATTGCCGGGTAGCTGCCTGCGAGCACCCCCGTCACAAAAATTACCCCGATTGCTGCCAGCCAGGCAGATACATTGGCATAAGGAACACTAAGCTTGGTATGAATAATGGCTCCGAACTGACCGGTCAGCAAAAACACCAGGATCAGCGAAAATAAGAAGGAGATAAAAGCCATCAGCAACGATTCACCCATAAATTGCACCACAAGCCCGCCGCGGCGCGCGCCGATCGCTTTACGTATACCAACTTCGCGCGAACGGCGTTCGGAACGAGCGGTAGAAAGGTTCATGAAGTTGATACAGGCTATCACTAATATGCCTATAGCCAGCATCATGAACAACCTCACCTGTTCTATGGCGCCACCTACCGCTACCCCGTTTTTGAAATTACTGTACAGGTGATACCTTGAAAATGGATACAGGAATATCGTATTTTCTTTATTTTCAGGGTCATATTTGGCGATGATCCCTTTGAGTTTGGTATTGAGCCTGTCCAGCGATACACCTGGTTTCAGCAAAGCATAAGTTTTAAATGAGTAGTTTCCCCACCCGGATGTTTTGACCCAGCTTTGCTGCGCCGATCCCCAGGGAATAAGAACTTTAAACTGAAATGTGGAATTAACCGGGTTGTCTTTGATAACAGCCGTTACCTTGTACAGAAATTGATTGCTTAGTTTAATAACCTGCCCTATCGGGTTGGCATTACCAAACAGCGATTTGGCCGCTGATTCTGTTATCACCGTCGATGAAGGATCGGTTAACGCACCTTTTTCGCTGCCGTAAACCGGCTGAAAACTATACATGTCCAATATCGAAGAGTCGGCCGACATCATGTTTAGTTTCAGGGCCTTGCTTTTATAACTGACCAGTACATCATACGGCCAGGTTGTGCGTGTGACCTTTTCAATCTCCGGAAAATCTTTGATCATTGCCGGAGCGAGAGGTACAGGCGTGGCTTCGTTCGTAAACAGCTCGCCGTTACTCGGCTGATTTCGCAAAACCTTATACAATCTTGCGTCATTGGCATTGGCCTTATCAAAGCTGAACTCGTTATAAACATAGATCAACAGCATAAAGCTGACGGCCATACCGATGGTAAGTCCGCCGATATTGATTACACTGTACAGGCTGTTCCTTTTCAGGTTGCGCCAGGCAACTTTCAGATAGTTTTTTATCATAAGGTTGTACGTTATAAGTTTAAAGGACAACGATTACAAGGCTGGCCGCCTAAAAAAATAATGTGATCAGCCAACTGAACTCAACCGCCAGTTAACCGATCACACATCTCTTACTGTTAATCCAGGCTTAAATTAACCCGGCTGCTTCCGTTTACTTCAACCGACGCACCGCCGCCGTTCAGTTTGCCCTCTACCCTGTCTTTTTCCTTAGTTCCGCTGAAATTACCGCTAATATCAGCAGTCACTTTGTCGGCGTGAAGGTTAAGATCGTATCCTTGTTTCGAAGGCAGTTGCAGATCGACATGGCCTCCGCTGGCGTCGATCTTCACAAATTTCGAAACCTCGTTCATTTGCACATGGATACTGCCGCCGCTGGTATAAGTATCCAGGCTGCATGCCAAACCTGTCAGGTCGATACTGCCACCTGACGTGCCGGTATGCAATTCGCCTTTGATATTGTTGCCGTGAACACTGCCACCACTGGTACCGGCGTCAATTTTCCCGCTCAGGTCGTTTAGGTTCAATGAGCCGCCGCTGGTTTCCAGCTTTATGGTGCCCGAACAATTGGCTGCATGTACGCTGCCACCACTGGTTTCCAGGTCGATGTCGTCCTTTGAGTCATTAACCGTAATGCTGCCGCCGCTGGTCCTGCCGTGGATATGCCCGGTCAGGCGATCGATATGCAGGCTGCCGCCGCTGGTCTCGAATTTTTCGTCTCCGGCCAGGTTATCCAAATGGATGCTGCCGCCGCTGGTCTCCAGGTTGGTTGCAACATTCGTAGGAACGTATACTTTAAAGCCGATATTTAACGAATGACGCCAGTCCCAGTTGTGCCCATCATGCTTGTTTTTTGCAATGGCATGCACTTCGCTTCCCGTAACATTGACTTCCAGGTCGTAGTCTTCCCGGAGGCGTTTTTCTATTTCTTCTTTCGATGGCGACGTGATGCCATTATTACCGGTAATATATACCTCGACGCGCGGGTCCTGTCCCGATGCGCCGCTTACCGTAATGCTGCCACCCGAGGTGGTGACATATACGTTCTTAATGCCCGAATTTAAAGCCTTAGTCATGTAAGGCGTTTTGTTGTCCTGGGCGGATGCCGCGATGCCTAGGCAAGCGGCAAGTGCCAGTATGAAATATTTTTTCATGATCGTATGGGTTGGTTTATTATTCGTTCTTAATTAAATGTTACGTTAATATTTCCGCTTGCATGTGCGTCAACTTCTGCCCCGCCGCCGTTAACACTTCCTTTTACATGCCGCTCGTCAAATGTTCCCTTAAAGCCCGTAAACGCATGCTGACTAACACTTTCGCCGTACAGGTCCAGGTCGAGCCCCTGTTTTGCCGGCAGTTCCAGGTCGATATTCCCTGCGCTGGTACCCAATTTCAAATATTTGCCCACTTGCTTCATCTCGGCGCGCAAACTGCCGCCGCTGGTGCTGGCGCTCAGGCTGCAATTCATATTTTTTAAATCGATGCTGCCGCCTGATGAGCCTGTTTCCAGTTCTCCTTCAATATTGCTGGCTTCTACCCCGCCTCCGCTGGTATGTGCAGTAATATCGCCCTTCAGGTTATGAAGCTGCAATCCGCCGCCCGAAGTGATCAGCCTGATCTTGCCGTTGCAGTCAGCCGCCGTAATGCCGCCGCCGCTTGTGCTCAGATCGATATCGTCGCCCGATTTGGCAACCTGGATACCGCCGCCGGAAGTGCGGCCATGAATTGTTCCGGTCAGATAACTTATTTCCAATCCGCCGCCGCTGGTTGAAAAGTTTTCTGTTCCTTTCAGATGATCGAGCTCAATGCCGCCGCCGCTGGTTTTCAGGTCGGTATTGACCTGCTCCGGTACATAAATTTTAAATGATATGCTCATCGACCGGCTCCAATGCATATTCATATGTTTGTTTTTAACGATGGCCTGCAGCTCGTGGTTATTCACCGTGATGCTAAGATCATAATCTTCATCCAGTCGTTTTTGAACTTCATCTTTAGATAATTCGTGCCCATGGTTATCCTGGACATAAACTTCAATCCTCGGTGCCTGCCCGCTCTGACCGCTTACCTCAATGCCTCCCGCCGAGGTGCTGACCACTACGCTGCTGATCGCATCATTGGCGAGTGATTTGGTCATGTAAGGTGTTTTATTGTCTTGAGCCAGGGCCCAAACACTTTGGCAGGCTATAAGCAATAGTGTAAAATAGGTTTTCATTGTCTTTTGTGTTGATTTAACTAATAGACAGTTATTCAAACGAATACGTTGCACGTTGACCGTATTTATTTATTCGCTTCTCAAACTCTTAACCGGGTTGGCAGTTGCCGCTTTAATTGATTGAAAACTGATAGTAACCAACGCGATGATGACCGAAACGAACATCACTGCGATAAATATGATCCACGACAATTCGATACGGTAGGCAAAATCCTGTAACCATGAATACATAACCCACCATGCAAGAGGGATAGCGATCACATTGGCGATCAAAACCAGCGCCAGGAAATTCGTCGACAGCAATAAAACTATCCTCTGCACCGAAGCACCGAGCACCTTACGTACGCCGATCTCTTTTATCCGCTTTTCGGCAGAATAGGACGCCAGGCCAAACAAACCCAAACAGGATATGAATATCGCCAGCCCCGAAAGTATTCCCACGATCTGGCTCTGCTGCTGGTCGGCTTTGTAAACTTCATTGAAATGATCGTCGAGGAACTGGTATTCAATAGGGTTATCAGGATTAACGCTATTCCATTTTGACTTAATAAATGCAATGGCGTCCGCCGTACGGCTGCCGTTGATCTTGATGGATGCATAGCTGAAGCCAAACTTACGGGCGCTGATCATGAACATGGGTTCAACTTTGTAACGCAGCGAATTAA
Organism: Mucilaginibacter sp.; assembly: GCA_035547095.1. Taxonomy (GTDB): domain Bacteria; phylum Bacteroidota; class Bacteroidia; order Sphingobacteriales; family Sphingobacteriaceae; genus Mucilaginibacter. The sequence goes on from DASZVE010000069.1 coordinate 22,115, forward strand.
AATTAAAGTTTTTAGCAACGCCTACTATCGTTCCGAGTGAATCGAAACCGAAATGTTCACCAACCAGCGACGAAAGCGGCCTGTTAGGGTGATCTTTCAGCAACTCGTGGCCAAGAGCCTCATTCACGATGTACTGGCGTGCATCTTTGGCGGTGTCGCCGGAAAAGTTTTCACCGGCAACCAACTTCATTTTATACAAAGTGAGATAATTACTATCTACTATTAACCGGGTAGTGCCTAAGTCCTGCTTCGGCCCGTCATGCGGTCTGAAAGTCACACCGCTTTGGTCCAGGTGGCTGCCCATTACGTCCTGTGAGCCCGTAACCCCTTCTATCAGTGTGTTGCCAAGCAGGGCATTTTTAAACTTGTCGTAATTTTTGTAAGTAACACCGTCCAGTGTGACATTGACGATCTGGTCGCGACTATAACCCGGGTCTTTTTTTTGCATATAGCTCAGTTGCCGCAATACAAATATCGTGGCGATCATCAGGAAAATTGCACTGGAGAATTGTACTACAACAAGCACATTTCGCATTAAGGCCTTGTTTTTGCCAACCTGGATCGAGCCTTTCAGCACTTTGACCGCCTTAAAAGAAGACAAATAAATGGCCGGGTAAATGCCCGAAATGATACCGACGAATATTGTGCCTCCAAAAACGGCACCTATCACGTCAAGATTATTAAAGACATTCAGCGTAATATCACGCTGGCTCAGATTGTTAATGTAAGGCAGCGATAACTCGACAAGAGCGATCGCAAATGCCAGCGCAATAAGCGAGATCAAAACGGTTTCACTTAGAAACTGTACTGCCAGTTGAAAGCGGTATGCCCCTATCGATTTTCGGATGCCAACCTCTTTGGCCCGTTCAACAGACTTAGCGGTAGACAAGTTGATAAAATTGACACAAGCGATAACCAGCACGATCAAAGCTATAATAGCAAACAGGTCGGTGGTCTTCTTATCAAATTTTTGATAGTTGACATAGTCCAGACCGATGTCAGCAGAGCCTGCATGAACTTCTTTATAGGGAAGCAGGAACAATTTGTAGTATTTCCAACCATCGCCGTGCAAGTGCTTTTTCAGGTATGCCGGGAATTTGGCTTCCATCGCGGCCTGACTGGTTCCGGGAGCAAGCACAAAATAAGTATCCAGCCAGTTGCCGCCCCAGTTATTATACATCTCTGGCCTGATGATTGTATTGAATGAAAACAGGGCATCAAACTGCATCTGTGAGTTTTTAGGCACATTGGCCAAAACACCGGTAACCACGAAACTGGTCGTATCGCCGCTGTAATGCGTAATGGTTTTACCGATCGGGTTCTCGTCACCAAACAATCGTTTTGCCGTTTCCTCTGTAAGCATGGCCGAATGAGGTTTCAGCAACCCTGTCAGCTTATCGCCCCTGATTACGGGGAAATTGAACATCTTCAAAAAAGCAGAATCGACAAAATAGGCCTGGGACAGGAATATCTTTTTGTCCTTTTCGGTCATTTGATATTTATCCGTCCAATGTACACGGGTGAAGCTTTTGATTTCCGGGAATTCCTGCTGCATGGTAGGCCCCATGGGGAACATGGACAACGCTACTTTCTGCGTAGCGCCTTCAGTGCCCATAGTCTGCACTTCGTTCAGCCGGTAAATATGATCAGGTTGAAAATTGTCAAAGCTTTTTTCGTAATGCACAAAAAGCATAATGACAATGCATGCCGCCATACCAACAGCAAGACCGACAATATTAATGGCCGAAAAAACCTTGTTCTTCCACAGGTTGCGCCAGGCGACTTTGAGGTAGTTCTTTATCATGATGGTAGTTCATTGGTTCTCTTGTTTGTTGGTTCATCAATGTCCGGGCTGTTTTCGTTCCCCGTTCACGTGACCATTCACAATATCACTCACTCCGCAAACTCTTCACCGGGTTCGTCAAAGCAGCTTTTATCGATTGAAAGCTAATCGTCGCCACCGCTATCGATAACGATGCAAGCCCGGCAATTACAAATACCCATAGGTTGATATCGGTTTTGTAGGCAAAACTCTGCAGCCAACTGCTCATCAACCACCAGGCCAATGGGGCCGATATACAAATAGACACTAACACCAGTTTTACAAAATCGACCGACAACAATACCGTTATATTGGCTACACCTGCTCCCAATACTTTGCGGATGCCGATCTCCTTAACACGTTGTTTGGCAGCATAAGCGGATAAGCCAAGAAGCCCAGGGCATGCCAATGCGATTGCGATGGACGCAAAAATGGTAAGCACCTGGCCAAGCCGAAGCTCCGCGCTGTATAATGCGTTAAAATCATCGTCGAGAAAATGGTATTCGAACGGGCGCGACGGAACGAGCTCTTTCCATTTCGATTCCAGGAAGGATATAGTTTGCGGCAAATCGGTACTATTGATCTTCACCAGCAACGAGCGTCCGCGGTCTTCAGGAAACAGTACGAGGGGTCGTATGGCCGAGTGCAGCGACTCGAAATTAAAATCCTTCACCACGGCCTTAACAAAACCCGGACGGTCATCACCAAGATACATACGCTTGCCAATAGCCTGTTCGGGTGTCCAGCCTAATTGTTTGGCTGCCGATTCGTTCAGGATAAAATGGAAGATATTCTTTTTATCGTCCTGGTTCATTACATCCTTTATATCCTGGTTCACCAGGTCGGTACCGGCTACGATATGCAGTCCTACCGTTTTGACAAAATCTTCATCGACCGGGTCAGCGGTAACAGCAATTTGCTGATTTTCGGGCATTTCGGACGAGCGCATGTCATATCCGCCGAGGATATTCACCGGGGTGCTTACGCACCGCGAAACGCTGATAATATGGCTATTGGCTTTGAACTCCTGCTTAAGCAAATCGGTGCTTTTCATGTTGTAGGTTACCGGAAGCACCAATACCTGGTCGCGGTTATAACCAAGGTTTTTATTTTGAATGTAATGAAGCTGTTTCTGGATAATAACCGTTGACACAATGAGCATAACCGAGATCGCAAACTGGAAAACAATCAGCGACCGGCGTACCCATTGGCCCGACCCGGTGTTTTTAAACGCGCCCTTCAGCACCTTTACCGGTTGAAAATTAGATAAGATCAGTGCGGGGTAAGTGCCGGCCAGCAGGCTCACGACCGCTATCAGCAAAATAACGCCGGCAATGATCTGCATTGAAAACAGATCGCCGACATCCAATTGTTTCTGCGTGAGCTCATTAAACACCGGCAACAGCACCACGGCGATGCCGAAGCTGAAAATAGTGGCTATAGTGCAAACCAGGGCCGACTCTCCGATAAATTGCCAGAAAAGCTGTTTCTTGTCCGCACCTAATACTTTCCTCACCCCTACTTCGCGGGCCCTTTCCATCGAACGGGCGGTATTCAGATTAACATAGGTAAAGCAGGCAATGGCAAGCATTAGTAAGGTAACGGCCTCCAGGATATAGATATAGGTGATACTGTTATTGGGTTCGAAACCTTCGTAGGGTGAATACAGGTGTATCTTCAGCATGGGTTCCAGCTCGAAGTAAACGGATGCGCCCGATCCCGCCATTTCCTTCTTCATAAATGGCGTTATCTTGTCCTGCAGTTGTGCAAACTCGCCCGGTTTCTTTAGCAGCAAATAGGTGGTGTAATTGGCGTCCCAGTAAGTCTTTTCTTCGCCGGCAAGACCAAGCGTAGACCATGAAGCCACAAAATCAAATTTGATTTGTGAATTGGATGGACTGTCCTGTATTACGCCTGTTACCTGGTAAAGACTGGTGTCGCTGCCCACTTTTAACACTTTTCCTACCGCATTATCGCTGCCGAAATACCGTTTAGCGGTTGTTTCCGTCAGAACTACTTTTTTAGGGCCGTTCAATGCCGTTTCAGCATTTCCCTGGAGCAATTTGAATGAGAATATCTTAAAAAATGATGGGTCGGCATAGATGAACGACTTTTCGTCGATCAGTTTATCGTCATAGTGAACCACGCGGGATGTCTTGGTCATTCTTACCGCGTCCTCGATCTCGGGGAAAGTTTGTTTGAAAACAGGCGCTACCCGCGCGCTGGTAAAATTGCCTTTCTTAAATTCGGTACCCCCATCGAACTTATAGGCCATGATGACGCGTGCTATGCGGTCGCCTTTTTCCTCGAACTTGTCGTAGCTCAATTCGTGAAGAATATATACGCCGATGAGCAGGCAACTGCACAGACCGATCGTCAGTCCAAAGAGGTTGATAAAGGAAAAAGCCTTGTTTTTCCATAAATTGCGAAAGGCGGTTTTGAAGTAATTTTTAAACATGGTTCATCCTATTTTAATAATTACAAGACGCTTCAAATCAACACCAGGTTGCAGTCAATCGTAAATTGCGAATAGTCAATGGCAAATAATGTACATTTCAGAAATCACCACTCACTATTCACAGGCTCACTCGTAGCTAAGCGCTATTCAAAAACCATAGCTCATTCTGAGCGAAGGCTTTTTATCGGGTTCATCAATGCCGCCTTCGTCGCCTGGAAGCTGACAGTTATCAATGTAATCGCTATTGCCAATACTCCGGCCAACGCGAATATCCACCATTCTATATGTATGCCGTATTGATAATTGAGCAGCCATTTACTCATTGCCCACCATGCAAACGGCGTAGCAATGATCAGCGAAATAATAACCAGTATCACAAATTCACGGGACAACAGCGTAAACAAAGAGCCCACACTTGCCCCAAGCACTTTGCGAATGCCAATCTCCTTGGTACGCTGCTCGGCAGTGAACATAGCGAGGCCCAATAATCCCAGGCAGGAGATAAAAATGCCCAAAGCTGCAAATGCGTCCGACAGTTTGGATACGACCTGCTCGTTGTCGTACATCTTCTTGTATTGCAGATCGGCAAACTGGTAGCTGACCGTAAACTTCGGGTTGAGCTCTTTGCAGAGTTTTTCGATGGAAGCGATGGCCTCTGTGGTCTGACCTGGCTTGGTTCGTATTATAATATTGCCAAAATCAGCCTTCGCATCCAGGTGGACGACCAATGGGTATATGGGATTGTGCAATGAGTTGAAATGAAAATCTTTTATAATACCTACTATCTTGCCTTTCTTGCCCCACATCGTAAAGTTGCGACCGATAGGATCCTTATAGGGCAAACGGGCGAGGGCGGTTTCGTTGATCAGGTAATTGGTGGTGTCGGTGCCGTAGCCTTGCGAAAAATCACGGCCCTGGGCCATTTTCAGGCCCATCGTCTTTACAAAGTCATAGCCTACAGCAGTTTGTGAGAACATGACATTCAAATTCGGGTCTTTCGTATCCCAATTCACGCCAATGGTACTGCTGCCGATATTTACCGGTGTGCTCGTCATACGGCTCACATCCTTTATGCCCGGCATATTTAACGCTTCGTTTTTAAATGTCTCGTACTTTGCGGGCAAATCGCCTTCCAAGGGCACATAAAGCAAATTTTCGCGGTCGAAGCCGATGTTTTTGGTCTGGATATAATTTACCTGTTTTGATATGACGATCGTTCCGATGATCAATATGATTGACATCGAAAATTGAAAAATTACCAATATTTTTCGAAACCACACCGAGCCTGAGCTAAGTTTAAGGGTGCCTTTTAATACCGTTACCGGACTGAATGACGACAGAAACAGGGCGGGATAACTGCCGGCGATGAAACCAGTGATAATAGTCAGCAGAATAAGCCCGAACCAGAATGTCAAATGGGTAAACGGATATGCGATCTGTTTTTCTGTGATGGAATTAAAAACAGGCAACAATACCGTAACCAGTGCTATGGCCACAATTACCGAGAGGAATGTCAATAATATTGCCTCGCCAATAAATTGCCTGATCAAAACAGGTCTCACCGCTCCCACCACTTTTCGTACACCAATCTCCCGTGAACGTTTCACAGACCTGGCTGTGGTAAGGTTCATAAAATTGATGCAGGCGATCAGCAAAATAAATACAGCGACAATTGTAAACAACTGCACGTATTCAATGCGGCCGCCGGATACTTTCCCGTCCTTAAGATCGGAATGCAGGTAAACCTCGCCAAACTTCTGTATACCCAGTTGCTCCCTGAATGCCTTGGTCTGGTATTTATTATAGGCATCCATAAAGTGGGTTATCTTTTTATCAAAGGCCGCCGGGTTAGCATCCGGACGAAGCTGAATATATGCTATCGGTCCGTTATTGCCCCAGTCTTTGGCCCATTCATTTTCCTTTAGGTACTGGAACCAGTTAACCAGGTAATCAAACTTACTCGACGAGTTTTCGGGAAGGTTCTCAAATACAGCGGTTATATTAAAATCCTGTTTGTTTTCATATCGGATCGATTTACCGATCGCAGCATGTGCACTTCCAAAAAATTCTTCGGCCATTTTCCGGGATATCGCAATGCTCGACGGCGTATTCAATGCTGTTTGGGGCTTACCTTCCAGCAATTTATAGCTGAACATTTTGAAAACGTCACTGTCGGCGGCGCCGCCTTCGAGTTTCAATATCTTCTCGCCAACCTGGAACGTGTTCTGATCGCCAATCTCCATACCCGTGGCATATTTGACATCGGGAAAAACCTTTTTCATTTCGTTCGCCAATACGCCCGGCACGTTATACTGACCGGTTACTTTGTTATCGTAATATTGGCGTTCGATGATGGCATACAGATTTCTACCGTTAGTATGATAGTTATCTATACTCAATTCGTTTTGGACCCATAGCAGTATAAGTATACTACAGGCCATACCCAACGCCAGGCCGAGGATATTAATAGCCGAGAAAAACTTGTTTCGAAACAGGTTGCGGAAAGCAACTTTTAAATAGTTTTTTATCATGATTAGTTCAATTGTTCATTAGTTTAATAGTATATCACTCCGAGCGAAGGCTATCCACCGGGTTCTGCAGCGCGGCTCTTAAAGACTGGAAACTCACTGTCGCCAGAGCGATAATCAGTGTCGCAAATGCCGCTATGCCGAATACCCACCAGTTCATGTCGGTCGGATACGCAAAATCCTGCAGCCATTTGCTCATGGCAAAATATGCTACCGGGAACGCTATAAAAGACGCAATGACGACCAGTTTCAGCAGATCACTGGACAACATGGTCACGATGCTTTCAACAGACGCCCCAAGCACCTTACGAATCCCTATTTCTTTGGTACGTCGCTCGGCGGTATACATGGCCAGGCCGAGCAGACCGAGGCAGGCTATTGCGATGGTTAAAAAGCTGAACGTTCCGAACACCTTGCCCATTGTTTGATCGGCACGGTATAAAGCGTCAAAATCTTCATCTAAAAAGCTGTATTCGAAAGGGCTGTCCGGCCTGAATTTCTTCCAAACAGCAGTTATGGCATCAATGGTTTTATTATAATCGCCAGGTTTTACCCGGACCGTTACATAAGAAGTATTTACTTTATAAGTTTTTGACGTGGTGTAGAACAGGGCAAACGGACCGACCACCTGGTGCAGCGATTCGGTATTAAAATCTTTTAAAATACCTACTACCGTAAATTTAACATTATCGCCGCCTGGATAAATGACATGCTTCCCGACAGGGTTTTTCCAGCCCATTAATTTGGCAGCCGTTTCGTTTAACAGAACCGACGATGAATCGGAATAATCTTTTGAAAAATTTCGGCCCTGCAACACTTTCAGTTTCAGCGTTGGCACGAACGATTCGTCGACGATATAAGAAGCGATATCGACGTTTTTCTGCGGGGCTGTATTGTTAGATGCATCAACCTCGGGTATATACGTATCTTCAAAAAACAATTGGTTAGCCGGTGCGCTCGTGCTGATACTTGCATTAGCCACTCCTGGAACACGGGTCAATTCCTGTCTGAACGATTCTTCATTTCCGCCAAGCCGGTCAGCATCGGATATAACGATGACATTTTCTTTGTTAAAGCCCAAGTCCTTCGATTGGTTGTATTTCAGTTGCTTGTAAACAATGATAGTACATGTTATAAGCACGGTGGATATAAAGAACTGGAATACTACCAGCGCATTGCGTGTAAAAAAACTACTGCCCGATAGCTTTATGTCGCCTCTTCCTTTCAAAACAGTTACCGGCTTAAACGACGTAAGATAAAAAGCGGGATAGCTACCGGCCAGCAACGCGGTTGTGACGATGATGAGTAGCAAACCAGCAATGGTCCATCCATTTAAAAACCCATTAAAGCTAAGCGACTTCGCCGCAAGCTGGTTAAATGCGGGCAGTGTTAAAATAACTATCGCGACGGCAATGAATGATGCAAACAATGTATACAAAAACGCCTCAGCCAGGAACTGCGCCATCAGGCTTTTCCGCTCTGATCCCAGCACTTTACGAATACCCACTTCTCTTGCGCGTTTGGCCGACTGCGCCGTAGCCAGGTTCATGAAATTGATGCAGGCTAACAGGATAATGAACAATGCAATAGCGGAAAAAATATAGATGTATTTGATATCGCCCTGCGGGAAATAACGATTGCCTATATCGAATGAAAACAGGTGTACGTCTTTGAGCGGCTGAAGCAAAATATCGTACTTACCTCCTTTTTTGATGAATTCGTCAAATGGCTGCCCGATGCGCCTGAACGCGGTTGCGGCCTGCACCCTCACCATAGCGGGGAAACGGGCCTCCAGCCTTGCTATGCTGGCAGGGTTAGTTGCTACGCCTTGTCTTAGCTTAATAAAAGTTCCTGTTTGGAGCCATATCCAACTCCAGGTAAAATGTTTGATCACACCTACGCCCAGGTTAGACTGAAGCACGTCGAACCGGAGCGAAGATTTTTCAGGAATGTCTTTAAGCACTGCCGTCACGGTAAACGGCGTTGAGTAGCTATCAAAAAACAGGTTTTTACCTATTACATCGGTGCTGCCGAAATACTTTTTAGCGGCGCTCTCCGTCAGAACGACCGAGTTTGGCCCATTGAGACAAGTGGCCCGGTCGCCCGCAACCACTTCGTAATTAAAGAACTGCAGGAAATTGGAGTCAACTGAAAGCAGCTTTCTTTCGGTGAACGCAGTTTTCCTGTCACCGACCACCGAATGAATAACCTCGTCGCCCGGCTTAAATATCCTGACGTAGCTCTCGATCTCCGGAAAGTTATTGAGTAAAGCCGCACCCAGCGGTGGAGGCGTATGTGCGGCGGTAAACTCGTCGTTTCCCATCTTCTCGTGGATATTCACCCTGAATATCCTTTGCGAATCGTTGAAGAAGCGATCATAGCCTAATTCATCCTTCACATACATGCCGATCAGCATCACGCAAGCCAAACCTACAGCCAGGCCGCTGACATTGATAATGCTGCTTATCTTATTGCGCTTCAGGTTGCGCCAGGCGATGGTTAGATAATTTCTGAGCATGACACGGCATTTTATATATTCCCTGAAAATCGATACCAAACAATCAAATAGCTGAATATCAAAATTTTAAATAAAAAACAAAGCGAACGATTGTCCGCTTGTGGAACACCGGGATGTACGGTTATGATACAGTTATATGGATAGTGATTTGTTAATCAGTGACTAGTTAATTAGGCTATAAGAACTGATCACTGATTAACTAGATAACTAATCACTCACTTCTGAGGCTTTTCACCGGGTTTGTCAATGCTGCCTTAATGGATTGGAAACTGATCGTAACAAATGCAATCAATATGGCTCCCAGGCCGGCAACGGCAATTATCCACCATTGTACGTTTTGATGATAAGCAAAACCCTGCAGCCATTTGTGCATAAAATACCATGCGACAGGAACGGCCACAAGTATGGCGATAACCACCAGTGCGATGAAGTCTTTTGAAAGCATGCCTACGATATTGGACACATTTGCGCCCAAAACCTTGCGGATGCCTATTTCTTTGGTGCGCTGTTCGGCAGCATAGGCAGCCAAGCCGAACAAACCAAGACAGGCGATTACGATAGCCAGCGATGTGAATGCCACGGCTATTTGACCGGTGCGTTGTTCCGTGCGGTAAAGCTTATCGAAATCTTTATCCATAAACGAGTAATTGAACTCATGATTTGGTGAAAACGCGGTCCATTTATTTTTGATCTGTTCGACCAAACCTTTCAGGTCGGACGACTTCATCCTTATACTTAATGCCCCCGTGTTTTCTGCATTAAAAAGTACCATCGGGGTTACATTTTCACGCAACGACTTGAAGTTGAAGTCCTTGATAACGCCAACGATGTGGTAAGGCTTCATGATCTTGGCCATATTATCCTGCGGAACGTATATCTTTTGATCCAATGGAGAGGGAAAAGCCAGTAATTTTTCGGCAGCCTCGTTGATAATTACCGCAGTGGAATCTGTACTCATTTGCTTTGAGAAATTCCGTCCCGCTATCACCTTCATATTGAGGGTCGGTATATAGTCCTGATCAACCTCCCAGGTCGATGTCAAAACAGCCCGTTTTTGATCTAATACAGGATCTTTAAATACGGATGAATTATTGTTAGCGCCGTCGGTAGGCAAAAAATAGGTCATGGTAGCGTTCTGTACTCCGGCCAATCGTTTTACCTCCTCTTTGAATGTTTTGGCTTTGTTTCCCAGCGTCCAAGTGTCCCAGACGGTTACGATACGCTCGCGGTCGAAACCGATATCCTTATTTTCAATAAACTTCAGTTGATTATAAATGACCAGCGTACCAATGATCAATCCTATGGAGATCACGAACTGGCCGACTACCAGTACGTTGCGCATCATGCTGCCTTTGAATCCCGCAGCCAGTTTTCCCTTAAGTACTTCGATGGGCTGAAATCCTGACAAGTATAAAGCGGGGTACGACCCGGCAAGGCAGCCGATCACTATGATAAAAACCACCATCACAGGAAGTAACCAGGCCAGTATTTGCGGTGTTACGGCCAATTGCTTGCCCGAAAGGTCGTTAAAAACCCCTAAAAGCGCCCAGGCCGCTCCAACGGCTATAACAGCGCCGATGAGCGTTACGATAATGGATTCGGTAAGAAACTGTGCTATCAATTGTTTCCGCGCGGAGCCGAGCACTTTGCGCACGCCAACCTCTTTGGCCCGGTTGGATGAACGCGCTGTCGACAAATTCATAAAGTTAACGCAAGCAATGAGCAATATCAGCACCGCGATCGCAGAAAATATGTAAACGGTTTGTATGCTGGCATTGGCTTCCAGTTCTGCCTGGGCGTTTGATTTTAAATGTATATCGGTAAGCGGAATAAGACTGAACCGGAAATAATTGCCGCTTTGTTCAAATTTGGCAAAAGTCAAATGCAGGATATCCTGTAGCTGCGGGCCGGCATGCTTGTGCATAAACTCAGGCAGTTTAGCCTTAAATGCGTTAACATCCGTACCTGGCCTGAACAGAATATATGTCGCAAAATTATTGCTGAACCAGGCATTGTCCCTGCTTTCAGGCAGTGTTGACATCGATATGAAAAAGTCGAAATGAAAATGCGACTGCGATGGAATATTCTTAATAACCCCGGCCACTTTATAAAGTGCAGTATCATTAAACGTCAACACCTTTCCTGCCGCATTTGTGGTATTGAAATATTTTTCCGCTATCTTTTCGGTGATGACAACGGTATGCGGTTGCTTTAGAGCAGTTTTAGGATCGCCGCTAACCATCGGCAAGGTAAAAACATCAAAAATTTCCGGGTCAGCATATACCATGGCATTTTCCTGGATATTCTGAACACCTTTTTTAACCTGGTTGCCGCCTCTGTCCCGAAGCCTTGCAACTTGTTCTATCTCGGGGAAGTCAGCTTTCAGCGCCGCAGCCGTGGGAGCCGGCGACACCGCATAGGTACCTTCGTTCCCGCCAAATTTGATATCATTATTGATCCGGTAAATGCGGTCGGCCTTTATATTGTATTTATCATAGCTCAACTCATCGAATACATAGAAAACGATAAGCAGGCACGTTGCTAAGCCGAGCGCAAGGCCCAGCACATTAATAGCCGTAAATCCCTTATTTTTCATAAGGTTGCGGAAGGCGGTTTTGATGTAGTTTCTGATCATGATCCTGTTGCCGAAATAGTTATATGTCAGACGCGGTTAAGCGGCAACAGGTTGCAGCATTTTTAAAATAAATCCTACTCCGATCGTAAACTTTTCACCGGGTTTGCTAGTGCCGCCCTGATCGCCTGGAAACTAATAGTTATAAATGCAATTGCGAGGGCTACCGTTCCGGCCAGCGCAAACACCCACCATTGCATCCCAATGCGGTAAGCATAGTCCTGCAGCCATTTATACATGGCATACCAGGCTATCGGTATGGCGACAACTAACGAAATTACCACCAGCCTTAGGAAATCCTTAGAAAGCATGGCCGTAATATTGGCTACGCTTGCTCCCAGCACTTTGCGAATACCGATCTCTTTTACCTTTACCTGCGCGGTAAAGGTCGCCAATCCGAGTAATCCGAGGCATGAAATAAATATGGCGATGCCCGCAAAAATGCTGAATAAGGTACCGGCACGAATGTCGGTTTTATAAAGGCTATCATAATCAGCATCCAGGAATTGGTAGCTAAATGGAACGATTGGGTTATAGGACTTATAAATTTTCTCAGCTGCTTTAATGGCTTGCTGTGCTCCTTTTCCCGTAGTTTTGATAAATAGGGTGCCACAGTCTTGCGGAGCGTCGCAAAGAATAGCCGGTTCGATCTTTTGTTTTAGTGACGCGAAATGGAAATCCTTCACTATGCCAATGATTGTTCCGTTGGTTTGCCAAAGTTTAAATCTTTTGCCAATAGGGTCCTTGATCCCAATCTCCCTAACAGCGGTTTCGTTCAAAATGAATTTCGCCGAATCTGCTTTACCGCTTAAGAATCCTCTTCCGGCCACAATTTTTAGTTTAAAGAATTTGATGTAAGTTCCATCAACGTTCAAAGGGTTTATGAAAAATCCTTGTTTGCTGTCCTTACCATCCCAATCGGTATCGCCGGTTGAACCGCTTAGGCTAACAATATTATCGCCGGCACGCGTTACGTCGACCACTCCGGGCTGGCTCATCAGCTCGGCTCTTACCGCATCGTAATGTCCATAAATAGCGCCCATATCCATACCAAAAACGTGCGATTTATCATACCCCAGGTCTTTTTCGTGGATATAGTTCAACTGCTGCCTGATGATCAGCGTTCCGATGATCAATATGATCGAAAATATAAATTGCGTAACCACTAAGCCCTTACGGAACAGCACATTACCAACACCCAGCGACAGTTTCCCTTTAAGTGCATTAATAGGCTTAAATGATGATAAAAGCAATGCGGGGTAAATACTTGATGCGGCCAGCGACCCGATGATCGTCAGCCCGATAACTTTCCATAAGCCGCCGTCGAGCAGGTCGAACTGCATTTCCTTGCCGGAAATCTCGTTGTAGGCAGGCATCAATAATTTCACGGCCATCAATGACAGCAATGCCGCGATGACGAAAAACAAGGTAGTTTCAATAATGAACTGACCGAACAATTGTTTCCTTTCAGCGCCTATGATCTTACGTACGCTAACCTCTTTGGAACGCAGCATTGCGCGTGCGGTAGAAAGGTTAACATAGTTGATACAGGCGATGATCAGTATCAAAACCGCGACGATTAAGAACATTCTTGCGGTTTGCAGGCCGGCCGGCGTACCGTCGGCATTATAAAGGTGCAAATGCAGCAATGGCTCGGCTATATATTGCAATTTGGACGACTGCGCCGCCTCCTTCTGGTTGGCCACGTGAATAGCCGTTAGTTTATCAGCAACCACCTCAGCCGACGCACCGGGCTTTAATAACACGTATGTATCATAAAAATAATCACCCCAGTCTTGTTCCAATGATTTCCAGTAAGTATTACCCTGATAATTCTTTTTAGCAAGTTCAAAGGAGAAAAGCATATCAGCCTTAAAGCTCGAGTTTTCCGGGAAATTGGCCACTACACCCGTAACTGTAAAAATGTCTTTACTATTGCCCAGCAATACCTTACCTATGGGGTCATCATCGCCAAAAAATCGTTTTGCAGTGGTTTCAGTGAGGATGATAGAATTCAAATTGGGGAACGGATTATTGATATTACCCTTCAGCAATTTAAAGTCGAACACTTTAAACAAAGAAACATCAGCATAATACGCACCATGGTCCCCGGCTGAGAGTAATTTATTCTTATACCGATACACAGAATATCTGTCAGTTTTAACTATCCTGACGCTGTTCTCAACCTCCGGAACGTCTTTTACAGCATGCACGGCGATTGGCCCGGGTATCCCCGGCCATGTTTGCCTGGTCGCGCCCGTACCGATCTGCGCATTGATCTTATATATCCTGTCGGCCTATTTATTAAAGGCATCAAAGCTGAATTCGTCGTTC
>DASZVE010000070.1:0-16000 GCA_035547095.1 Mucilaginibacter sp.
CAATGCTAATGTTCGGAAAGCCTTTATTCATAAAAACTGTGCGATGTTTTATGAAATAAAAGCAGACAGGATCGAAATACTCTTCTTTTGGGATAACAGGCAGGAACCGATATTTTAAATCCTATTCAAGCTATCCGGAACCAGCGGCTTGAAATACATACTCATCAAAAACGCTTTTAATATAGGTTATTCCTGGTCTCCAAAAAGTCCTGCCACACACCTTCCGGCTCATCAACCAGTTCAGGCCGGATGGAGATACCCGATGCCTGTGGCGTCCAGGTTTGGGCGGCAAGGTTGCCGGTTTTCAGGATATCGATACACAATATTTGTTCCTTATCCGGATTTAGTAACACATCGAGCTTTATATTAACCCGGTAGTAATGCCTGCCTTTACGCCAGGCGATGTATGGGTCGGAAGTTATAGTGCCTGATGCAAAAATACCCTTCGGTTCGCAGCCAACGCGGATCACATAAGCACGGTCGCCGGGATGGATGGTTTTATAGCTGGCGGCGCTCCAATTTTCTTCGAGCGTGGCGTTGGCTTTGAGCTTTTGAATGTCGGCATCCATTTCGGCCCAGGCAAATTTGGCCGGGTTCCAGCCGAAGAGATAGGTATTCATTTCACCTTTTCAAAAAAAGTGATCTTGTTCCCAACCGGGTCGATCACCGTCATGGCAAGTGAGTTTTCGTCCCAGAATGGCGGTTTCAGGCCCGGACGGTTGTATTTATATTTTTTATCGATCAGCTTTTTGTGGTATGCTTTCAGGCCTTTAAAATCTTCGATGTGAATATGAACGCCCGGACTTCCGTCGCCATGATGTTCTGAAAGGAAGAATGATACGTCATTCAGGCTTATCCGCATGAACTTAGGCGTAGTACCGGGTTCAAATTCGTGTATTTCATCAATAGTAAAACCAAGCCAGTCGACATAAAACTCGACGGTTTTGTCGTAATCGAAAATGCGGAGTACGGGTTTAATAGTTGCCATAGGCAGAAAAGATAATTGTCCAAAAATAGGCATTCGCCTGTCGATCGTCAACATACATGGTTTGCAAATATTAAAATATTCCATGCGTGCAACGCTCGCAATCCTTTAAACGTCTTTTAGCTACTAACGTATTAGGAATTCGGAGATATGCTTAAGAATTACTTCAAGATCGCCTGGCGCAACCTGCTTAAGAGTAAGGTTTATTCGTCCATCAATATTTTAGGTTTAGCCTTCGGCATGGCAGTGGCGATGCTTATCGCCTTTTGGATGTACGATGAATTGACCTATAACCATTACCACGCGCACCACAAGAAGATAGCACAGGTAATGATTACGCAGACTTTCAACAACCAAACCGGCACCGGCCAGGCTATGGCTATTCCACTCGGCATGGAACTGCGAAATAAATACGGGTCTGATTTTAAATACGTCACACTTACATCATGGAATTTCGGTTTTGTCGTAGGGGCGGGCGAAAAAAAAATGTCCAAATCAGGCATGTGGGTGCAGCCTGAGTTCCCAACCATGATGGGCCTGGAGCAACTGAACGGTAATTTGAACGCGTTAACCGACCCATCGTCTGTATTGATCGATCATTCGCTCGCAACTGCGCTTTTTGGCAGCGACGACGTGATTGGCAAAACGGTAAGGATGAACAACAAGTATGATTTTAAAGTGGCCGGCGTTTATAAGGATATTCCTAAGAACTCGTCATTTAATGATACGCATTTCCTGCTATCATGGGATAAATACCTGTCCACGGAAAACTGGCTGAAAAATGCCCAAACTCAATGGGACAACCACAGCTTCCAGATCTTCGTGCAGATGAACGATAATGTGAATATGGCCCAAACATCAAAGAAAATAGAACTCATCACACAGAAATATGTAAAGAAGGAAGAAGGCAACGAGCATCTCTTGCTGCATCCCATGGACAAATGGCGTTTGTATAGCGACTTTGAGAATGGCAAGATCAAAGGCGGCCGTATTCAATATGTCTGGCTGTTCGGCATCATCGGGGCATTCGTATTACTGCTGGCTTGTATCAATTTTATGAACTTGAGCACCGCCCGGTCAGAAAAAAGGGCAAAAGAAGTGGGCATACGGAAGGCGATAGGCTCGATGCGGCAGCAACTGGTAACCCAGTTCTTAAGCGAGTCAGTCGTTATGGCGGGATTGGCGTTGTTGCTGGCGCTTTTATTGGTACTGGTAGCCCTTCCATTGTTTAACGTCATTGCCGATAAATCCATGTCCATACCCTGGACCAATATAGCTTTCTGGCTGGTTGTTATTGCGTTTACAGCGTTTACCGGTTTTGTTTCGGGGAGTTATCCCGCATTCTATTTATCGGGCTTTAACCCGGTGAAAGTATTGAAGGGCACCTTCAAGGCGGGTCGTTTTGCATCCATCCCGCGCAAAATATTGGTGGTTCTTCAATTTACCATATCGGTAACGCTCATAATCGGTACCATCATCGTTTTCAAACAAATACAATACGCGAAGGGCCGTCCCGTGGGATATACGCGCGAGGGCCTGATATCGATCGATATGGATACCCCCGATCTGTACGGCCATTACGACGCGATCAGGAACGACCTTCTTGCCACAGGCGTGGTTGAAAATATGGCTGAATCATCGAGCCCCACGACCGCGGTTTACAGCAATACGATCGGGTTCGACTGGGAAGGAAAGGCACCAGGCAGTAATCCTCTTTTCGGTAACATAGCCGTAACCCGCGATTTTGGCAAAACCATTGGCTGGCACATACGGCAAGGACGCGATTTTTCGAGGGACTTCGCAAGCGATACTTCTGCGATGATATTGAACCAGGCGGCTGTTGAGCTGACCGGGTTTAAGAATCCAATAGGGAAGATTATTCGTAGAGACAAAAAAGCCTACACCGTGATCGGTGTTATCGATAACATGGTAATGCAGTCGCCTTATATGCCGGTGCAGCCTACCATATTTTCTGTAGATTATAATTGGGCCAATGTCATCACCATAAAGATGAAGCCGACCGCGCAGTTGCAGGATGCACTGGCGAAAATAGGCGGGGTCTTTAAAAAATACAACCCGGCAAGCCCTTTCGATTATCACTTCACGGATGAAGAGTATGCTAAAAAATTCTCTGACGAGGAACGCATCGGTAAGCTGGCATCAATCTTTGCCATACTGGCGATATTTATTTCTTCACTCGGTTTGTTCGGTTTAGCATCGTTCGTGGCCGAGCAGAAAACCAAAGAAATAGGCGTACGCAAGGTGCTCGGCGCATCGGTCCTGAACCTGTGGGGCATGTTGTCGAAAGATTTCGTGGTGCTGGTCACCATTTCCTGCGCACTCGCGGTGCCTATCTCGTGGTACTTCCTGTCGGGCTGGCTTAAAGGCTATCAATATCATACCGGAATATCCTTTTGGATATTCGTAATAGCCTGTATCGGTGCAATGGGCATCACATTACTCACGGTAAGTTACCAGAGCGTTAAAGCGGCCATGGCCAACCCGGTGAAGAGTTTGAGGACAGAGTAAGCTGTTATTTTCTTACCGTAACAGTAAACGTATCGAAAGGGAGGCGGCCAGTTTCGCTGGCGATAAAGTATTCTCCGTCGATGGTAATCTTACCCAATTTTTTGCTGATACCGATCTTTAGAAAACCGTGGGCATCGTCGCAATAGTTTTGTAATTCAATGCCGTCCAGCAGGCAGCTATCGTCTGAAAAATTGGGGTCGGCAGGATCGGCTATTGGGTGCAGGTCGGCATAACCACCGCCGCCTGCCACGATAAAAGGCACTGTTTTGCCAGGATAATATTTATGGAAGCGCTGGTAGTTATGTACATGCCCGCTCAAAACCAGGTCGGGAATTACTTTGGCCTCCCTTGCGGCGCCGTCCATGATGGCCTGCATATGAATGCTCGATCCGTGGTTAATGTCGGATGAATAAGGCGCATGGTGTAAGCAAACAATAATGGCTTTTTTATTTGCAGCCGAAGTCTTCAGAGCGTCGATAAACCAGTCGCGCTGGTCTTTTTGGATGTTGCCGAATTTAGGCACATTGCTGTACAGGCCAATGATATTGGCCATCGGTGTTTCGAGCACCCAGAAGAAGTTGGGCTGAATATTAGTCTTGCGGCCGGTATCACCGGCTAATTTTAACGGTCTGCTTTCAGTGTCGCAAAAAACGGCCTCAAAAGCCTCAAGGCTTCGGTGCTGATCCTTATCCAACGGATTGACGTCGGCATCATGATTGCCGGGTATGGCAAATATGGGGAGCGGATAATCGCGGTAAGGTTTAAAAAATTGATCATAATAACCCGAAGCCTGGCCGAAATTGTATACGACATCGCCGAGGTGGAAAAGAAATTGCGGCCTTTTACTGCCGGATGTTTCCCCGCATTGCAGGATCATCTCGTCAATGACACTTTTCTGGTACTCCGGCGAACGCGTACCGCCTGTGTCGCCCGCCACGTGAAATATGAGTTCGTTTTCCGGCAGGTCGGGGATCAGGTCGTTAATATCCAGCCGATAAGGATATTTGCCCGGCGCGGGGGGCACGGGTTTGAACTTTTCCTGGTCGTCAATTGCCGATAGTTTAAAAACAGGACGTGTACGCGGATTGCGCTGAGTTGACGGCATGAAATATTACGGACTAAGTGGATATTGCAATAAGTAATGGCAAATATAACCGGCCGAAGTAAAAGTAGTGTTAATTATACGATCCCGAATTTAACCTCTGCCTAACAATTCGTCGAGCTTATTGCGTTCGGTTTGCAGTTCGCGGGCCAGTTTGATCTCCTTTTCGTTGGCTTTAGCTTTGAAGGTTTTGTATTCTTCTTCGATCTCTTCGTAAAGATTCATGCGATAGCGTGCCTCATTCCGGTATTTGGCGGTGGTAATGATCACAATGACCAGCACAAGCGCCAGGCCGCCAACAAGCGAGAACATTAGTACATTATAGGCCGATTTTTGCATCATAATGCCAAACACGCTGATAGCATCAACCTTGGCATTGGATTCGGAAAGCGATTGATCCTTGCTCGCGCTGCTTGCCTTCAGGCTGTCGATCTCTTTTTTTTGATCGCCCATAACCAGTGAAGCACGGTTGAGTCTTTCGCGAACCCCTTTCAATGTATCATTGAAGTTTTTCCAGAAGGCAGCTATAAGCGGCTCCTGGTAATTGTAAGCCTTGCTTAGTAAATACTGGTACTGGCCGCCAAGGGTTTTATCGTTCAATTGGGCCGGGTCAACCTGGGTTTTCGGGTTTACTTTTGGCGGGGCCTGTGGCGGCGTTGTTTGGGCCGGTGTCTTATCAGCAGGCTTATTTAAAACGGGGCCCACTTGGTGAAAACGATTGGGGCGCTGGGTCAGGGGCTTTGCTTTGGTGCTTTGCTGGCGCGCTTTTTTAGCGGTATCCTGGGGGAAAGCAGTAACTGCGCTCAGTACAAAGCAAAGTAACAATATTAAACCGGTCGCTGAATGTTTATTCATAGGGTCAACAATTTGGCACCGCAAGTTAACTATTAATTAACGATATTAAAAGGCCTTTCTGTTTCCTTTATACTTCTTTTCGGCCCGAAAGGATATACTAATTTACAGAAAAATCAACTGCAAAATTTAAAGTAATATTAAGCGCGGATGATAAAATACTTTCGCATAAGTATATTAGCGACATGAATATCGGCATCATTGGTTTGGGCGACATGGGCAAGCTGTATGGAAAAGCTTTTGCCAAAGCAGGTTACACGGTAAGCGGCTGCGATATGCCCGAAAACCGGGACAGGCTGCAGGAGGAGCTTGAACCTTTTGGGATCAGCGTGAAGACCGACGGCCATGATATAGTCCGGGCCTGCGACCTGATCATTTATTCCGTGGAGGCGGACAAAATGGAACAGGTGGTCGCTGCCTACGGATCGTCAACCAAATATGGTGCGATCGTAGCCGGGCAAACCTCGGTAAAACACCCGGAGATAGCCATATTTGAGAAATATTTGCCTGCCGACTGCCGGATCATCACTTTTCATGCCATGCATGGCCCGGGTTTCGAGCCGAAAGATCAAAAGCTTATTTTAATAAAGCACCGTTCGGACGAGGCCGCCTACAAGCGGATGCTCGACCTGTTCACAGCCGTTGGAGCGGATATCGTGGAAATATCGGATTACCACGAGCACGACAAGATCGTCGCCGATACGCAGGCGGTAACCCATGTCGGTTTTGAAAGCATGGGCACGGCTTGGAAAGAAGCCGGCTTTTTCCCATGGGATAACGGTTCGTATATCGGCGGTATCGACAACGTAAAAATACTCACCACATTACGCATATTCAGCTACAAAGCGCACGTTTATGCGGGCCTTGCTATATTAAATCCCTATGCAAGGCAGCAGGTAAAGCGCTACGCCATATCCGAGTCGGAGCTGTTTAAGCTGATGATCAGGGAAGAAGAGGAAGCCTTCAGGGCGAGGTTGTACCGGGCCAGGGACTTCGTCTTTCACGAAAGCCGCAAGCCGATTATGTTGAACGATAAGGTAATGAAGGAATTTTCCCTATCGCAAAACGCCGGAATGCGTAAGCCTAATTCTCACCTGAGCATATTAAGCATGGTCGACGCATGGTATCACCTGGGCGTGAACCCATATGATAACCTGATCGGGCAGACGCCGCCGTTCCGGTTGAGACTGGGAATTGCTGAATACTTATTCAAGAACGAAGAACTTTTGGAAGAATCCATCGAAACCGCCCTTTACGACAAAACCATCCGCGGCGACGATCTGGAGTTTCATTCGGCGGTAAGGGAATGGTCGGCCATTATCGGTTACGGCGATATGGAAGGCTACAAAAAGCACTTCAACGATGTGCAGGCCTTTTTTAAAGATAGGCTGGAAGAAGGCAAAAAGCAAAGTGCGGAGTTGATCAGGAGGTTGATGAGTGAATGATCGTCTGAACCAGAATTAAAGAATTTATGAATTAACGGATATATATCCATCCATTCTTATTCTCGCAGCTTGCTGCCAGCGGATTGTGGGTTTTCGTCTTGCAATAAGGAATAAAGAAATGAAAGAATAAAGATGGAGAGTTTAGCACGTATTTTCATGGCGAGTTAATAAGATGCATGAAATTAGGAGATAACGGCTAACACTTACAATTTACTTTATGATAGCGACCCAGCCGCTTAACTTAGGTGTACTATCGCCCAGATCAATAATATAATAGTAAGTTCCGGTGGGCAGCGGCTTCTCATTAAATGAACCATCCCAGTCACTTTTATATCCCTTTGATTGATATACAACCGAACCATAACGGGTGTATACATTTAGTACACAATTTGGATAATAAATTAGATCAGGAATTTCCCAAAGATCATTAACTCCATCGCCGTTTGGAGTAAATGCATTGGGAATATGTAGCGCAGTGGGCGGCAAGATATTCAAAGATATCGGCTGGCTGGTAACCGGCGGAGTACAGTTGTTTTTAACAAATAAAGTGCAGGTAACCATATCGCCATTGTTTAAGGTACTGCTGGTAAAAGTTGGGCTGTTGGTTCCAGCATCAATGCCATTTACGTGCCATTGATAAACCGGGCCATCACCTGCGTTTGTGACATTTGCAGTAAATTGTATGGGTACTCTGGCATATACGTTATTGGCTGAAGCGCTTATAGTAATAGATGGTGCCGGATTATCGGCAGAAATTACACTGGTTGTAATTGAATTGGATACAGAGGTTGACATAGTGAGGCAGGCTCCTCCGTTATTGGTTAATGTGCAGGTAACCATGTCCCCATTCGCTAGACTGCTGGTTGTAAACGCCGGGCTATTAGTACCTGTATTTGCACCGTTTACCTGCCATTGATAAGTTGGGGCAGTGCCGCCATTAGTGGGTATCGCCGTAAATGTAACTGACGTTCCGCTGCAAACAGGTGCTGTTGCTGAAGATGTGATAGTAACAGCAGGCGTTATATAGGAATCTACAGTGATGCCAGTGATAACGTTTGAATTCCCGGTTGCAGGGCACGAGGAATTGCTGGTTACTATACATTGGACTTTGTCGGCTGTTGCAGCATTTGAATAAGTAAAAGTGTTGCTGTTAGTGCCGGTATTTATTCCATTAACTTGCCACTGATAGGTAAGGTTATTGGTCAAATTGTTGACTATTGCTGTATAAGTAACTGGCTGACCGGAACAAATACTTGTATAATTCGGCGCTATTGTAACGTTTGGTACAATTGGCGAACTAACTGTGAGAATTTGAGATTGTGGATTAGCGGGGTTATACAATGAATTGCCGCCCTGAGAGATGGTTATAGTAGTAGTTCCCGCACTTATAATATGAATCGTGCCTTGTGGGGAAATAGTTGCGACTGCGGGGTTACTGGAGGTATAGATAAGCGGTATGGTGTTATTTGTACTTACGGCCCCTGTCGAAAAATCAGCGTCACAGGTTGTTTTTGCGCTCATCGCCGGAAATGAGATGACCTGGGTTTCCATAACCGTTAATGTTTCAGTTACAGGGGTTGCAGGGCTATAATTTGAATCGCCATTTTGTGAAGCGGTAATGATAGTAACGCCCGGCCCAACTAAGTGTATTAATCCATCCGGAGTGATCTTCGCCACGGACGTATCACTGCTCGTATATGTAATGGGGGTTTCTGTATTTGTGCTGGTTGCACCAGGATTTACATTATTGTTGGAATCAATTTTAGGGTTAGCAATTTCAGGGAAAGTAATGACAGACGGCAGTAATGCGGTTGTCAGGTTATTTAATAATATAGAAACTGTGTTTTCATTATTATTGCCCACTATGAGGTCGGGCTTCCCGTCGCCGTTTTCATCTGCAATATTCGAGCTTCGCGGATAATTCCCTGTCGCATAATCGATATGGGGATTTAGTGCTATCGTATTTCCATTGCTTGAATTAATTAGAACAGAAATCGTATTATCAACCTGGTTGCTGACAGCTATATCTGGTTTTCCATCGCCGTTAAGATCTCCGATCGAAATGCTATATGGATTATTACCCGTACTAAAGTCCTGCCTTGGTAAAAATGCCAGGTTTGCCAGGGTAGAGTTATTCGTAAACACGGATAGGTAACCGGGTGAATCATTATTTGCGACAGCGATATCTAATTTCCCGTCGCCGTTTAGATCTCCAACCGCAACGCTCTCGGGCCAACTGTTTGCCGTAGCGACACTGTTTAATGGGGTGGCCAGATCAACTTTTGGAGCAAACGATATAGTACCATTAACGGAAGTATTTCTAAATACCGATATGGATGAAGCTCCCTGGTTTGCTACTATAATGTCGGGCTTCCCGTCATTGTCAATATCTGCGGTTGTCAGTTCCCTTGGATTATAGCTGGCAGGAAGATCCACCCTGGGTGCAAATGAAATAGAACCGGCAGATATGGTCAAGTTTCTGAAAACCGAGATAGTTGCCGGGTCGCTGTAGTGATTTGCCACTACAATATCCGGCCGGCCATCACCGTCAAAATCAGCAATTGAAATGCCAAATGGATTAGTTCCTGTTTGAAGTAATAGCTGTGATTTTACCGATGTATTGTTTGCAGTACTTGTATTTGAAAAAACGGTAATCGAATTTGAGCCGAAATTGGTCACAGCAATATCAGGTTTACCATCACCATCAAGGTCACCAGCAGCAACGCACACCGGATAATTTTGGGCTGGAAAAACTATCGCGGGCGCAAAAGAAAGATTGCCGGCATTACTTGTATTCCTTAAAATGCTTATTGAGTTTGCACCGCTATTTGCAATTATAATGTCGTTTTTCGCATCGCCGTTTAAATCACTAACTGCTGTGCCCGATAATCCGATAGTCGGATTAGATGAAAAATTTATCTTATTACCAAACGTTTGTGCATTAATAGCCCCGGTGGCATTAAAAGTTGAAATAAATGGTTTCTCAGAATATCCCGTTAACGAGTTGGCTGTAACCGTGAGGGGCTGATAATCGGCGCCGGCAGGCACTATCACTTTTATTTGTGTATTATTTTGACTGATAATCGTAGCCTTAGCTGACCCGAAATAAACTACGGCGCCACTATTGGTAAAATTTGTACCATTTATTGTTACGGTAGATCCCGATCTTCCGCTTGTTGGGTTAAATGAGCTTATAACCGGAGTTTGTGAAAAAGAGCGGATGTTAAGTGCAATGAATAAAAAAGCAAGCAACGTCGCCTTTAAATAGGCATGGTTTGTTGTTTTGCCGATGTTCTTTATTATAAAATCTGGCATAAAGTTTAGATGAGCTAAAATAGAGTTTTTTTATATTCCCCCGGGGCTCTCTGCAAAAAACTTGCAGAGACAAAAAGCTTTAGCAATCCGGCTGACCTGATTCGGCAGTGCAGGCCTATCTCCGGATATATAGTGGTAATGTATATTTTGAGTTAGAATAATCGTTGAATGATTTAACATTAGTTAGGTTTTCTCACCCTTAAGCGTCCACGCTTAACAATTGGTTTTTCTTACAGTTCAAGTATGGACACTTGAACTGGCAGCAAGGCTGGAGTAACGCAAAAACCAAAGCGCTGAGTTGATCAGGAGGTTGACGACGGAATAGCATAATTTCGAGTTTCGAATGTTCAAATTCGAATTTGGCTTAGTAAAAATTTAAAAATGAAAAAGAAGCGTAAAAAGGATGAAGCCAAATCCAAACATATGGATAAAACTGCTTATCTTCTTTCAATTGAAGCTAACCAAAGCGCTTACAACCTCAATCGATCAATTGAGTCGGGGCGAGTGTCAGTCGTATGATCTGATTGAAGATTAATGATAACAAGCGGCACCAATTATAACGTCGCCATCATTATTTCTAATCTTTCAAATCCTGAAATCGTGTTCTACTTCGCGCTAAACAACGTCCATGGATAAGCCTTCATATCCCGCAGGTAGGGGCTCATCCATTTATATTCGGGATGCGCGGCAAAATACGGTTTTGCTAAAAAGTCGTCGCCGTGCGGGTGGCCCATGTGTGCCCAGAACTGCATTTTGTTGGCCAGGTCGGTAGTGGTTACTTTGCCCTGTACCGCGCCCATGGGGTAATACGGGCCCTCATTCCATTCGGGGCAGCCGTGCGGGTCCTGGTCAATGTGGCCGTCGATAACACAGCGGTTCATGGCTTCCTTATTGTCCAAGGCATCGTAAGTATCGCCTTCTATGGTTTTTCCCGTGGCATCATCCAGTTTGCCTTTGTAATCCACAGCCACTAATTTTTCCATACGCAGCTTACGCGCATTGGGCGAGCTGGTTTTGTTATTCACGTCAAAATCGGTTTCTTCTTTGATCAGCTTGGGATCGCTCGGAAAGTTGGAGCCGATCATGGCCGTATCTTTCGAGCGCCAAACTTTGTAGTCCTTCAGGCCTAATTCCAACTTGGCCACTTCGTTGGTTTTAGTATCGCCGATGAGCCAGTCGTTGGCATAGCCGCCATTGTTATCGGTTGTCATGATCTTTATGACGTCGTCGATGCTGTTGGCATACTGAGCGGCTTTGCGCGCGCGCACAAACTCGGGCGTTTTTGTTGTATCAAAACCTTTAAACTGGGTGATCGTCGTTTCGGTGATCAATATCCCGCTTTTGCTGATCACAAAATCGTCGCCGCTGTGGATGAAGCCCGGCGCGCAGTCCATCATAAAATGATTGCCTTTGGCTGGCGTAATATCGGCTATCACATTCCATCGCTCACCTTCGATATAATCCGTCCAGTTATTATGCGCCATCACGATCTTGCCGTCTTTAGTATAGCTTCCGGTAGCAATAAAGGCGCTGCAATTGCCGGGCGCCCGGTTATCGCCGCTGCCGGGTTTGGCCTTGTTCATCAATTGCGGCAGGTAATAGCCCGACAGGTCGATATTGGCGTTCAGCACTACCAGGTCAAGCGAGTCATATTTCATACCCTTTGCCCTCAGGCCCTGGGCCATACCAATCAGTTCCTGCTGGTATTCGGTGTCGATCTTGTCCCACATAAACCGGCCCGCTGCCTCACGGTACCATGCCCAATCCTTGTGGGTGGTATGCGGTAAGTAAAATTTGAACACTTTTAATAAAGTATCGATCTCTTTAGCCACCAAATAGCCGTGCTGGTAGCCTACATCATGCGGCGAGCCTTCCAGGTGGACGTATATCCATCCGTTCTTATCCTCGCGGCTGGAGCCGGCAAGCGGGTCGTGTTTGGGTTTGCAGCTGAAAAGTAATGAACCTAATAAAAGAAATACAATTATTTGCGCAGTAGTCTTCATGTCTGTCTGATTAGGAACGTTGAATTTAAGAAAATAACTATGATTAAAACAATAGAGCCTGGCCGTTAGGATTTTATCTTAACAACATATATCTCTTTTTTGCCCGGCATGGCGAATTTATCGTCATTGTCCTGGTTGTAAAATACATCGGCCGATTCGATCTTCTCCTGCCTGAAGGATTTGCCCAGTTGTTCCTGCGCTTCGTCAAGAGTGTATAACTTATCGTTTATATTGAAAACAAATCCATAATCCGAATCTTTAAGTTCCTGCATTTTTATCCTGTTTTTTACCTGGTCAAAAGTAACGGGAACTTTAAAGTGCACTTTTACCGGGTGGCCGTTTTGAATACCCGGGCTCCACCGCGGTGAGCCGGCAACCACTTTTTTTGCCTCATATTCACAGCCTGCACCAAGGCTACGGGGTGCGGAGACATCGACAACCCGCCCGGTTTTATCTATCCAGAAATCCACGAGCACCTTGCCGTTAATCCCAAGCAGTTTGGCTACTTCAGGGTAATGCAAATTGGAATTGATATAATTAAAAAAGGTATTTATGCCTCCGGGTGGTGATGGTTCCATCTCAACCGCCGTGAAAATTTTGCGCTTAGTTGTTGTATCCTGTGTAGTCTGGGCATTTGATAAAGCCGGTATTATAAAAAGGGGAAATAAAAGGTTTAGCCATTTCATACCCGCAAAATATATACAATCGCGCGATTTTTGAAATTTGTTTGGCTTTCGCCCGTTTCGTTTTTGTACAGGCTTGCGAAATTTCCGCAAATTATTTCGATATATTTGAATATAAACCAACCAGTTACCGCTTAATCCTAACACAATGAAAAAAGCGATTATTCTTATTCTTATTATTTCCGGTTTTATCTGGGCCGTAAGCTCGTGCAGTTCGACCAAGGAAGATCAAACAGGCGCCAGCGTTGCGCCATCCAAAGACAGCCTCATTAAGCGGGGCAACTATCTTGTTACTTCTATGGGCTGTAACGATTGCCATTCGCCTAAAAAAATGGGGCCGCACGGACCATTTGTGGATACCGACCGGGCCCTGTCGGGTTTTCGGTCCGACGCACCCGTGCCTACAGCCAGTCCCGAAGATGTGGAGAAACACCAAATCGTATTCGCCGGCGATCTTACAGGCTTCGTTGGCCCCTGGGGTACCTCGTTTGCAGCCAATATCACTTCGGACGCTACCGGGATAGGGAGCTGGAGCCTGGACCAATTCAAAAATGCGATACGCAACGGGAAATACATGGGACTTAAAGAAGAGCGCAACCTGATGCCCCCGATGCCATGGGAAGCCTACAGAAACTTAAACGATGCCGATCTGGAAGCTATTTTTAGCTACCTGAAATCGACTAAACCTGTTAGGAACGTGGTGCCTTCCTATAGGCCGCCGGGTAAGTAAATGACATAATGTTATTCCAAGAGAAACTTACGGAGTCCTTAAAACTTCGTAAGTTTTTTATTTAATAAACATATGTGAATGCTTGGAAATTAGCGGTTTATTTTTATTATATTTAATTGTTTTTGGACGATCTGCTACCACCCCTAATGCCTATTGCTATGCAACCAGGAAACATTAACCGGTATCACAGTCACTGTTTGACAAAAACCGCTGTAACAAGCTCATTTATTACGAAGGTAGTTTTGCTTATTAGCTTGTTTTTCCTCTGTTTTAACGCCGCGCATGCACAACGCGCGTTAAAGCTGGTCAAGATGAGGAAGATCACCTGGGATACTTACAACCACGTCTGGTCGCCCTGGCCGACCGATTGGCAGCAATACGAACAGGGCAGCGAGCCTATCATTACCTTGTCAGGGCTGGACAATGACGGTTACCGCTTTCATATCGATATGCAGGTTAGCGGGCAAACTTATTCATTCGAGGTAGCTTATAACGGGTTTGACGACAAAAACAACTGGAGCAAATACATGGATCAGAACGGCGATGAGATCAGCGTTGTCGGCTCGACCATGAGCTACCTTTCGCAAAATGGCTGGCCGACCAACGAAGTGCAGATCTATTTCTGGATATACAGCCAGAACTTTGCGCTGGAGCTGGAGTGATCAGTTGTATATTCACAAAAGCAGGTGCTTCTTTTGATTTTTAGTAAAGCGTCGACCTCAAAATATTGATAATTAGTTGTTTATTCCAATCGATTATGTTTAGCTTTATGTAACCAACTTAAAACCCCAAAGCAATGAAACTATCAACTTTTGCAATTATCATTACGGTATTGGCGGGCGCCTTCGGTCTTGCTTTTATCCTGATCCCCGCGCGCCTGGCCACATTTTACGGTATGGAAATGAATCCTGCCGGCATTTGGATGTCGCGGTATTTTGGCGCCGCTCTTTTGCTGATAGCCATGATCTATTGGTCGTACAGCAGCGTTACGCCCGCCGCAAAATCGTGGCCAAAATTGTTGATATACAGCATTATTTATGATGTGATACAGTTAGCATTAACCACAAGAGCCCTTTTGAAAGGTGTTGGAAACTCCAACGGCTGGTCGACGGTGGCCTTATATGCCCTGCTTATTATCGGTTCGCTGTATTATCTCCAGGTCTGCAAAAAGGCCAGGGCTAACAGCGAAAGAGATAAAGTTTTGGTAGCCGGTTAATTTAACGGTTATCGTTCCTTATTGAGATTTACGAAGTTTTAGAAAGTTCGTAAATCTTTTAATTAATCCATGAATGCTTGGTTCAATTGGGAAAAGTCATGGCATGACTTACTTTATAACCATTAACTTTCTGGAAGCCTAGCGCCTCATAAAACTTGCCGGCTGCCGGATTAGCGGTGAATAGCCGAATGATTGTAAAATGAATCCGGGCATGATCTATAATCGCGTTCATCAATAAAGTCGCGTAGCCTTTGCGGCGGTGGGGCTTACTTATATATAGATGCCGCACGCGGCCCGTTTCGGTGTCGTCAGTGTAAGGGGCGCGGTTCAAGCCGCCTATTCCAACCAATTTGGCATCCAGCACCAATCCCCATAACTTTTCGCCAGCAGCGGAGAAATTATTCGTACCGCTGGTCCAGTCGTCGATCGTTCGTTGCACAAACTCGTATCCTTCCTGTTTCGATTGGTCCAACAGGTCATGGATCAGGATAAGATTCTGATCGGTAAATACAATCAATTGGGGTGATGGCATAAGCAACTTTGTCATTAAATCGGCAGTTTCCTGAATCTGATGCGATTATCTTCTACTGTAATTATAAAGCCTTCATCTAATTGATCCGCAAACCCTTCAAATACCAATTCAAGCTTTTGGCGAATGTTACCTGGAGTAAAAACCGAAGTCCGAAATTGTATAACAGACGCATGGGCATGTTTGTTGAAGGCCAATAATTGGCCAAAGTCCATGTCTGTGGTTAAAATGATCCTTTTTTCTGCAATTGCCTTTTCAAGAATAGACAAATCCTCAAGCAGATGGAGAGATTGTTCATTTAGATGTAGGGCATCGTGTCCCAGGCTTTTTAGCACTTTGCGATACACCCATATCAAGCAGGAAGCGCAATTCAGGAAACTTTTTGATTGGTGTATAATTCTTCCTCGGCTAAATAAGCCGCGTAGTTGAGGCACTGCGCAATATCCTCGGCCTCAAGAAGAGGGTATTCTGCCAGGATTTCTTCCTTGGTCATGCCATTGGCAATAAGATTAAGCACTAGCGAGACCGTAATACGCATGCCCCTGACGCAGGCTTTGCCGTTCATCATGTTCGGATTGGAAGTTATTCTGTCTATCGCAAGCATTTGATTA
>DASZVE010000071.1:0-15927 GCA_035547095.1 Mucilaginibacter sp.
TGAACTATTGCAATATCTGGTTTATTACAATTGGGAAAGGCCACATCAAGGCATCGGCGGCAAAAAACCTATTGATATGGTCACCTTAAACAACAAAAAATAAATGCCTATTTTGTCCTCGAATTGCGTAACCCTTACAGCGATGACAAGGTGAGTCAAAAAAAAACGCCGCTTCCACACACTGAAGCGACGCCCTCAACTAAACCTAAAAACTATTATCTCAATTATTGTATAAAGAGGTACGATTTGGCCTGTCCGTCGTCGTACACATGCATTTTTTTGCTTGCACTGCCGTTTTCCGTTTTTACCTCGACGGTGTAGTCGCCGTTCTCCAGCCCGGTTACGATATAACCTTTTTCGGCTGGAAGGCCTTTGGATACCTGGTCCTTATAAATGACGTTGCCGGCAGCGTCGTAAAAAATTACGACCGATTTTTCGCCGCCTACTTTTACCCCGAACCCCTGGTCACCCTTCAGGGCGGTAAACTTTACGCTTTCGTCGGCCTTTGGCTTTGGCGCTGCAAATACGCTGGTACCCAACCCTAATACCAGTGATAAGATTGCGATTGATTTTTTCATGATCTTTTTAAATTTATTGTAAAACCTAATGTGCTTTGTTGTTTCAATGACCAAAGCAACTGCAAAACCAGGTATTAAAAAAATATATTAGACCAGCAGCCGAAAGCCATAGACAAACGGCATTTTATGGCATTTTTTTACATGTAAATGCTTAGTAGATAAGCAAATGTAGTGTTGATAGGCGAATCGGGGCATTTGGTAGAGCCATCAGGCAGGTTCATCGATCAAAAAGCGTTGTAAAACGAAAAAAGTACCAGCCCGTGTCGACTGATACTTTTTAAAGGCAGGAATGGCCCGTGTTCTGGCAGGTGGTTAGCTTACAAATATTACTTTGCCCCGCTTTTTGTCGTAAACATAAAAATGGGTTTTAACATCGTGCCCTTTTGAAAAGACCTCGATGGTATAGTTGCCGGCACCAAGCTGGGATAGATTATATTTCTTTTCGTTGTTCGGCCCGTAGGTCAGGCAGTCTTTGAAAATGGGGTTACCATAATTATCATAAAATATCACCATGGATGTTTCCGGCATCGATTTATCGACGCGGACGGCGATACCCGGCTCGTCGCGCAAAGGTATCAGGCTTACCATCTGTTTGTTCATGCTTATATCCATGTTGTGATGACGGGTTTCGTGAGGGACTGCGTAAACGCCCGTACCCAATAAAAGGCCCGCAGCGCTTAAAAGGATCGACTTTTTCATGACCTTAACGTTTAATTACTATCAAATCATAGTAAGTCTTCGTCTCGCATGGGATCTGTTTTTACATGCAAAACAGGAGTTCGCCGAAATTGTTTGCTAATTATTCATTTTTAGACCGATAGGCTCCTTAAAAACATTTTAAACAATTATGGAAAATGCGGCCGAAATGCGGTTAATTTGTATCCTCATGGCGCTTTTCACCGCATCACTCAATTCGGGCAGCAATGGCAACTGCTACTATATCGGGAACGATACGGAAGCCGTGCTGATCGATGCCGGCATATCGTGCCGCGAGACCGAAAGGCGTATGAAAAGGCTGGGCCTTTCCATGCAGAAAGTTAAGGCGATCTTTGTTTCGCACGAACATAGCGACCATATCAACGGTATCACCGTCCTATCAAAAAAATACAATCTGCCTGTCTACATTACCCCGGCTACTTTGCAAAACAGCAGCCTGCGCCTGGAGCATCATTTGGTGCTGTCCTTTAAGGCTTACGAAACTATCGGGATAGGTGGTATTTCTGTAACTGCATTTCCTAAATTCCACGATGCCGCACACGCGCACAGCTTTATGCTAAGCTGCCAAAACGTTAACATCGGCGTATTTACCGATATTGGTATAGCCTGCAAGCATGTTACCGACCATTTTGCCAAATGTCATGCAGCCTTCCTCGAAACTAATTACGACGAAGAGATGCTACAGAACGGCCGTTATCCCTATCACCTGAAAAGGCGCATCAGCGGCGGCTTGGGCCACTTGTCTAACCGCCAGGCGCTGGATGTTTTTAATACCTATCGTTCACCCTTCCTGAGCCACTTGTTTTTGTCGCACCTTTCGCAGGACAATAACCGGCCCGAACTGGTGCATGCGCTTTTTACCAAACATGCCAACGGTGTCGAGGTTATCGTAGCCTCGCGTCATGCCGAAACGCCGGTTTACTTTATCGATGGTGCGCGGACAGCTTCGGAAACTCCTCTGAAAACCCACGTCGAACACGGACAGGTACAGTATAGCTTGTTTTAAGCCAGCCACTGACACGATCATGCCAGTGTAGCAGCTCGTAGCAGGTGTAGCGGGCTCTGCTGATACACTACACCCGTATTGATCTTGAAATTCAACAAATCAAACAAGCCAGGCGCCTCCTGCCATACCACCAATTTAACAATAGAACAATCCGGCAATTATCTCTATCTTCATACAGCCGTACCACAGTAAATAGCTCATGACGATACATTGGAAGAAGATCCTGTTCAAAACGCTGAAAATTACGGGCATTATTATCGGAAGCATCCTGGTGCTCATGTTCCTGCTGCCCCTGCTTTTCCCCAAAACCATCACCGAAAAGATCAAACAGGTGATGAACCAGAAGATCAACGGCCAGGTTAACTTTTCATCAACGAGCCTTTCCTTCTTCAAACGCTTCCCCGAGCTGACGCTCACTTTAGAAGATTTTTCGCTCAAGGGCAGCGCACCGTTCGACCAGGACACACTGGTAGCGGCGAAGGACATTTCATTCGCCGTCGATCTGACCTCGCTTCTTGGGTCAAAGATCAACATCAGCAAGGTTTACCTTAACAACGCCTTCATTAATATCGAAGTGGATAGTGCCGGTCATCCCAATTACAACGTTTACCGGTCGCAGCCGGCAAACCCGAACGCTAAGACCGATACGTCCAGCGCGTCGCTGGGCATACAGTTGATCGACATCGAAAAAAGTCATTTGGTTTATGACGATGCATCTATCCCCATGCTGATCGACGCGCGGAATTTCAATTACAAAGGCAGTGGCGACTTTACGAAAAACGTTTTCGACCTGCAATCGCACCTGGAGATCGCCTCGACCGACTTTGTCTACGACAAACAGGATTACGTGAGCAACAAGACCATCAATGCCGACCTGGTGACAAGCATCAACACCAAATCGCTGGCTTTCTCCTTCCGCAAAAACAATATGATGATCAATAAGCTGCCGGTGAACTTCGTCGGCCGGTTCGGCTTTTTGAAGGACGGATACGATATGGATTTTCAGTTCACATCGCACCAGAGCGACCTGAGCGATATCTTCACGGCACTGCCGCCGGCGTATACCAGGTGGGTAGAAAATACCGAGGTGAACGGAACCGGGGTCATCAAGGTAGGTCTGACCGGGCAGTACATCGCCTCGAAGAATAAAATGCCCGATTTTACCTTCAGCATGCAGGCCCGGAACGGCACCATAGCCAGCAACAAAACACCATCGCCGGTGCGCGACCTGTATTTGGACATGAGCGCCAAGGTGCCGGGTTTCAATCCCGATAGCATGGTGCTGAAGATCGACTCGCTGCATTTCAGGATCGATCAGGATCGGTTCGATTCCAGGTTCAGCGTACGCGGCGTTAAGTCACCTGAGATATTTGCGCGGGTGAATACCGATATCGACCTGGAAAAATGGAACCGGGCGTTCGGCGTAAAGGCTGTCGACCTGAAAGGCCGCTATTCCCTGCATTTGCTTGCGCAGGGCAAATACGCTACCGGGTTACAAAAGCGCGGACTGCGCCACGTGGACACCGTGATCACCAGCATACCGAAGTTTACACTCAGGTCGTCGTTCAGGAATGGCTATATCAAATACGCCAGCCTTCCCGAAGCAGTGAAGAATATCAGTTTCGATCTCGACGCTTCCTGCCCGGATAACAATGTGAAGCACTTTAAGATGCAGTTGGCCAACCTGAACGTAAATGCGCTGACCAACTACCTGAAAGGCTATCTTAAGCTGAGCAATGCTGATGGGCTGGCGGTTGATGGCGCTTTACAGTCGAAATTTCATTTGGACGACCTGAAGCGGATTTACCCGATTGAAGGATCGGACCTCAGGGGTGACCTGGCATTTGATCTGCGAACCAAAGGGCGCTATATTCCCAAACGCAAAATATACCCGGTAACGAAGGCTGAGATCAACCTGCAAAACGGGTATATCAAAACCAAATATTATCCCGATCCGATCCAAAACCTGCAGATCAGCGCCAATTTAACAGATAACACAGGGTCGTTAAGCGGGCTCAGGGTTAATATCAAACCCATATCGCTGACGTTTGAGGGACAGCCGTTCGTGTTAATGGCCGACCTGAAAAATTTTAACGATTTGCAATATAACATCAGGTCGCACGGCACGCTGGACATCGGCAAGATATACCAGGTGTTCGCGCTGAAAGGTTACGGCGCAAGCGGGATGATCATCACCAATTTTACACTAAAGGGTAAGCAAAGCGATGCTGTGGCCGGGCGGTACGACCAACTATTTAATTCAGGTACGATAAAAGTAAAAAACCTGGCGCTCACGTCGGACCTGTTCCCAAAGCCGTTCGTGATCAAAACAGGTGTTTTCAGCTTTAAGCAGGACAAAATGAATTTCGATGAGTTTACGGCCAATTACGGCAAATCGGTGATCGTGATGGACGGAGCTTTATCCAACGTCATTGATTATGCGGTAAAGCCGAGCTCGGTCCTAACCGGCACTTTCAACCTTAAAAGCGGACTAATAGTAGCCGATGATTTTATGGTCTTTGCCGATGGTCAGCCGGCCGCGCCGGGTAAATCGGCAGCGGTAGCGCCGACGGGTGTTGTATTGGTGCCATCCAACCTGAATCTCACCTTCAACGCCGATGTGAAAAAAGTGGTATACCAGGGCTTGGATATCGACAGCGTCAAAGGGCAGATGACGATCAGCAACGGTCAGATACAACTGAAAGGCGGAGGATTTACAATCGTCGATGCCCCGGTGGTAATGGACGCCACCTACGGCAGCATCAACCCGCAAAAAGCATTCTTTGATTATCATATCATCGCTAAAGAATTCGACATACAAAAGGCCTACCAGCGCATCAAATTGTTCCACGATATGGCCTCTTCGGCGAAAAGCGCGGCAGGCATCGTTTCGCTGGACTATAAGCTAAGCGGTAAGCTGGACAAAAACATGCACCCAGTCTATCCATCGCTCAACGGCGGCGGAACGTTGACCCTGAAACAAATAAAGGTAAAAGGCTTTACGCTCTTCGGCTCGGTAGCCAAAGCGACCGGCAAAGACAGCCTGGCGCGCCCGAACGACGCTTCCAAAGTGGATATCAAAACCACCATCGCCAATAATATTATCACCGTCCAGCGTACCAAGATGCGCTTTGCGGGGTTCAGGCCGAGGTTTGAGGGTCAAGTGGATTTTAACGGGAACCTGAACCTGAAATTCAGGCTGGGGCTACCGCCGCTGGGCATCTTCGGCATCCCGATGACCATTACCGGCACACAGGATAAGCCGATCATCAGGCTCGGCAAGCAGGGGCAGGAATTGAAAGAAGAAGCGGATACTACGGGTACTAAATAAGTCAGCTACCTAAACAGGTCTGCGCAAAGACGCCCCGTGCCGAGACTGAAAATTTCTAACTCTCTATCGCCCCGGCTGTGCCTGCAAACAGTACCCTTCGCATAAATTCAGGGCTGGTTGCGTTCTCTGTATAGGTTTTAAACCACGTATAGGTTTCGTCCAGGAACGGTTTGAAATTTGCCGGGTTTTGATTCATCCACTCTCTTACGCTAAAATGATCGAACAACCGGATAAATTCGGTAAGATATATATCCGCAGATCGCGTGTCATTTAATATGATCAGGGTATTTTCATCATTCCCGGTTAAGGATGGCTGACTGAAATTTGCCGATCCGCTTATCGTAACAGGATTTGCCGACAGGGGGTCCTTGAGTATAAATTTATTGTGTACGTAAATCACGCCTGCTCCCAGTTCGGCTTTGGCATCCGATTCTATGACCCATTGATCAAGCGCATGCTGAATGTGGCTTCCTGCGACAATCTCCAGGTTCGGATCTGTCGACGTAATTTTATTATCAGCAGCATGCTGGTTCAAAAGTACAAAACGGAGGTAATTTTTGGGCTGATCGAACACCTGCTGAAACGCGTTATCAACATTGAATGGATACACAGCACATACCAGTGCATTGGCTCTATTCATGATCCCCGCATAGGTGGTTAGCATATTCACATTTGACCTGGGGCTGAAGTATACGCTCAAATCATTAGGCAGGGTATCTGGTGTAACATCAGGTTGCATTCGTTCAACAACAGGTACAAAATCCGCATGGCCTGGATTTTTATCTAATTCATTCCAGTAATCCAAGTATTCCTTTGCTATAGCGGGGTCGTCGACAATATGTACTGCATTTGAATGGCCGAATATTCCCACAACCGATATATTGGTCGAACCCGTAGACACCTTGATTGGGTTCCCGTCTTTTAAAAGGATCATAAACTTATTATGTGGCTGTTTTACCTGGTTGTCCCTGGCCTTACACAAAGCTTGTATCCCTGCGGCATTAATTGCCGTTTCGTTAATGTCTTTGTATTCAGATATGGCGCCGTATACTACTCTTACGTCAACGCCTCTTTGTGACGCCGCCTTCAGCACATCAAGGAAGGGACCATAGTGAAATTCATAAAAAGCACAATAAAGGCTGTAAGAGCTATCCGTCGCCAGGTTCACAAACCCGACCAATGTTTCATAAAGGCCATTGGACAACCACGTGTAGGCTGCATCCTTTTGTGCGCCCGGAAGGTCATCCGGTTTTTTGTTGCCAAATTTTTCACTATATGCCTGGCTGCCCGAAACTCCGCGGTTGAAAACAACACTGTGTTTCCCCGATACCATAAGTTCTGTTTGAACTGTGATCGTAGTCGGATCGGTATAAATAAGCTGTTTAGAATTACCGGAAACGGCCGTAACTTTAAA
Source organism: Mucilaginibacter sp. (assembly GCA_035547095.1). GTDB lineage: Bacteria > Bacteroidota > Bacteroidia > Sphingobacteriales > Sphingobacteriaceae > Mucilaginibacter. The sequence goes on from DASZVE010000071.1 coordinate 7,047, forward strand.
ACTATACTTTTGTCCGGGATCTGCTGTAAAATCCTTCCACATGAAACTCTGAACGGGGTGTATTTGGGTTGGATATTGCTGACCAGGAGCCGGGTTTGGAACAATCGACTTAAAACATTTCTGGCCATACAACCAGGTCGTTTTTTTGGTATCTAACTGTGTGCGCTCAATTGCAAAGCCCAAAAAATTTTGAGGCAGGTTTACAAGATCAAAAGAAAGGACTATGCTGTGTGTCCCCGTTACGGCATATACTTTCAGGTTGTTTTGAGTTGATTTAAATCTCATCGTTTCAGTTATTAGGATAAGTAAATTTAAATGCATTCGCACGATTGATACCACCGTATTTTAACGGTATTTATTACGGTGTTTTAGCGGTGTTAATAATTTTCTAAACCCTAAATTATTTTAAAACAATCATGTATATATAAATTGGCCAAAAAACTACTTGATGCGAGCTAACAACCTTGATGAATACAGAAATTTATCGGTTTTGAGTGACCCGGCTAAAGCGTGGGACATCATCGTTATTGGCGGCGGGGCTACCGGCCTGGGCACGGCCCTGGACGCAGCTTCACGCGGCTATCAAACCCTGCTGTTAGAACAATCGGATTTCGCCAAGGGCACCTCCAGCCGAAGCACAAAGCTGGTGCACGGCGGAGTACGCTACCTGGCGCAAGGAAACGTTGCTCTGGTACGTGAGGCACTGCGCGAACGCGGCTTCTTACTCAAAAACGCGCCGCACCTGGTTAAAAATCTGCCCTTCATTATCCCGGTTTACAGCCGGTTCGATAAGCTGTTTTACGGGATAGGGCTGCGTATATACGACCTGCTTTCGGGCAAATTAAGTTTTGGAAAAACGCACAGTATGTCAAAATACGAGGTTTTAAAACTGTTACCCGGCATCCGGCAAAAAGGATTGCGCGGCGGTATTATGTATCACGATGGCCAGTTTGACGACGCCCGGCTGGCCGTCAACCTCGCCCAAACCTGCCTTGAACAGGGAGCGACAGTATTGAATTATTTTCGCGTTACCGGCCTGGAGAAGAACGGGCAAAAAATATCGGGCATTGTTGCGGAAGATGTTGAAACCGGTAAGGTGTACGACCTTAAAGCAAAAGCAGTTATCAATGCAACCGGTGTATTTGTGGACGATATCCTCCGGATGGACTCCCCGCAGAAGAAACCGACCGTTACACCGAGTCAGGGAGTTCATTTGGTGCTGGACCGCACTTTTATGCCTTCGGAAAACGCCCTGATGATTCCGAAAACCGCCGATGGCCGCGTACTTTTTGCCGTGCCCTGGCACGATAAGCTGGTGGTCGGCACAACGGATACCCCGCGCAATGAATACGGCCTCGAGCCGGTAGCGTTAGAGGCCGAGATCAACTTTATCCTGGAGACAGCCGGAAAATACCTGGCAAAGCAACCGCAGCGAAAGGACGTATTGAGCGTTTTTGCGGGCCTCCGCCCCCTGGCCGCCCCGCAGGACGAGTCGTCCAAAACCAAAGAGCTTTCACGCGGTCATAAGATCATTGTTTCCGGTTCGGGGCTGGTCACCGTTACCGGCGGCAAATGGACCACCTATCGCAGGATGGCCGAAGATACAATTGACCGGGTCATAGCAACAGCCGGATTGACGCCGGTTGCAAGCAAAACTAAAAGCTTACCCATTCACGGAAGCATGCAAACCACCCACTGGAACGATCACCTGTACATCTATGGCAGCGACCGCGAAAATATACTGGCCCTTGCCGATGAAAACCAGGAATGGGGTAAAAAACTTCATCCAAGATATGACTACTTACTGGCTGAAGTGGTCTGGGCTGTTCGCAAAGAAATGGCGCGAACCGTTGAAGACGTACTGGCCAGGCGCCTACGGTTGCTATTTCTTGATGCCGGGGCGGCGATAGACGCCGCGCCGGTCGTCGCAAAATTAATTGCTGTTGAACTTGGAAAAGACGACGAATGGCGGGAACAGCAGGTGGGATCATTTCATCAGCTCGCCCGCAATTATTTGTTGCAGTCTTAATGTTTATCGTTAGTTTTATACACCAATTATTTTAAATCCTAAATGGAACAATATATTCTGGCCCTTGACCAGGGCACGACCAGTTCGCGCGCTATCGTGTTCGATCACCGGGGGCAGATCAGGTCCGTCGCACAAAAGGAATTTAAACAGATATTTCCGCAGCCGGGATGGGTAGAGCACGATCCGAACGAAATATGGTCGTCGCAGGCCAGTGTTGCCGCCGAGGCAACAGTTAAAATGGGTATCAACGGCACGAATATTAGGGCCATCGGGATAACCAACCAGCGCGAGACCACTATCGTATGGGACAGGGATACCGGCGAACCGGTTTACAACGCTATTGTTTGGCAGGACAGGCGTACCGCAGGCTTTTGTGACCAGTTAAAGCAGGCGGGGCATTCGGCCCTGATACAATCTAAAACGGGTTTAGTGATCGACGCCTACTTTTCGGGCTCCAAGATCCGCTGGATACTGGATAATGTGCCCGGAGCAAGACAAAAAGCCGAAGCAGGCGAATTGGCATTTGGCACGGTAGACAGCTGGCTGGTTTGGAAATTTACACGCGGCAAGGTACATGCAACCGACGTCACCAACGCCAGTCGCACCATGTTGTTCAATATCCGTACCCTGCAGTGGGATGATGAGCTACTGAGGATATTTGATATTCCGCAAAGCATGCTGCCCGAAGTGAAGCAAAGCAGCGAGCTTTACGGCGAAACCGCGACGACCATCTTTGCCTCTAAAATTCCGATCGCCGGTATCGCCGGCGACCAGCATGCAGCATTGTTCGGGCAGATGTGTACCGGCAACGGCATGGTGAAGAACACCTATGGAACAGGCTGTTTTATGTTGATGAATATCGGCGAACATTTTATATCGTCGAAAAACAACCTGCTGACTACCATCGCCTGGAAGATCAACAATAAAACTCATTACGCTTTCGAGGGAAGTATATTCATCGGCGGCGCCGTGGTACAGTGGCTGCGCGATGGGCTCGGCGTGATAAAAACTTCAGCAGAGGTTGAAAAGCTGGCGCTTAGCGAACCCGATACCGGTGGGGTTTATTTCGTTCCTGCATTTGCGGGATTGGGGGCGCCTTACTGGGACCCTGAAGCAAGAGGAACCATCGTGGGCATTACCCGTGGCACCACGGCCGGACACATTGCCAGGGCCGCATTGCAGTCTATAGCCTACCAGACGATGGACGTACTGAAAGCAATGGAAGCCGATGCCAGCATGCCGATAAGCGAATTGCGCGTCGATGGCGGCGCTACGGCAAACGACCTGCTGATGCAGTTCCAGGCGAATTTGCTGAATTGTAAAGTTATCCGGCCCACGATTGTGGAAACCACTGCCTTAGGCGCTGCTTACCTGGCAGGCCTGGCTGTCGGCTACTGGAAAAGCGAAGAAGAAATAAAGGAATTATGGCAGGCCGAAAAAACGTTTGTTCCGGCTACAGGTTCGCCCGAAACAGCAAAGGGTATCACGGAATGGAAAAGGGCTGTTAACGCCGCGCAGGCGTGGGGCGGTTATGAGAGCCTGGATATATAACTCAAAGCTTTGCACAAAAAAGTCTTGGTTCTTGGCTCTTGGTTCTTCAATGTAAAAAACTATATTTAAAATCACAAACCTGATTACAATGACCCCATTGATGGCCGAATTCCTGGGTACTATGTTGCTCATCCTGCTTGGTGACGGCGTAGTTGCCAACGTAGTTTTAAACGATACCAAAGGTAACAACAGCGGCTGGATAGTGATCACAACCGCCTGGGGCTTAGCGGTGTTCGTTGGCGTAACGGTAGCCGGCCCATACAGCGGTGCGCACCTTAACCCGGCGGTCACCATCGGCTTAGCTATCGCCGGAAAGTTCCCCTGGGCAAGCGCCTTATCGTACATTGTTGCGCAGTTGCTTGGCGCCATGGTGGGCAGTTTCCTGGTTTGGGTAATGTATTACAACCACTTTCAGCGTACGAACGACCCCAGCCTGGTCCTGGCGGTATTCTGCACCGGTCCGGCTGTGCGCAACTACATTTCCAATATCGCCAGCGAAATCATCGGCGCTTTTGTGCTGATCGTTGGGGTGCTTTATATCACCGGCGCACAGATAACGCCCACCCAAACGCCTGTGGGCCTGGGCTCGGTCGGCGCTTTACCGATCGCACTTTTTGTATGGGTTATTGGCCTGTCGCTGGGAGGCACAACAGGCTATGCCATTAACCCGGCGCGCGACCTCGGACCCCGTATTATGCATGCCATATTGCCCATTAAAAGCAAAGGCACCAGCGACTGGGCTTATGCCTGGATACCTGTTCTTGGTCCGGTAATTGGATCGGCGGTTGCCGCATTGGTATACCTGCAGCTTCATTAAACCGGCAAGCGACGCCGATGCCCCGGACATACCGTGTTTTGATCATCTAACGCCGCGTACCATTACTGTTTCCGTTGCGTAAAACTACGCAATATGATTGTCGTCCAGGCACTTATACAATCAAAACATCGCTGAAAATCAAAGACTTACGATCTATCGGTTGTTTTTTGCTCCGGGACGGATTTTTTGCTTTGGCAACCAATAAGTTATTAATTTAGTACAAAAAACCCTAACAATTATCCTAAACATGGAAACAAAAGAAAGAACAGCCCCTATTACCGGGAAAGAAGGCGCCGAGATTGATATTAAGACAGCTGCCGAATGGACTAAAAATTACCGCGACCGGCATCCGGGCCAAACCATATCACAGTTTTTTGGTATCGAACTGCTGCAAAAATTACTTCAGCAGCCAGGCTGCATGGGCATTCGTATTTATTATGCTAATAGCGAGCCCGTTAACAACTGGCACTGCAAAATGATGGCCGAACCCGCATTTGCAAAAAATATGGCCGATGCCCACGGGCAGGACCACCTGATCCTGGCCGGGGTCACTAAAGAAGGGCTCGACCTGTTGCCTGGCGGCCACAGTGTTCCTGAGATTAAAACCATGGCTGCTACCGCAGGCTCGTCATCTTCGACATCCGACAGCGGCGGTTTACTGGTGGAGCAGGCACACCCTTGTCCCGGCTCTGTGGGCTGTCCCCAAAATGCGCTTACCGGCAGTTAATACCAGGAATCATGTCGTACGGGGCTGTGCTGGATTTGATCGCAACTTATTCGGGCTTATTGCCGGTAATCGCATTTCTGTATAATTACCGGCATCTCGATAGCCTGATGAAGCTGATTTCGGCATTTCTTATCGTCTCGGCCCTGTTCGATATACTTTTAAGCCTTTCGTCAGACTGGGGTCTGGCCAATAATATGCCGGCCATACATGTTTATATCATCATTAACATCGTTTTTTTCGGCTTTATCTATTATAAGGCTTTTTTTGATGAGCGGCTAAAGAAAATAACCCTGGTACTAACCGGTGTCGCACTGCTTGTGTGCCTGTATTTCGCCCAGCGACTGCTGGAATATCCATCCATATCCAATACGGCATCGGGTATCGCGTTTATCATTTTGGCGCTGCTCTATTTCTATCAATTACTGACAAGGCAGGAATTTGTGCATATCGAAAAACAGGGCTTATTCTGGTTTAACGCGGCGGTGTTGTTTTATTTTTCCATTAATATTTTCCTGTTCATGCTCTTCCCGCTTCTGCCCCTGGCCGACAGACCTTCCTACTATGTCATCAACAACATAACCAATATTATTGCTAACTTGCTTTACACAACCGCATTACTTTGCCAGCCCCAGAAAACAGCGTAATACCCGTCCTTATCATAGGTACACTGGTAGTAGTCGTATTGATTACCGGGCTGTTTTTTTTCGTGATCATTTACCAGCGGAAAATGATCAAGAACCAGGTCGAGTTGCGCAGGATGCAGGATGTACAGCAGCAGGAATTGCTGCAAGCAGTGATCGAAACCCAGGAAACCGAACGTAAACGCCTTGCCGAGGACCTGCACGACAGCGTCGGCCAGGTGCTGTCGGCCATTAAGCTTAAACTGCACCGGCTTGACAAGATCAATAACGACGAAAATACCAACGAATTGCTGGCCGACACACGCAAGCTGACCGACGAATGTATCCAGGAAATACGGAATATCATCCATAATGTACTTCCGCCTGTGCTAACAGATTTCGGAGTAATCGACGCGCTGCAGGCCCTATGCGTAAAAATGGACCAGAACACGCCAATGCAGGTTGTGTTTACCAGGAAACTGGCCGACGAACGCTTTCCGGCCGAAGTAGAGCTGACGCTTTACAGGATAGCACAGGAGCTTTTCGGCAACGCCGTAAAGCATTCGGAGGCTACGTCTATCCATGTGGACCTGACCAAAGAAAAACGTACGCTGACCATGACCTTTCGCGATAATGGCAAGGGCTTTAACCTTGACAATGTAAACCATGGTTTCGGCCTAAAAAATTTACAGAGCCGCGCGCAACTGGTGAATGGAAAGATCCACATTTACACGAAGCCTTTAAGTGGCACACTTACTACCATTAACGTACCATTAACATAGTTTGCGCATTATTCCTTTATATTTATCTCAAATTCAATGCAGATGAAGCCGATAAATCTTGCCATAGCCGACGACCATAAAATATTCAGAAACGGCCTTAAGGCCACGCTCGAAGACTATCCCGATCTCAAACTGGTCATAGAAGCTTCGAACGGTAAGGAATTGATCGGGCAGATGGCTACCCACGTGCCCGATGTGGTTCTGATGGACATCAAGATGCCCGAAATGGACGGTATGCAAACCACGGCTTACCTTCGTGAACATTTTGGGCAGGTTAAAGTGCTAACGCTTTCCATGCACAACGAGGATAAATATATCGTCGATATGATGAAGGCGGGCGCATCGGGATATTTACTAAAAAATGCCGAGCCGGAAGAGATTATCGAGGCCATATCGACCGTTTATAATAAAGGATTTTATTTTAACGAACATCTGTCGGTAACGCTGATCAAGCAATTGGTCGGGCCCGGCAGCTATACCGAGCACACGGGTCAGCAGAGCGTAGAGCTGAACGACCGCGAGATCGAGATCCTGCGGCTGGTTTGCCAGGAGTATTCCAACCAGGAGATCGCCGACAAAATATTCCTCAGTGTTCGGACGGTAGAGGGTTACCGCGCCCGATTGTTCGAAAAAACCGGATCAAAGAACCTGGTCGGGCTGGTAATATTTGCGATAAAACGGGGGATAATTAGTGTTTAGCTGAGTTCGGAAGTCGGAAGGCCGAAGTCGGATTTTGATTTGCATTTCGAATTTGGCATTTGGCAATTCGCATTACCTTTGTCTTATGGAACTTATCACCTGGATCGATTTTGAAAAGGTCGAGCTACGCGTGGGCACGGTGCTCGAAGTAGCCGACTTTCCCGAAGCCCGTAAGCCTGCTTACAAAGTAAAGGCTGACTTTGGCCCTTTTGGCATTAAATGGTCAAGCGCGCAGATCACCAAACATTATAGAAAGCACGAGCTTATCGGGCGCCAGATCGTCGGGGTGATCAATTTTCCAAAAAAACAGATCGCCACATTTATGTCGGAGTTTTTGATAACCGGCTTTGCCGACCATAACGGCGATATTGTTTTGACTTCGGTAGATCGAAAAGTTCCGAACGGCAGTAAATTAGCATAGTGCAGCCTCACCCGGCCGACGGATGTGTGCATTTTATAAAATAATGTCATTCGATAGAGCCGGTCAGGAAGACGGAAGGCGCGAAAGAGAAAACTTCGACACCACACAAACGTACATGCAAATCGATAAGATTTCTCACTATCAATCGAAATAACATTCTTTTTTGTATTGATAATAAAAGTCCGCTTCTTTGATAGGAATTAGCGGCCAGACGACATGCGTTATTATACTTTCGGCGACGAGCCGTCCAACATATCGCCCGACGATTTTTTTATGAACGAGGCGCTGAAGGAAGCCAAACTGGCTTTGGCCGAAGACGAGATACCTATCGGCGCGGTGGTGGTTTGTAAAGGGCAGATCATCGGCCGCGGGCATAACCTTACCGAGCGCCTGAACGACGTTTCGGCCCATGCCGAGATGCAGGCCTTAACCGCTGCGGCAAATTTCCTCGGCGGAAAATACCTCAAAGACTGCACGCTGTATGTGACGCTTGAACCTTGCGTCATGTGCGCCGGCGCATGTTACTGGTTCCAGTTAAGCCGTATTGTTTTTGGGGCGTACGATGCTAAGCTGGGTTTCGGCCGTGTCAACCAAAAAATAACCCATCCAAAAACGCTGATCACGGGCGGCATCCGCGAAAATGAATGCGCTGAGCTGGTCAGGAATTTCTTTAAAAGCAAGCGCCTCAAATAGTTCATTGTTCATGGGTAAAGGTTTATGATAGACGGTCGTGGCTATGATCTATGAACCATGAACTATCACCCAACAAAAAGTGACATTAATTAGAACAAATGTCATCCCCATGCCTTTATATTTGTGTCGATAACGATTCTTAACCTTTTAAAATAGTTCATTATGGCATTTACACTACCGGCATTGGCCTATGCGACCGATGCCCTGGAACCTCACATCGACAAGATGACGATGGAGATCCACCACGGAAAACACCACCAGGCTTATGTTACCAACCTGAACAAGGCATTGGAGGGCAAGCCTGAAGCCGACGGCAGCATCGACGACATCATTAAAAATATTTCCAAATTCCCTATGGCGGTGCGTAACAACGGCGGCGGCCATTACAATCACTCGCTGTTCTGGACCTGGCTTTCGCCAAGCGGCGGCGGCGAACCTTCGGGCGATTTGGCTAAAGCTATAAACAGTACTTTCGGCTCCTTTGCCGACTTTAAAACCAAGCTGAACGACGCCGGCGCTACCCGTTTCGGTTCAGGCTGGGC
>DASZVE010000072.1:0-45656 GCA_035547095.1 Mucilaginibacter sp.
GGTCTCGTTCAGGCTAACGCTTTTGCCTGTCGGTTATAAATTTCATCAGGTCGTTGACACACAAATCCAGCCCCGGAAAGAATTGCCCATTTTTAAAATGAGGAAGAAGATCGGTTTGAATGAACCGGTTACATATTTCGTTAGTCAGAGTCTTCTCAATTCCTTTGCCCGTAACAATAGCGACCTTTCGGTCGTTTCTGGCAACCAGGATGAGCACACCGTTGTTGACGCCTTTGTATCCAATGCCCCACGCCTTGCCCAGCGCGGTGCCGTATTGCATGATGTCGTTATCGCCAATACTTTCCAGAATCACAATAGCCATTTGAGCTGTCTGCCTGCTTTGAAATTTTTCCAGCTTGGTTTCGAGCGACTCTATCTCTTTGGGTGACAATGTTTGGGTATAATCATTTACCAATTTAGACGATTGCGAGGGCAGGATAGATGGGTCGATCTTTTTGCCCTGCGCATGGAGCACGCAGGGAAAAATGATGAGGCAAAGTATAAGTAATCTTTTCATATCATTTAGGTTTTGGTAAGATACATATTTTTTAATTTAGCTGACATAATCATATCCCATGAAAATCGCCACCTATAACGTCAACAGCATCAATGCCCGCATGCATATACTGCAACGCTGGCTTGCCGAAAATCAGCCCGATATCGTTTGCCTGCAGGAGTTGAAAGCGCCGCAGGAAAACTTTCCCGAACAGGCCATTAGCGATATGGGCTACCGGGCCATCTGGCATGGGCAGAAGAGTTGGAACGGGGTAGCGATCTTGTCGCGAAATCACGCGATAGCCGAGCGCCGCCGCGTGCTGCCCGGCGACCCGGACGATGAACATAGCCGCTACATCGAGGCTGAGGTTAACGGCCTTATCATCGGCTGCCTGTACTTGCCTAATGGCAATCCCGCGCCGGGACCGAAATTTGATTATAAGCTGCGCTGGTTCGACCGGTTGCACGCCCATGCCGCCGACCTGATTGCATCGGGCGCGCCGGCTGTGCTGGTAGGCGATTATAATGTGATACCAACCGAACTGGACGCTTATAAAGCCGAGCGCTGGGTTAAAGACGCGCTTTTTCGCCCCGAAACCCGTGAAGCCTTCCAGAAGCTTTTGGCGCAGGGCTGGACGGACGCCATACGTAAGCTTTATCCTGACGAAATAATCTACACTTTCTGGGATTTCTTCCGCGACGCTTACGGACGCAACGCCGGCTTGCGTATCGACCACTTTTTATTAAGCCCGGAGCTGAACAAACGCTTAGTTACCGGGGGTGTTAACCGCGAGGTGCGCGGCTGGGAAAAAACCAGCGACCACGGGCCGGTTTGGATCGAACTTTCTGAAGGTTAAAATATCGCCGTAAATTTTCCGGGTTAGGCATCTATGAATCTAACAGCTCATCTCGACACGTTCATCCACCTGGCGCTCATCGGGTTTGTAGCGCTTTTTCCGGTAGTTAATCCCGTAGGAACTGCATTTATCATCAGCCCGTATTTTTCTGATCTTTCCCGCAAGGAACGTTTGAAAGCAGTAAAAAAGATCACCTTCAATGCGCTGCTCCTTTGCGCTTTCACCTTGTTCCTCGGGCATTGGATCTTGCAATTATTCGGTCTTTCGATCCCTATTATCCAGTTGGCCGGCGGCGTTATGATCTGCAAGATCGGTTGGGAGTCGCTCGCCGCCGACAACACCAACGCCAAACAGGCTGAAGCGGAAGAGACCGCACCAGAGGACCATTCGATTGAGAATAAGCTTTTTTACCCCATCACCTTTCCGATGACCACCGGGGCGGGTACTATTGCAGTGTTGTTTACGCTGAGCGCTCACGGCGCCAATAAAGACATGACACTATACCTGCTTAACGTTGCTGCCTTACTGGTGTCGGTCATCGGCATTTGTATATTAATTTTTATTTTCTACCTCAATACAAACCGGGTGATCCGTTATATAGGCTCGCAGAACGAAGTGATCATTAACCGGATGATGGCTTTCCTTATCTTCTGCGTCGGCCTGCAGATCGCCTTCGGCGGAGTCGCCAGTCTAATTCACACCATTTCAGCTTCTTAGCCTATTTTTTCAGTACATAAAAATACATGTCCCTGCTTTTTACAAAGCCCTGGCTCTCATATACCTTAATTGCCCGGTCGTTGTTTGACCTTACATGCAGGTAAGGGATATCCGAGGCTTCCCTGATGCGGTTGGCCTGAAAAAGAAGCAGTCGCCTGGCATAGCCTTTACCGCTATGATCGGGATGAGTGCAGACTGCACTTACCTCGGCATAATTATAGGCGTGTAGACGCTGCCCGGCCATGGCGACTAATTGGTCTTCATCAAAAACGCCCCTGTAATATCCAAATTCGATGGTCTTGGCGCTGAACGGACCGGGATTAGTCAATTTGGTCAGTTCGAGCATTTGCGGTACATCCTCATAAGTAAGCGGAACCACGGGTGATGATCGATCGGCGGCGGGGGGATTCTCGCAAACCATCTGTATCGCTTTAACAGCGGCCGCTATGTTCCACGGGCCAGGTATATCGATCTCTGCCGGCGTCATGAACAAAGCAGTACTTTCATCCGGAAGCATGTCATATAGCAGCCTGAAATTCGCCGGCGTGTTTTCGCACATGGCTGCAAAAGGCGACACTTCACGGTCAAAGTACTTTACCTTATCGTCGCCCAGTGAAAGATTTTTATTCCCGGAATTCAAGGCATGCCATGCGGGGCTGTCCAATATATGTTGCATGGTGGCAAACGTAATAAAACGAGGTGGCCCTTGTTGCGCGAAAGTAAAATATTGGATAGGCCTGACAGTGATCCCAGGCAGCCATCCGGTTCGAAATGAAAATTAATTTAGTATCCTTACTGAATTTTCACATTTTTATAAATCCTATTATTCATCATTAAAAACCAGGTAAAAACCACATGTTGCTGCTCGGTATCGATATAGGCACCTCTTCAATCAAAGTTTCGGTGGTTGACTCCGCGACGCAGGCTGCAGTTGCATCGGCGCAATACCCCGACGAGGAAAATCCTATACTGGCGCCGCGACCCGGCTGGGCCGAGCAATCGCCAGAAATGTGGTGGGCACAAGTGCAGCAGGCCATTTTGCTGTGTAACAACAGCGGCGCTTATAACCCGGCGGATATCGCTGCGGTTGGTATCGCCTACCAGATGCACGGCCTGGTGATGATTGATAAGGATCAGCAATTGTTGCGCGACAGCATTATCTGGTGCGATAGCCGGGCCGTAGAAATTGGCGACAAGGCTTTTAAAAAGATAGGCGAAAAGAAGTGTTTGTCGTGTCTGCTTAATTCTCCGGGGAACTTTACGGCTTCTAAACTCGGCTGGGTAAAAGAGAACGAGCCTGAAATATACGACAGGATCGACAAGGTAATGCTGCCCGGCGATTTTATCGCTATGAGGCTGACGGGCGAAACTACTACCTCGGTTTCGGCGCTCTCGGAAGGGATTTTTTATGATTTTACGACGGATAGATTGTCTGCTGATGTGCTTAAACATTTCGGTTTCGGCAATTCCCTGTTTCCAACGATAAAACCTGTGTTTTCTTCACACGGCGGATTGCTGAAGTCCGTGGCTGATCAGTTAAAGTTGAAAGCCGGCATACCCGTCAGCTATAAGGCAGGCGATCAGCCCAATAATGCTTTATCACTCAACGTGCTTAACCCGGGTGAGGTTGCAGCCACAGCGGGTACGTCTGGGGTGATCTACGGCGTAAGCGATAAGCTGGCTTACGACCCAAAGTCGCGCGTAAATACCTTCGCTCACGTCAACTACACTGAAAAGCAAAAAAGATTCGGTGTACTGCTTTGCATCAACGGCACAGGGAAACTGTATAATTGGGTAAAGAGCATTATGGGACCGGTGAGCTATGTGCAGATGAACGAGAGGGCGGCTTTGGCGCCGCCAGGAAGCCACGGGCTGCGTATACTGCCCTTTGGCAATGGGGTCGAGCGTATGCTTAACAACAACAAGCCCATCGGCGGACAAATGCACAATATCGACTTAAATACACATGGTAAAGAGGATATTCTGCGGGCATCGCAGGAGGGCATAGCCTGCTCGTTCCGTTACGGGCTGGATATCATGCGCAGCAACGGCATGAATCCATCGGTTATCCGCGCGGGCAAAGCCAACTTGTTCCTGAGCGATCTTTTTGCCGACATCTTTGTAAATGCTACCGGCGTACCCGTCGAACTATACCAGAACGACGGCAGTAGGGGCGCGGCTTTGGGTGCGGGCATTGGAGCGGGGGTATTTAAATCGCCTGCCGAAGCTTTCAGCAAAATGAAAAAGATAAAGGTGGTGGAACCTAAAGGGAACAAGTTCGAACCCATTTACGAGGACTGGAAAAAAGTACTGGAAAGACAACTTGATCATAGGTGAAAGGATAAAGATAAAAGGCGAAAGGTTTTTAGAACAACGGAAAGACCGAAGCCCTCGGCAATTTCGGACTTTCGGACTTATGCGGTCTTTCGGACTAAATTTGATAATTCAATCATTCAACAAATCAATAATTATGACACTCGGCGAAAAAGAATTTTTTAAAGGCATCGGGCACGTTAAATATGAGGGCCCTGAAAGCGATAATCCGTTGGCATTCCGCTGGTACGATGAAAATAAGGTTATTGCAGGCAAGAAGATGAAGGATCATCTGCGCTTTGCCTGCGCTTACTGGCACTCGTTCTGTGGTACCGGCGCTGATCCCTTCGGTGGCCCAACGCACTTGTTTCCCTGGAACGAAAAAGCGGATGCCGTAGAGCGCGCCAAAGACAAGATGGACGCCACATTCGAGTTCATTACGAAAATGAACCTGCCTTACTATTGTTTTCATGACATAGATGTTGTGGACTATACCAACGACGTACCGGAAAACGAAAGGCGTTTGCAAGCCCTGGTCGATTATGCAAAACAAAAGCAAGAAGCCAGCGGCGTAAAACTGCTTTGGGGAACGGCCAACCTGTTCTCGCACCTGCGCTATATGAACGGAGCTGCCACGAACCCCGATTTCCATGTGCTTACGCATGCCGCGGCGCAGGTCAAAGCTGCGCTCGACGCTACCATTGCCCTCGGCGGTGAGAACTATGTGTTTTGGGGCGGACGAGAAGGTTATATGACCTTGCTGAATACCGATATGAAACGTGAGCAGGAGCATTTCGCTATGTTCCTGCACAAGGCCATCGAATACGCACGCGGCAAAGGCTTTAAGGGCACCTTCTTTATCGAACCAAAACCCTGTGAGCCTACCAAGCACCAGTACGACTATGATGCCGCAACAGTATTAGGCTTTTTGCAGAAGTACGATCTGCTGAAAGATATGAAGCTCAATATCGAAGTAAACCACGCCACTTTAGCCGGGCATACCTTCCAGCACGAGCTGCAGGTGGCTGCCGACGCGGGCCTATTAGGTTCGATCGACGCCAACCGGGGCGACTACCAGAACGGCTGGGATACCGACCAGTTTCCGAATAATATTAACGAAGTGGTCGAATATATGCTGATCATACTTGAGGCAGGTGGCTTCGCAGGTGGTGGTATCAACTTTGACGCGAAGATCCGCCGTAATTCCACCGATCCGGCCGACTTGTTCTATGCGCATATCGGCGGTATGGACATTTTTGCGCGCGCGTTGATTATTGCGGACAATATCCTGCAAAAGTCGGAATACAAGAAGATCCGTAAAGATCGCTACGCATCGTTCGATAGCGGCACCGGTAAGACGTTCGAAGAAGGTAAACTATCGCTGGAACAACTCAGGGACTATGCCGTTCAAAACGGCGAGCCTCAAACGATCAGCGGCAGGCAGGAATATTTGGAGAATTTGATTAACAGGTACATATGATGATATTGAGTGAAAATTAATTATTTGTTTTTGTAACATATGTGTTACAAAATGATTATATTTGATCTGGCAATTTTCTACAGTTGCCTTAAATGATAAGGTTTAGGTAAAAGCCCCAAGCAGCGAGTGCAAGGGGCTTTAATTTTTAATGCAGGCATATATTTTTAGATTTGTGCTGTGCCCGCTCCTGTAAAGAAGACCCCTCCCAAAAGAAAACCCTCCACAAAGTCCAAACGTTCATCGGTGATGAAAGCAAGGGGCCGCTGGCCGCTCGGGTTAAAGATATTTCTTGCCGGGTTGGCGCTTGTGTTGCTGTCGCCGTTCTACTACGGATATGTGGTAAAGGGCTTTGTATCGTCGTGGCGATGGATAAAGGACTGGGGCGGTAACCCGCATTATCGCAAATACGAGAGTTTCAATATTCGCATCCCGGATAAATATTCGGTTCATGGTATCGATGTTTCGTATGCGCAGGGTCGTATCGACTGGCAGCGGGTCAGATCGATGGAGGAGGACAGCGTGCATATCACTTTTGCTTACATTAAAGCTACCGAAGGCATAACATCGGTCGATCCGTACTTTCAGCGTAACTGGCGAGAGGCGGCCAAAACCGGAATTGTCTGCGGGGCCTATCATTATTTTAAGCCATCAAAAAGCGGCGTCTTGCAAGCCAGATTTTTCTTGCAGGTTGTGAAGACCGAAAAGGGCGATCTGCCTATGGTGGTCGATGTGGAAGAATTGAATAGGACGACGCCCGACAAAATGCGTCAGCAATTGAAGCAGTACCTGGATTACATCGAAAAGAAGACCAAAGTAAAGCCGGTTATTTATTCAGGCATCAGCTTTTACCAGGATTACCTGCAGGGCTATTTTGACGATTATCACTTATGGGTTGCCAATTACGACCAGCCGGAAACTAAACTTGCGAATGGCAGGCAATGGCTTATCTGGCAGCATTCAGACAAAGCTACCATCAGCGGCATTAACCATGTGGTGGATTTTGACGCTTTTTACGGTGATAGCCTGGAATTTCAGCGGCTGCTGATCAGGTAGACTTTGCTGTTATGCATCTAAATGAATATCGGACACCAAATGATTACCTGTGCTTATCGCTCATATAAAACGTCATCTCCCCGCCATTCATGATGTCGCTGTGCGAGATGAAATAGCCATTCAGCGGTTTCCCGTTTAGTTCGATCTTTTTTATATAGACGTTCTTGTCGCCCTGGTTTTTGACGTTAATAGTGAATTTTTTGCCATTCTCCAGATTGATAACCGCCTTGCCTACTGCCGGACTACCGATAGCATACTGATCTGAACCCGGCGCCACGGGATAAAAGCCCATAGAGCTGAAGATGTACCATGCACTCATCTGGCCGGTATCGTCGTTGCCGCCGAGGCCGTCGGGGGCGTTTTTATATTGCATTTTAAGGATGAGACGGATCTTTTCCTGCGTTTTCCAGGGCTTGTCGGTCCAGTCATACAAATACGCCACGTGATGCGAAGGCTCGTTGCCGTGCACGTAATTGCCGATGATACCGTCACGGGTAATGTCCTCGGTTTCGGCAAAGTACTTATCAGGCAGTTGGTAGCTGAACAGGCTATCGATGTAGGTGACGAAGCGTTTATTGCCGCCCATGGTCTGGATCAGGCCCTTCGGGTCGTGCGGAACATAGAGTGTATAGTTCCAGGCATTACCCTCGATGAAGCCCATATTATTAGTGGTAAACGGATCAAAGTTTTTCCGGAAAGTGCCGTCTGCCAGTCTTGGGTGCATAAAGCCGCTCTTTGGGTCGTACACATGCTTCCAGTTTTGCGAGCGCTTAATGAAGGTGTCGTACACATCCTGTCGACCCAGTTTTTTGGCCATCTGGGCGATACACCAGTCATCGTAAGCGTATTCCAGCGTGGATGAAACCGAGACACCGCTCTTCTCATCCGGGATGTAGCCCATATCGATATAATAACCGATGCCGGCGTAATCGCGATGATTGGCCGTCGTCACGCATGCGTCCAGCGCCTTGTTAGCGTCGAACGGTGCGTTGCCTTTTACCACCGCGTCGGCGATGACCGAAACCGCATGGTAGCCGCTCATGCACCAGTTCTCATTGGCCGAATTGCTCCAGATGGGCAGCATGTGCTCCGGGCTTTGGTCGAAGTGCGCCAGCATGCTTTTGACCATATCGGCATTGCGGTCTGGCTCGATGATATTGAACAGCGGGTGCAGCGCCCGGTGTGTATCCCACAACGAAAAAGTTGTATAATTAGTAAAGCCTTCGGCCTTGTGGTCGTTCTTGTCCAGCCCACGGTATTCGTGGTTCACGTCCATGTAAATGGTCGGATTGATCATGGCGTGGTACATCGAGGTATAAAAATTCTCCTTTTCCGCCTGCGAGCCCTCAATCTCGATCTTGTGCAGCTCCTGCTCCCATTGCTGCTGACCGTCAGCCTTCACTTTTTCAAAATCCCAGCCCGGGCATTCGGCCTGCATATTGGCTATGGCATTGTCCATACTCACCGGCGACAGCGCCATTTTTACTTTGATCTTTTCACCCTCGCTGGTCTTGAAATCAAAGTACGCGCGGATTTGCCTGCCAGCTATTTCGGGGAAGTTCGGTGTGCGGTTAAATTGTCCCCAGAAACCGCCATAAACTTCCCGCTTATCATACTTCTTATAACCGTGTGAAATGAATGGCTTCGAGAACTTCATCGCGAAATACAGCGTCCGCGTACGCGCCCAGCCGTTGGTTTCGCGATAGCCCACCACGGTCGAGTCGTTGATGACGTGCAGGTAAGTCCAAACATTCTTGTCGGGGTAATTATAAATGCCGGCCATCAGGTCAAGGATGATGTGCGCATTGTCCGACTTAGGGAAAGTATATTGGTGAAAGCCCACGCGCGTGGTGGTGGTCATTTCGGCCAGGATGTTGTAATCGTCGAGCTTCACCTTATAATAGTTGGCCTGGCTTACCTCGCTGGCATGAGAAAAGGCCGAGCGGTAGCCGCTGCCGGGTTTGTCGGCGGTGCCGGGGTTAAGCTTCAGTGCGCCAACGGTAGGCATCACCAGGACGTCACCAAGGTCGGAATGGCCGGTGCCGCTGAAATGAGTGTGGCTGAAACCTACGATGGTCTTATCGTCGTACTGGTAACCCGCGCAGTAGCTGTATACTTTGGGGTTATAGTGCCCGTCGAGCTCGTAACCTACGGTATCTGTCTCGGGGCTTAGCTGAACCATGCCAAAAGGAACCGTAGCGCCGGGGAACACGTGGCCCATGCGCTCCGTACCGATGATGGGCCGGACGTATTGTACGAGGTTGTCTTGTTTATTGCTTTGTGCCGCAGTGAATAAGGGAGTGGCTGCGATGAGGGAGAGAAGGAGTTTTTTCATTACAGCCAAATATAGCGGGAATTGCTTTATTGTTCGATTGTTTTATTGCTGGGATGGCGCGTGGCAGTTTTTGCCTGACCATGAATTGAAAATTTAGGATAGCCATAATGCCTGAAATATATAATCACATCTTCGTCAGCACGTATGATCCTGTTTTAAAATTACCTATCGTTTTGACCATTAAATGTGTGCTTTTATCGATCCAGATATAGCCGGTAGTGCCGCCATGCGTGAAACGAAGAACCGTGCAATAAACGCGGTGATCGGGTGCGACGTTCCATACATCATCAAACGCGTATTCAACAGTGTATGGGTCAGATGGGGAGGGCGTGTCTTTATTGAAATTATCCAGCGTGTAGATAGTGCCTTTCTTTAGGTCAAGGTAGCCGAAAATATATTCCATCATGTTATCCTCGAAATAGCCTCTTTTCATCGGATAGTCTTTGGTAGATTCGACACCTTTCCGGGCAGTTTTAACACTGGCTTCGGTCTCGCTGAACCGCATATCGAAGCTTACAGTACGCTGGTAGTGTATCTCATGCATCCGGATAGGTTTTAAATGCAGGTCTGTTACCGAAGTATCAACCGAAAAGCTCCCAGCGGGTACCTGCCGCGAACGCGCAAAGACAATCTGCCTATTGCCTGTGTCAACAATCGTGAAATCTTCCATCACAAAGTCGTATAGCTCTTTGCCCATGGTATCAGTTATTACGTTTCTATAAAAATCGTGAGAAGGCTTGAGCCAGTCGTAATGGATATTGCTGTCTCCGGGTTTAATGGTTATTTGAGCATGTAATGTCAACGCGGCCAGCAGTACTATGCACAGTACTATTAGTTTTTTCATTTGTATTTGTGAATATGCAGCAAGTTTATAATCTGTGGCTGCAATCCCGGTGCGTTTTCAATTCATACGCCTGTATATTCAATGAATGGCGCTAAATATTTAGCAGCGCAAGAAATGACACTGTTCTGTTTGTGTTTCGTCCGAGGGCCCGGACGCTGGCCCAGTTTATGGATTTAATCAGATCAAGATGTCTTTATCTCGTTCTGGTATACCTATCCGGTCTACTTCTCCACCACAGGAAATTCAGATATTCTTAACCTTGTACAACCGTAAGGTACCAGGGTAATATTCTCTTCTTTGCCGGTTTCGGTGCCCCAGCCGACGCTGTAGGGAATGGGCCCGGCCATGTCGTCGTATAGCTGCCACGATAGTATTTGCCTGGCCTTGGTAGCTATGAGTATAGGCGCGCTTTCAGCGGTCCATGGAAAATTTGATTTTGCGCCGGTTTCTTTTACCTCGTAAGCGTCCGCCAGCTTATTGTCAGGCGTTTGAATGAGGCCGTAGTTCCAGGGAGTAGTTGGATATACTTCGTAATAATAACCGCCATAAGTGACCGAATCTTTGGTATTGATCACCTTTTTCACCTGTTCGCCGATCTTGAGCGCGTAAACTATCGGCCCCCGCTCTATGGACACGGAATTTTCGTACCAGGTATTCTTAGAAACATGCATAGGCAGTGTCAGTTCCACCACATCGCCGGTTTTCCATTCACGGTCGATCTTGACTACCCGGCCGCCCTTTGCTTCCTGCCAAATTTTATCGTTGATCTTTATCGTCGCCGCCGAACACCATTCGGGTACCCTTAAACTGAACGGGAACGAAACTGATGATGCTTTATCAATCGCCGTTAAAGTGAATGTAATGTGCTCGTCAAAAGGATAGTTGGTTTCTTCCTTAAAAGAAACCTCCGTGCCGTGCGCTACCCTGGTCCTTACCTCGCTTGGTGAATACACCAATGCAGCCAGCCCATTGTCAGGGGTTGCATACCATAAGTTTTGCGTGAATTTGGGCCAGCCTTGGTGCATATTGGATGTGCAGCATGGATAGCCTGTAAGCAATCCATAAACTACATCCGTGCCGGCGTTGTTGATATCGAAATTCCTCGTATGACGGGTGATCATCACCTGGTTGGCCTGCTGGTAGTACTGGCGGTCGATAAAATCATTCGATATCTGCGTGGGCAGCGTATTGAAGGCGATCCTTTCCAGGTGGTCGGCGTAATCAACTCCGCCGGTAATGGCAAGGGTATTCTCCAGGGTGAACATCAGTTCGACAGCTGTACACAATTCCGATCCCTGGGTTGGATTATTGCCATGCAGCGCCTCATCGCTCCCGAAAACACCATGCGGCAGTTCGTCGTATTTCCTGATGTCCTCGTAGGCTTTAATTGTCGCCTTCTTGTATTTGGCCTCCGGGTGCTGCTGGTAATAGATGATCGGGTCTTTCATGCCCTCGGCCAGGTTAACGCCATGAATGCTTCCGGCCCTGGCCAGCATATCGGTGTTTAAAAATGAATCCGTGTAGTCAAATGTCTGCTTGTGGATCAGGTCGGCAAGGTCGAGCAGGAACTTATCGCCCGTGATATTGTAAAGCCAGTAAACCACCATCAGGTTATCCCCGCCGCGATATTTGGCCCAAAAAGTCCAGTGATCGAGCGGATGCTGCGGCAGTTCCTTTAACTGGTACCTGAAATAATTGGTCATAAGCCTGATCACCCGCTTGTCGCCCGTGGCAGAATAGTACTGCTGCAGCACTTTCAGCATCACGATCTTGGGCCACCAGTCGTGACTGTTGTTACGCTGTACACCGCGCTCGGGGCTGTAATCTTTGGAAGGGCCAAAATACCCGTCGGGCTGCTGGCTGTTCAGCGTCCATTCTATCCAGGGTTTAGCTTTGGCGATCAGTTCTTTGTCGTTCAAAATATAAGCCAGCGGCACCAGCCCGTCCAGCCAGTACGGCCCGCGTTCCCATTGATCGCCGTCGCCGCCCAGCCAGCCGTTGCGCTTTCCCATTACCAGCGGGTATAGTTTATCCAGGTTGCCGGTCGCACCGTTTTTTTGGCGGATCAGCATCTCTTTTAACCAGCCTTCAGGTTTAATAGCGCCTAACGGCAATTCGATATAAGGATTTGTACGCAGGGGAGCCCGGTTGGCTACGTAATTTCCATTGACTGTTGTTGCGGTTTGCGCGAACGAAAAAACGGATGTTAAAAAAAGAGCAACAGATAGCAGAACGATTTTTATAGACTTCATGAATTGCAGATCAGGAAAACCCAAATATAGGGTATATCGTCTCGAAACTTCAACCATTACAACAATCCGGTATTTTTAACTAACGGCAGGATATGAACAGAAAGCGCACGCCGCCCTTGCCGGCGGCGACACAGCAACCAAGGGTCGGAAAGCTGTAATGTGAAAAAGCTCTTCTTGAAAAATAAAAAATCTATTTGCGCGTGATAAAGCGATTTTTGGGCACAAAAAAGCCCCGGTTCCCCGGGGCTGATATTTTGGACACGATTAAATGATTTGAAAGATTTACAGGAATTTTCTTTACTAACGAAATCCTGCAATCGGATCTTACCTGTTCTTAAAATACTTAAAATCCTTGCCTATAAACCTGGCGCTGCTGCCTAATTCTTCTTCAATACGCAGCAACTGGTTGTATTTGGCCATCCTGTCCGAACGCGAAAGCGAGCCGGTTTTGATCTGGCCGCAATTCAGCGCTACTGCCAGGTCGGCGATGGTTGAATCTTCAGTTTCACCCGAACGGTGGCTCATTACCGTGGTATAAGCGTTTGTTTGCGCCAGCGTTACGGCATTGATAGTTTCCGTCAGCGAACCGATCTGGTTTACCTTGATCAGGATAGAGTTGGCAATGCCCTTATCGATGCCTTCCTGAAGGCGAACGGTATTGGTAACAAACAGGTCGTCGCCCACTAATTGTACCTTGTTGCCTATCTTATCCGTCAAAAGCTTCCAGCCGTCCCAGTCGTCTTCCGACATGCCGTCTTCAATGGATATGATCGGGTATTTTCCAGCCAGCTCGGCCAGGTAAGCGGCTTGCTCGGCACTGGTGCGGGTAGCGGCTTTGTCGCCCTCGAATTTCTTATAGTCGTATTTGCCGTTCACATAAAATTCGGATGCGGCGCAATCCAGCGCCAGGCAGATATCGACGCCTGGTTTGTAACCTGCTTTTTCTATGGCTTTTAATATCGTTTCAGCGGCATCCTCGGTACCACCAAAGGTTGGGGCAAAACCGCCTTCGTCGCCAACGGCGGTTGAAAGGTTGCGGTCGTGCAAAATCTTTTTCAGGTTATGGAACACTTCCGATCCCCAGCGCAATGCTTCAGAGAACATTGGTGCGCCGACCGGCATGATCATAAATTCCTGGAAGGCGATGGGCGCATCCGAGTGCGAGCCGCCGTTAACGATGTTCATCATCGGAATCGGCAGTGTATTGGCATTTACTCCGCCAACGTAGCGGTAAAGCGACTGGCGGCTTTCCTGCGCAGCTGCTTTGGCCACGGCCAGCGACACACCCAGGATGGCGTTGGCGCCCAGTTTGCCTTTGTTTTCGGTGCCGTCGATCTCGATCATCAGGCCGTCAATAGAGTTTTGCTCGAAAACATCAAGCCCCTGCAGTTCTTTGGCAAAAATGTCGTTTACGTTCTCAACAGCTTTCAGAACGCCTTTGCCCATGTATTTTGATTTGTCGTTATCACGCAGTTCAACCGCTTCGTGCGCGCCGGTCGAGGCGCCCGAAGGCACAGCAGCACGGCCAAGTGCGCCGTTCTCGGTCAAAACATCAACTTCGATCGTAGGGTTACCACGCGAGTCGAGTATCTGGCGTGCGTGAACATCAATAATTAAGCTCATTTTCTTGAATTTTAGGTACTGTAATTCGATAGTGTCAAAAGTACACTATAAGAGTGTATCTTGCAAATATACTAATGATAATCACTTACCGTAAAAATTACTTTAAGATTAACATTGAATTAATAAGTCGGGAAGTCGGAAAGTCCGCGTAAGTCCGAAAGATGGTGTTGGGGCCCATAGTCGATAGACCATAGTCCATGGTTATTCAATATTGGCTATGGACCATCGACCATTGTCTATGGTCAAACCGACTTCAGACTTCAGACTTCTGACCTCTGATTTCCGACCTCAAGCTATTCCCATCTGAACGTCTTCACCGATACGCCATAAACAATGATGAACCAGATGCCGAGTATGCCCAACTGCGGCAGTACGCCGCCCAGAGACGCGCCTTCGAAGGCTACGTTACGCATGGCTGTGTTGAGGTAGGTGAGCGGCAGTATATTGCTGATTCCCTGCAGCCAGCCCGGAAATGCCGCGGTGGAGAAGAAAGTGCCCGAAAGCAGGAATTGCGGCAGGGTAACAATGTTGGCGATCGGCGGTACCGAACTCTCGTTTTTGGCGATGCCGGATATGATAAAGCCGAAGCCCATAAACACGATAAGCCCGAGCGCTGATAAGATTAGTAGGTTAATGACCGTAATGGCGCCATGTATCAGCGTAAAATTGAAGGCATAGTGCCCCACCAGGATAATAAAAGCGGCGCCTATCCACGAGAAAATGAGGCGGGCAATAGCCTCGCCGAGTACGATGCTATATTTTTTAACCGGCGTAGCAAAAAAGCGTTTGATAACTAGTGTGATACGGAGGCTAAGAAATACGAACGCAGTGCCGAATACACCGCTGCTGAGCAATGAGAAACCCAGCATGCCCGGCAGCAGGAAGTCGATATAATTGTATTTACGCCCCTTGATGGTTTCTTCCTTCAGCTCGACTACCGGCGACGGCCCCTTTTGCGCAGGGCGGTTGGCGTTGTAAGCGATGTTGGTCAGGATCATCTTGAAAATGTTGCCCTTATCGCCGGACGCCGTGCTGTAGGTGGTATTTACAGTGATATAAGGCGGCGTATCGCTTTTTTTGATGTCAATGATCGCTGCAAGATCGCCTTTTGACAGATTTTTCTGCATTTCGGCAGTACTCTGGTCGGTCACCAGGTTAGCTACCTTGTGGGTTTTCAGGCCGCGGTAAAAGTCGTTGGCGGTATCGCTGGTTTTGGCTACACCGACGTCGGCGGTAATAGCACGATTGCCGATATTGGCAAACACCACGATAAATATCAGCGGGAACGCCAGGCTGAATACAACGGCCGAAGGGCTGCGTAATATAGAACGGAAACTGGCTTTGGCGATGGCGAGGGTCGCCCGGGTATTGCTGTATGATCTGTTGTTATTAGTCATTGGTCATTGAGTCATTAGGTCATTGTTTTTTGTCCATGGTCGATAGACCATAGTCCAAGTTATACCGGAGTTGGCTATGGACCATCGACTATGAACTGTAGGCCCACTGCAAACTGCCAACCGCCAACTGCGAACTACTCCTCCCTCCATTCCTTACCGGTTAAATTGATAAAGACATCCTCCAGGTTGGCCGATTTTACCTCTTTTTTCCGTTCGAAGCCCGAAGCAACCAGCTTGTCGATAAAGCTATCAGGCGAATCGATGCCGACAATATGACCGCCGTCTACGAAAGCTACGCGGTCGCATAATACTTCTGCTTCATCCATATAATGGGTGGTGATCACCACGGTTGTTCCTTTGTCGCGTATCTCGCTGATCAGGTCCCACAAGTTGCGGCGGGCCTGGGGGTCGAGGCCGGTAGTAGGCTCGTCTAAGAAAATGATCTTCGGGTCGTTGATTAATGTAGTGGCGATAGAAAAACGCTGTTTTTGGCCGCCCGACAGGTCCTTGTATTTGGCTTTGGATTTTTCCACCAGCGCTACCTTTTCCAGCATTTCCTTCGGCGTTTTGCTGATGCCGTACAGGCCCGAAAACAGCACGATCAGTTCGGAAAGATTCAGGTTGGGATAATAACCTGCCGCTTGCAACTGGACGCCTATACATTTTTTTATGCTGTCGGGATCCTTATCAACCGAAAAGCCATTGACGGTCACCTCGCCCGAAGTTTTGTCGCGCAGCGTTTCGATGATCTCCAGCGTGGTGGTCTTGCCTGCGCCGTTGGGGCCAAGCAAGCCAAATATCTCACCCTCGTGAACATCAAAGCTGATGTCGTCTACCGCCGTGAAATCTCCGTACTTTTTGACTAGGTTTTTGACCGAGATGATAGGTAGTTGTGCCATGGTGTAAAAGTGCAGCAGATTACCGAGATTTCAATGAACTTTTCGGTGAATGACGGAATTTTTACGGTGAGGAGAGACCGGACGTAATACATTCGGCGTGTGCTTTTTATTTGTGTCCCTTTTTTAACTCGCTTTCTTACTTCAGTACTTTGCTGCTATCTTCCTGTTTGATCTCGTAAGCCGGCTCATTTTTGCTGGCTTTACGCTTTACTTTGGCGCTTTTGATGGTTTTTTCGACAGGCTTATCGTATTTGGTTACGATCTTCCCCTCAGCCTTGTGTGCACCCCATTTCCAATGAACTTCATCTCCTGTTTTCGTAGGTCAGTTTTTATTCCTCTGCAAAATTTGTGCAAAACGCGCAAAAAGCAGCCTCCGGCTTCAGTCTGTTTTGTCACCTGCTGCTAAGAACCGCGGATTAAAGTTAAAATAATAACTCTTTCCGTTTTCGCTGCGAGCTTTATTTTATTCAACGTCACATTATGCCCGGCTGCAGCGATGTTGCCGCCCGCTTTGGTTGAAAGGTCGTTCGTGTTGAAATATTCTACCGAATAATCCTTGCCTGTTGCTGCAAAGGAAACAGGAGTTGTAATGCTATTGTCCGTATTGTTCAGCAGGTAAATAAAATACTTATTGCCGCATTTTACGCCATGCGATTCGATCAGCCCTGATGAAATTGCAAATTGTTCAAAGGATCCTTTTCCGGCTGCCAGCATCTCGTCGCTGATCCTTCGGACGCCGCGAAAATAAGGCTCCATATTCTGATCGTCGAACAGTTCCCACCACCAGCTCATGGGCAGGATAGGGCAGGGGCTGAACATGCCGTACCATAGCCCCCGCTTAAAATCGTAATCGGCTTCTCGGGCATATTTCGGATCATCGTCTTCCCAACGGTAGCCGAATTCGCCGACCACGTACGGCTTGCCGAACATATTGATATACTCCTGGTAAATGCCGGGTATCTTTTCAGTGTGCTTGTAAATGTGCTTCTGGTTGAAGTCGATATAGGCTATCGAGTTCAACCCCATAATATCGCGGTGCGAAACACTGGTGGTCACCAGGTGGCCATATGGGTCTATGTCTTTCAGGTAGCGGCTCATTTCGTCATGCCATTCAGTAATGTAATGGTGCGGAATCAGCACACTGTCGGCACCGTTAAAGGCCGCGTTATCTATCTCGTTAAAAAATTCAAAAGCCGCAATGCTGGTGCTGTAGCCCCATCGCGCTACAATGTACCTTAGTTTGTTTTTATACATTGCCCTTGCTTCCTGCGAGGTAAAATATTCCGTCGGCGTCTTAGCCGGACCGCCGTTTGCCGCATTATAATTGCTGTTCTTCCAGCCAACGCCTTCCGTTAGGTGGCCGTGCCAATCCATGGTCAGCATAAAATACAGGTGCAGCGAGTCGGTCAGGTTCACCAATTCGTCCATTCGTTTAATGGCGCCTGGATTATAGTATTTATCGCTATTGGTATAGCGTTTGGTCGAATGTACCTTTTTCCATTCCAGCGGAAGGTTCCAGTAGCACATCCAGGTGCGGAAAAAGTTCGCACCATTGTTGCTGAGTTTCGGCAGCAGGTAATTATACGTCCATTTATCTTTCTCGAACGCCCTCGACTCCCAGGCCACGTTTTCGCCGATGCCCCGAAACAATTCGCCGTTATCGAATTTAAAGGTCCAAAGGTTGTTTTTGTGCAGGAAACCTTTCCTGTTATCGGCAGCCGATACAAAGGAGTCCTTCTTCGACTTAATTTCGGCCCCCTTGTATTTCAGCAGGAAATGATAGGTGTATTTGCCGGCTTCCTGCGGCGCAAAACGGGCCTTCCACTCCGAGCCGTTATTACCCGGTTGTTCAAAATAACAAGGAAGTACAACGGGTTTGCCCGATGGTGAGGTCAGCACCATATCCAGGCTGATCTCGCGCTGATCATAAGGGTTGTTGCACGGCGCCACAAGCCCGATGTCCCATTCGGCTTTTTGATACTCTTTTACTGTTTTGTTAAGCAGCGCATATCCGGTAATTTGCGTTTGGGCAAACACAAGTGAAAATGTACAAGAGGCAAAAATGAGAAGGGGAATTATCCTGACCGCTTTCATAGAAGATGTTGTTTTAAGCGGTGTTAAAGATAGCAGATTTTATCATTTGCTACCTTGCTTGTGCCTTCCCCGATAAAAGAGGAAGGCGACGGTTATCTATGTTGAACCCGGTTATTTTACCAAATGCCCTAACGAATGGACAATAGCGACCAAATGCTGGGCGGTTTCGTGAACCAGGTGAAAGAGTTGGATGAGCAGGGTGGTTTTCATAATGTGGTTTGTTTTACGCCACAAATATGTCCTCACGTACAGGAAACCGTGATATTTATTTGGCGAACGGAGGGAAATCGTCGGTGAATGGATGAACGGGCTGGATGAAACGATGAAAAAGGCAGGTTATATATCACTGTGAACTTTGTGCCTTCTCTTTGCGGCCTCTGTGGTAAAAATTAACAGAATAACCACAGAGATCGCTGAGATTTGCACAGAGAAGGCACAGAGTCTCATCTGCACATTTGAAATTTGTACATCTGCAAATCTATTTCATCAACTCGATAAAGTCATCGAACAGATACCGGCTGTCATGCGGGCCGGGCGATGATTCGGGGTGATATTGTACCGAAAATGCTTTTCTGCCCTTCACCCGGATACCTTCGATGGATTGATCGTTCAGGTTTACGTGGGTGATCTCCACTTTGTCCGATGCACGAACTGCTTCAGGCACAACGCCAAAGCCGTGATTCTGCGAGGTCACTTCGCAATGATCTTTGATGATATTTTTTACCGGGTGGTTTAGCCCACGGTGACCGTTGAACATTTTTTTAGTCGGGATATCGTTGGCCAAGGCCAGCAATTGATGGCCGAGGCAAATACCGAACATCGGTTTTTCAGAAGCCAATATGTCTTTCACAGTCTGCACCGCGTAAGGCATTGCAGCCGGGTCGCCGGGGCCATTGGAGATGAAATAACCGTTCGGCGCAAAATCCTTTTCCATTTCTTCGAAAGTGGTTTTCGCAGGGTATACCTTAGCATATACATCCCGGTCGTCAAAGTTACGCAGGATGTTTTTCTTTACGCCCAGGTCAAGGACTGCAACCTTATATTTAGCGGTCTCATCGCCGAAAGTATAAGTTTCGGTTGTGGAAACCTGCGACGACAGCTCCAGTCCATCCATGGAAGGCACTTTATCCAGCATCTTTTTCAATTCGTCAATGTCGAGTATCTCGGATGAGATGATCGCGTTCATGGCGCCTTTGTCGCGGATATGGCGAACCAACTGGCGGGTATCGATGTCGGATATCGAAACGATGTTCTGCTCCTGGAAATAATCCTGTATCGATTCCTGCGCCTGCTTGCGGGTATAGTAAATATTGTAGTTCTTACAAACCAGCCCGGCTATCTGGATCTTTTCCGATTCAACCTCTTCCTTCGCGATACCATAATTGCCGATATGCGCGTTGGTGGTTACCATGATCTGCCCGAAATACGACGGATCGGTAAATATCTCCTGGTAGCCGGTCATGCCGGTATTAAAGCATATCTCGCCTGTAGTGGTGCCTATCTTTCCTGCCGCTTTGCCATGAAATACGGTACCGTCAGCCAGCAATAAAACGGCCGGTAACTTGGTGAAGTTGGTGATCATAATCGTTAAGAAATTTAATGGTAAAAGCGCCGGTAATCCTGGTATGCAGTCCCGTGAAAACGTATGCAAGAAATGCAGCCGGCAAAACTTGATTCACGGCCGCAAAGGTACGATTTAATTTCGAATTTCGGATTTAGAATTTCGAATTGTTTTTTGCATGGCGCAGGGCGTTTGGCGCGCGGCGGTTAAAACCTGGCGCCGAATTCACTGAATTAAAGAATTAACCAGGTTATGGTTCAGACACCCCATTATAAATAAATTCGAAATTGAACATTCGACATTCGAAATAACTATACCTTTACACTCCTAAAAAATTGGAACCTCATGTCTGTTTCTAAAGAAGTTAAGCGCATTACTACACATACGCTGCAGGAAATGAAAAGCCGCGGCGAAAAAATTGCGATGCTTACTGCCTATGATTATTCGATGGCGAGGATCGTCGACGAGTCGGGTATGGATGTGATCCTGGTGGGTGATTCGGCTTCCAATGTGATGGCTGGGCACGAAACCACACTGCCTATTACATTGGACCAGATGATCTATCATGCATCGTCGGTTGTGAGGGCGGCCGGCCGCAGTTTGGTCATCGTCGATCTGCCTTTCGGTTCATACCAGGGTAACTCGAAAGAAGCGCTCAATTCGGCGATACGTATTATGAAAGAGGCGGGTGCACACGGTGTAAAATTGGAGGGCGGCGTAGAGATATCAGAGTCCGTAACACGTATCCTTACTGCTGGTATTCCAGTGATGGGGCACCTGGGCCTGACACCGCAGTCTATCTACAAATTCGGCACTTATACCGTTAGGGCCAAAGAAGAAGCCGAGGCTCAAAAACTGCGCGACGATGCGCTGGCATTGCAGGAATTGGGATGTTTCGCCATCGTACTGGAAAAGATACCGGCAATGCTGGCAAAGGATGTAAGTGAAAGTTTGTCGATACCCACCATCGGGATCGGCGCGGGCAAATATTGCGATGGCCAGGTGCTGGTGATACACGATATGCTTGGCATTAATAAAGAGTTTAAACCGCGTTTTTTGCGCCAGTATGCCGACTTGAACAATATCATGAATTCTGCGTTTAAGAACTATATCGCCGACGTGAAAGGGAAAAACTTCCCGAACGATAAAGAGCAGTACTAAGCAAAGTCCATAGTCGATAGTCCATAGACGATAGCAAACCATGGACTATGGACTATGGTCCATCGACCGAACCCTATGTGCGCAAAAGTCAATATCAAGTATCATAACAAGGATATTACCGACGCCGATGTGCTTTATGAGGATAACCACCTGATAGCCATTAATAAACGTGCCGGCGATATTGTGCAGTCCGACGAAACCGGTGATGAATCGCTGGAAGAAAAAGTTAAAAAATATCTTGCCAAAAAATATGACAAACCCAACGGCGCTTTTTTGGGAGTGGTTCACCGTTTGGACCGGCCGGTGAGCGGCGTTATTCTTTTCGCCAAAACCAGCAAGGCGCTGGACAGGATAAACCAGATGTTCAAATTGCGCGAGATGCACAAAACCTATTACGCGGTGGTACGCAAAAAGCCTGAACCGCCCGAGGGTAACCTGGTAAACTGGCTGGTAAAAAATCCGCAGAAAAATGTAACCAAGGCCTATGAATTCGAAGTGGGCAACGGTCAGCGCTCGGAACTGAATTACCGTACGGTGGGCGAGTTGGAAGGCTATTATTTAGTCGAAATAAATCCCATAACCGGGCGCCCGCACCAGATACGCGTGCAATTGTCGACCATTGGCTGCCCCATCGTCGGCGACAATAAGTACGGCTATCCGCGCGGCAGTTTGCGCAAAAGTATTTGCCTGCACGCCCGCCGCCTGCGTTTTGAGCACCCGATAAAAAAGGAGCCTGTTGAGATCGTGGCGCCCATGCCAAAGGACGGTTTTTGGGAAAAGTTTGAAGGGATGATCGAGTAAATCGAAATTTCGTCCTGTACTTGTAAAGCATTAGACTTTAAAGCAGGAATCAATAAAATTTATCGGAGCGTCAATGGATTGTAAACAAGCCCTCCGCCCAAAAATCAAAACGCCATCCATACCGTATATTTGTTAAAATAATTAAAAGTCTCCCCTACAGGGGGAGATTTAGAGGGGGCTTATGGAATATAACAAATTAACACCCGAAGAAGAACGGGTAATACTATACAAAGGAACCGAAAGGCCGTTTACAGGTTCATTGCTCAATAACAAAGCTAAAGGACTATACGTGTGCAAGCGCTGCGACGCCCCGCTGTACCGTTCGGACGATAAGTTCGAATCGTTTTGCGGCTGGCCGAGCTTCGACGATGAGATACCCGGCGCAGTGCGTCGTGAGGTCGATGCTGACGGCCGGCGCGTGGAAATCCTGTGCGCCAACTGCGGCGCCCACCTGGGCCACGTTTTCGAAGGTGAATACATGACGCCTAAAAATACCCGGCATTGCGTGAATTCAGTTAGTTTAAAGTTTGTGCCGCTGGAGGAGTAAGCCCCACCCAACCCTCCCCGGGAGGGAGGGCTTTATTATATTTGATGTCATGCTTGAAACTAATAAAAAAGTCTCCCCAGCCGGGGGAGATTTAGAGGGGGCTACGAAACACGAAACTATCCAATGCGAACGCTGTCGCGCCACTTTTGAATGCAAGGCGAACGCGGTAACCAAATGCCAGTGTACCCAAGTGCAATTGACGCTGAATGAAACGCAATACATCAGCGAGCAGTATGACGGGTGTTTATGTGCGGGGTGTTTGGTGGTTTTAAAAGAGGAATATCAAAATATAATTAAATCAATAAGCACTTAGCTACCCAAAATGAAATTTAAAATATCATTTTGGAAAACAGATAACATGGGAGCCAAAATCGCAATAAATAAATAGGATTTTGCGTAATCAAAACGACCCATTCGGTAATTTTTATATAGCTGCAGGAAGCAGACCAAAATGACTAAAAGCGCCGGATAAATTTCATAGATCATAACAGCAAGCTCATGGTATTTTGCGGATGAATCTGCGCCTTCTCCAAATTGCATCCAGTACAAGAATATGTTGATATACCAAAGAAACAACAATAGTATAATGCAAATTATAATACCTATTAGAAGATGCAGATAGTCCGATTTGGATTTGATTATTTGCCCTAATATGCTCATTGTCGTTTCGGGTTCTAATATAACGTTCGGTTCTATACTTACTAATTGTATAACTCGATTATTGAATTCCGGACTTTCGCGGACTTTCCGTCTTTCCGACTAAATCCCTATCTTCACCCCCCGAAACCATTCTGAAACACTATGAAGTTACTGGAAGGAAAAACAGCGCTTATCACCGGGGCATCAAAAGGCATAGGTCGCAAAATAGCTGAGAAATTTGCCGAGCATGGCGCTAATGTGGCTTTTACCTATTTGTCGTCGGTTGAAAAAGGCCAGGCCCTGGAGGAAGAACTACAAAAGTTCGGCACGAAAGTGAAAGGCTACCGCTCCGACGCTTCCAAATTCGATGAGGCCGAAAAGCTGATCAATGATATTGTAGCCGACTTCGGTACGCTGCAGGTTGTGGTTAACAACGCCGGCATAACTAAGGATGGTTTGCTGATGCGAATGACCGAGGATCAATGGGACGAGGTGCTGGACGTGAACCTAAAATCGATCTTCAATGTAACCAAAGCCGCCTCAAAGATCATGATGAAAAACCGCGACGGCGTGTTTATCAACATGAGCTCGGTAGTGGGAGTGCAGGGCAATGCCGGCCAGGCAAATTATGCCGCATCCAAAGCGGGCATTATCGGTTTCTCTAAATCCATTGCCAAAGAATTAGGCTCAAGGAACATACGCACCAACGTAGTAGCACCGGGCTTTATCAAAACCGAAATGACCGAAGTGCTCGACCCGAAAGTGGTTGAAGGCTGGGCGGCTGCCATTCCGCTAAAACGTGGCGGCGAAACCGAAGACGTGGCCAATTGCTGTGTTTTCCTGGCTTCGGATATGGCTTCCTACATTACCGGGCAGGTGATCCCTGTGGATGGGGGAATGCTGTAAGTAAGTACTGAGTCTTGAGTCTTAAGTTCTAAGTCGGTTATACGTTTGACGTATTACATTATACCTTAGGCTTTCTCGGTAAAAATCACATTTCATTCACAATATTTTTGCATTTTGCAGGTCTGCGTAAAACGTATAACGTAATACGTACAACGTAACCAACATGCTTCTCTTTTCAATTACCTGGGGAACAGTTTCGGGATGGTGGACGCTTGTGTGCCTGCTGCTGGGTTTGCTGTATGCCTGGCTGATGTACCGGCAGCCTGTAAATTTGGGGAAAAGTGCCCGCCTGCTGTTATCGGTATTCAGGGCGCTGGCCGTATTTTTACTTTCGTTTTTATTGGTGGCGCCGTTAACGAGGTCGGTGGCTTATGAACCTGAAAAGCCGCTGATTTTGGTTGCGCAGGATAATTCGGAGTCGATCAGGCAGTTTAAACCTCCCGGATTTGAACCCGGGCAATTTGTCGGCGATCTGGATAAGTTGAAGAAAGACCTGGGCGACAAATACGACGTGCGCGAGTTTAACTTCGGAGCTACACTAAAGGACAGTCTTTCGGATAAGTTCAACGGCAAGCAAACGGATATTTCGAACGCTATTCATCAACTAAACGAGCGTTTTGCTAATCAAAACATAGGCGCTTTGGTATTGGCTACCGATGGCTTATACAACCAGGGCAGCGACCCGGTTTATGAGGCCAAAAATCTGAAAACAAGTATTTATACCATCGCTCTCGGTGATACGGTCGCTAAACGCGACCTGCTGATCGGCAATGTTAACTACAATAAAACCGCCTTTTTAGGGAACGATTTCGAAGTCGAGGTACTGGCTGAAGCCTACCAGGCCAAAGGCGAGAGCATCAGTCTGACGGTTACGGACGATGGCAAACAAGTATTCGCTCAGACAAGCGCCGTTAATTCCGACAGCTTTAAAAAGCTCATCCCGCTAAAACTGAATGCCGACAAAAAAGGCATCAGGAAGTTTACCATCAGCATAGCTCCGGTTAAAAATGAAATCTCGGTTCAGAATAATACTGAAAGCATTTATGTAGAGGTGCTGGATGCCAAACAAAAGATATTGTTGCTGTACGATGGTCCGCACCCGGATATCAGCGTTATTAAGCAATCCATCGAAAGCAATAGCAATTACGAGGTAAAGACAAGTTTGATGAGCGATTTGCCCTCGCTCAAGCTCAACAATTATGGCGTAGTTATTCTATACCAGGCAGCCGAAAGCGGTTCGGGTGCATTGCAAAATTTTATTGAGAAAGGGAAAGTACCGGTTTGGTATATGGCGGGCAGCCAGACCAATCTCTTCCAGTTCGACAATGAACAAAAAGCCGTGCATATAAGCGCGGGCCGCGACCAGGTGCAGGAGGTTTTTGCTCAGCCGGTAACGGATTTTTCGTTGTTCACCATATCTGATTCGACGATCAATAAGCTAAGCCATTTTCCGCCGCTGATGGCGCCTTTTGGCGATTATAAAAGCGCCGGCAATAACCAGGTATTGCTGAAGCAGCGAATAGGGGAGGTTGCCACCAATTATCCTTTACTGTCTTTCAGCGAGGAGAATGGACGGCGGATCGCCGTGCTCACAGGGGAAGGTTTGTGGCGGTGGTCGCTGTCTGAATTTGAAAACTATGGGAATCACCATGCACTGGAAGAGTTAATGAATCAATCCATCCAGTATTTGACGGCTAACAGCAACCGGCAGCGTTTCAGGGTTTACCCTGCAAAAAATGTATTCGATGAAGGAGAAAATGTTATACTGAATGCCGAATTATATAATGATGCGCTGGAACTGGTTAATACGCCCGATGTTAAGATCAACCTTAAAAGCGATTCGGGAAAAAACTACAGCTTCCTGTTTACACGTAACGGGCAAAGCTATCAATTAGATGCCGGTACATTGCCAGTGGGCGAATACAGCTATAACGCGTCGGCTCAATTAGGTAAACAAATGCTGACTGCCAAAGGACAGCTAACCATAAAGCCGCTGAACCTGGAAATTCGCCAAAGCGCGGCGGATCATCAGCTTCTGGCTCAACTGGCCAGGCAATCGGGCGGGCAAATGCTGATGCCTTCGCAGGTAAACCAACTGGCTGACCTGATCCGTAAGAATGATAATATTAAGACGATCGTATACGAAAACAAGCACTACAGCGACCTGGTGGATCTGAAATGGATATTCCTGGTAATTTTAACTTTGCTAAGCGCCGAATGGTTTATCCGCAAGCGTGAAGGAGAAATATGAATAATTTTATGCCCGCAACTAAACCTGATCTCAGCACAACCGAAAATATAGGCGATACGCACAAATTATTAGGATTAGATCATTTAAGAGCTATTGCCATCACCTATGTGCTGATTTTCCATTACCAGTTTTTCGGGCATCCGGAATGGGAAAAAAGCATTGCGGCGTTTGGCTGGTCGGGGGTCGACCTGTTTTTCGTTTTGAGCGGCTTTTTGATTTCCGGTCAGTTGTTTGCCACCATAGCCAAAGGCGGAAAGATTTCATTGAGTGAGTTTTTCATCAAACGGTTTTTCCGGATCATTCCGCCGTTCCTGCTGGTTTTTGCCATCTATTTCACTTTTCCTTCGGCGCGCGAATGGGGGCATCCGTCGCCTTTCTGGCGATACCTCACTTTTACACTGAATTTCGGTCTTGATCTGCGTAAATACGGCACCTTCTCTCACGCCTGGTCGCTTTGCGTGGAGGAGCAATTTTATTTCGTTCTGCCGCTTATGTTCCTGCTATTCGGTTATTTTAAGGCCGGAAGTAAGGCGATTTACCTGGTGATCGCCTTGTTCATCGGCGGTTTTTTTATTCGTTTATGGAACTGGAATCACTTTATCGTGCCGGTGTTATCGCAGGATAGCTATGGTGCGTTTTGGAACGAGTACATCTATTACCCAACTTATAACCGCCTGGACAGTCTATTGGTCGGTGTAAGCATAGCAGGACTTTATACCTTTTATCCTAAAATTAAAGTTTGGATCAACACTCACGCTAACCAGGTATTGTTATTAGGTATAATTTTACTGATCATATCAGGCTTGGTGTGTAAAGGATATTCCACCTATAACACCACCATGTGGGGTTTTCCGCTGGTGGGTTTGTCTTATGGTTTGATACTGGCCGCAGTAGTTTGCCCCTCCAGTTTTGTTTATCACTTCAAGTCATTCGTCACCAGTTGGCTGGCCACGCTCTCTTATTCCATCTACCTCTCTCATAAAATTGTGATCCACCTAACGCAAACGGTGCTGGAACACGAAGGACTGGATAAAAACAGCAACCTGGCCATGGCGCTTTGTTTCCTTGCCATAATCGCTATGGCAGTTCTCATGCGCTATGCTATTGAAAAACCCGCTCTTATGGTGAGGAATAATATATTGAACAAACTAAACCATAGCAAGAATAAGGTTCCGCACTACCCAATCTGACATCCGACTTCCGACATCATCTCTTCCCGCGTGAACGGTTTCGTCCCCATCTCCGCTGGCCGTCCCGGTGACCCGCAGATTGCTGGTGGCGTGGCGCTGGCGCGGCTTTAGATGCCGGTTCCATTTGCTTAGCTACAAACGCCGGGCTCATGGGGTAGGGGTGACCTTCATTAACCGGTATTTGTTTACCGATCAGCTTATGTATGTCTTTCAGATAGGCTATCTCCTCGGTTTCGCAGAACGAGAATGCAATGCCTTCAGCTCCCGCGCGGCCGGTTCGCCCGATGCGGTGAACGTAGGTCTCCGGCACGTTTGGCAGTTCGTAATTGATCACGTGGGTTAATTCGTCAATGTCGATACCGCGTGCCGCAATGTCGGTCGCAATCAGCACCCTTGTGGTGCGGTTCTTGAAATTCGCCAGGGCTCGCTGACGGGCATTCTGTGATTTATTGCCATGAATGGCCTCGGCTGTTATACCTGCCCGGTTCAAATCTTTTACCACTTTATCCGCGCCGTGCTTGGTGCGGGTGAATACCAGCGCGGTTTTGATGGTCCTGTCTTTTAGCAAATGGATCAGCAGCGCCTTTTTATCCGATTTTTCGACATAAAACAAATGCTGCTGTATGGTATCCGCGGTTGACGAAACGGGCGTCACTTCTACCTTCTCGGGGTTATTCAGTATCGAATTGGCCAATTGCTGTATCTCGGCGGGCATGGTGGCCGAAAAGAAGAGCGTTTGCCTGCGCGACGGCACTTTGGCGATAACTTTCTTTACATCGTGCACAAAACCCATGTCCAGCATACGGTCGGCCTCGTCTAATACCAATATCTTCAGGTGTTCCAGGCGGATAAAACCCTGGTTCATCAGGTCGAGCAGGCGGCCGGGTGTTGCAACCAAAATATCCACGCCACGGCGCAAGGTATCCGTTTGCGGGTTTTGCGAAACACCGCCAAAAATTACGGTGTGTTTCAGCCCGGTGTGCCTGCCGTAGGCGGCAAAACTTTCGTCTATTTGTATGGCTAGTTCACGCGTGGGTGTCAGTATCAGCGCCTTAATGGTCTTTTGTTCCTTATGCTGCAGCCTGTCCTGGTAAAGCAACTGTAATATCGGTATGGCGAAAGCGGCGGTTTTGCCGGTGCCGGTTTGCGCGCAGCCCAGCAGGTCGCGATTTTTCAGTACAATAGGTATGGCTTGCTGTTGTATGGGAGTAGGGGTGGTATATCCCTCGGTTTTTAAGGCCCTGAGGATGGGCTCGAT
Organism: Mucilaginibacter sp.; assembly: GCA_035547095.1. Classification (GTDB taxonomy): domain Bacteria; phylum Bacteroidota; class Bacteroidia; order Sphingobacteriales; family Sphingobacteriaceae; genus Mucilaginibacter. Next base: position 28,674 of record DASZVE010000072.1, read on the forward strand.
CAAATTTAAATTCTCAAATGACATGTAATGTAATATATGCTAACGCGAAGCAAGAATGGATCTGAATAGATGTTCGGTGATCAATACCGTAAGCGAGCGGGTAATTATTTTTGCAAAGATACGGTTTTTTGAGCGGAAAGCAGAAAGACTAAAGCGGAAAGCCTGGGACAGGCGTGGCGTTTGAAAATGCGATTCGACCTATACAATCATTGCATTGATTGTTAGCATGTTAACAAAACCGCATTTGCAGGTCTCAGAATAAATAAATAGCTTTAAACGAAATTTCTTATAGTTTGCAATGAAGCGCCTGCTCGATCTTTTCAGGAATAAATATTTCGTAGTGAGCCTCGCCTTTTTAGTTTGGATGGTATTTTTTGATAAGAACGACCTGTTCTCGCAATACCAGTATCACAGCCAGTTGAGCAAGCTGGAGCACGAACGGGACTTTTATCAGAAAGAAACCGCCAAAGTCCACCAGGAGCTTGATGAGCTGACCACTAATAAGGAGATGCTCGAAAAATTCGCCCGCGAAAAATACCTGATGAAGAAGGATAACGAGGATGTTTTTGTTATTGTGAAGGGAAAGTGAGGTCGGAGGTCAGACGTCAGAGATCACAAAAACAACGGTTAAGATTTCCAATTTTGATGCAATTTAAGAAGTTTGGAACCAACCACTTCAGCTTCTTCTAAGCATACGGAATTTTTAGTATCCACGGTTACCTATACATGCCCCCCGAAATACTGCCCATTTTTTTCATCAGCTTTATTGCCACCATTGTCCGGTCCACGTTCGGTTTCGGCGAATCGCTTATAGCTGTGCCCTTGTTCGCACTTGTGATTCCTTTGGACGTCGCAGTTCCCTTGTCTGTATTAACATCTTTGTTTGTGGCAATGGTTGTGGTCGTCCAGGACCACCAGGCTATACATATTAACAGCGCCAAATGGCTGATCTTGTATGCCCTGCTGGGGATACCTATAGGCCTGCTGATACTAAAATACGGCAACGAATTTTGGGTAAAGATCGCGCTGGGAACATTAATCGTCGGCTATAGCGCCTACACGCTGGCTGCCAGGGATTCTTTGCACCTGCAAGACGATAATCGTTTATGGTTATTCGCCTGCGGATTTCTGTCGGGAATCCTGGGCGGCGCGTATGGTCTCAATGGGCCTCCGCTGGTGCTTTACGGTAATATGAGGCGGTGGACCGCGCAGCACTTTAGGGCAACGCTGCAGGCTTACTTTTTGCCTGCCAGCTTTGTCGGCATCATTGGATATTTAATGCAGGGATTGTTTGGCTGGATGCTGATAAAATATTTTTTGTTTTGCCTACCGGCCATTGTGCCGGCAATTTTTTTAGGCAGGTATTTCAACCGGACGCTTAAGGGGCTATTCTTTCGCTACGTTTATTGGGGCCTTGTTTTCATAGGATGCCTGCTGATCTTTTTCACGATTGTTAAACTCTGAGATGGTAATTGAAGAGGACCTTATAAATTAAAGTAATTGATCTAAGTCAACAACTAAGGTTGCGCTTTTTATCGGTTTCATTTAATAATGAGACGAACCCTTTGCGGCTATGCCCGCCATCCTGCCGACACTTCTAAGACTTTTTCCGGTAACGAAACAATTACAGAAAATACAGGTTCAAAGTATCAGTACCGGAGGTTTACCCCAGCTTCGGTACAGAATTAGCAGATGCTGCGGCGAGAAAAAAGAAGCCGGAAGATACCTCGCGTACCTTCCGGTCACAATTAACTTATTAACTGCCTTATTATTAGCTATTAGTTTAACGCAATAACATAGGTAGTTGAAGAGGGTACAAAGTACGCCCTAATGCTTTCAATAATCAAAGTAAATTATTCGTTACAGTTAATGATTTAATTGTAATAAATAATTTACAGAAATAAATTTTTCTGAAACGAAAAACTTAGTGTAGGTTTAGCCCCCTGAATTTCATTAACTATTAACTAATCTATTTACTCATGCGAAAACTTCTACTTATGAGTTTGTGCCTCGTACTATTGGCTGTGACACAGTCGATTGCACAAACCCACATCGTAACAGGGACAGTTACGGCAAAAAATGATGGCTCAACCCTGCCGGGTGTGTCGGTGAGCATAAAGGGAACTACTACCGGTACCCAAACCGACATAAACGGTAAATATTCGATCAACGCACCGGTGGGTTCGGTACTTACTTTCAGTTTTATCGGGTATACCGCTCAAAGCATAACCGTTAGCGGCAACGCTTTGAATGTGGCCCTGGAGCCGGTTGCCCAGCAGCTTGGCGAAGTGGTGGTTACGGGCGCCTTAGGTATCAGCCGTACGAGGAACCAGCAGGTTTATGCGGCCGAGCAGGTAAACGGCGATGAAGTGAGCAAACAACGCCAGACCAACTTCATCGATGGTCTCTCGGGCAAGGTTGCCGGTTTGCAGATCACCCAGAACAACGACCTTGGCGCCTCAACAAATGTGGTACTGCGCGGCTACAAATCCATCTATGGCAACAACCAGGCGTTGTTTATCATCGACGGTGTGCCGATCGATAATAGCAACATCAACAGCGCTAACCAAATGTCAGGCGGTGGCGGTTACGACTATGGCAGCCCGGCTTCGGATATTAACCCGGACGATATTGAAAGCGTTACGGTATTGAAAGGCGCCGGTGCGACAGCGCTTTACGGTTCGCGCGGCGCCAACGGCGTTATCCTCATCACCACCAAAAAAGGTAAAAAGGGACTGGGTATAACGGTGAATTCTACGGAAACCTGGTCGCAGATGGACAAATCGACCTTCCCGAAATACCAGGATCAATATGGTGCAGGATACGGACAATTCTATAACGACCCCAGCGGTTACTTCTTTTATTTCGATGTTAACGGCGACGGCAAACCCGACCTGGTTACGCCAACCACAGAAGACGCATCGTTCGGTGCAAAATTCGACCCAAGCCTGATGGTTTACCAATGGGACGCGTTTGATAAAACTTCGCCCAACTTTGGCAAGGCTACCCCATGGGTTGCAGCTAAAAATGGACCGGCAAGCTTTTTCCAAAGCCCGATATCAACCAACGAGAGCATATTGATCACCAATGGTACTGACCAGGGCGACTTTAAGCTGGGCTACACCAATAGCGTTGACCGGGGTATTATTCCCAACAGCAGCATTACCAAAAACCAGATCGTATTTGGAGCTGACCATAACCTTACTTCGAAATTAACCGTTGGCGCCAACGTGAACTACACCCGCACCGACGGTATAGGCCGCGGCGGAACGGGCTATGACGGTACCAACTCTGACAACCGGAACGTACTGACCAATTTCAGGGAATGGTGGGAAACCAACGTTGACGTACAGGAACTGAAAGCGGCATACAACAGGACTCATGCCAACACTACCTGGAACATGGCTGACCCGCAGGGCGGCGACTATTCGGCTATTTTCTGGAACAACCCATACTGGGTAACCGAACATAACTACGAAACCGACATGCGTAATCGTTATATAGGCGATGTGCATGCCAGCTATAAGCCAACCAATTGGCTGACGTTTACCGGCAGCGTTTCGCTGGACAGCTATTCCGAGCTTGACGAGGAACGTTATGACGTGACCAGTATTGGTGTGCCTTACTACTCCAGGTTTAATAACGATTATTCCGAAACCAATTATAATTTGCTGGCCAACATAAACAAAAATCTTGGCAGCGACTTTAACTTGAAGGCATTGCTGGGTACCAACATTCGCAGGGATTATACCAACAGCATTTACGCATCCACCAACGGTGGTCTCATCGTGCCCGGAGTGTATTCGTTGTCGAATTCCCTGGTTACTCCATTGGCCCCGACGGAAACAGATTTTACCCGGGAGGTTGACGGTGTATTTGCCGGCGCTACGCTTAGCTGGAAAAATATGATCACCCTGGATGGAACCATCAGGAGGGACCAGTCTTCCACGCTTCCTAAGGCCAACAATACCTATTATTACCCGTCGGTATCCGCAGGTTTCGTATTCTCGCAACTGCTTAAGGACTGGACATGGCTTTCGTACGCGAAACTGCGCGGCAGCTATGCGGAGGTTGGTAACGACGCTCCCGTATACCGGACATTAGATACTTACAATATCAACTCGCCATTCGGTTCCGCACCGCAAACTTCGCTTAGCAACACTAAAAATAACGGCGAGCTGCGGCCAGAGCGCACAAGAAGCACCGAAGTCGGCCTGGAATTGAGCTTCCTGGATAACAGGTTAGGTTTTGACGGAACTTATTACAACGGCCTCACTTTCGACGAAATATTACCAGTGAACGTTTCAAGCGCGACAGGTTATACCAATGAATATTTGAATGCCGGTTCGATCAGGAACAAGGGCGTTGAAATTTCGCTTTTGGGCACGCCTGTACGCACCCAGAATTTTAGCTGGAATATCAGGGTTAACTGGAGCCGCAACGTCAACAAAGTTGAGTCGCTGTATACCGATGGCAGCGGTAACGAAGCTAAGAACCTTGAATTAGGCAGCTTCCAGAACGGCGAAAGCATCAATGCTCCGCTCGGCGGCTCGCTTGGCACCATCGAAGGCTCTGACTATACTTACCTGAACGGCCAGAAAGTGGTTAAGGCAAATGGCCAATACCAACTGACTGCCACGAACAACCACGTTATCGGTAACACCAACCCCGACTGGATCGGCGGCGTGAACAACGAGTTCCGTTACAAGAACTTTTCGTTCAGCTTCCTGATCGATGTCCGCAAAGGCGGTTCGGTATTCTCGCAGGATATGGCTTACGGCCTGGCGACAGGCTTGTATCCTGAGACGGTTTACACCAACGACCTGGGCAAACCTGTACGTAACTCGCTTGCCGATGGCGGTGGTTTCATCAGACCGGGTGTGACCGCTAACGGTGCGCCGAACACGAAACGTATAGCAGCGGATAATTATACCGCCTTTGGGTATGTATATCTTCCCGACAGGGCCTTTATTTACGACGCAAGCTTTGTGAAACTGCGCGAAGCATTGATCGGCTATACACTGCCGCAGAGCGTGGTTAACAAACTGGGCCCTGTTAAAGGGGTTACTTTGCAGGTGATCGGCCACAACCTTTGGATCATCTACAAGAACCTGCCGTACTCCGATCCTGAAGAAAGCCTTAGCTCGGGTAACCTGCAAGGCATCCAGGAAGGTGCTTATCCGGCAGTACGTTCCATTTCTTTCAACTTAAAAGCAACTTTCTAAGCAGATATATATGAAAAAGAAAGCAATAATATTGGGAATAGCCGTCACCATGCTGTCGGCTTGCAAAAAGGACCTGCCATCATTAAATGTCAATCCGAAAAACCCGTCCACCGTACCGTCCTATACTTTGTTTACCGGTGCGGAGCACTCCCTGGCAAATACCATGGCCTCGTCGAACGTGAACTTAAATATATTCCGTTTGATCGAGCAGCAATGGGAGGAAACGACGTATACCGATGAGTCTAACTATAACCTCAAATCACGGGCGATACCCGATAATGTGTGGAATGCATTTTACACAGGGGTGCTGGCAAATCTGGAACAGGCAAAAAAGGTGATCCCTAGTGATGTTTCAGATCCGGGGTTACAAAAGAATCAAATAGCAATAGCTGATATCCTGGAGGTTTACACTTATTATTATTTAGTGACGACATACGGCAATATTCCATATTCGCAGGCGCTGGATATTACCAAGCCTTTCCCGAAGTTTGACGACCAAAAGACGGTTTATTACGACCTGTTAACCCGTTTGGATAACGATGTGGCAGCTATCAACGGTGACGTAGGCTTTGGCAACGGATCCGATATTATCTATGATGGCAGCGGTACCAGTTGGAAGCTATTTGCAAATACGCTTAAACTTAAAATGGGTATTACGATAGCTGATTACGACCCGGCAAAGGCCCGATCGGTTGTTGAATCGGCTGTTTCAACAGCAAATGGTAATGTGGGAGTGTTTACCACAAATAATGAAAATGCCATGCTGGTTTATAAAGGTGAGACACCTAACACCAATCCTATCTGGGTTGACCTTGTTCAAAGCGGCCGCCAGGATTTCGTTGCCAACTCAACCCTGATCAGCTTGCTGCAGCCGGGCAATGGTATTCCGTCCGACCCGCGGCTGCCTTATTATTTTACTGTAAACAATGCTGGAGTATATTCGGGAGGTGCACCCGGCGCCAATGTAAGTTTCGGTGGCAACTCCAAGCCTTCGGGCCCACTGCTGGTAGAGAATTCTATCGGTAAGGTTACTAACCCCGATTTCCCGGCAGACCTGCTGGATTATCCCGAGGTTGAATTTAACCTGGCTGAAGCGGCAGCAAGAGGATATAACGTTGGCGGTACCGCAGCCTCGCACTATGACGCGGGCGTACTTGCTTCGGAAGAATTCTGGGGAGTACCGGCTCCGGCGGCAGCAGCTTATTTGGCGCAGCCGAATGTGGCTTTTGCAACCGCATTTAACGCGGCTACGCCAACTGTTACTCTTACTCCGCTGCAAAAGATTGCCCTGCAGGAATACCTGGCCCTGTACAATCGCGGCTGGGACGCATGGATATTAACCCGCCGTCTGAACTACCCGGTACTGGTTGCTCCGCCAACCGCGCAAAGCGCCTTCCCGGTTCGCTTTACTTACCCGGTTAACGAGCAGGAAGTAAACGTAGTAAATTATAATGCTGCCGCAGCTGCCATCGGCGGCGATGCGGTAACAACCCACCTTTTCTGGGATGTAAACTAAATAGAATGGTTAATTATTAAGGCATGAAAGCCCCGGCGTTATGCCGGGGCTTTTGTGTTTGCGGGTGATAGGCGGCTGGTGATCGTGCAGGGAAAGGCTAAAGAGAGACCGTCATGCCGAGGAACGAAGCCATCTCTGCACATGCAAATCAGCGGACCAGAGTTTTATTTAATTGGCGTTGCCGCTGCGAGTTTAAGTTCTTTTCTGGTCTATATATTCGCCCCATGACTATATATTAATAAATCAGTTTAATTGTGTTAACCGCTTAGACTATCTTCATCGATTACTACCGATATTAATTGTATCTTAGTTGTTCGTATTTATAAGGGAAAATTATTATAATAAAATAAGAATGAAAGTTGTAGACGATGTTTTGTTGCAAATAGAAATGTGTATTCAAAATAGCGACTTTATTTCTATTGAGAACGAAAAAATTGAGCTTAAGGATAACAGTCACAATCAATCGGAATGGACTGAAGTTTTTAAAACAACTAACGCTTTTCTGAACACAAATGGAGGTATAATTATTATAGGCGTTTATGAAGATAGAAAGAATAAAAAGTATGTATTTAAGGGTTTTGATGCCAACAATGAAGACAAATTAAAAACCGTTAAAGATCAGTATCTGGATGACCATAAGGCAAAAAAAGACGTTAGTCAACTTATACATTTCGAGACTAAGCCATTTTTGGAAGGGAATCTGCTGATTGCTTATGTTGATGCACTACCTGACGATGAAAAATACATATATTTTAATGGCTCCGCGTACGAAAGATTAATTACTGGCGATCATAAAATCAGTGACAACAAAATTCTTTCTCAAAAAGAATACAAGGCGGAACTGATCGATACGCGAGAACTTCGCATGGTAACCAACGCTGCGATCACCGATTTAGATGTAAATAAATTAAATGATTATATCCATCTGCTAAACAGTGAAGTTAAAATTGAAAACATAAAGACTTCTATTACCGAAGCTCAATCATTTCTAAAACGCAACGGAATGATTAGAGAAGGACTCCCAACAATATTAGGAATATTGGTCTGTGGCGCTGAACCCGGAGCAACATTGCATTGGAGATCCCAAGTAGACGCTTATGTTGAAAGCGCAGCCACTATTAATGTAGATATAGCTCAAAATAAAAAGATAATCAATAACACCGTCATTCAGCTGATGGAGCAAAGCTTAGCATTTGTTTATCGAAATATTCAAATAGGAATTTCTAACGAAAGAGGTGGCACTCGACTTTTTGAATACCCAGAACGACTTATACGTGAATGTATCAATAATTCACTTGCCCACAGAGACTATGCAATTGACCATTACATTAATATAAATATTGTACCTGGCAAACATATTCAAATAAGAAACCCAGGAAGGTTCAAACAACAACTTTTACTCACTGATTTAAATCATGAGATTCCAATCAGAAGGATTATATCAGGCAATCCAAAAGCTAATAATCCGAAATTAGCAAAGATTCTAAGCGTGTATAGCAAATATGAAGGTAAAGGCTGGGGTATGGCTTCTGTTATTGGAGCTTGTTTGGAAGATAGCATTGATATGCCGTATTATGTTTTTCATTCCCAGGACGAGCTTTCTCTTTATATTCCGAAAGGTAAATTAGTGGATGAAACAATTACCACTTTGTTTGAATCCTATAGCGGGTACATCTCTAGAAAATTAGAAGGGCAAGAAATAACTATCGAACAACAAAGAATTTTAACATACTTCTACAAATCTGAGTTATTAAATAAGCAGGACAGATATACAATTCTGCTTACTAAAGATAACAACCACTTGAATGCTATTCAAGCTCTTCAAGACGCAGGTTTGATAATTCGTCATAGCATTAGTGACGAGATATATTCAGTTTTTGTCGTAGATAGAAATCTTTTCAAGAAAAGCTTTTATAAAGAGCTGGAATTTCATTACGGAAATAATTTTGTCGAACTAGCACAAGACTATAAAGAAGTGTTGTTTTTTATTTATGAACGGAATACATATAGCTTAGATAAATATCCAAGCGCCAATGAAATAGGAAGCAAAATTTGGATAAAAAGAGGTAACGCTAATGTTTTAGAAGGGTATGAAATATATAAACGAAAAGTTAGAAATATTGTAAATAAGTTAGAAAAAGGGCTATTTATTTTAAGAAATAATGGTAAGCCTGAATACATAATAAATCCGAATTATAAATCGCTAAAAGATTTATTTGATTGATAAATACCCGCTCCTGTCAGCCGCAATTCTTATTAAAAAAAATTGAGGCTCATTGATTGACACAGTTCAAAAGTAGCCTCGTTGCTAGCCATGAGGTTCGCAAAAATTAATCACTATACTCCACCGTCCTCTTTTCCCTGTTGCTCTGGAACGCCAGCTCGATGATGCGGATAGTCGTGCGCGCCTGTTCAGGTTTAATGATCAGCTCTTTGCCATCAACAATAGCTTCATAAACATTTTGAAAGAGCTCCTGGTAGCGGCCGGGTTCGCTGGGTATGGTTTCGGTAACAGTCTTGCCGTTCTTATCATAGGTCACATGGCCCCAGATGGATTCGGGCTCCACGCCCCAGTTGGGTTCGGTAGGCTTATGGCCGGCCTTAAGCGCTTCTTCCTGTACGTCCATACCGTATTTGATGAAGGTGCCATTGTAACCGTAAATGGCATAAACCGGGCCGGCTTCTTTAACCAGCATGCCGCCTTTCAATGTCACTTTCAGGCCAGGGTACCATAATATCAGCTCAAAATTATCCTCTACCTGCAAACCGCCGGGACGCTGGGTAGTCATCATGCAGGTCAGTTCTTTCGGTTTACCGAACAGATCAAGCGAAGCGTCGATCAGGTGCGCGCCGAGGTCGTAAAATATACCCGAGCCGGGCAAAGGTTTTTCCCGCCAGGCTGCCGGGCGCAATTGCAGGCGGTAGCGGTCGTAGTGAACTTCCATTTCGACTACCTTGCCCAGCACGCCGCTGGCCAGGACCTTTTTTAACGTATTATGCCCACTGTCGAAGCGGCGGTTATGATGAACGGATAAAACCCGGCCCTGCCGTTTGGCTAAGGCTATTAGCTCGTCCGCCTCAGCGCTGGTTACGGTAAAAGGTTTTTCAACCAGCACATGTTTATTAGCTAAAAGCGCTTTTTGTGTTAATTCGAAATGCGAGGTATTAGGTGTTCCCACGAGCACCAGGTCGATATCCGGGTCATTGATGATCTCATCGGCCGTTGCTACTACTTCGGCAGCAGGATATATTTCGTTGGCTTTCGCAGCTTTGGCCGGATCGGAAGTGCTGATCCTGGCCAGGTTAAAACAAGGATTCGCCGCGATGAACGGTGCAAAGAATGTTTGTCCGGAATTGCCAAAGCCGATGAGGCCTGTATTGAGTGTTTTCATAAGTTTCATTGGCTCTGTGCTTCTCTGTGAAAACCTTTGTGAGCTCTGTGGTTAATTGCCTTTAACCACAAAGGCCACTGAGAGGAGCACAAAGAACGCAGAGGCATTGTTAAATTTCAAATTTTACAAACCGATTAAGCCGGCTTATATTATTAATTAGGATATTGTCATCAATTCCCGATAAAAATACATCACCGTTTATGAAATACAGAACTTTTGCAAAAAATGAAAAGCTATCCGCCATCGGCCTTGGCTGTATGAGCATGAGCCATGCCTACGGCACACCCGACGACCCGGAATCCATCCGCACGCTACACCTGGCTTTGGACCTGGGCATCAATTTTTGGGATACCGCCGACGTTTATGGAAATGGCAAAAACGAAGAGCTGATATCGCAGGTTTTGCCCCAAAACCGCGACAAGATATTTATTGCCACCAAATTTGGTTTCCGGACTGATCAGGGTGCGCGGCTGACGGGCTTTGACGCCCGGCCCGCTTACATGCGGCAAGCCGTGGAGGCCAGCCTGAAGCGCCTGAAAATCGATACCATCGACTTGTATTACGCCCACCGTATCGACCCGAATGTGCCGGTCGAAGAAATGGTCGGCGCCATGGCGGAGCTGGTTATCGAAGGCAAGGTGCGTTACCTGGGACTATCGGAAGCATCACCCAATTCCATCCGCCGGGCCAATGCGGTGCATCCCATATCTGCGCTGCAAAGCGAATACTCGCTGCTTACCCGCGATGTGGAAGCTGAGATACTACCTCTATGTAAAGAATTGGGAATCACGTTCGTGCCCTTCAGCCCGCTGGCAAGAGGATTGATGACCAACACGCTTAAGCTGGATAAACTGGCCGATAACGACTTTCGCAAAAATTTGCCGCGTTATCAGCAGGAACACCAGGACAATAACGAAAAGCTGGCCGCCGGCTTTGCGGAGATCGCGAAAGCAAAAGGCTGCTCGCCCGCTCAATTGGCATTGGCCTGGGTGCTGGCGCAGGGCGATAACATCATCCCGATACCCGGAACCAAGAAACAAGACAAATTGCGTGACAATGCCGGAAGCGTGGACGTAATTGCAACGGACGAGGATAAGCAGAAAATAGACGCCTTGCTGCTGAAGTACCCGAATGTGGGTGAGCGTTACAGTGAAGCGAATAAGCGGTTTGTGGATAAAAGTTAAGGCCTCACCCCAGCCCTCTCCAGAGGAGAGGGTGCGATCTCGTCTTTAAAATCCATCTCATTTGTCCGAAGGACTCCTTTGGAAGAGGGGATACAGTACGAAGCTATTTTTTTTTGAAAAAGCCGGCATAGGCAACAATGCTTACTACCATTGTCGCAATGAAGAATATCAATATTCCCCAGCTATTCACTTGTTGCTTTTTTGTTTTTGGCCTCACCCAAACCCTGCTCAAGCGGCAGGGTTTGTAAGTAAGGACCTATATGTTGAGTTTGACTGATTTTGGGTTATACGGCCAGGCCAAGCTGCTCGTGCGAGGTCAGAAGTGCCAGTTTTTCTTTCAAGATATTGCGTGCGCGATATAACGTAGTGCGCGAAAGCAACTCGGTGATGCCTAATTTATGCCCGATCTCCTGGTGTGAATATCCTTCGATAGCGTACATATTGAATACCGAGCGATAGGCCTGCGGCAACTGCTGAACCAGTTTCATCAGGTCGTTCACTTCCAGGTTGTTGGCATTATGCGAGGTGGTGCTTTCTTCGTGGTTCTCGGCCATATCCTCAACCAGCACCATCGGCTTTAGCTTACGGTAGCGCGAAATGGCGGTATGCACCATAATGCGGCGTATCCAGCCCTCCAGGTTGCCGTCCCCGCGGTATTTATGCACGTTGTTGAACATTTTAATAAAGCCTTCCTGCAAAATATCCTGTGCTTCGTCCTTATCGCCGGCGTAGCGCAGGCAAACAGCCAGCATTTTTGGTGCTAACGCGCGGTATAAAGCTTCCTGTTGTTTGCGGTCGTTGCGGAGGCATCCTTCCCACATCTGGCCTAAGTTGTTATCGGTATTCATGACAATTGTTGTTATGAACACCCTATGCCAATGTATATGCCCTTTTAGTAAGTAGTTGATTTTCAGAAAGAAAAATTTTTATTGAACTCCTAATGTGTTCGGAATCGAACACCTGATGAGCAAAAGCGGACGTTTTTTATTAGTTCACGGCTTATTGTTCATGGTTCATAGAAGTTTTTGGGTTTAAAGAGGGGCGAACTGGGCAGCGATCAGCCGTTAGCCATACCGGTTTGACATAAAAACCGCCTGAAAATCTGTTAAAAAATGTTAAACCGGTTTTTCGTGACCGAAAAGTGACAGTCGATAACTAAGATTGCGAAGCGCGGGTCAAACAACTACGTACGATTTCGTACATGTGGGATAGACTTCTCAATCACTAGTCTCTGATCTCTAATCACTATCTTTGCCCCATCCCGGATAAAAACCGGGCGCCAGTATGACCAGGGAAGCCGAAATTGTCTGCCAGCCGGAACAGCATGAGGATGAAGCTGTTTTAAAACGACTTGCCGCTTCGTCCTTAAATGTATCCGCCAACCAAATTACAGGGCTAAAAATTCTGAAACGTTCCATCGATGCGAGGGGGCGAAAAGTCGTCTATCGTATGCAGGTTAGGGTGTATGTCAATGAGCCTTATGTGCCTGAATCGTATACCGTCAATTATCCAAACGTCAAAAACGCTAAACCTGTAATTATTATAGGTGCAGGCCCGGCAGGGCTATTTGCCGCTTTGCAATGTATCGAACTGGGTTTGAAGCCGATAATATTAGAACGCGGCAAAGATGTAAAACAGCGCCGCCGCGACCTGGCGAATATCAATAAAGCGGGGCTGGTTAATCCTGAATCGAACTATTGTTTCGGCGAAGGCGGCGCCGGGACTTATTCTGACGGCAAGCTTTATACCCGCTCGACCAAGCGCGGAGACGTGAACCACGTGCTCAAGATATTTGTGGCTCATGGTGCATCAGAAGATATTTTGATCGACGCCCGGCCGCATATTGGAACCAACAAATTGCCCGGCATTATTACAGCTATCCGGGAAACGATACAGAACGCGGGAGGCGAAGTGCATTTTGATACCAGGGTGACCGGCCTTATTGTCGAGGGGGGTAAGATCAAGGGCGTCAAAACAACTGACGGCGAAACCTGGAAAGCCGATGCGGTTATTTTAGCGACCGGTCACTCAGCCCGGGATATTTTCGAAATGCTGCATCGCCAAAACGTCCTTATTGAAGCTAAGCCGTTTGCTTTGGGCGTAAGGATAGAACATCCCCAGGAAATTATCGATAAGGCACAATACCATTGTGAGCACCGTGGCGAGGATTTGCCGCCGGCTTATTACAACCTGGTGGAACAGGTGGATGGCCGCGGCGTATTTTCGTTTTGCATGTGCCCGGGGGGTATTATAGCGCCCTGTGCAACCGAAGACAGGGAAATAGTAGTGAACGGTTGGAGCCCCTCGAAGCGGAATAATCCGTATGCCAATTCAGGTACGGTCGTACAGATCAATATGGAGGATGTTAAAGGAAATGATAGTGATTCGTTCAAATTATTGAATTTTCAGAGAGAGATAGAGCAAATAGCTTTTACGGCGGGCGGGGGACGTTTGGTGGCGCCGGCACAGCGGATGGTGGATTTTGTTGAGGGAAGAATTTCGGCCGATCTGCCAAAAAACTCCTACCTGCCCGGTACAAAAAGCGTAGCTTTAACCGAGGTTCTGCCGGTATGGATAGCAGGCAGACTTAAAAAGGCTTTGCCCGTCTTCGGGCAGAAAATGAAGGGTTATTATACCAACGAGGCGATATTGGTCGGGGTAGAATCAAGGACCTCGTCGCCGGTGAAAATACCGAGGGATAAAGAAACCTTGCAGCATCCGCAGGTCGCAGGACTATTCCCATGCGGTGAAGGTGCAGGCTATGCGGGTGGAATCATTTCAGCGGCGATAGACGGGATCAATTGTGCGGTGGCGGCAGCAAGAATATTATAACCATATAAAATGGGTGTCATGCTGAGCCCGTCGAAGCATGGTGGGCAAAGGCCTTGACGCACTATCCTTCGACAAGCTCAGGATGACAACGCTCCTTATAACTGATTAACTTATGACAACCTCCGAAAAACTGCAGCACGAACTGCAAAACGTCCTTTCAGGCAATCCTTGGTATGGCGACAATGTCTATTCGATCATCGAAAAGGTAAGTTTTGAGGCCGCGTTTGAAAAACCGCAGGGCGCGGCGCACAGCATTGCCGAAATTGCACTGCATATGCTTAGCTGGACCGAAGAAGTGATGGACCGGCTGAACGGCAAAGACGCAGGGCCACCATTAAGCGGCGACTGGCCCGAAACAGGTGCGCCTGAGGAACAAAAATGGCAGAATTATGTTAATGATCTGAAGCTGGTGAATGTAAATTTGCAACGCGTGATCGGTGAGTTCGATGAGGACAAATGGAGTGAGCCGATGAATGACAAACGGGAACCCGCATTAGGTACCGGTGTGAGTTATGAGGAACTGGTGAATGGTTTGATACAACACCATATATACCATTCGGGGCAGATATCGATCTTGAACAGGATAGTAAATGGATAAAAAAACTTTAGTGCTCGGTGCAACACCTAACGAAAGCCGGTACGCCAACCTGGCCGCTAACCGGCTGGTGCGCGCAGGGCACCCAATAGTGAATGTGGGGCTAAAAAACGGTGAAGTAGCGGGCGTACCCATCGAAAAGCCGGAAAAAATTCATCGTGACATAGATACCATAACTTTATATGTAGGCCCGCAGCACCAGCAGGAACTGTATAACTATATATTGGACACCCATCCGCGCCGGATCATCTTCAATCCCGGCACTGAAAACTCCGAGCTCCGTCGCATGGCAAATGAGAAAGGAATTGAAACCGAGTATGCGTGTACCTTGGTATTGTTGTCGATAGGGCAGTACTGAACACTGCCCCTAAAGGGGTGCTAAAACGTTCCCCCTTCAGGGGGCAAGGAGGCTCAATATCCTTATTTCCTTCGGATAGTAATTATTGATACGATTTGGTAGCAGCTTTGCCCAGCCTAAAGTCTGCCCCTCATAATTCATCAGGCTCCAGCCTTTGTGATCCGGCATTAATCCTATAATGTTATCGCGCCGCAGGTACTGTATAGCCTGTTCTTTGTTGAGTTCGGTTTGCAGGAATGCATCTTTCTTGATGATCAGGCTCAACGCCAGTTCATGATCGGGGATGAGTTCCTTTCCAGCCAGCTTGCCTATCCTGACACCTGATTTCTTAATATAAAGGTTTTGCTGTAATATAAGCAGGCTCTCCTTGTGAGTTTTATCAATAGCCAGCCAATCGTCGCCTACCTTTGTATAATAGTATTCGTCAGCATTCTTAATATATGGCTTCAGCAGATCGATCTCCTTATAATTAGGTTTCTGTTGATCCTTAAACCGGAATGAAGTTTCGCCGCCGCTTTCTTTTTTGACCAGGCAGGCGGCAAATAAACCTTCGCCTTCCACCTTGCCGGGATAAAAACGGTAACCCCAGGCCTTGTGTTTGTCAGAATGACTTTCAACGATGCCCCAACCGGCTTCAATAGGAATACGAATGCTCTCCAGCTCAAATTCATCGCAAAGCCAATCGAGAATTTGTTCGTCTTCTTCAATTGAATAAGAACAAGTACTATATATAAGGTATCCGTCTTCTTTCAGTGCCGGGTAAACATCCGCCAAAATCCGCTCCTGCCGCTGCTGGCACAGGTTTACGTTGGCCTCGCTCCATTCGTTCATGGCGTCCGGGTCTTTACGGAACATGCCCGAGCCGGAACATGGTGCGTCCACTACAATAATATCGAAGAAGCCTTTCAGCCTTGAAAAGTCTCTCGGATCGTTATTGGTGACGATGGTGTTGGATGGCCCCCATCGGGTAAGGTTGTCGCTTAAGACGGGTACGCGTGTTTTGATGATCTCGTTGGCGACAAGCAGATCATCGCTATTTAATAAGGAGCTAATGAGCGTGCTTTTGCCGCCCGGTGCGGCGCAAAGATCAAGCACTTTAATATTATCATCGGGCTTGATATTTTTTAACATATGGCCGATGAACATGGATGATGCTTCCTGTACGTAATAGCATCTGGCGTGAAATAATGGGTCGAAAGTGAATGAAGGACGGCTGCTGAGGTAATAGCCCCATTCGCACCATGGTACCTGGCTGGCATGTTCTATGGTCGAGGGCTTAAAGGGATTGAGCCGGATAGAGGTTGGCGCCTCTCTTTTGTCGTGGGCTTGGATAAAACTTTCACGGTCAAACCCCGGCGAGTGGGAGATTTGTGTAATAAAATCAGGAGGAAAGCTGGCGGCGCTCATATAACTTTGCAAAGATACGAAGCAGAGGCTTGTGCGTGCATGCTTTCCACCGAATGTTCATAACCTTAGTTTACAAGTGGTTAAATAATAATTTAATATTTCTTTTGGCAGGCACTAATTTTCTCCTTACATTTGTAGCCCCGTCTGGAAAATACGGGGTTGTTTTTTGAAAATTTGGGACTAAAAAATATATTTTAAAAAAGTGAAAATATCACTTGACAGATATATCAAATTATTCCCATCTTTGCAGCCGCTTCGGTAACGAGGCAAATGTTTGAAAGTTTTAAATCCTGCGGGATTTTAAAATAAAGTTCACTGCGACAGTGAACGCAAAAAGTTCTTTAAGATAGAAGAGATAATCATGAGCGCAGCGGGGCTGTGTTGAGAGGGTCGGAAGTCGGAGGTCAGAAGTCAGAGCTTGCAAGAGCGAAGGCGGAAGGCAGAAAGATGGAGGCTGCTGAACTGTGTTGCGAA
>DASZVE010000073.1:0-25312 GCA_035547095.1 Mucilaginibacter sp.
ACCAACGCCATACCGCCTTTGAACGAGCCGGTGAAGGTCACGATCTTTGTTTTAGGGTGCTTGACCAACGCCTCGCCTACGGCGTAGCCGTCGTCATAAAGTATGGAAAATACGCCTTCGGGCATACCGGACTTTTCTGCCGCTTTTTTGATCGCTTCGGCCACCAATGCGCTCGTTCCCGGATGCGCCGGGTGGGCTTTAACGATCACGGGACAGCCGGCAGCCAATGCCGAAGCCGTGTCGCCGCCGGCAACTGAAAATGCAAGCGGGAAGTTGCTGGCGCCAAAAACCACGGCCGGCCCCAGCGGCACCAGCATTTTGCGGATATCCGGCCGGGGGGCGGGCTGACGATTGGGCAGAGCGCTGTCGATCACTGCTTCAACCCAGGAGCCTTCTTCCACCAGGTCGGCAAACATATTAAGCTGGCCCATGGTACGGCCGCGTTCGCCCTGCAGCCGTGCCTGCGGCAAACCGCTCTCGGCCATAGCCCGTTCGATCAGCTCATCGCCGAGATTATTGATCTCCGCAGCAATATTTCGCAAAAAAACAGCCTTTGTCTTTTTGTCGGTGTAACGATAAACCGCGAAAGCTTTTTCAGCAAGATTTAGTGCTTCATCGACATCATCAATAGATACAACCGCAAAGTCTCCCTGCAATTCCTTACCTGTCGCTGGCTCGATAGCTTTGAAGGTTTTCGCACCCTCTTTGTATTGATAACCAATTAAGTTTCCTGTTTTCATAGAATGTATTTGTGAATCTCCGCGAAGTATCGGTGCACTTTAGCGCCAAGTCTGTCACAGAGGTCACAAAATTAAGGTATTATTCAATTATACGGCTTGCAATTCATTAACCCGGCCCCAGCTTCCTTCGGGCAACACGGGCCGAACTGCCAGCGCGTCGTTAATGATCTTCATCACCCGTTCACGTTCGGCGCCGTGTACCTTCAGCCGTGGTGCGCGTACGTTCTCGGTACCGATGCCTGTAGCCACTTCGGCAAGCTTAATGTATTGCACCAGTTTGGGATGGATATCCAACTCCAGCACAGGCAGGAACCAGCGGTAAATGGCCAGCGCCTCGCTAATGCGGTTAGCCTTTACCAAACGATAAATAGCCACCGTTTCCCGCGGGAAAGCGTCAACCAGGCCTGCTACCCAACCGTCAGCGCCCATTACCAGGCTTTCCATCGCCAGCGGATCAACACCGGTCAGTATTTTGAAACGGCTGCCGAAACGGTTGATCATCCTCGTTACATTCGATATATCCCGGGTCGATTCCTTTACCGCCTGTATGTTGTCGAATTCAGCCAGGCGGGCAAACATATCCAGCGTCACCTCGATCTTATAGTCCACGGGGTTGTTGTAGATCATGACCGGCAATTGCGTACTTTTTGCCACTGCCGAAAAGAAAGCTATCGTTTCATCATCATCTGCTTTATAGCGCATCGGCGGAAGCATCATCAGGCCGCTTGCACCGTTGTCCAAAGCCTTTTGAGCGCAGTTTACAGCCGCTTTTGTCGTCTGCTCGGCTATGTTGAGCAGCACCGGCACTTTGCCGTCCACAAAATTGACCGTATGCTTCAGCAAAGTGAACTTTTCTTCATCGCTCAAAACGCTTGCCTCGCCCAGTGATCCGCCAAGGATAAGTCCATCCACTCCTGCCTCTAATTGTGCGCTGATATTGTGATCGAACGCCGCAAAGTCTAGTTCGTCGTTATTGGTAAACTTGGTCGTAACCGCGGGGAAAACCCCTTTCCATTCAAATTTCATAAGCCCCTCGTTGTCTCCTCCCTTAGAAGAGATTCTGTTTTAATTTTTATGTTAGTCTTTATATGGTTTATTCCCATCCAAAGCCCTCCCTTCCGGGGAGGGTTGGGTGGAGCTATTTACTCAGTTTCAGCAGCAAAACGCCATGCGGCGGCACTTTCGCCAACAAATCTGAACCACTGGTGATCACGTATTTTTGCTGCCATACGTCGCGGTATTTGTGGTAGCCGCTCCAGCCATTATCAGCTTTGTTAAGCTTTACCTCCTGGTATTGCTCCGTTGTATTAAATATGCCCACCGCCTTACTTCCATCTTCGAGATCTTTCGCCCAAACCTGGTAGGTGTCCGTTTTTATTGCCTGCCTGGCCTCTTTTCCCAAAGCATCCTGGTCTATGGCCAGCACTTCGTCGTTATCCAGCAGGTTCATCGTAAACTGATCAAGCCGGCCCATATCGCAGCCGATCAGCAACGGCGCGGATAACAGACTCCACAAGCTGATGTGCGTATACTGCTCGTCAGGTGTCAGGCGCGTATTATGCTGACTATCGCCCCAGCCTACTTTACCCACCACCAGCATATCAGGGTCGTTAAAATGACCGGGCTGGGCATAAGGTGCGGCCTTATCCTGGCTGAAACCGATGCCCGACATGCTTTGCCAGGTATCCTCTATATCGCCGGTGGTGCGCCAGCTATTGCCGCCTACCTGGGCGCCCCATTGCCATACGTCACCCATACCGTACTGGCAAAAGCTGAACAGGATGTCGCGGTGCACTTTATCAAGCGATGCGCGCATCACCTGGTAGGGTTTTTGATAATCGGCAAGGCTTGGTTGCGCCGGCGCGATCTGTCCGTACGAACACCAGTCGTATTTCAGGTAATCGATACCCCAGCCGCCATAAGTTTGAGCGTCCTGGTCTTCATGCTGGTAGCTGCCTAAGTAACCGCCGCAGGTACGCGGCCCCGGCGACGAGTAAATGCCCATTCTTAAGCCCAGGCTATGCACATAGCCGGTCAGCGCCTTCATATCCGGAAATTTCTGGTTAGGGGAAATCGTGCCGTCGGCATTGCGCTGCGGCGCTTCCCACCCGTCATCGATGTTGATGTAGGCCCAGCCATGCGCACTCAGCTTATCGGCCATTTGCCTGGCCGAAATGCGCACCTTCTGGTCGTTAACGCTCAGACCCCAGGCATTCCAGCTATTCCAGCCCAGCGCAGGAGTTAAACCGATCAGGTCGCCAATTTTTATGGTGAATTTCTTTGAGTTGCTGCCCAACTTATTGCTCACGGTAAATACCACCGGGTAATCGCCTTTTTCGTTGACAACGCCGGTAATAATGCCAGTACCCTTATCGAGTTTCAGACCCGCGGGCAGGCCATCGGCCTTATAAGCCAACGGTTTCTGACCCGTAGCCGGAATCCGATACAAGAACGGATTGCCCGGACGTTCCCCAAAAACATCCGGGCCATTGATCCGTGGTGACGCCTTTACATAAGGCGTCAAAATATAGGGCGTACCCTCGGTCTTTTTGATCTCTTTGCCCGATTTGGTATCGGTAAAGGTGTATATCAGTTGATAGGATCTTTTCTTCGGCACATTCACCGGGAACCGGTATGAGAATGGCTTCCCGGCCGCAAAATCAACATTTACTGTATTCGTGCTTACCGTTTTCCCGGTTTCCGGGTCGACCAGGCCGATAGCCAGCTTGCCGCTGTAAGCATAGCTGCCGCCGCTCACCGCGAGCTTAACGGTAGTTTTCAGGCTTAGGGGATTCTCGAACAAAAAGCCCTCATCGGTATTGACGCTGACATTATCCATCAGGTCGACCATGCGAACGTCAAACTTATCGCCATACAATCCACCATTGCCGCCCGTATCAAACAGTCTTACGGCTATTACGTTCTGCGCGTCCCAGTGTATGGCAGGATCGCTGGCTGAAAGGGAAAATGAACCCGGCCCGTAAAAGCCGTGCTGTATGTCGCTGCCACTGGGATAATTTTTATAAACCAGCTTTCCGTTCAGGTATACTTCACCCCCATCGTCTAAATAGCCCAGGTCGAAATGCAGGCTGTCTTTCAGGTATGCTTTTTCACGAACCGAGGAAGGGATAACGACGTGCAGCCTGTACCAGCCAAAGCCGTCGGTACGCGGGTAGCCCTGCTCTTCCCATGGCTTACTCACATCGGCCGCCTGCCAGCGGCTATCATCATATTGCGGCGACGACCAGGCCGTCGAATCGCCGATATGCAGTTTCCATCCCTGGTTTATAGTGATCTGCTGCGCCATTGCCGGCAAAGCAAACAGCGACAGGCATACAAGTAATAATTGCAATAAGTGGCGTTTTCTCATGTGTAGGGTTATTTATTCGGTGAAAAGATCCACATACTTCACCTGCTCCGGGAACCAGACCGTCATCTCGCCTTTGCCCCTGTTCGCCCATGAATAATAAGGTATAGCCGTCAGGGTCGCATTACCGGTACTAATATTTTGTCCTGTGGCGTCGACATTGACGGTTTTTACATCGGCCTTTAACACCATTACCCCGTTTAGCAGGCTGGCCTCGTATTCCGGTTTGAATGCGGCATCCTTCGGTACGATAAAGTTGGAAGCCAGGCCGTTATTGTCTTTCCATTCGGCGCAATACATGATCGGCCCGCGCTGCAAAGCAACCTTGCCGATATCGTCTGCAATATTGGAGTTGGCCACCACGCGGCGAACCTGCATTGGTAAAACAACCTCAACCTTGTCGCCCTTTTTCCATTTGCGGTTCAGCACAGCGTACCCTTTTTCAACCTGGTAATTCACCGGCAGGCCGTTTACTTTTATTTCAACCTGCATGGCCGTTGTCTTTTCGTAGCTGTACAAGTCCGACGGAATGGCCTCGTTCTGCGCCCAGCCGGGTATGCGTATCCGCAGGTCCATGTCCATCTTCTTTTCGGGATTGATCGTAAAAGCAAGTGCGCCATCCCAGGGATAGTTATTTTGCTGAACAATATTGACCGCTTTGCCGTCAACCTTCAGATTACCGGCGCCGCTAATAAACAGGTTTACATAAACGGTGTTGCCATTCTCCGCATATACATAACCCGGGACCGACGGTATCAGCCTTACGACGTTCGTCGGGCAGCAGGAACAGGTGAACCAGCCCGAACGCTGCGGCTCGGTATCAGGCCCTTTAAAGTTATTGTGTATCTGCATGGCGTTGGTATAAAAGAATGACTTGCCATCCAGGCCAACACCTGATATCAGCCCGTTGTAAAGCGTTTTTTCCAGCACATCGATATATTTCGAATCGCCGTGCAGCAGGAACATGCGCTCGTTCCAGAACACACTGCCAATGGCCGCGCAGGTCTCATTATAAGCAGTGGCATTGGGCAGTTCGTAATTCTCGCCAAAGCGTTCGCCGTCACCGACGGCGCCGATGCTGCCCTGCACATACATCTTTTTGCCGACCATATTATTCCATATCCGGTCGATCGCCTTCAGGTAAGCGGTGTCGCCCGTTAAAGCGGCCACATCGGCCATACCCGAGTACAGGTACATGGCGCGTACAGCGTGGCCTTCCGCTTCCGTCTGGTCGACTACAGGCACGTCATCCTGGAAATACTTGCCGTTTTCCCATTCGCTCTGGCTCTTTTTATCGTATTGTTTATGCCCTCGCTGGTCAATAAAGAATTTGGCCAGCATTAAATAGTCTTTCTTGCCGGTAATGCGGTACAGCTTCACCAGCCCCATTTCCACGATCTCGTGACCCGGCGCTACATGCAGTTTATCTGGCCCGAAGGTGCGCACCAGCAGGTTGGCATTTTTTAAGGCGATGTTAAGCAGGTTGCGTTCGCCGGTGGCTAAGTAATGTGCTGCCGCGGCTTCGTACAGGTGGCCGCAGTCGTACAACTCATGGCTCATCTTCTGCTCGTTTACCCAGCGCTCGGGTCCGGCCCAGGGACCGGGATGCAGCGGGTCGATGCTGCGGGCGGTATACAGGTAACCGTCGGGCTCCTGCGCTTTGCCGACAATATTGATCAACGAATCGAGGTAGGCACTCAGCTTCGGATCGGGATGTTCGGCTAAAGAATAAGATGCCCCTTCGATGGTTTTATAAATGTCGGTGTCGTCGAAAGGATAAACTGTGCAGAATTTGCCTTGGTGCTCAGCCGCCATCACGAAATTTTTCACGCGGCCCGTGCTTTCGCAGCGCGCGAACGACGCCGGGATAGTTACCGTACGGTTGATCTCGATGCGCGAGGTCCAGAACTGGTCGCTCAGCTTTACGCTGGTAAAAGGCACCGGCTGGATCGGGTAATCTTTGTTCTGCGCATAGACGGAGAGGCTAAAACTGCCAAAGAGCAAAAGGCAAATCCGGGTTTTCATGGCGTTGCTAATGAAATTCAAAGTTAAAGGCCAATGCTGACAAAAGCATGGTATTTATTAGCTGGTTATTACCATATTTTAACCTGAATTTGAGCTATAAATGGGAAAGTGCGCAATATAAGCTTATCTCTTATCAACAAAGACTACGGCGTAATGTCAGAATTCTTAATTGAGACATAGAAAATGAGGGAAATTAATTTACGAATTATTCATTAATTATATTTATGGTAAGTTCTTTGGTGATCGGTTTCTTTAGATTTTCTGCATAAAGGGTGCATTTCAAAACAATGCGTTTGTCTATAGATTCCTCAGTAACTAATATTCTGAACGGGACTTTAAGGGCAGATTGAGCTATTTTATGTTTCAGACTGCCTATCTTTTCTCTGATGTAATAACTCTTTTCATCATCTTTTACAGAAGGATATCTTATAATATCAAAAGATGGTGGGGTAACTTTCAGTGGATTGTAAGATGGATATTCAAGAAATTCGTCAAATACAAATATTCCGGATACTTTTGGCATCTCAATTTCTAGCATTACGTCTTGTAAATATTCTTCGCCGGAGTTCAATATTGTAAAATTTACTTTCGAAGACTTTTCTTGAAATAGGTAAATTTCATCGTGTTGCCAAGAATTTTCTTTGACATCAATCAATTTATTTTTTAATTCTATTAAAGAATTCTGAGCATATGAATATGTTTGCTGTAACGTTCCAAAAACGCTTTTGCTTGAAGTCGGCAAATATGTTGCCAATGGATTTTTATAGGGATCCTGTTCTTTTGCAAGTTCAATTTCCTTTAAATTGATATGATATTCTAAGTCTTCAATTTTTGATTGAGAAGGTAATCGAAAATCTTTAGCAGCAGAAATATTTAGTGAATCACTTTTAGATTCAGTAAAGACGAAACTTATAGCGTCTTCAAAATTATTTTTATCCAAAAAAGAAAAATACATTCTATCGAGATCCTTTCTTGACGCTATTTCTTTCCTTTCCCCCTTTCTAACCCAACATTCGCCTTTTCTAACTAACTTGTCTTTATTAATAATATCCTTTGTTATCACGTATGGTGGTTTATCAGGATTTTTAATTGTTAAGATTACTAAATTATGCCCTTGATATTGATAAGGGCAATAAGTTACATTTAGTTCAGGCTCAATAGCCGCATTAATTCTTTGCTGAATAGCTGCCCCATCTTCTGGGTTACCGATGTTATTAAAATTAATTTCCGTGGCCGTCTTTTTTAATCCAATAATGATATACCTATCACCATTGTAATCTGCATTCGCAAACGCTACGATGTCTTTTATAAACTCTCCCTTATTATCACCTTTATATTCCTCCCATTTGAAATCGACATAGGTGCATTCCCGTTCGTACAATATTATATCTTCAATATCCATCGCCCAATTTTTTCTAAAGATACTAAGATTTCGTTTGTGGATGGTGCTATCCCACGTATCGCTTAATTTGCTTCAGAGCAGGCAATTACGAAGTTTATTATTCTGTTCCAAATCCCAATATTATCCTGTTCCAAATCCCAAATTTTTTATTATTTTCACTTGATTTTCAACCTTTCACAACATGAACAACTCAAAAACTTTCATCGCGTATTATCCCGCGGACAGGAACTTCTTTTTAGTACTCTTACTATTCACCTGGGCTGCGATCATTTCAGGCTTTGGTTACGATATGGTTCAACTGAACGCGCAGGGTAAGCTACATTTCCCGCTTGTTGTCCATATGCATGCCGTTGTTTATACAGCCTGGCTCGTATTGTTCACCGTACAGGTATTGCTTGTGCGCACCAAAAACCTGGCTCTGCACAAAAGACTAGGACTATTAAGTCTTGGCCTCATACCCGTTATGCTGATATTGGGCCTGCTTGTAATCATCACTGTCTCAAGGCTCCAATACGGCACACCCGACAGCGACCTGCATTTTATATGCATCCAGTTCGGCAATATGTTAATGTTTGCTTGTTTTGCGGGCACTGGTGTTTATTTGCGCAAAAATTACGTAGCGCATAAGCGGCTGATGCTGTTATCGACGCTGGTACTAACCGAACCCGGTTTTGCGCGATGGCTCGGCTACAAGATTTCCCCCTTATTTGGCAACTATTTCTGGACCTATACATCCGTTAGCCAGGGGTTCTGGCGTTTCTGGACGTATGATGTTTTGCCAACCTTTGCACTCGTACTTGCCCTGGGCGTTTATGACCTGGTAACCCGCAAGCAATTGACCAAAGTATACGTGTGGGCTTTGGCTCTTTACCTGCTGGTAACAACCAGCGAGGGCTTTTTATATTACAGCGACACCTGGTTTTCTTTGATGAAGCACATGATAGGAGTAAAATAAAGGAGTTGCTCTTCCACAATCCAGAGTTTTTATTATATTCATCTGATTTTCAATCTTTCACAACATGAATAACTCAAAAACTTTCATCGCGTATTATCCGGCGGACAGGAACTTCTTTTTATTGATGCTGCTCATTGCATGGGCCGCAATCTTTTCAGGTTTCGGCTACGAAATGGTGCAGCTTAGCGTACAGGGCAAGCTCCATTTTCCCACCATCGTACATATTCACGCCTTCGCCTTTGTGGGCTGGCTGGTATTGTTTACGGTACAAATACTGCTGGTGCGCACCAAACACCTGGGACTGCATAAAAAACTGGGACTGATCAGCTTTGGCCTGATACCTGTAATGGTGGTGCTGGGCACTATGGCGGCCGTCATTACCCAAAGGCTGGAGTACGGTACCCCCAACGGCGACCTGCATTTTACGGTGGTGCAATTCGGCGACATGATCATGTTCGGCTGTATTGCCGGCGCCGGCGTTTACCTGCGGAAAAACTATGTAGCGCATAAACGGCTGATGCTGGTGGCGACTTTAATACTCACCGACGCCGGTTTCGGCCGGTGGCTCGCTATCAGGATGTCGCCCATATTCGGCGATTATTACTGGAAATACACTACTGTAAGCCAGGGATACTGGCGTTTCTGGTCGTACGAAGTTTTGCTGACGCTGATACTGGTACTTGCTGTCGGCGTGTACGACCTGGTAACGCGCAAGCAATTAAATAAAGCATACGTGGGGGCAGTGGCATTTTACCTGCTGGTTACTGGCATCGAAGGGTTGTTGTATTACAACCAAGCCTGGTATGGCATGATGAAGCAACTGGTCGGGGTGTAATAGAGTAGTCGAAGGTCCCTAAGTCGAAAGTCCTAAGTCGAAAGTTGGAAGTCCTGAGTCGAAAGTTGGAAGTCCTGAGTCGAAAGTCCTAAAACGAAAGTCGAAAGTCCTAAGTTGAGCAGCACTCGCTTTCGCCTTCGGACGTTCAACTTCAAATGCCGACCGCGACGATGAGCCCCGCATTTACAAAAAACCGGCTCATGTAGGGTATGGTGCTGACTTTTACACCATTAAAAACGGTGCTGGCGCCATTTTCGTCGGCATTGTATTCGATGGTGTCGTACCCATACTCCCATCGGCGGCCAAAAGGCATATAGCCGCCCGTAACAAAAAGGCCTGAATTGACCGAAACCCCTTTCTTTCGGCTACCAATACGAAAATGCAGCCTGTTGAAATACGTGCGGGTCGAGAGGCCGATGTAAACAGCAGTGTAACGAAGGTAAAGATCCTGGCCTGCCTGGTCGGAGGATGGCGTGTAGTACAAAGGCGGTATGTTTTTATAATGACCGTAAAAACCGCCGGCCTCAAAGTTAAGGAACATCGCCAGCGGACTGCGCCTGCGCGTAATCCTGGTACCTATATAAGCCCCCGCAACCCCATAGGGATAAGGCACGGTCAGGTGCCCGCCGATATCGAATCGCCTGTAGATGTAATCCAGCTCGCCGCCAAATGCGGGGCGGCTGCTTATCATCCGGTGATGATATAGCTGCGTCCAGGCATCGAAAGCCGCATT
Organism: Mucilaginibacter sp.; assembly: GCA_035547095.1. Classification (GTDB taxonomy): domain Bacteria; phylum Bacteroidota; class Bacteroidia; order Sphingobacteriales; family Sphingobacteriaceae; genus Mucilaginibacter. The sequence goes on from DASZVE010000073.1 coordinate 10,058, forward strand.
GGTGATAAAAGTTTCCTGCATACCAACCCCTACCATCACGACATTGAAGGGCTCGTCGCGATTGTTAAGTTGAGCCGATGATATAAACGGGGTAATAAACAGCAGCGGCAATAAGTACCTGCTTTTCATAACGGTTTAAATTGATATGAATATAACGCATGAACTTAAGATATTGGATAACAAGGCGGTAACATAGAGGCTACAATACTGACGAATAAGTAATAATTTGAACATCGAATTTCCGATGTTCAAATTTGAATTTATGAATTTTAATTTTTGATCCGCATAAGCTTATGTGGAAAACATTCTTGTGCGCTGCATTTTCTTTTTTCGATAAAAAAACTATTTTTATTACCTGAAAACCAACCCGATTATGAAAAGAAAGTTTTTTATCCCGGCTGCTCTGCTCAGTTGCTTCCTGTTCGTGATGGCCGTAGTGGCCGATCTGAACGGCAAATGGAAGGGCACCATTAAAACACCCGATGGCAACGAGCTGGAGGTAGTATACAATTTTAAGGCCGACGGCGATAAGCTGACCGGTACCGCTGAATCGCCTGCCGGGTCGGTAAGCATCGATGACGGCAAGATCGCGGGCGACACCTTTAGCTTTAAGGTGACGGTTGACGGCACCGACTACCCGCACAAGGGTAAAATGTATGCCGATTCGTGCGGTATCGATATCGACTTTGGCGGATCGACCGTGCATACCACCGTGGTACGCGACACAACCAAGTAACATTCAACCCAAACACAGTTCATAGTAAAAGCCCTTTCGCTACGGCGGAGGGTTTTTTCATTTAAAATAGTTTTATATTTATGCTTCATTAGTAAAACCCGACCAGCCATGAAAAAGAAGATCTTTATCTCATTAGCCCTCATTTGCTGTTTCGGTGCAGCCTATGCCTGGTTTGCGGATATCAACGGCAAATGGTCGGCTATGCTTAAGAGCCCCGATGGCAACGAATTCCCCATCACCTATAATTTAAAAACCGACGGCGCAACCCTGACCGGCAGTTTAACCTCAGAAATAGGCACCTTCGAAATATCCGACGGGAAAGTCCAGGGCGACAGTTTGTGGTTCACCGCAAACGTCAACACTATGAAAATCAAGAACCGGGGTAAATACTATGCCGACGGGGATTCGATAAGCCTGCGGGTGGGTATGAAGTCGACGCATACCACGCTGAAAAGGGCTGTGGATAAATAATTTTCATAATGCTTTTCATATCAATCCCCCGCTAAAAGGAAATCGCTAAAGCAATTATTTGTTTGCAACTAAATTTTAGTTGCAAAAATTAAAAGCATTTATTAAATTTGTTTACTGCTTCGCAAGTAAATCTTATTGCGATAGCTTGGGTTGTTTCTTTGTTGTAAATCGTTCCCCATGTTATGAAAAAATTTGAAAAAAAATTAAATTCCGACTTGAATGTCAAGAAACGAGAAGTTGATCAGCCGGCTGCGATCAGTACCCAAAGATTTCACGTGGGATGAATTAACTAAGGTATTAGCATACTTTGGCTATGAAGAATTAACCGGCGGGAAAACGGGGGGATCGAGAAGAAGATTCGTCGATACCAATAAAAATGTAATTACACTTCACAAACCTCACCCCGCCAACATTGTTAAAGGTTATGCAATTCGTGAAGTGATTGCTCACCTGAGTGAAAAAGGTTATATAAAAGATGAATGACATCTTACAATACCAGCAATATTACGCATCGGTTCATTTTAGCACCAATGATGAGGTTTTTTATGGCAAGATATTAGGCATAAACGACCTGGTAAGTTTTGAAGGCGCCTCGGTAAAAGAACTTAAAAAGTCCTTTCGGGAAGCGATTGAAGACTATATCGAGACTTGTAAGACAATAGGTAAAGAGCCCGAAAAAACTTATAAGGGAACATTTAATGTTAGGATTCCCGTAAACCTTCACAAAGAGGCCGCCCAGTTTGCCACTGTACATGATATTACTTTAAACGAATTTGTAAAAGTTGCCCTGAGTTTTTCGCTTGACCGGAAAAAAGAGATCGACCAGGAGATCAACAAGAAGAAAGCAAATCAGTCGGAAGCATAATCCCGTTAATAACACAGTCGTTCCGGCACCGGGTGTTTTTATCAAATTTCTGTAACATACGGCCATTCGTGCAGTCCTAATATCAACCATAACAAACCAACCAAGCCATGAAGAAAAAGATACTTATTACCGCCGTACTGCTTTGCTCGTTCGCAATGGCATTTGCGTATTTTGCCGATATGAACGGCACCTGGAAAGGCACGCTCAATGCACCCGATGGGAATCAATACCCGCTTAATTATACCTTTAAAGCCGACGGCGATAAGCTGACCGGCCAGGGCGTATCGCAGCAAGGCAGCGAAGACCTGACCCAGGGAACCGTAAAAGGCGACAGCCTTTTCTTCCACATTGATGTTAACGGCGTTGATGTGCTTAACAGCGGCAAATATTTTGCGGCGGGCGACTCGATCGGCCTTACCATCAACTACCAGGGCTACCTGATGCACACCACGCTGAACCGCGCTGCGGATAATAAATAGAAACCATATACCATAGTTTTCATAGAGGCCCTTCCGCCGGTTACCGGCGGAGGGGTTATTTTATTAAAAAAACGTTGACCTGTAACGTTTTACAACCATATCGTGTCTTATGCAAAAACCACAAACCATGAAAAGAAAGACTTTATTAACCGTAGCTCTGGCATGTGTCGCTACGTTCGCGTTAGCTGCGATTATCGATATGTCGGGCAAGTGGAAAGGTTCGTTGAAAGATCCTGATGGGAACGATCATCAATTCCACCTTGTTTTCAATGTAAGCGGCGATAAGCTTACCGGCACTGCCCAGGCCGAGGGCGATCCGTTAGCGATTAACGATGGCAAAATTACAGGCGACGATTTTACATTTAATGTAAAGGACCCCGACGGCAACGTCATTCCTGTTGACGGCAAATACATTACGCAGGGCGATTCCATCTCACTCAATTTTACAGAAAACAGCATGAAGTATCATGTGACCTTTGTAAGAGATAACCAATAAAATCATGAAAAGAAGTGTTTTGATAGCAGCGGCGCTGGTAAGCTGCTTTGTAGTCTGCATGGCTGCCACATTTGCCGATATTTCGGGTAAGTGGACCGGCCCCATCACGTTGCCCGACGGAAACCAGTTGCAACTGAATTATACTTTTAAACTTCAGGGCGATACGTTAACGGGAACCGGGCAGGGCGATGGCAATCCGGCCGAAATAAAAGAAGGAAAAGTAACCGGCAACGATATTACTTTCAAAGTTTATGACGACAACGGCGAAGTTGTTCCGCACAATGGCAAATATTACCCCGACGGTGATTCCATCTCGATGAATATCGAGGCGCATGGCAATAAGTTCCACGCAACGCTGAAACGGGTGGCTGACAAATAACTGTCATTTTAAATTCAATGCGTACAGGTAACCGTCGGCACTGCCGAAGAAAACCGTATTGCTGTCGATAGCCGGTGAAGAAACGATCGGGCCGAGCGTATAAAGCCTGTCCATGCCGTAAACCGTACTGGAATAAATTGAAAGATCGCGCTTGCCAGCAAGATAACTAAAGTCAATATTGTCCTGTTTCAGCACGGTAGCGGCGTTCTGTATCCGCCCCGGAGTGGTGAATACTCCTGTTGATCTGCCCGAACGGGTATCGATCGCAAAAAAATTCCCGGTGAAATCGCCAAAATAAGCAGTATTGCCGCAAATTGCCGGCGACGAGTAAACATAGCCGTTGGCCTTAAACTGAAACTTCTGCTTCCCGGTTTTTGCGTCGAACGCGAGGAAAAGAAAGGTGTCAGAAGTACCCGCATACACGATGCCATCTTTTACGGCAGGCGTCGTCAGAACCCAGGAGCCGTTGGCTGCATATTTCCAGGTCAGCTTCCCGGTTTCGGCATTAAGCGCATACAAAAATCCGTCTCTTGAACCAAAGTAGACCATGCCATCGGCACAGGCTGCAGACGACTGGATACCCTCCAGCAAGTGGTATACCGGCTGATCTTTTGTTTCAAATTTCCAAAGCAGTTTACCTGTGTGGGCATCAAGGGCGTACAAATTCCTGTCCCAACTGCCGAAATATACCTTGCCTTTATAAACTGCGGGACTGGTGTGAATGATACCCTGCGTTTTGAAGGCCCATTTTTTCTTACCCGACCGCGCATCCAGCGCATATAGATTGCCGTCGCTGCTGCCGAAGTATAGCAGCGGGTTGTTATTATCGGCGCTTAGCACCGGCGATGAAAGGAAAAAGTCGAAGGGATCGTCCATATATTCGTCCTTCGGCTTCATGGTCCATAATCCTTTTGCACCGACCAGCCGCTCGCCGGCCGTTTTAAATCTCCATATCAGTTTGCCTGTTTTCGCGTTGACCGCATAATAATATCCGTCAAAACTGCCGAAATACACTACATCGTTATACACCGCAGGCGATGAATGCACAGCGCCGCCGGTAGTAAACTTCCACACCAGGCTGCCCGATTTCTCGCCAACGGCATACAGGTTACCATCCCCGCTGCCGACGTAAACCATTCCATTATAAATGGCAGGCGAGGAGAATATTCTGCCCGCTGTTTTAAATTTCCATGTCAAAGGGCCCATTGCTACGTAATTACCGGTTGTGTAAATGCCGGTCCGGGCAGGTGATGCATGAAACGTTGCTTCGGCCCTGATCTGTGCAAAAGCAGAAGAGGGCAATAGAAAAATTACTGTAATGAAGAATTTGATCATAATTCAGGCACGAGATCACGGATATCATGCACAGCTAAAATTATCAATTAATGCGTCATCTTCCATAAACGGCAATGAAAATTCGGGCTGGTGTTGAAACCGACCCGAAAGAACCCCAAACACTGGTCAATAAAAAAAATGACAGTTATCACGTGCAAGTGGGAAAGACCGGTTACTTTTGTGCCATGAAGTACAGGTTCACGGCGATGCTGCTTGTTTTCTGCATTCTAAGCAGCAGCTTTTCGCGCGTATTGGTGTACGCAGGCTTCGAACTAAACAGTAAATACATTGCCGAACATCTCTGCGTCAACCGCGACAAGCCGTGGATGCATTGCAACGGCCATTGTTACCTGGCGAAAAAGCTCAAACAGGCTGATGAAAAGCAAGCCGCCAATGAGCGCGAAACACAAAAGAGCCTGGTGCAGGAAGTTTTTTTTGAGAAACCCGCCCAGGTGAAATTCTTCACCCGTGTAATCGGGGTGATGCTTATCCCCACAAACCGTATCCAATTGCCTGATGGGCATGGATCCATCTTCCAGCCGCCGCAGCTAGGCTGACCCGCATTCCAGTCTTTTCTCTTACTATTTAACCGGCGTACCTGGGAAAGGCACGTCCGATAATGTGCATTTACTATATATTCTTTTATGGAAACGAAACGAAGCAGCTTTTCTCTGCTTTTTACGATATTTTTATTGCTGATATGCGGCACAGTTAAAGCCGATCCGCCGTTTGACGGCCGTATAACCGGCAAAATAACGGATAAAACTACCGGGCAGCCCATTGCCGGCGCCACTATTACCATTCCCGAACTGAATGTGGGAACCAGCGCCAACAACCAGGGCGCGTATGAATTGAAAAATCTACCCTCGGGTAAATACCTGGTCCAGGTTACAGCTATAGGCTATGCCAGCGTCAGTGAAACTATCGACCTCGGTGCAACGTTAACCGTCGATTTCAAATTGCCGGCTTCGAACTATGAGCTTGCCGACGTGGTTATTACCGCACTGGGCAGCACCACCACCCGCCAGCGCGCCACTGTGCCTATCACGGTGATTACCCACCGGATGGTGAACGAAACCAAAGCCAATACGGCCATCGACCTCGTTTCGTCCCAGCCCGGCATTAACGCGACGACTGAAGGACCGGGCACGACCAAACCACAGATCAACGGGCTTGGATTCGACCGTGTTTTAGTGCTTACAGACGGCGTACCGCAGGAAGATTTTCAGTGGGGGGACGATCATGGCATCTTGGTCGACCCTTATGCGGTCAATAACGCGGAAGTGATCAGGGGTCCGGCATCGCTGCAATACGGCGCCAGCGCCGAAGCCGGCGTTATCAGCTTTAAATCGGAACCTTTGCCCGAAAGCGGCACGGTGATTGGAAGCGCACTCACCGAATATCACATCAACAATGGCTATATCGCCACCTCGGTGCATCTTGCCGGAAATGATCACGGTTTCGTGTGGGATTTCAGGGGCAGCGGCGAGGCAGCCCACGATTACTCGAACCCAAAAGATGGTTATGTGTGGGGGACTGCCTGGAACCAGTTTAATGGCAGGCTCCGGCTGGGCATAAACCGCTCGTGGGGATATTCCAGGTTTACATTCAGCGGCCTGCACCGGCGCATACAGGTGCCCGACGGTAACCGCGACAGCACAGGCAGGTTTATTTTCGATACACCTGTCGACGGCCGGACCTACCCTGCCTGGTCGGATTTTCATTCCTATTCAGCTAAAATAGCAGGCGACAAATTACTGGACGAGTACCAGGCCTGGTGGCAAAACAGCGTAAATATCGGAAAGGGGAAGCTGGGGCTTGACATCGGATTTACACAAAGTGTACACCACGATATCGACTCAGGATTCGTCGGCGCCAACAACATGCTGGTGAACGACATTCCCTATTCGCTCAAGTACCAGGTCGAAGGGGTTAACTCAGGGTTGAAGCTTACCACGGGCGTTAACGGCATGTACGAATGGCAGCGTAACGGAGCGGAGCCGCCGGCGCCATATATCGGTGATTTCGAGATACCCAATTACACCAATTTCGAGATCGGCGGCTATGCCGTCGTCGAGAAGAATTTTAAAAATCTGACACTTGCCGGTGGCCTCCGGCTTGACCGGACCAGTTTTGTGGGCGATGAAATGTGGCTTATTAACGGAGGAACCACCGCCCAGGCAATCGTCCCGGCCGGAATTCCGGGCGCAGAGCAACAGTCCGCAGGGTTTAATAACACTTATACCGGGCTTTCGGGCAGCATCGGCGCATCGTACCAGCTCCCCAACGATCAGTATGTTAAGCTAAATGTTTCCAAAAGCTACCGGGCGCCTGCCATCAACGAACTGACGGCAAACGGCCTGAATATCGGCTCGAACGCGGTGCAATTGGGAAATCCGGATTTAAAAGCCGAACAAGGTTACCAGGTCGACCTTGCTTATGGGTATAATGGCAACGATGTGAGCCTCGAAGCAGACGGTTTTTACAACCACATCAACGATTTCATTTTTGCCGACCGTACCGGTTCGGTTTCGGAAGGCTACCCGGTTTACCAGTATGTTTCGTCCAATGTAGCCGTTATTGCCGGTGTTTCGGGTTACCTGAATATCCACCCGGCAAATGCAAGATGGTTTGAAATGGATAACGGCTTCACCTATATCCACACACGCATTCCCAATGCAAACGATTCGACCAGTCACCTGCCCTGGATACCGGCCCCGCATCTAAACTCGGAATTCAAATTCCGAATTACTACCGGTGAGCATTCCGTTTTAAAACGCACTTATTTTAAAGTCGGTGTTCAGCACGATTGGGCACAAAATGACATCTACAGTGCATTGAATACTGAAATTCCTTCGACTGCTTATACCCTGTTCAACGCCGGTGCAGGAACTGATTTTGTCAATCCGAAAACGGGGCGGGTAATCTGTTCGTTGTTTATCAACTGCAGTAACCTGGCTAACGCGGCCTATGCCGACCATCTGAACCTGGCGCAGTATTTCTATTTTATCAATGGCGTTCAGCAAACTGTTACCCGGCAAAGCCAGGGTATTTACAATATGGGTCGCGACATCAGCTTTAAGCTGATATTCCCCTTTGGCGGAATGCGCAGGAGTAATTAACAATGACCATATCTCAGATTTACGAAGTTTTTGAAACTTCGTAAATCTCTTAATTCCCTTCCCAAAACTGTGAGCCGGGATGAAAATGCAGCCATGAATGCCGGTATTCCTGGTAAGCCTGTATTTTGGCCAGTTGTTTCCCTTTTTCCGGCCCTGACGTACAAAGGCCGTTCCAGTCCCATACGGACGAGGTTTCATTGTCTATCAAATTGCCGGTCGTGTCGATGATAAAATTGAGATCTTTTCCATCCACATGCCGGTTCCATACGTGAAAGGTTGAACTGTCGTCTTCTATGGCTACAAACAATGGCGTTGCGCCCACTTTGTCGTTCAGAAACCATTGCTTCTCCAGTTTTCGCCAGTTATACGCCTTGGGCTGCTTATTCACGATAATGCCAACATACCAACTCTTGCGAACGAGCGAATCTTTATTTTTTAAAGTCGAGTCCCTGTCGACAGCCTGCAGGCGGTCATAATTTTTCAGGTCGTCATAATCTTCCTTAAAATGGCTGTCCGGCTGCAGAATCAGCGAACCGGGATGTTTATCAAGCCACGCGCTTAAGGTGGATTGCTCGTATGGCAGCTCCTTTAAATGCGATCCCCGCATAGGGCCGGCAGCTGCTTCGCCCGTAGCCTGGTACCACCACGTGCCCGTGCCCTTGTCCTCGATAATGGCGTTGTAGTGCCTGGCCCCTACCAGCCTGAAGTCCTGGCGAGCGCCGTCGATCACCGGACTATAGACCCTGCCGGTGCGGCACATGGTGCAGTAGGTAACCAGTACCGGCAGGTTACCCACATTGTCCTGTACCTTGTGATGATAGCCCAGGTAGATGAGCGGGTATGCCTTGGCCACGCCATTATTAACCACGCCAAGCACGATAAAGCTTTCGGGCACCTTATTATCGATGGCATTGGCGAACTTAACGGTCCTGGGCTCTTCGAACATACTCGACGCCTTAAATTCCACATCGGTTGCGTATAAACTGATCAGCCCGAGGGCCAAAACAGCACCTTTGACTATTTTCGCGCTGCGTTTGTTTCGCGAATAATATTTCAGCAGGTACCATAGCACCATGATCCCGCCAATTATGCGCAGGGGCAGGATCACTTTCTCGATATAATAGCAGAACCGGATTGCTTCAATATCCTGGCTGCCCGGAAAAGGCATAAGCAAATAGGCGTGCACTAACCCTGGCACGAAAAGCAGGAACATACCTGTCCAGAAAAGAAAAGACTTCGTTCCCTTTTTCATTCTTAGTCTGAATTCGCGTTTAAAGTTGCATACCGGTGGGGCGATGGCATATACCCGTGATCCCTCAAGATCACCGCCAGCCTTTCATATACGGCCGGATCGGTGGGCGTTACCGTTGCCAGCCCGTCCACATACTTGTTATACAGGCAGAACAAGGCGGCGATCAGCACGGTATCATGTATCTCCAATTCGGTCGCGCCGGCATCTTTGGCGTCGGCTACCAGGCCAGCCGACACAGTGCGAGCGTCGGCCTGGACCCGTCGGGCTATCTCGAGCAGATATTTCATCTTTTCACCCACTGGTGCGTTTTCGGGATCTTGCTTTGCTTTTTCGACCGTTTCCTTGTCGCCTAAAAGCAAGTCGGCTGCGGCGGTATGCGCCGCCGTACAAAACCTGCATTGGTTGCCGTTCGATACTACGGCAGCGATCAACTCGCGCTCACCTTCGGTCAGCGTCGATTCGCCGCGAAGCAGTATTTGTGTAAGCTGGCGGATGGGTAAAGCGGTATCCAACCGGTAATTGAGCAGGCCTGTAATGCCTGGCAGAGCGGGATCTACAGTTATATGGGGCATTGGTAAAAAGGGTTTATAATCCAATAAATATATTGATTTATTTAAAAAACAAGACTTTTGGAGCTCGCATTTCAAATTATTACCGATATTTTTAAACCGTGGCAGTTGATAACAAAAAAATATTTCTCGGGATGGGCCTTATCGCGATCTTCCTAGTCAGTGTTATGCTAACGCAAACCTATAATGTTATGCGTAAGGCCGAAGTACAGAAGAAACGCCTGTCCGAGATTGGTAAGCTGCAATTCAGAGGCAGGGTAACCAGCATGCGAACCTATCGTTATTATAATAAGAACTATTACCAGGTATGTGTCAAGCTCGACTATTCTACGGTCGACAGCCTGAGCCTTTTTAATGATCTCGATTGCATCCGCATTAATAAAGGCATGGCTACTTTCTCGGCGGGCTATCTGAACAATATCCTTGGGCCGGTCGATTCCGTAACTGCCAACATCGGCAATAATGGCAAAGTCATATTCCATTATAAAACCCATGCGACCGAGTCGCATCCGCTGGGTTTTGAGCCCATGGGGTTAAAAGAAGGCGACCTTAACTACTGCAACTAACATACCTCAGCAGCAATTTTACTTTACGTTTACGTTCATAGTCAGCGATTGGCATAGTTTTGAACGAACGCAATATGAAAAAGATGAAAATTGAAATATGGTCGGACGTCATGTGTCCATTCTGTTACATCGGCAAGCGCAGGTTTGAAAGCGCGATGAAGGATTTCAGCCATAAAGACCAGCTTGAAGTGGAATGGAAAAGCTTCCAGCTTAATCCCTATATGAAAACCGACCCGTCAGTCAACATAAATCAATACCTGGCGGAAGCCAAAGGCATCACGGCCGATCACGCCCGTCAACTGAACGACTATGTAACCGGCATGGCGGCAAAAGAAGGGCTGAAATACGATTTTGACATAGCCATTGTCGCCAATAGCTTTAATGCACACCGTTTGAGTCATTTAGCTAAAAAGCACGGGTTGGGCGATGCCATGGAAGAAGCCTTGTTTAAAGCATACTTTACCGAAGGGAAAAACACCGATGACAAGCAGACGCTTGCTGACCTGGGTGCGTCAGTCGGCCTCGACCGCGATGAAATCGTTCAGATGCTCGGGAGTGATGCTTTTGCCGATGAGGTAAAGCATGACATCGCCGAAGCGCAATACCTGGGAATACAGGGCGTACCGTTCTTCGTGCTGAACAACAAATATGGAATCTCCGGCGCACGGGAAGTGCCCGTATTCAGCGAAACGCTGGAAAAAGCATTCTCGGAATGGCAGGAAGAGAACAAGCCGGGATTAACCATCATTGAAGGCGAAAGTTGTACGCCTGATGGCAATTGCGGATAAACCATCCCCCATTTATTGCGTTTTAATTTAATTGCCTTACTTTTATATTAATTAGTGTGTCTTTAACACTAAGATTGCAGGCATAGAAATGGCATTGGCATCATCTACAATTAGATCACGATTAGCCCTCCGTATCGCCGTAGGCGCCATGTTTTTCATGGCCGGGTTGAGTTTTGCCAGTTGGGCCTCGCGTATTCCCGCCATACAGCAATCGCTTCACCTGTCGGATGCTGCCCTGGGAGGTGTTTTGTTCGCAATACCCACCGGGCTAATGTGCTCACTGCCTTTTACCGGCTGGGCCATCACTAAGGTGGGCAGCCGTAAATTGCTTGTTGCAGCCATTCTGTTTTATGGCATTTTCCTGGTCGGTTTAGGCGCGGCGAAAAACGTTTATGAACTGATAGGCTGCCTGTGGTGCTTCGGATTTGTAGGGAATTCGGTAAACATCGCGGTCAACACGCAAGCAGTTGCGGCCGAGAAATTATATCCAAAGCCCATTATGGCGTCGTTTCATGGCATTTGGAGCCTGGCGGGATTTACCGGGGCAGGCGTAGGTATATTTATGATCAGCGAAAAGATCATTCCCTTTTACCACTTTGTATGTATTCTTTGCGTGATAATTACAGGGGTGATTATTACCTCGCGCGACCTGGAAGACGATAGCAGCAAGGCCGCCGAAGAAGGCGCTATGGTGTTATCGATACGGGAAAGGCTGAGAGCTATGGTGCCGCTGTTAAAACTGGGCGTCCTGGCGTTTTGCTCCATGATCTGCGAGGGAACCATGTTCGACTGGAGCGGTGTGTATTTTAAAAAAGTAATCCTGGCAAATGGGGGCTGGGTGGGCGCGGGTTATTTCGCCTTTATGTGTATGATGGCTTCGGGCAGGTTCACTGCCGACTGGTTCGCGGGTAAATATGGTCTGAAACGCACGCTGCAGATCAGCGGCTCCCTCACCGCTACCGGGCTGCTGATCTCCGTATTGTTTCCGCATCTGATTACAGGCATCCTGGGTTTTATGCTGGTGGGTGTAGGTGTTTCATCCGTAGTACCGATGATCTACAGTTCGGCAGGCAAAACCGCCGGTATGGCGCCGGGCATTGCACTTACGGCGGTAACAACAATAGGTTTCACCGGCTTTTTGATCGGTCCGCCGCTTATCGGTTTTATCGCCGGGATAGCAACTTTGCGTGCGTCGTTCCTGGTCATAGCCTGCATGGGCGCATGCGTGGCGATCATTTCAAGCAGAATTAAGTTCGATCAGGGTTGACTTAAGTCTTTTTCCGTCGGGTTGATCACATATTCAAAACGCTCGACATCATTTTTGAAGATGAATTTCAGCCGCGCTTTGGGTTCGGTATTGTCGAGCGAGAACGCAGCCAAGACCTCGGGCACCCTATCCCTGATCAGTTTCAGGTCGGTAACCCGCGGCATTTCGACAATGATATCCTCATCTAAAGCTTCTATACGCCAATCCTTCAGGTTAGCGGCGTTTAAAACATCGATCCATTTTTGCTGGTATGCATTCATCGGTCTTTTTATCCATAAAAGAACGACTGCAGCCAAAATGTTTGAGCTGAAAAGCAAAGCTTCAACCCATACAACTATTTCAACCCGCTATTGCTTAACCAACCTCAGCATGATCACGTCGTGTGGCTGTATGGCTTGCTTTAGCGGCCTTTTGGTCGTACCCATTTCTTTTTTTGACCACAGTTCGCGTAACTTATAGGTTGTTTTAGTAAAGTCGGCATTAGTTTTTGATATAGCGTCATCGATCGGATGCGCCGACCAGTCGAAATCGACCTTCTGAGGTTTATCTGAACGGTTGAGGAAACAAATCGCCAGGTCGCCATTAACCAGCGGGCGCACCAGGGTTTCCACACTGTCCGCCGTCATGGAATACTTAAAACACTCAACGCCAAGCGGGTCCTGGTCGATTGCGATCACATCCTTATTGGTTAAGATACCAGTTGTTTGAGGCGACATGCTATGCAGGTTATTGCCCGACATCAGCGGAGCGGCCAGCATGCACCACAATGTAAAATGCGATTTATCTTCGTTATAGGTCATACCGTTGCCAACCTCCAGCATATCAGGGTCGTTCCAGTGACCAGGGCCGGCATACTGACGGATGCTGTCCTGCCGGTCAAGTATACTCAGCACACACAATGCTGTCCATCCGTCGCGTTTAATATCACTCGAAAATGCCGGACCGATATCGCCGGTGGTACGCCACAACTGGCCGTCGTCCTTAGCCCACCGCCACGGCTGGTGAGTGCCCCATTCGCAAAGACTAAACACAATAGGGCGGCCTGTCGCTTTCAGCGCTTTACTCATAGTTCCATACGCCTCACGGGCATTTTCACCATCGGCATAGCACCAGTCAAACTTCAGGTAATCCACGCCCCACGAGGCATACAGGCGGGCATCTTCGTACTCATGTCCGCGTGTGCCCGGGTAGCCGGCGCAGGTTTTGGTACCGGCGCAATTGTAAATACCAAATTTCAAGCCTTTGGAATGCACATAATCGGCAAATTCCTTCATTCCGTTCGGGAATTTCTTCGGATCGGCCACGAGTTGTCCGTTTGCATCTCTTTCCATACCCATCCAGCCGTCGTCCAGTACAAAATAATTATAGCCGGCATCCTTCATCCCCGATGAGATATAGGCGTCGACCATACTCTTTAGTAAAGGTTCGTTAATATTGGTCTGAAAAACATTCCAGCTATTCCAGCCCATCGGCGGGGTTGGTGCAAGGTCGGCGCTGTTTTGTGCAAAGCTTTGCAGGCATGCGAACACGCACGCCAAAAATAAAAATACGGTCCTTTTCATTTTTTAGGTTTAAATGCTGCCATCGGCAACCAAATATACTACTCCGTAGGCAGGGATAGTAATATTGATACCACCTTTTTGCGGCACCGAAACCGGCGGAATAGATAAAAAGTTCGAGGGACCGCCTGAGTTCCCCGAAGGGCCGTTGCCATTAACGAGCACTTTACGCGAAAATGTTGCGTCAGTTCCGCCCGTAAGCACATAGTAATAATATTTTGCTCCGGGAATGAAATTGTCGATAGCAATGGAAACCGTTTGATCGCTTGAGCTGGTGTTGACCAGGATATCGCCCGCCTGGCCCGACGAAAACATCGAAGCGTAGCTATAAATACTGCTGCTTCCCGTCACGCTGGAATAAACCATACGGTCGCCGAAGTATTTCTGGAAATAATACATGTAGTAAAATGCCGGCCGGGCATTCCATGCTGGCGCTCCGGGCTCCGCGCCGCCATTTTGCGACGAATTATTAAACATGCCCATATCGTCGCCATTGTCCCAGGCATTAGCTAAATCCCAGCGGCTAACCATGCTCACCTGGTTCTTTAGCGCCTCGCCCAAAACCATCACGCCATGCATGCCAGCTATTTGTGAAACCATCTGGTTGGAACCTGTCGCGAAAATATTATACTCATCCATGGCGACCGGTTTCTGGGTAACACCGGCCCCTGCCACGCTCGATCGTACCCAGTTCACCATCGATGCCGTGCCCGAAACCGGGGTTCCGAAGATCACGTCGGGCGAAGAGTTTTGATTGTAAGGCGTATAATAATTGTGTACCACATAAAAATCGGGCGTGTTTCCGGCTGTCGCTAAAACACCGGCATTCCAGTTATCTACGTTGCCGGAGGCCGATCCGCTGTTATCACCGGTTAAAACAATACCGACCTGGATGTTAGCGCCAACCTCTTTTGCGGCGGCGCGCATCGAGTCGGCAAAAACCTTAAAGTGCGTACCATACAAAGCAGGTGTTATTATCGCCGGCTGTCCATCCTGGTTAGCTGCCGTGTTGATGCGATAGCCGGCTTCCCAATTTCCGTATATTTCGTTCCCTATTTCCCAATATTTGGTGCGACCCTTATCATACCGTACCCATTGTGCAGCCAGGTGCGCCGCGGCCTGGTCGGGATGTGCGCTGGTTCCGTAACGCGCATAGCCATAATTGACGGTGATCAACCCTGTGCTATTGGTCTGCTGTAGTACTTTATAGTAATTGTCGAGCGTTAAAGTCCACGTCGCCGGGTTATTGCCGTACCAATAGCCCGCGTTCGAGGCGTTCCCGTTGGCGTCAAGCAATTGTGCCGGTGCATCGGCCGGAGCCTGGCCATTGCCGGCATTCCAAAAATAAATATCCGATAGGCTGCCACCGGG
>DASZVE010000074.1:0-4776 GCA_035547095.1 Mucilaginibacter sp.
GCACCAGGACCTGTATGGAGAATTATTCTTCCCAATGCAAGTGGTATTATTCCTCGATGAAGGCTATGAGGGCGGGGAATTTGTGATGATCGAACAAAGGCCGAGGGCGCAATCCAAGGCTATTGTGCTAAAGCCGGGCAAAGGCGATATGCTGATCTTTACCACCAATTTCAGGCCGGTTAAAGGCAGCAAAGGGTATTATCGGGTCAATATGAAGCATGGTGTAAGCGAGGTAAAGGATGGGCAAAGACATACGCTGGGCATTATTTTTCACGACGCTGCCTGATGCACGTCTTTATACTAAATTTGCATCCATGACGGCAAAGCTGTGCTTGTTTATTATGTGCTGTTTAATTGGTTTGAAGCTAAACGCACAGACCTCCGATACACTATATAACAAACTCGCGGATTTTAACCTGGCTCAACTGAACGGCGACACGTACGACGCTTTGTTACTTGGAAAGGAAATATTGCCCGATACAGGCAAACTTACCCCGAAACAGCGCATAAGTTTTATAGACCGCATGGCAAAAGCATACGAAGATAACGACGAGGATGGTAAGGCGCTGCCGCTGTACCTGCAAGTAGCCAAAGCCGAGCCCAACTATTTTGTGGCTCAGCGCGCCCTGGGATATTTGTATAACGACGAGGCTGAAGCGATTCAACTGAAGCTGTACAATACCCCTAAAACTGCGCCTGCTTACAATGCATTATGGGCTTCCTATAAAAACGCGGTACTGAAGGCTTTGCCCTGCCTGGAAAAAACGCAGGCATGTGACCCGGATGACGATACCCTAGACCTGATCAGGACTTTGTATCAGAATATTCATGACGAACAGGCACTGGCTTCGCTGGATGAGCGCTTAGCCAGCCTCAATAGGAATTGCTTAGACATTCTGGACGATAAATAACACAAAGTTGAAATCTTTTTACCCAGTTGTGGTAAATGCACTAAATGCTTTACCCACGCGGCATGCCAAAGTACCCGGGGCACGTTTTTAAATTAAATATCTGTTAAACTTTATCGTGTATGGCGGCTAAGCTGTTCTTACCTCGCTTGCAGCCTTAGTTGCAGGCTCGCTGTGATGCCTGTCAATAAGGTAATACCTGTTTGCAACGCATTTAGGGCAAAAATAGATCTTGATGGGCAACCAGAAAAACAGGGTCCGAAGCAAACGGTTTCTTTTTACTCTCGTATTCAGAATATCCTTACACTTGGGGCACTTTACCAAATGCTGAACATAATAATTGGACGATTTTCTCATGACAGCAGACAATGTTATAGGAGTAATACACTCGCATAAGTAAAATGTTTTTTGGCATGCAATTTCTTATCCTTAAAACAGCCGGTAAAACAACGGTTTATAATCGCTTTTTGGTTAATTTCGCCGCATGAAAACCAGCGCTATCGTTGCGAAGGCTGTTAGCCGCCTGTTTATTATTCTGCTGCTTGTAGCTGTAATCATCCTTTTCAGGGTTGATCATAACAAGCTGCAGCACATCTATTTTACAGGGAAAAGTAAATGGAGCTTCGTCTTTCCGGGCATATTGGTGCTAAGCTTCATCATCCTCTTCGTTTACTGTACGGTTAACAAGTACAGCAAAACCGACTGGAACTGGGTGCTGGTGCTCAATACGGCGATATTAATGGCTTATTTCGCCACGCTTTATATGCGTATCTACGAGTTGGTAAGCCATTGATCCTTATTGGGTTTTCATGGCTTTTTCAGCTGATTTCTTGTATTCGTAATCGCCGCCAAGCAGGTATCCCCAGGGTCTAAGACTTTCGATCCGGTCAAAGACGATCTTCATAATAGCTATCACGGGTATAGCCAGGAACATACCGGAAAGCCCCCATATCATTTCGCCTATCACGATACCCAGGAATGAGATCAGCGCGTTGAGCCGTACCTTCGACCCGACAATTGTTGGCAGCAAAACGTTAGCGTCGATGGTGTGTACAATTATCACGCTCAGGGCCACAAACAAGGCGTCGCGGATGTTGCCGGTTGCAAACGTTATCAGTGTGCTGATAAGCAAAGCTGTGTATATTCCCACATATGGAACGATATTGAACAGGCCTACGATGATACCCAACAGCAATGCGTATTTAATGCCTATGATAAAAAAGGCTGTACAGGCCATACAGGCGACGATAAACATTTCGAGCAATAAACCGAGAATGTATTGCCGCATGATCTTTTGAATATTTTCGACAATGTCAAAAACAACAGCCTTATAATTATCGGTGAAAACCCAAACCAGGAAACTGAGTAATAAGCGCCTGTAAAACAGGATAAGAAAGGTAAAAATAAGGATGAATACGTAAAACAGCATTAGCGACGATACCGCTCCGAATGTCGAGCCAATAACATCCGAACCGGACGCCATCAGTTTACTGGTAGCGCTATGAACATAATCCATCTGCTTATCCATGTTAATGTGAAAGCTGTTCTGTATCCACTGCCGCAGGTCCTCCACCGACTGGCTTATTTGCTTTTTCAATTCGGGCCAGTCGTCGGCCATTGCCGAAATCCGGGAGCCAACCAGGTACAGTATGCCGCCAATAAAAACAATCAGCAGGATAATGGACAGCAAGGAGGCGAGGCTGCGCGGCAGGCGAAGCTTTCTTTCTAAAAAACTGCACACGGGTAGCAGTAGTATGGCAAAAAGAAAGCCAAATACCAGCGGGTCGAGCAGGCCTTTGCCGAGAATGACGATATAGCATAAGGCAATCAGCCCGACCAGTACCAGTGAAAGTTTTTCGTAGAATGGAGCTGAGGCGTTTTTTGAAGGCATGGGGTTTTGAGTTGGCTTTCAGGTAACACTAATAATGTTATTATTGTGTTGAAGGTAAGTATAAATTGTGATTAGTGATTAGTGGCTTGTGATTGGGTTTAAAATTCATCGCACGATACTAATCACAGACCACTAATCACGGATGACAAACCTTCTCCAAAACCTGTTTGATAGTGTTACCTATCGCTTCCTGCGGCTGTGCGCTGAATTTGCCGGTCGCCCGGTTGGCCAATATCACGTTGAACGAAATAGCACGATGGCCAAGAATAGACGCGAGTCCATAGATGCCAGCCGTTTCCATTTCAAGATTAGTGATGCGCTTTTCACCTGATCTGAAATTTTGTATAGACTCCATCAGGCCTTTGTTTCTTTGACTGGCACGCAATTCGCGTGCCTGCGGACCATAAAAACCCGGCGCGCTTATAGTTAATCCTTTCGGAAAGTCGTTTGCCAATGTACCAATCAAGTGCTGACTGCCGGATGCAATATAAGGCGGAAGCAGGTAGCCGGCAGGCAGTATGTTTTTCAAGTCTGCTAATAATTGTTTTTCGCTCGCGCTGTTCTGGTACTTGTAATAATGCATCAGCGTATCCATCCCGAAGGTCGCTTCCGATACCAGGATGCTGTCTAAACTAATGTCAGCCTGTATGGCGCCCGAAGTGCCGATGCGGATAATGTCAAGACTGCTCAATTGTTTCTTCGGTATGCGGTTCTCCAGGTCGATATTGACCAATGCGTCCAATTCGTTCAGCACAATATCGATATTGTCTGTGCCGATGCCCGTGGAAAGTACAGTCAACCTCTTGTTTCCAATGTACCCGCTGTGCGTCACGAATTCCCGCCTGGATTTACGCAGTTCCACCCGGTCGAAGTGTTTGCTTACTTCATGAACCCGATCCGGGTCGCCGACGGTGATGATCGTTTTGGCAATATCCTCAGGCCGTAAATTGAGGTGGTACACGCTTCCATCAGGGTTAAGGATCAGATCTGTTTCGGGTATGCCGCTCATCCTGATAAATGTAATTAAAATCGCCGGAAAACTGTTTTGACCGAAGCGTTGTTAATAAATAACATCTATTAAAAACATAAAATCATGGCAAAATATTCTGAAAAAGCCGGTGAAAAGGTTGAAAAGACCATGCACGAAATGAAGGAAGGCAAGCTGAAAAGCGGCAGCGGTAAAAAGGTAACAAGCCGTAAACAGGCAGTAGCTATTGGTTTATCCGAGGCACGTAAAGAAGGCGCCAAGGTGCCGAAAAAGAAGAGCTGATGCATAATAGGACCTAAGAAGTTTTGAAACTTCTTAGGTCTTAAATATTACCCGTAAACGCATCCAGTATCTTCATCAACGTAACAGCTTCTTCAACGGGACAGGGGTTCGGTCCCTCACCTCTGAAATAAGCAACGATCTTTTCGATCATCGGTTGCTGGATATGTTCGGGATGAGTAAAATTGACGGTTTCACTGCCGGTTTCATTTTCCCAGCTCACAACGGTTCCAAAAAACGGGAAGCTGATTTTACCTTTGGTGCCGATCATTTCGCAAAGATCAACGGCTTGGCTTTCAGCAACGTTAAAGCTCCACGAACCGTTGACCACTACCTTGTTTTTGAACACAATCCCGCCGCAAACATGGTCGTCGGCAGGGTAGGCGTTGGACTGATTCAATGAATAACCATGATATTTTTCAGGCTCGCCAAAGTAATAAAGCATCAGGTCGAGCTGGTGCGGCGCAAGGTCGTGGAAATAACCGCCTCCTGATAATTCGGGATGTACCCGCCAATTGGTTCCCGAATCGGCAACCAGGTCCGGTTTAATGCTTTTCCACATCCTGATTTGTACGGTACGGACATCGCCGATGGTATTTTTCGCCAACAGGTCTTTTACAAACAGGAACATTGGCAGGGCGCGGCGATAGTGCGCTACGGTCAGCTTGCCGTTATATTGCTTCACCGCAGCGGCCATAGCCTGCGCTTCG
>DASZVE010000075.1:0-39177 GCA_035547095.1 Mucilaginibacter sp.
TAGGAAGCGGACTAAGGTGAAATAAATTACTATAACGTTTTTCTGATTCCTGGAGCGCTGAAATGATCTTTTTTTGCGCGGTTATATCCCATCTTATCGAAAGATACTGGTATGGCTTTCTTTTATCGTTCAAAAAAGGAATAATGGTAGTATCCACCCAATAGTAGGTTCCGTCCTTCGCCTTATTCCTGAACTCCCCATTCCATACTTTTCCACGGGCAATGGTTATCCATAAATTACGGATATAGTCTTTGTCATGATAAGATGAGTTGATTATGCGGTGATCCTGCCCGATCAATTCTTGCCTGCTATACTGAGATATCCTGCAGAAATAATCGTTCACATATTGTATGATGCCTTTCTGATCAGTGATCGCGACGATAGCTGATTCATCCAAAGCGTGCTTGTAAGCCAATAGCTCCTGCATGATCTGTTGCATCTTTTCATCATTCAGCATTGACTCCGAAATGTCCCTGAAATTGCAAACAATTGCCGCAATATCCGGGTCGTCCAAGAAGTTGGTAAAAATGCCCTCGAGCCAGATATAATGGCCTTCGGAATGTTTCGACCTGAAAACGCAAGTCCTGGGTTTCGACGGATCGGAGAGGAGCTCGCCAAGACACTCACGGATACGACCCTGGCAATCAGGGTGGACCACATTGGTAACGTTTTTGGTGATTCGGTCTATTGTTTTCCAGCCAACTATCCGTTCGGCTGAATTGCTGCGGAAGATAATATTAAAATTGTTGTCGAGAAGGGTAATACCGTCGTGGCTGTTTTCGATCAATTTCCGGAAGCGCAGATTTTCACTGTCCTGATCGTTGGGAGTAAAGCCTGCGGCAATTAAACCATTAGGATTATCAGTTTTCACTAATCAGGTTGGATGATTAAGTAACTAAAACGGATTTACTATATTAAAGTTCCCTATTTGTCAATAAATGTACAACCCGTGTTTTCACGGTATTTTTCAACGCTTGCTGAGCAAAACGAGCTACGGAACAAAAGCATTTGGGCATCAAACAACGCTATCAGCATTTACAGTCAAGATTCTTCGGACAGCCCTATCCCACTTTGAACCCACACATATCTTACCGTCAGGCAATCGGCTTCGAAACTGGTAGTTCAATGTTGAGGATTTCGAACGATGAATAGTAACCGATTATTCGAACTTGATAAATTTGCTTCCCTCTGTCAATGAAAAATCGCAGTGTTTCGGAGCTGTTGCATAGGTATTTCCGCAAACAGGGCAAACGAAATAAACCCATGGCAAACTGTTTAGGGTGTTGCTGTTGATATCTCCTAATGCCTGTTCAAAAAAGAACTTGTGTTTTTTTTCGCTTTTCATAGCGTAAGTAAGGCTTAAGAATGCAATATGATTTTCAGCAGTTTCCGCTGTTTTCAAAAACTCAGGATACATTGTTTTTGCCTCTTCGGTTTCTCCTTCAATGTCATCTGTTAAGTTTTCCTTTGTAGTTTTTACCACAAAGCTAGGGTTAGTGACTGGCACACTTGATCCAGCGTCCTCAATTACAGCCTTATGATTGGTAGCGTGTATATTTTCAGATGCTGAAACCGCCTTATAAAGTACCGCAATGTGATGATAACCCTCTTTATCCGCCTGGAGGGAAAATGCCTGGTATTTAGCTGCAGCGTTAACTTCACCTGCGTAAGCTGATTTCATATTCTCAATGGTCTTTTTTTCCGCAGCCATGTGATCCTTGAATGTAATTTTCGCTGGTTCGTGGTTGTTAGGGCCGCAAGAGACAAAAGAAAGGCTAATCACCACAATTAATAAATGAAATGGAGCAAATTGCTTTTTCGCTAGTAAGAATTGCTCGTATGATTTTAATTCAAGCTGTTTGCGAACTGATTGAGCCTGGGTATGATTTTTCATAACTAGAATTATTTTTGGACTGTTACACGAACAAAGTTTAATTCAAACGGACTGTTTTCAAATGATTCATGTCATTTGCTGCGATGACTAAAATCATTTATACCGTATGAAAGAGCTTGAATAGTTGCAACCTTAATTTTTTATTATGATACAACCAGGCACGTCCGAGATAGGCTGAAGAGGGAGGTTGATCTTAAAATAAATACGTCCACTAACCATCGTTGAGATTGTAATAATATGAACTCAGCACTCTACCACTTGATATTAAATCGTCTACCCATTATTGCTCCTATGGCAGGACTCGTAGTACTGATCAGTAGTTTTGTTTTCCGTTCGGAAGTCGTCAAACGAATTTCGTTTTTAATTGCAGCTTTTCTGCTTACCTTTTTTTGATGCGGTACTGAGACAGCCGTAACCGGTTACATACCGTATCAGAGTCGGTCTAAAAGCTGCTGACAGTCATTTATTATCCGGATATTCATCATAAAAAACAAAGTGTGCTTTTCGTTACTTCGCAATAAGTGCCTGGCAGCAAACTTTAACCATAATGTATGTTAACAATTGACAATTACCTGGACAGCCATTATATCCACAGGAGTAACTGGCTCCGGGCCGCTGTATTAGGCGCCAACGATGGTATCATCTCCATTTCGAGCCTGGCGATCGGGGTGGCCGCTGCAAGCAGTGCTAAGCAACCGATCCTATTGGCCACAGTTGCCGGCCTTGTCGCCGGGGCATTATCAATGGCCGCCGGAGAGTATGTCTCCGTCAGTTCACAGACCGACACAGAAAAGGCGGACATCAGGCGCGAGGAGATGGAACTCCGGGAAATGCCCGATGCGGAGCTCGCCATACTGGCCCAGATCTACGAGAAACGGGGACTTAAAAAAGGGACCGCGATGCAGGTGGCAAAAGAATTGACCGAAGCGGACGCATTAGCTACGCACATCCGAGATGAACTTGGGATCAATGAGATCAGCCAGGCCAAACCGATACAAGCCGCATTAGCATCAGGGGCGTCGTTTACAGCTGGCGGAGTATTGCCACTGTTGGTAATCCTGCTTTCCCCTGTCAAACAAATGGAATACTACCTGTACGGATTCACAATCATTTTCCTGATCATATTAGGTGCCATAGCTGCAAGAACAGGAGGTTCGAGCGTTAGTAAAGCTATTTTACGAATCACGATATGGGGAACGCTGGCGATGGGGCTATCTGCGCTGGTAGGTTATTTATTCGGTGTAAAAGTTTAATCTATACGTTATGAAACTAATAAAAAAAATAGTCCTTGGATTGTTGGTGATATTGGTCGCAATCCAATTCATTCGCCCGGGGAAAAATATTTCCGCAGGACCGTTTGTAAATAGCATAGATAAGCATTATCCTGTCCCTAAAGATGTTCAAGCCATCTTAAAGCGCAGTTGTTACGATTGTCACTCGAACAATACATATTATCCATGGTACAATAATATCCAGCCAGTAGCCTGGCTGCTCGCGCATGATGTGAATGAAGGTAAGGAAGACCTGAATTTCGACGAGTTTAGCAATTATAGTTCTTCCCAAAAGCGGGAAAAATTTGACAAACTGACCGACGAAGTGAAGGATGGGGAAATGCCAATGAGTATATATACAGTAATTCATCGCGATGCAGTTCTTTCTGAAGCTGAAAAGCAAAGTCTGATTACCTGGGCCAACGGCCTAAAGGGTACATTGAACTAATATCTGAATGGCGAGAATTGTCAGGCCCTGGACAAGGATCGGAAAGATCGGGATTATGTATGTTAACATAAACTTGTCGCGGTGCATTGTCGCTGGAAATGATAATGCCACCGATGGTCCGCCTGGATTGAAATCAGCATGGTTCTGATTCAAAGTTCCGTCATGGAAATCAACTCTTTGAGACTATAGCCATAAGGCCGGATAGCCGCTTCATTGACCTTTAAAAACCGCAAACTCGCTATCGAGCATATCCACGTTGGCAGTGGACTAAGGTGAAATAAATCGCTGTAATGTTTCTCTGATTCCTGAAATGCAGAAATGATCTCTTTTCGCGCTGTAATGTTCCATCTGATCGAAAGATACTGGTATGGCTTTCCTTTGTCATTCAAAAATGGAATAATCGTAGTATCCACCCAATAGTAGGTTCCGTGTTTTGCCCTGTTCCTGAACTCCCCAGTCCACGTTTTTCAATTGGCAATTGTTGTTGTCCATACATTACGGATATATTTCTTATCATGATAAGATGAGTTAATAATTCGGTGATCCTGCCCTATTAATTCTTCCCGGCCATACTTTGATATTCTGTAGAAATAATCATTTACATATTATATCGTGCCTTTCTGATCTGTGATGGCGACGATAGCCGATTCATCCAAAGCGCCAAAAGCAGATAAGTGATGGATGTCATTGTTAGCCAATCTGGTCAGCATTATTTTAGTTTTTATTTCTAAAATATGAAACGATTGCTGGCGATAGATCAGGATGTACCGACATTGAATATAATAAACTTCAGTGCGCCTGACTTGGGTTTGGAAGTATTTAGTGCAGTCCATGAGTTAAGCTTGTGGGAGGTAGAAGTTTTGGCGCCGGACATCGTTCTGATTGATTGTCATCTAAATTGCATCGATGAAAGTGACTTGTGCGCACAGCTAAAATTAAACATCCAAACACAAAGCATAAGGGTTGTGCTTTTGTCGAATGCTCACGACTATGGTCTGGCTGCAAAAAACACACATGCAGACGCGTGTCTCCTAAAGCCATTGGATGGAAAAAGTTTGATTCGAACGTTACGTCAATTTGTTAATTAAGTATTGGTTGCACTGATAATACTTTTTCATTTTCAATTTTTTTGTAACAAGAAGTTATCAAGGCCCCAGCTGATCGCGAAAACATCCACCGATTCTAAAATAAAACATGCAATCGCTTATGTAATGCGACACAAATGCATTTACTACAAACCCCGCTGAAACAGAAGTTAAATAATGACGGTACAGATATATGGGACGACGGCCATACTTCCATTTGAAAGATTGACGTCAAATAGATCTAAATTTCTTTTTAACATGATAAAACGCTAACTTTAATGCGACGTTGCAACCCATAGTTGCAGCGCGTGATAAGGTTTAGGTATGGAGCCTCGAGGTGCGATACTTAGAGGCTTTAATTTTTTAACTTATCTGTCAACGCCGCCACCTGCAGCGAAGTGAACAGCCGCAGAAATGAAAAAGTTTCTGTCATAGCAAGTAAAATCATTAATCCATCAAACTTGCGTCAACAGGCCTACGGCTTTTTTATTTTCAGCAAGCCCGCATTAATTGCAACAATCACCGTACTTAAACTCATTAACACTGCACCCGCAGCCGGACTAAGCAAAATACCAAATGAATACAAAACACCAGCCGCAAGCGGCAGGGCTACCACATTATAACCAGTAGCCCAGATCAGGTTCTGTATCATTTTTCGGTAAGTTGCTTTCCCGAATAGTACCAGGCTCACGATATCTTTGGGATTGCTGTTGACTAATACGATTCCGGCGGTTTCAGCGGCGATGTCGCTGCCTGAACCTACGGCTATACCTATATTCGCCTGGGCGAGCGCTGGAGCATCGTTCACACCATCGCCCGTCATGGCGACATATTCACCTGTGTTTTGCAGTTCCTTAATCTTTTCCAGTTTTTCATGCGGCAACACTTCCGCATAAAACTTGTCCATGCCTAGTTTGTCGCTTACACTCCGAGCAACTTTCGTATTATCACCCGTTAACAGTACTGATTTGATATTATTCTCATGCAAGGTCTTGATCGCCTCTGCCGATTCCGGCCTTATAGTATCCGATAAGGCTATGTTACCGGCCACCTGGTCGTTTACCATAACAAACACAACAGTCTCCGCCTCCTCCATTGTAAAGGGCTGAACAACATCTATCTTATTGTCATCTAAATAGCCCCGACTTACGACTTTGATATGTTTACGGTCAACCGTTGCTTCCACTCCCTGACCCGTCAATGCTTTGAAATCTTCAACTTTGGGTATTGCAATCGAGCGTTCCCTGGCCAATTCGACAATCCCCGTAGCAATCGGGTGTTCAGAGTTTTGTTCCAAACCGGCGGCAAGCCGGATCAGGTCGTTCTCTGAGTAATCGCCGAGTGCAGTTATTTTTGATACGCCAAACTTCCCTAAAGTCAGCGTTCCCGTTTTGTCGAATACCAGTGTGGTTATTTTCCTTGCATTCTCGAAGGCTGTACGATTTTTTATAAGCAAACCGTTCTTCGCAGACAAAGCTGTGGACCTTGCAACGACCAAAGGAACAGCCAACCCCAGTGCATGAGGGCAGCAAATTACAATAACCGTTACCATCCGCTCAATACAAAAGGCGAGTTCCCTGCCCGAAAAGAACCATACCGAAAAAGTAATTATACCTGACCCGATGGCAACAATAGTTAACCATTGAGCTGCCTTGTCAGCGAGCAACTGGGTGTTTGATTTTGCATTCTGCGCATCATTTACCAATTTGATCACCTGCGACAAGTAAGAATCTTTTGCGCTATGGGTAACAGCTATTCTCAGCGCTCCGTTTCCATTCAGGGAACCGGCTATCACTTTATCACCCTTGCCACGATGCACTGGCACAGATTCTCCCGTGAGCATTGACTCATTCAGGTAGCTCTCACCTTCGGTGACCGTACCATCAGCCGCTATCTTCTCGCCCGGCCTGACTAAAATGATGTTGCCCTCTTTGAGCGTATCTGTTTTCACATCCATGACGTGTTGGCCATGAACCAGATGAGCGTCCGAAGGCATCAGTTGCACTAGCAATTCCAGTTCATGCGAGGCTCCCGCGACCGATTTCATCTCTATCCAGTGACCGAGCAACATAATCAGTATCAGCGTTGCCAGCTCCCAGAAAAAGTCCATCCCTTGCAAGCCGAAAACAGTTGCCACACTGTAAATAAATGCAACGGTTATGGCAAAGCCTATCAGGGTCATCATGCCCGGCTTCTTATCCCTAATCTCACTAACCAGTCCCGACAGAAAGGGATACCCGCCATAAAAGAAAACTAAAGACGATAAGGCGAACAACACATATTGTGATCCTGGGAAGATTAAATGAATGCCTGACCAGTGCTGGATCATTTTCGACAATAGCAGTATCGGTACGGTGAGCACAAGGACAATAAAGAAGCGTTTGCGGAAATCGGATATCATATGGTCATGACCGTGACTGGTGTGTGCCATATTATGATGCTCGTGGGCATTTGTGTCCTCATGATCGTGATGTGTATGATGCTGTTCCATGTTAGATATATTTGATGATAAAAATTACATTTTCATTCCCGCCATTGGATTCGCCCCCTTTTTAAAAATATACTCACTGTTCAGTAAATAAGCACCCGTTCTTACCACCACATCTCCTTCACTAAGCCCTGACGTTATCTCGATATTGTCGCCGTTCTCCGCGCCAACGTCGACCATTACGCTTTTGAACATGTTCTTACCTAGCGCGACCCATACGCTTGCGCCATTTCCATCACGCAGCACAGCGTCGATTGGTAAGGAAAGACCACTGTGGCCGGGGTTATGAATGTTGATATAAACCGCCATGCCAGGCTTTAGTTTATTGCCCGGATTGGGAATGCTCGTCCTTAGCAACAATATTCTGGAATCCGGATTAAGTTCCGGGTTAACAAATTCCAACCTTTTACCTGTCAGGATTTGGTTTAGCTCAGGTACAAGGATATCAGCGCTTGCGTTTTTATTAACAGCGCCATACGTTGAACTGTAAAGTTGGGCTTCAGCCCAAACGGTTGACAAATCCGCCAGCTGCATGACCGGGCCGCCCTCCATGACGTATTCCCCCTCTTTTGTATTCATTGTTGTAATATACCCATCGGCCTTACTATAGAATGTTGTGGTAAGGCCGACTTGATGACGTGTTGCCAGTTCCCTGACCTGGGATTCTGTTAGGCCCCATAATAGCAGCTTGTTTTTGGCGCTCTGAATAACCTGATCGAAATCAACCAGGCTATTGTCTAATGCCGCTTTCTTCTCCATGGCGAGGATATATTCGCTTTTAGCGTTATTCAAGTCTTCACTGTACAGATCATATAGTTTGTCGCCTTTTCTTACATATTGTCCTTCCGTCTTAAAATATAGCCGGTCGATCCTGCCCATGACCCGCGAACTGATCTGGGTGATTTTTGACTGATCAAACCCCAGTGTACCGGTCAGGGTAAAGGAGTTTCGCATCAAACCATGACCGATAGTATCAAATGTAATGTTTCCTAACTGCACCTGCCTGGCGGTTAGTTGTATCTCGTCTGGTCCGACGGCTTTGCTTGTGCTAACCCTGATCAGGGTCATGCCGCAAATAGGACATTTACCCGGATGATGCCTGATCACCTGCGTGTGCATGGAACAGGAATAAATGGTATCGCTGTCCATCGGCATGTCCTGCTGATTGTGTGATGTGGTCGTTTTCGCAGGTTGCTTTTGCTGGCACGCAACAAGCGAAATGATTATGATGAACAATGGTATCGTTTTCATTGCTTATTGATTTTTATAAAACTTTCACTATCCATTAAAAACTGACCATTAGCAGCAATAGTGTCTGCCGAGGTTAATCCGGCCAGGATGGCCACCCGGCCATTATATCGTTTACTGGCTACAACTTTTATCGCTTTGAAACCTTCTTTTACTTTTTTGAAAACAACCTGGTTAAGGCCAAGCGATACTATAGCCGTTTCAGGTAGCGTGTTTGCAGTAATAGGCCGGGAATATATAGTTGCTTTGACCTGGCTGCCGATGGGCAGTTTCATCTTTGAATTGTCAAAGTAAACGCGCGCCGTTAATGTCCTTGTATTGCTCCTGAAAAAAGGCTCGACATAATTTATTGTTCCATGTATTACTTCTTCACTGCTTGCCTCCGGGATGATGTCGACACGGTCGCCCGTGCTAATTTTATTTTGGTCATCCGGGTAAATGCTTAACAATATCCAGGACTTCCCCGGATTATATACATCAAATACAGGCTGACCCTTCTGGATATAGGCCCCTTCTTTAACCGATAATGGTGTGATATCTGACGGCATCGCGTTCATTGAAGGTTGAGCTGCGTTCATACTATTATCGCCGCCGTCATGAATATGGCCATCGTAATTGCTGTAAACCGGGACGTCCATGAACGGGACGCGGCTAATGGCCAATTGTGTAAGTTGCTTATTGCTCATCCCAAGCAGCAATAACCTTTGCATCGCGTCATCAATTAAAGCTTTGTTGCCTGGGTCGTTTTTCAACAGGAATAGCAGGTTCTGCTGAGCGGTCAGCAGCTCCGGACTGTAAATATCCATAACCCGTTCGCCCTTGTGCACTTCCTGGTAGCGGTACCGCGTGTACAACCTATCAATACGGCCAGACACTAATGAAGAGATGATCCCGACTTTGCGCATATCATACGCTACATTTCCAACGGAACTAATAGCGGGCGTTATGGTATCAGCGGTTAAGGTTATCGTTGATATAGAAGATAGGACAAACTCGTTCGATGGTTTTAAAACGGATGACAGGTTGAGCGTGTCTTTGTGTTCCATTCCGTTCATGCCCATACCCATGCCGTCCATCTCGTTACCTGTTTTGTTCTGGCTTTGACTACAACCGTACGACAAGACCATTCCGGTTATAAATATGGCCCATATAAAAAGTGATTGTTTCATTTTTCGTATCATTTGATTTCGAGTTGTTTTTCAATCTCGCTCTGCATGATCAATAATTGTTTCAACTGATCGAGATAATCCAGCTGGGTCATATTGAGCGTTTCCCACGCATCAAAGAGCATAAACAGTTCTTCGGTGTTCTGCTCGTAGCCCAGCTGCATCGTTTGAAAATTTTTTCTCAATGCCGGTATAATGTTCTTTTCAAACAAATTGACCTGCTTTTTCTTAGCGTCAAAATCGGCGATCATAGAAGCGGTCATACCCTCCGCCTCGTTTATGATCATTGCCTTTTCCTGGTTCAGCGACTCAGCTTTCCACTTGTAGCCCTCGATATTGGCTTTATACATTTTGGATGACCAGGGTGCTATCGGGATCTTCACCATCGCCATCAGGGTATATTGCAATGGGGCATTGCCTAAACCGATCATGTGGTCATACCTGACGCCAAATTCGGGCTTCAGCTTGGTCCGTTCCAGGTTGAGCTGCAAATGAGTAAGATCAATATTCCTTTCCACCGCTTTGATGTCGCTTCGTGAATTGACAAAGGTGCTGCTGTCAATGCTGACCTTTGAGAAATCTTCGATTGTATAAGCAGAATCGATATCAAAAGGCGAATCCTTGTCCTGGTTCATCAGCGTATTAAGTGCGATCCTTTTTTGTTTGGTCTCACTTTCCAGCATGATGCGCATATTCTGGATATTTCCCAAAGCAGCTTTGGTCTTATAATATGCGCCGATTTTTTCCATGCCGTTCTTATATCTCAGTTCCGCGCTCTCTATCATAAAATGCAGCAGCTTTTCGTCCTGCAAAAGGATAGCAAGTTTTCTTTTATCAATTTGCCATTCGTAATAATTTTTGCGTGCGTCCGCATACATCCCGTTAAGGGAATAGGTTCTCTGTTCCTTACTCACCGAAGACATCGCCTGCATGTATTTCGCTTCGGCATCCTGTTTGCTTTTATTAGGCAACATTTGCTGCGCGGATATCATAAACTGCCCCATGCCGGGTTGCCCCATGCTGCCGTTCCACATTTTGGTGTCGTAGGGCGCCATATACATACCCGCTCCTAATTCAGGAGGCATCCAGCTTCTTGCCCCTTTCGCCGCCTCGTCCATCGAACGGATATCAGCGTCGTACATTTTAAGGGTTGGGTTGCTTAATCTTAGTTTATTATATATCGTATCGAGGTTAACGACCTGCGCATTTGTACGGAAGCTTAAAAGCCCGCAGATGATCGTTAAAAATATCCTGTTTGTTTTCATGAGCGTTCTATTTATCAGTCTCACGCTTGCCGGCGTGTATCAACGTTATTTTTCCGTTCCGTTTCAGTTCCTGTTCTTTGGCAATCTCAAGCACTACCGGGGTCACGAACATGACGAAAATGATAGTACTGATCGTGCCGCCGATCAGCGGTAAAGTAATTGGGCGCATTACATCGCTTCCAACACCGGTTGCCCACAATACCGGTATCAAGCCAAAAAGCCCAACGGATACGGTCATTACTACCGGCCTGAGCCGCTTGGCCGCACCCGCGACGATATATTCCCTCAGATCAGTTGGAGTTATGGTCTGGTCTGAGTTCCCCTTGTCGTCCACCAACTTTTGCATAGCTTCATTCAAGTAAATGGTCATCAGTATTGCTAACTCTACCGCCATCCCGAACAGCGCAATGAAACCGACCGCTACTGCGACGGATAAGTTGACGTGGTAGAAATAGATCATAATGACCCCGCCAACCAACCCAAAAGGTACTGTGATCATCGTCAAGACCGATTCCTTAAAAGAATGATAAGTGAAGTACAGCACCATCAATATCAATAACAGCACGACCGGCAAAATCATTTTCAGGGTCTTGTTAGCCCGAACCTGGTTTTCCCATTGACCGCTCCACTCGATATAGTAGCCCTTTGGCATTTTCTGTACCATCTGTTCAAGCCTTTGCTGAGCTTCTGTAACCGTGCTTCCCAGGTCCCTGTCCCGGACATTGAACAATACCGTGCCGCGTAGCAAGGCATTTTCGGAATTAATCATAGGAGGACCTTCGGATATTTTTACATCGGCAACGGCTTCCAGCGGGATCGGGCCAAAATCCATCGTCTGTACCTGCAATCGCTTTATCGCTTCCAGGTTATTCCTAAAATCCTGTCCAAACCTGGCATTGACAGAAAAGCGCTGCCGTCCTTCTATGGTCGTGGTTAACTTCATGCCGCCCAGGGCGCTTTCTACAGTTGCGTTAACGTCATCAACCGTTAACCCATAGCGCCCGATCTCATCCCGTTTTACAGCAATGTCGATGTATTTACCCCCGGTAATTGGCTCAACATACAAGTCCTTTACGCCAGGCACACCATCCAATCCTTTTTTCAGCTTTTGTGAAAAAGCATAAATACTGTCGAGGTTTTGACCATAGACCTTAATGCCGACATCCGTCCTGATGCCCGTAGAGAGCATATTGATTCGGTTGATGATCGGTTGCGTCCACCCGTTGGTGACGCCCGGTATTTGTAGTTTATCGTTCAGCTCATTGATGATCGCCTCCTTGGTTATTCCGGGCCGCCATTCGCTTTTTGGTTTTAGCAGGATCATGGTTTCAATCATGCTGATGGGCGAGTTATCTGTTGCAGTATTGGCTCGTCCGGCTTTGCCCAAAACGTTCTCAACTTCAGGGACAGATTTGATAATCTTGTCCTGAACTTGCAGCAACCTTTTCACTTCCGAATTAGAGATATCGGGCAAGGTAACGGGCATGAAAAGGATCGAGCCTTCGTCTAAAGGAGGCATGAACTCCGATCCAAGGCGGCTAAACATGAAAATTCCGGTTGCAAGGAACAAAAGGTTGATCACGATGGTCGTTTTGCGCCACCTGAGACATGTCCGTAAAATTGGTTTATATACTTTTTCCAGGCCGCGTACAATAGGGTTCGCACTTTCGGGCTTTAGTTTTCCGCGCAGGAAGAATGAGATCAGCACCGGCGTCAGCATTACAGCGACAAATGCGTCGACCAAAAGAATAAATGTCTTCGTCCAGGCAAGCGGGCTGAAGAGCTTGCTTTCCATACCAACCAGCAAAAACACCGGGAGGAATGATATGATCACAACCAAATTGGAGTAGAACACCCCCGGACCCACCTGCTTGGCGGCTCGTTCGATTACTGCCAGCCTTTCCTGAGCTGACATCGGGTCCTGATATTTTTTAAACCAGTTCATGACGCCCTCCTTTTTAATTGTTCCTCTGAAAGATGCCTGTAAGCGTTCTCCACCATGACGATGCCGTCATCGACCACAACGCCTATGGCGAGCGCGATGCCTGTTAGCGACATGATGTTAGAAGATAGGCCAAATGCCTGGAGCAGGATAAAGCTAACTGCAACAGAAATCGGTAACTGAATTAAAATGATCAGCGCGCTGCGCCAGTGAAACAGGAAAATGATAACCACAATGGATACTGCAATCAACTGTTCGATCAGCGTACCTTTTATAGATTGTATGGCTTCTTCAATGAGCGTACTCCGGTCATAAGCAGTGTGGAATGTCACACCTTCCGGCAGGCCTTTTTGCACCTGCGACATCTTTTCTTTTACGGCATGGATCACCTTATCAGCATTTTCCCCGTAACGCATCACTACGATGCCGCCTACCACTTCGCCTTCGCCGTTTTGATCGAATATGCCCAGACGAAGGTCACCGCCCATCTGAACGGCACCAATGTCCTTTATCCGCACGGGGACGCCTTTATTATTACTGACGGCAATGTCTTCGATATCTGTCTTGTTTTTAATATAGCCGAGTCCACGTATAATATAAGCCATGTCGCTCATCTCGAATTTCCTGCCGCCCACATCATTATTATTTGCCTTTACCTTGTTCATCACGTCCATCAACGTAATGTTGTAGTATTGAAGTTTCACCGGGTCGATGATGATCTGGTATTGCTTTTCAAAACCTCCGAATGACGCAACTTCGGCAACCCCCGGGACAGTCTGCAAAGCAAACTTGATATACCAGTCCTGCAAGGCGCGCTGCTCGCCGAGATCCATTTTCTTCGCATTAAGCGTGTACCAAAAAATATGACCCACTCCGGTGCCATCTGGTCCAAGTGTAGGCGTGATGCCGGGCGGCAAAAGCCGCTGCGCATAGTTGAGCCGTTCCAGCACTCGGGTACGCGCCCAATAAACATCCACATTATCCTCGAAGGTTACGTAGACGAAGCTCATCCCGAACATGGATGTGCCCCGGATATTTTTCACTTTGGGTATACCCTGCAGGTTGCTGACTAACGGATAGGTGACCTGGTCCTCGATCAGCTGCGGACTTTGCCCCATCCATTCGGTGAACACGATCACTTGATTTTCGGAAAGATCGGGGATCGCGTCCACCGGATTTTGGCGCACGCTATAGATACCCCAGGCAGACAGGCAAGCCGCTACCACGATAACGATGAACCGGTTTCGGAGCGCTATTTCAATAAGTTTCCTGACCATGGCGTTTTACATTTTCATTTTTCCAGACATCTTTTTGACTTTATCGGCCTTTTTGACCAGGGCCATGCCGCAGCCGGGTTTCGGGCATTTGCCGGGTTGATTACTGATCACATCGGCGTGCATCGGACAGGTGTAAACAACTTTTGCCGTTGCGGCTTTTTTGGTAGTGCCAGACGGCGATTTCATTCCATCCGCTTTGCTTACAGATATTGATATAGCAGTAAAAAGAATGGCAAGAGCCATTAGCAGTATTTTTCTCATGATTTCTATTGTCGAATAATGAATAAACCGTTCAAGGATATATTCTGAACGTTACGTGAACGATCAATTACAAGATCGTTAAGGACGGAGTCGTCCCAAGAGAAGAAATTAAATCAAATCCTGTATGTACAGGTCCAGGTATAAATAGCTTCACTTTGCCATCTTGGGGGGGCATGGCAATTAAAAACCACGTATTTCTGCATGTCATTCGCCAATCCAGTTTGTTGGAACGTCGATGCAAAAACAATAGGTGCCGATTTGGCAAAAGTGAAAAAGACGCCTGAAACGAAATGCTGATCCCTGACTTTAAATACTTGCTTAATTGTTTTACAGCAATTGCCCGTATCAGGGGATGAATTGTAGAAATCGCCATAACTGTCACCTATTGACAAACTTGCCGACTTCAGAGAACCACAGCAGTAAAAGTTTGTCACTGTTACTCCAGTAGCAGAGAACAGGTATACCAGCATGAGACCAATAACTGCGGCTCTTTTCATCAGGAAACGAATCTAACTAATTTTTGCCTTTTCTGACCAACGAATCATTTCTTGCATCTTCCAATTTCTTCTTTTCAAGGAAAAAGCAATGTGCAGCGCAAGCATGAAGCTTATAGTTACGGTGAACATAACCCCAACTATGGCCCTTCGGATCCAGTATGGCACAACGTTCTTCATCTACATTCTTCAATTGAAGAACAACTTGTCCGTCATTATTGTAATAGTTGCCGTTTTTCGCCGCTCTGCCCAGCTTGTTGCCCTTAGCATCTACAACATTTCCGTTTCGGTCCACGAAATATAAGGTATGGCCCAGGTTATCTTTCACAATATTACCTTTAGTGATATAGCCAAGTTTTGTGCCTCCATGATTGTGGATGCCACCTTTGCCATCAATAGTGATAAAATTATAATTGGTTGAATCCTTTGTCTTTTGGGCGTAGGCATTGGCAGCGAAAACTATGATCGCCACAAATGTCAACAGGGGTTTGAATTTTTTCATATCCCAGGTTGTTTTCAGTAAAGTAAAACAAATAGAGAGTCTAAAATGATGACAATGGGCAAGGTTAGAAATGATCTCGGTCAGTTTTGTGGAGGAGGAAGTTTAATCATTTTTGGCCTGCCAATTCCCTATTTAGGGATGCACAAAGCTTTTGCATAGTTTCCATTTGGAGAGACGCTAAATTGGATCGATTCACAGCTCTGAAGAATTATCACTCCCGCCTCTTATAATTAGTTGGGGAAATTGAAAAGGCGATGGTAGCGCCTGGAATTCACTTGCGTCTTTTCTTCTGTATAAAGGACTCCACGAATGACGCTGGTAAATTTTAGGCAATTTTGAAAATTCGCTACAGTCGATCAAGTGATAAAACCGCCTAAATAGCCCGTTTAATAGGTTTTTATATCAATTTTGTCCAGGTTCGGGAGGTTTCAGCGCCAATAAAAAAAGCCTGTAAACTGTTGATTTACAGGCGTTTCTAAATATCAGCGGAATGGACGGGACTCGAACCCGCGACCCCATGCGTGACAGGCATGTATTCTAACCAGCTGAACTACCACTCCTTTGTCCGAAGGACTCCCCTGGTTGGGGCTGCAAATATAGCTAGGTGTTTTTTATTACACAAGATTTTTTTAAAAAGTTAATACTGCGTCGTTCAAAACCCGATCAAATTCAATTGGCGCCTTGAAAACGACTTCATGGACCTGTTATCAATTTGACGAGCCGACAGCTTGTTTCCAACCCTCATAATAAACTTTGATGTTTTCATCAGCTGCAGGGCGGTAGGATTTTCCGCCTTTCTGCAACCCGGCCAGGCTTTCTACATTGTCGAACACGCCCTGGTTCAAACCGGCAAGGTATGCGGCACCAAGGGCAGAGACCTCCGCTATACCAATATTTGTTACCGTTTTATTCAATAGGTCGGCCAAAAACTGCACGACGAATTGATTGGCACTTATTCCGCCGTCGATCATCAATTCAGCCAATGAAACGCCAGCATCGCGCTCCATTACATCGATAATATCTTTTATTTGATATGGAATGCTTTCCAATGCTGCGCGAATGATATGGTTCCTGCCGGTACTGAAGGTTAGACCGGTAATGGAAGCTTTCCTGCTCATATCCCAGTGCGGCGCCCCAAGGCCGCTAAATGCCGGGACCAGGTAAACGCCGCCATTGCCGGAAATACTCATAGCAACGGCTCCAGTTTCTTTGCTGTCCGTTAGTAAACCCAATTCATTTTTCAGCCACTCAATGGTGGCGCCGCAAGTAACGATGACGCCTTCCAGCGCATATTGCACTTTATCCCGTGTGCTCCAGCATATCGTGCTGATCATACCATTATTCGAATATTTCACCTGGTTACCAACGTTCATCAGGATGGAGCATCCCGTGCCCATGGTTGCCTTGGCTATCCCGGTATTAAAACAGCCTTCGCCGAAAGCGGCGGCGTGCGAGTCGCCGATCATTGCGGAAATGTTCACAGGTGTTTCCAGCAACCCGTCAAAGTCGGTTTGGCCGTACCAATCGGATGAAGGCTTGCAGGCGGGGAGGTTCAGTTTCGATAAGTTAAATAGTTCAAGGAGTTCCGTATCCCATGAGAGTTTTTCCAGGTTGAAGAACATTGTGCGCGATGCGTTGGTATAATCCGTACAATACTGCCGGCCGTTAGAAAGTTTATACAAAAGCCAGGTATCCACCGTTCCGAAATATGCTTCCCCTGCGTCGACGGCCTGTTTAATTGCCGTTACATTCTCATAAAGCCAGATAAGTTTGGTGCCTGAGAAATACGGATCAATGATCAATCCCGTTTTACGCTTAATAAGCGGCTCAAGGCCTTGCTTTTTTAGCCGCTCGCAAACCGGTATAGAACGCTTGCATTGCCAAAGCACTGCATTATACAAAGGCTTTCCGCTTTTGTCCCATAGGATAAAAGTTTCGCGCTGGTTAGATATACCACAGGTTTTTATCGCACTTACATCGCCGCCATCGTTCCCGAAGGCATTAATGCAAGCCGAAACGGAAGCAAGCACATTGCTGTAAATTTCATTAGGCATTTGTTCAGCAAATCCGTTTTCGTGATAGGATGTAAGAGGTTCGGTTGCCCTGGCGACGATCGCGCCCGAACCATTGAAAATAACTGTTTTGGTACTGCTGGTACCCTGGTCGATAGCTAATATATACGCCGGTGTATCCATTATTCGTTCTTGCTGTTTACTTTATCGACGATTACCGCAGCCAGTATTACCAGGCCTTTTACCACTTGCTGCCAAAACGGCGATACATTCAGCAAAACTAAGCCGTTGTTCAATACGCCTATAATAAGGGCGCCAAGAACGGTACCCATGATAGAGCCTCTGCCGCCTGAGAGCGATGTTCCGCCGATAACGACGGCGGCTATCGAATCCAGTTCGTAGCCCGTGCCGGCATTGGGCTGCGCGGCATCCAGGCGCGAGGTGATAATAAGACCACCTACCGCAGCTAATACGCCGGCAATGGTATACACCGCCACTTTGATATAGTTGATATTGATACCCGACAACCGGGCCGCATTTTCGTTACCGCCGATCGCATAAATATACCGGCCAAGCCGCGTCTTATTGGTAATGATCATCGCTGCGACAACGACAACGCCCGATATCCACACCGGCAGCGGTATGCCAAGGAACCAGCCGGTGCCGAGGAAAGAGAATTTCCTGCCGAGCCCGGTAATGGGAAAGCCTTTGGTCCAAAGCATGGTTAAGCCTCGCGCGATGGTTAGCATGGCGAGGGTGGCGACAAATGGCGGAACCTTAAACCTGGTGATGGTCCAACCGTTGAACATACCCAGCAACGAGCCTGCAATGATGCCGGCAACACAAGCGCCAAGCACAGTGAAACCAACATATAAATTTGAGGATGGTAGTTCGATGCCATTTTTGAGCAAGCCGGCCGTAATAGCGCCGCATAGCGCAAGGATCGAACCGACTGAAAGATCGATACCAGCAGTCAATACTACCAGCGTCATGCCTACCGATATGCAAATGTTCACCGATATCTGCCGCATTACATTCCAGGCATTGGTAACGGTAAGAAACTTGTCCGACAATAGGCTAATGAGAACGCAAAGCACAAAAAGCGCTATTAACGACTGAAACCGGGCCAGGTATTGCCGATAATTTAATTTAGTGATCGCTGCGTCCATCAATCAAATAGTTTTGGGTATGGCTTTTATTAACAGTTTATCTTCAGTTGCGTCTTCGGCGCTAAGTTCAGCGGTGATGATTCCTTCACACATCACCAGGATGCGGTCGGCCACGGCAAGTATTTCGGGCATTTCGGAGGAAACGACGATGATTCCCATACCTTCACCTGCAAGCTGCGAAATCAGTTTATATATCTCTGTCTTTGCATGTATATCGATGCCGCGGGTGGGTTCGTCAAGCATCAGCACTTTGGGAGCTGTTGCAAGCCATTTGGCCAGCACAATTTTCTGCTGATTGCCCCCACTAAGATTCTTTGCCAATTGTTTGGCCGATGACGTCTTGATGTGCAGCCGCCCGATATACATTTCAGCCAGGGATGCTTCCCTGCCGCTATCGAGCACGCCCATGCGCTGCATGCGGTCGAGTGTAGTAATACAAATGTTTTGCTTAACGTCGAGCCCTAACACCAGGCCGTCTTTTTTCCGGTCTTCGGGCACTAATGCAATACCTTCGCGGATAGCTTGTGATGGCGACGAAAAACGGTATTCTTTATTATCGACTATAATGCTTCCGGTTGCGTTTTTGGCGTGCAATCCAAAAATTGTTTCGAGTAATTCTGTCCTGCCGGCGCCCATCAAACCGAATATACCGAGTACTTCACCTTTATTCAGGGTGAAGGAAATGCCTTTAAGCAGCTTTTTATCTCTTTCGCTGTCTTTGTTGAGAGATACGTTGTTTACCGATAACAGCACTTTCGCTTCACCCAATAAATTCCTCTTTGAATTGAATACTATTTCGCGTCCCACCATTTTCTGGATCAGCCTGTCGTGGCTGATACCTTTCATCTCTCCCGATTCAATGAACCGGCCATCGCGAAGCACATTGTACCTGTCGGCTATAGCAAATAACTCGTCCAGTTTATGCGAGATGTAAACGATTACCTTGCCTTCCTGTTTTAAGCCGGCAATGATGTCGAACAGAACCTTTACCTCTTTATCGCCAATGGCCGAAGTAGGCTCGTCCATAATGATCACCCCTGCATTATGCAATAGCGCCTTGGCTATTTCGACGACTTGCTGCTGGCCGACTTTTAACTTGCCTATTTGCGTATCGGGGTTTACATCCAGCTTAAGCCTGTTCAGCAATTCTTTCGTGGCTTCGCGCATTTGCTTTTTATCAAGCAGTCCGATCGGTGTCGTTACCTCGGACCCCAAAAAAATATTTTCAGCCACGCTGAGATGCGGCACCAGGTTCAGTTCCTGGTGAATGATCGCAATGCCTTTGCTTTGGGCATCTTTAGTGTTTTTAAACCGGACCGTTTCGCCCTTGTAAATAATGCGTCCCTCGTATTCGGTGTACACGCCCGACAGAATTTTCATCAGGGTCGATTTGCCCGCGCCGTTCTCACCGATGATCGCATTCACCTTGCCTTCATGTAATTGCAGGCAAACATTGTCAAGGGCAGTGACACCCGAAAACTTCTTTGATATGTTGTCTGCAACCAGCAAGGCTTATAACTTTTGTGGTAAAATATTTACTGCGACGGGCACAGCTTCAATTTGTGATAAATTCAAATGCTCCTTGTTTAATTCAATTGCCCCTGTAAATGAAATTGAGTCTCCAACTTTAGCACGTTTCAATAAGGGTAATACCTTTTTCCGGATGATGGCATTTATCTCAGCCGAAACATTGTTAAAATCCATCGTTCTGCTGAAATCGTTAATATTAATCAGGCCGGTAGCGTCCCTGGCAGCATTGCCAAATATATATTCAGTAGCTATTTTGATCTTTTGCCCGGCCATGCCTGCCATCGATACGGTGATATCATCTGAATCAACCGCCGCAACCGTACCGCTTCCCTTTATTAAAAAATAACGCAGGTTACCAATGCCCAACGCATGGGACCAGGAATCGAACGCCTGTTTGGGATCACTGTCCAGCGACGGTATCAGCTTATCCACTGCGATAGCCGAATGGAGGGCCGGCGTTAGCTTCTTGTTCCAGAAATTTTGCGCATAAGATGCGGCATTAAAGGTATTCGCTGCCCGCTCCGCCTTTACTTCGTCAAGCTTTTTGAAATAAACAGAATTGTAAGCAAGCAGGACGACGGCTACCGCGATAATTAGATATTTAAAAACTTTCCTTCCCATACAGCCTAATCTTTTTTACCGTAGCCGGTATAGTCGCTTACATTTTCCTGGGTAACCAGTTCTACCGCAACGGGCATCTTTTTCGGGAAGTCGCGTTTGCCTTTAAAGTATTCGCCGGCGTAATTGGCAGCCGTTTTTGCCATCACTTTCGGAAACTGCATGCCAGTGGCGACTATTTTTTTGTTCTGTATCGATTCTATCACGTCCTGAGCACCGTCAAAACCAAATACTTTAACGTCGTTCGCTTTACCTGCTGCCACAAGAGCCTGGTAAGCACCCGACGCCATGGCATCGTTTCCGCAAAAAACCGCGTCGATATCAGGATGCGCCTGCAATATGGACTCCATAACCTCCATAGCTTTATTGCGGTCGAAATCAGCGCTTTGCTGGGCAACCATCGTTAGCCCGGGGAAAAAATCGACCACACTATGAAATCCCTTCGACCGGTTCCATGTATTGTTATCGCCCACCAGCCCTAATAACTCGGCATACTTTCCATGTTTATGCAGTTTCTCCA
This sequence comes from Mucilaginibacter sp., assembly GCA_035547095.1. Taxonomy (GTDB): domain Bacteria; phylum Bacteroidota; class Bacteroidia; order Sphingobacteriales; family Sphingobacteriaceae; genus Mucilaginibacter. Next base: position 21,191 of record DASZVE010000075.1, read on the forward strand.
CGAAATATTTGCCGATGGCAACACACCCGGAATAGTTATCGGAGAGTATTTGCGATGTTGCCGCATCCACCGAGTTTACTTCCCTGTCCATACAAAAAACCGGGATACCGGCTGCTTTAGCCTCCAGCACATTGCTTACCGAGCCGTCGGCATCAGTAGGGTTAAACAATATGGCATTATAGCCGGCGCTGATGGCGTTTTCAAAATTATCGGCCTCGACAGCGGTGTTATTTTGCGAGTCGAATATCTTGGTGTCATAACCTAACGCTCTGGCTTGCGCAGCGGCAGTTTGCGCAAGTACTACGAACCAGGGATTGTTCAGGGTTGACACGATAACCGCAACCTTTTTATGCGTGCCCCGCCCATTGCCGGCTTTGCAGCTTCCAAATACAAGCGCCAGCACCAGCACGTACAGTATATATTGTTTTATGGTCGACAAATACTTCATGGACGCCTGCCATTTATTGTAATAGTTTCAACGCTTCGTTGGCGATACCTATTTTAGAAATGCCATAGTGTTCCAATATTTCCGTTTGCGAGCCGGTGACGGTGTATTCATCGGGTATACCCATTATCTTGAATGGCACATGAAAATTATTTTGCAAAAGGAACGAGGCGCACGCTTCGCCAAGGCCGCCGTTTACGCTATGTTCTTCAACGGTTATCAACGCCTTACATTTTGCAGCCGATGCAAGAAGATCATAATCCAATGGTTTGATGGTATGCATACTGATTACCATTGCCGATATATCGTTTTCGCGTTCCAGTATTTCGGCGGCCTGTAAGGCGGGGTATACCGTTTCGCCGGTTGCAACGAACGCTATATCGTTACCATCTTTTACGACGCGGCCTTTGCCAAATTCAAAATGATCATCGGTCGGCAACGTCGGCATTACCTTTTTACCAAACCTGAGATAAACCGGATATGCCGCCCCGGATGCCTGTTTTATCGCCTCGGCTGTTTCATAGTTATCAGCAGGCGCAACGATAACGAGGTTGTTGATCGCGCGCAGCGCGGCAAAGTCGTGCAAGCTGTGATGGGTGCTGCCCAGTGCGCCGTAACTCACTCCGGCACTAATGCCAATCAATTTTACCGGGTTATCCGAATAGGCGACATCATTCTTGATCTGTTCTAATGCGCGTGCGGTGAGGAAACAGGCCGGCGAAACGGCAAACGCTTTTTTGCCTGCCGAAGCAAGCCCGGCGGCTACACCTACCAGGTTCTGTTCGGCAATGCCGATCTCGACCATTTGCGCCGGAAACTTTTGTCCGTATCCTACCAACTTGCCCGAGCCGCGCGAGTCGCTGGTTACTACGACCACGTCCCTATCCGTTTCTGCCAGGATTTCCAGCGTTTTGGCAAAAACTTCCAGGTTGGCTTTATCTGTATTCGTTTTATTTTCTGTGTCAGCTATCATTTCCGTCAAATTAATCGCCTTCGCTTATTGCTTCCAATTCTATTAAAGCCTGTTTATACTGTTCGGGGTCGGGCACACCATGGTGCCATTTTAACTGATCTTCCATATAGCTGATACCCTTGCCTTTAACGGTGTGCGCAATGACCAAACTCGGTTTACCCTGCTCAAAAGGCAAAGAGTCGAACAAGTTGATCAGCGCCCCAATGTCGTGACCGTCAACATGCTTTACCGCCCAGTCAAAGCTTTCGAATTTTTTATCGATCGGATCGGTATTACATACCTCCGATGTCCTGCCCGATATCTGGAGTTTATTATGATCGATAATTGCACACAGGTTATCCAGTTTATAATGCGATGCCGTTAGCGCGGCCTCCCAATTCGATCCTTCGGGCAGTTCTCCGTCTCCCAGTAAGGTAAATACGCGATAACTTTTCGTATCCATTTTGGCGGCTAAGGCGTTTCCCACGCTCAGCGGCAGTCCATGGCCTAATGCGCCGGTGTTCTGTTCAACACCATTGACTTTTTTTGTCGGATGGCCGATATAGTGCGATTTATACCGGCACAAAGTCTCCAGGTCCGACTCGGGGAAAAATCCTTTATCGGCCAGCACCACGTAAAGCGCTTCTACTGTGTGACCCTTGCTTTGAATATACCTGTCGCGGTCCGGCGACTTAAAATTCCGCGGATCAACGTGCAACACATGGTTATACAGCACATTTAAAATATCGATACACGACAAACTGCCGCCGGTATGCCCGGCCTTTGCCGCATAGATATATTGGAGTATTTTTTTACGATACTCAACAGATTTTTTCGCTATATCTTTTTCCGTCACCTGTCAATCGATTTAATTGAACACGCTTACTTCCCATCCCATATAATTTTCAAAAGACTCACGGAGTATTGCCGAAGTTTTTGAACCGTTCATTACCACGTGATGCTCGAAACCATTGCGGCATACAAATCTCATTAGGCCCTGTAAATCGTTTATTTTAGCTACCGCCCTGGTACCGAAAGTATTCAGCGGGTCGTCGGTAAGCATGCCCTCGCCGATATAAGCTTTGATAATGCCTTTTGAATCGTCCGTGCTGATCCGGCCGTAGGTTAAAGGCATAGCGGGAGTACGCCCGGCCAATGCACCGAATGTGTTTTCTTCGCCCACGGAAGTACCTATGATCGGCGCGGTGCTTATCTCGATATCCGGCAGGAACGACTTCGCCCAATTGCCGCAGTGAAAAAGCACGCATTTGTTCTCGTCATCGGCGTAGTTATTGTTCCAGTCGACCAATGCGCTTGGCGAACCGGAAGCCAGTTGCATGGCATACATCGTTAGCGTTCCGGTTACATCCACCTCGCAGGCGCTTGGCAGCATATTCTCGCTCATCATGCTCATGCTGGTGCATACATTGCAACCGTAATTCTGCTGAAGCGATGTCCAGCATTGTATGGCGGTCGCATCTAAAGCATGCTCCTGCATAAATTCATGCAATACAGCATCCAGTTTGGCGATCTGAACGAGCCGGTCATCAGGCGTTCTGCCGGTGGACGAATAAGCCCTGATCTTCTCCAATCGTTCCTTTACAATGCCATCGTCTTTAGTCAGCTTATTGGCGTTGCCCAATATGGCAGACAGGTCGACCGTAACAACCGATATCCCGTTGCGCTGTAATATTTTTTCGCTATACCTGACCGTGTTAAAACCGCCCGGGCGAGCGCCAACCGCGCCAATGCGCACGCTGCGCATACCTTTTACTACCCTGCAAACGGCTTTAAAATCCAGCAGGTCCTGGTAAAAACCTGCGTCGAGCGGATGTACCACATGTTTGGTGGTAAGTGAATACTTTATACCGAATTGATATAAATTATTACATACCGAAATTTTACCGCACCAGGCATCACGGCGATTAACCACGTCCATTTTATTAAGGTCGTCGGGGTAAGCTTGCACCAGCACCGGTACATTCAGACCGGATAGCTTTAACGTCTCGGCAATCCCTTTTTCGTCGCCAAAATTTGGCAAAACTACCAACACTCCTGCAATGGTGTCCGCATGTTTCCTAAACAAGGCCGCACATTTCCGCGCTTCGTTAAACGTCTCTACGCCGCCCAGTTTGGTATCGGTTTCTTCAAGCATTACTGGCGTTATGCCTGCCTTTTCGAATGCCGAAACTAAATCCGACCTGCATTCGCTCACCAACTTATCCGGAAAGAAATCACGGTTCCCGATGATCACCCCAAATGTTATATTTCCCTCGCTGTTTTTCATTCTTTATTACCTGCAATAATTAATTCAATTTCATTGTCGTAAAACACCTGCTTATATTTCTCTTCAATACCAGGGTCCGTAATTATATAATCGATCAGTGAAAGCGCGCCCAGGCTGGCCAACGCGGTTTTCCCCATTTTGGTCGAATCAGCGACCAGGTATCTTTGATCGGCTGCCTCTATCATTGCCCTCTTTACCACAAGGTCGCTGATGCTTGGATAAGTAAGCCCGGATTTCAGCGATATACCGGCGGTAGCAAGGAACAGCTTCTGGACATTCAATCCCTTAAAAAAATCAGCAGCCTTCTGCCCTGTCAGCGATAGCGTCGGCGGTTTAAACTCGCCCCCGGTGACAATCACCTCGATACCCGGCTCGGCGCCCAGCATTAGCGCTATATTGAGCGCATTGGTGATCACAGTCAGGTTTTTCATTCCCTTCAGCTTTTTGGCCAGTTCGGTTGTCGTCGAGCCCGAATCTAAAATGATCGTATCCCCGCTTTCGATGAACTCAAGGCATTTGTTGGCGATGAGTTCCTTCTTATCCATGTTGTCCTGGTGCGTTAACGAAAAGGTTTGAACCTGGTCCTTAATATTTTTCAGGTAAGCGCCGCCATGTTCGCGGATGACTAAGCCATCCTTTTCCAGCTTTTCGAGGTCCTGCCTGATCGTAACTTCGGTTACTTTAAAAAGCTTCGCCAGGTCCAGCACTTTGGCTGAGCCATCCTCCTGTATAAGCTCTAATATTTTGTCCCTTCGGTATGTCGGCAGCATATTTCGGTATCTTCAAAAATGCGTCATTATACAGTACACGAACCTATGCCTTTCGGAGGTAAACCCGCGCTTTCTGTCCGTACCTCCCAGGAATAATCGTGTAAGAAAAAGTACTATTGGTTTCAACTCCTTATTGTTGACGTCAATTTAATTTCGATTTCGATGCAATATGGACATAAAAACAAACAAAACAAAATTATTCGAAAATAAACGAAATAATATTGCAAGTTCAAACCGAAGACTAACGAGGGATTTAACTTGCTGTTGTCGGGTTATAGACCGGGAAATAGCCTGGAGCCCTGCTTTGCGGGGCAATGCCTTTTATTAGGTTGGTAGTCCAACCAGATAGATTATCGATGCGAAACGATCAGCAGGTCGAGGTCTTTGCAGGGGATATTAAACCGTTCACCGATAAACTTGCTGGTCAGGTGGCCTTCGTAAATGTAAACCGCGTTGCGCACGCCTGATTTTTGCCAGATCACATTCTTGACCCCGCCCTGCTCGCCGATGTCAAGCAAAATAGGTGTAAAAATATTGGTTAATGCGTATGTAGCCGTACGCGCCACGCGTGAAGCGATATTAGGAACACAATAGTGAATAACGTCGTATTTCCTGAAAACCGGGTGAGTATGGTTGGTCACTTCAGATGTTTCAAAACACCCGCCCTGGTCGATGCTGACGTCGATGACCACGGCGTTCGGTTTCATCCGGCTTACCGTAGCTTCTGAAACGATACAGGGGCTGCGGCCGTCCTCGGCGCGCATGGCGCCAATGGCCACGTCGCAAGTGGTAATGGCTTTTTCCAAAACGATGGGCTGTACCACTGATGTAAATACACGGGTGCCGATATTATTCTGCAGCCTTCGCAGCTTATAGATGGAAGGATCGAAAACTTTTACTTCGGCGCCAAGCGAGATAGCCGTACGTGCTGCATATTCGCCGACCGTGCCGGCGCCAAGGATCACTATCTCGGTGGGCGGAACGCCAGTTATACCTCCCAGCATCAGGCCTTTGCCGTTAAATATATTGCTCAGGTACTCGGCTGCAATAAGGATCGATGTAGCACCCACGATTTCGCTCATGGCCCTGACAACACTCAACGAACCGCCTTCGTCGCGCAGATGTTCAAAGCTCAGGGCTGTGATCTTTTTGCTGATCATAGCATGCAGGCACTCGGCTTTCAGGGTGGATATCTGCAACGTGGAAAGTAATATCTGGTGGGGCCGCATCATCTCGATCTCCTGTAGCGTCGGCGGAGCTATTTTGATGATCAGGTTCGCTTCGTAAACCGTTTTGGTGTCGTAAACTATACGCGCACCCTGTTCGCTGTAATCCTTGTCCGAAAAATTTGCCGCCTGGCCGGCGTTGCTTTCGAGGATAACCTCGTGCCCATTATTAATAAGTAAGGCTACCGAAAGCGGTGTCAGCGCTATCCGGTTTTCCTGAAACGATGTCTCTTTGGGTATCCCGATATAAAGCTTGTTTTTCTTTGTCTTAACCTCCAGCATCGACTCCTGGGGCTGCATCATCGCCTTTTTGGCGACGTCAGAAAATCCACTGTACAATTCCGAACTCATGCGTATTTTTTCCGGATGATGAAGGTAGGGAAAATAAATTAAATCTTCTTAAAAGTTAACAAACGTTCATTTTCGCTTAAAACTTTTATATCAATCCGGATATAATGCTCCGGTACCAGTTCGCTTATCTTTTCAGGCCATTCTATAAAACAGTATTGCCCGGAATAAAAATATTCTTCATAACCCAGGTCGAGCGCTTCAGTTTGGTTTTTAAGGCGATAAAAATCAAAATGAAAAATGCGGCCCGGCGGACGTTCGTATTCGTTCACGATAGAAAACGTGGGGCTGGTAGCGATACCTGTTGCCCCGAGATATTTGCAAACCGATTGGATAAAAGTGGTTTTACCCGCGCCCAGGTCACCGTAAAACAAAAACACTTTTTCATCACCAGCAAAGCCAATCAGTTTGCGTGCAGCTAACTCCAGGTCGCCGGTATCTTTTATGGTCAGATCCATAGGGCGCAAAGTTAAAATATAAATTTTTTGAAAGGCCGGTTTGCCGCCGAATAGCAAATTAAACTGCTGCTTTATATCATTTTTCAGACAGGGGAATTTCCAACTTTAGCGATATATGCATATATCTAACATTATCAATTAATTATGATTACTAGCCTGATGTAAAATCGGTCTAAATTAGACTACAACAATCTGATTATCTGCATTTTATGCCAGTGCTTTCTTTGGGTTAATTGTTGCTCAATTTGGGGAATAATAGCGACTTACCAAAACCTGCCCAGATGATTGTAAGCCTCGCTTAAGCCCTGAACTTTTGGCAAATAGCGGTTTTTCAGGGGCAGAAAAGGCAAAAAACGGATTTTTAAGCGTAAATGGGGCATTCAGCACAGTTATTGCCTTTAACTCGGGACCTGATCATTGGCAAAAACTATTGACAGAAACCTATATGAAAATCTTAACACGAATTTTTTCTTCCATATTTGTTCTGTTCCTGTTACTTACGGGCAAGGCGTTTTCCCAAACGGTCTATGACTGGACGGATGCCGCAAACAACAATAACTGGACGACGGCCGGGAATTGGAACATTAACGGTGTTAAAGCCACTACCTATCCGGGGCAGACCAGCAATACCGACCAGGTACAGTTTGCAATAAACGACTATTATACCAATTCGCAAAGACCCGATCTTGCTTCGGCCGATTCTGTTTCGGTAGCCTCGGTAACGATTGGCGACAATACCAGCTCGAACGGCGTACAGTCGGCTATTTACATAAGGATAGACGGCAAGCTAAACGTAACCGGCGCTATCACACAAAACCACAGTAACAATGTGGGCCTTGTAGGTAACGGAACCATTACCTACCCATCGGGTTACGACTACAGCATCCAAACATATATGTATGGCAGCGGAAAAGTATACTGCCAGACCTTCCAAGTAGGCGACAATACAACTTCGCTGGTTGATGGTGTAAATAATATCACCCGGTTCAGTTTGGGCAACGGTTCTGTCGGACAGGGCCTTACTACTATCGTAAGCGGTAATCTTATTATTAATTCCAAAACAAAGAACGATGCCTCAACCGACGCCATTCTTAGCGTGAGCAACGCAAACTTTGGAATTTATTCCGGCTCCCTAACCGTGGGCGGCCAAATCAGGCTGCAAAATACCGGGGATATTAACTATTCCACTACCCAATTTCAGCCTCAGGCCCGGTTTTCAATGCAAGCCTATAACAATGGAAGCGCCACCTATTTATATTTGAAGGGGGCTACGGCCTTATGGGCGCAGCCAAAAGATCCCACTTATGGGAAGTATGGATCGAATTATTTTGACTTTTTCCTTGTCGACAGGCAAACCATGATCAGCAACGGCGGGACCTCGAGTACCCAGCCTACTTTAAACAACGTAGATAAGACGGTAGTGGTTTACTCGGGTAATGCGGATCAGGAAGTATTCACAAATTCGAGTTTCCCCCAAAATTCCGTACTCGATAAGGATGGCGGTCAATATGAATATCTCGAGTTCTCAGGATCGGGCAAGAAAACGATCGATGCGACGACTGACCAGATCAATTACCCCCTTTATATTTCTGGTGACCTAACTATTGATGCGGGAAGTGAGACGGTTGACTTGAGCACCAACAATCCGAAGCTCGTACTCAACAATGACAACAACTTGTTTACCAGCTACGGATCGTACAATATAAACTGGACCATACCGACTGTATCGCAAATAACCATAGGCAGCGGCGCAACCTTCCAAAACGGGACCGTTGCATTTACCGTGCCCGGCGCTACCATTAATAACGGCACCTTTAATACAAGCAGCTCCAACGGGGTAATTTTTAGCGGCGCGCTGAGTAACACGGGGACGTTCAACCAATCAGGTTCAGGTGTTGTAACCGCAAGCAGCACAACAGCAAACTCGGGTACCTACAACCAGTCGGGCAGTGGCACGCTTACGTTTACCGGCGCTTTTACTAACTCCGGCAATTTCAATCAATCCGCCGGAACCATTAACTTCAATAACAGCTATACCAATACCGGCACATTCCGGGCTACCGGCGGAACGGAGAACCTGAACCAATCGGGTACTTTGTCGCTGGTCGACAACAGCACCGCCAAGGTGGGCAGCAGTATAACACCGGCATCCGGCGGCACTACATTCTTTAATGTCAATGCATTAAACGGCGGAACAGTTTCTATGACAGGGACCGGCCAGTTCTACGTGGCCAGCACCGGTACGCTAAATATGTCGAACAACACGGCGCTTACAACCGGGGGCATCTTAACCCTGGTGTCGGATGTAAACGGCGCTGCAACGGTCACCGCCATACCATCGGGCTGCACCATTAGCGGCAATGTGGATGTACAGCGTTATGTATCCGCAAACCGTGCGTACCGCCTGGTATCGTCACCTGTTTACACCGCCAACGACGGTACAAACAATATTTACAGCGTCAATTATTTATTAACCAATACTTATTTAACCGGTCCGGGCAATGGTTTTGATAAGACAGGCAATCCAACGCTTTACCTGTACCGCGAGAATATGGCACCGCAATACAGCTCATTTCTGAACAGTAACTTCAGGGGAATTGCTGATATTTCTGCTGCGCCGAATTATAGCATTTCAGGGGACGGCACATACAATATCCCTGTTGGTAACGGCTACCTGTTCTATTTCAGGGGGAGCCGCACCCAGGCAAAACTGCCTGCATTAACTACGGCCGGCGCTGCCGCTACCACCGATACGCTGAATGCAGTAGGCGTGCTTAACCAGGGATCGATTACAGTGCACGACTGGTATACTCCTTCTTCGGGTAACCTTGGTTACACAACCGCATCAAACGATGCTACTATAGAAGGCATGAACCTGGTAGGCAACCCCTATGCGAGCTCTATTAACTGGGATAATTTCAGCTCGACGAACTCGTCGGCAGCCATTTACGGGCCGAACGTGTCTAAATTTAGCTATAAGCTGATCCCAACCGGTTTACAGGGATCTGGCAATTATGACGTTTACCAGGCCGGCACAGGAGGCATAGGCACACAAGGCACCTCAAATGCCAATATTATTGCCAGCGGCGAAGGTTTCTTCGTTCAGGCGATAAATGCCTCAGCCTCGCTCAAATTTACCGAATCGGCAAAAACAAGCACCCTCGTAACGGGCGGGAACCTATACATGAGCACAGCTATTGCCAGGACAGTTCCGCAATATCTCCGTCTGCAAATGGCCATGGATACGGTGAATACCGACGGCATCATCATCAATTTCGATCCTTCAACCAAACCGGCGTTCGATCCAACTGAAGATGCGCGATATAAAACGGGCACCGGCAAAGTGAGCTTATCGAGCTTGTCGACGGACAACGTCGCCCTGGCTATTAACGGGCTCCCGCTGTCGAACGGCCTGGTGATCTCGCTGAAAGTGGGCGCTTCCTCGGGCGGCACCTATAAACTGAACATGAAAAGCATCAGCGGCATTCCGCAAGTATACGACGTATGGCTGAAAGACGCCGTTACCAGGGATTCGGTAAATATGCGCACTACCTCCTCCTACAGCTTTACGATCAATACTTCTGATACATCAACTTTCGGATCAAGGCGCTTCACCATCGCCATTGAACAGAACCCGGCTATGGCCTATAAGCTGTTGAGCTTTAATGCATCAAAGGTTGACGGTAAGCCGGCTGTACAGGCGGTATGGACAACTCAAAACGAACAAAACTATACCAACTTCACTGTTGAGCGCAGCATCGATAACGGCAAAACTTTCGTAGTGATCGGCAGCGTAGCATCTTCGGGCCAGGGTACTTACAGCTTCACCGATAACTCTCCCGTAAACGGAGATAACCAGTACCGGCTCAAACAGGAAGATATTAATAACAACATTACTTATTCCAATACGGCTGATGTAGTGATCAATACAGCCACCGCGGCTAACATGACCAACCTGAGCGTTTACCCGAACCCGGTGAATACCGTGGTGAATTTGGCCATTACCAGCACGAAACCAGCCGAGCAGCCTATTTACGATATCAGGGTAGTGAACAGCGCGGGTACGATTATCAAACAATCTTCGGCGTCGCAGGCCAACTGGCAAGCCAATGTCAGCGACCTGTTTACCGGGAGCTATATCATACAAGTATACAACAGCAAAGACAAGAGCCTTGTGGGCCAAACAAAATTTGTAAAACTATAATATAACCCTAAAAACATATAACTATTGATCGCCCGAATGGGGCCGGTATCTTATTGTCATTTGGTGTAGTAAATGTTACACAAGTTGGGGAATATGAGCGACTTATATTACCCAAACTAAAGCGCGTATATTTTGCCCGTTGTGAAACTTTTTTAATTCCTTATTTCTTTTCACGTTACCCGAAGCAAGGACAACAGCTTTATCGGAAATAACTGGTTGATCCGAAGGTTAATGCATGATTATTGCGCGAATTTCCTGCGCACATTTTTTTGCTTGACCTTATGAAAAGAATTTTACTTAAAATTTTCATAATACCCCTGCTGTTCTTTGTAAGCACATCCTACGGACAAACAGTCTACGATTGGACCAACGGAGCCGGAACGGGAAATACAAGTTGGAAGACGCCAAGCAATTGGAAGTCTACTACAGGAGGAGTGACTACCAATCCTGCAACTACCTATCCAGGGCAGACCAGCAATACTGACATGGTACAGTTTGCCATGAATAATAACTATTATTCAAACGCTCAACGGCCCAATGTTGTGTCCGGAGACTCGATTTCGGTTAAATCTGTGACAATAGGCGATAATTCCAATACAAACAACGTCCAAATCGATGTCTATGTAAGAATAGATGGCATACTGAATGTAACTGACACTCTTTTACAGCAGCACAGTAATAACCAGGGTTTAGTTGGTACGCTTGATAGCGGCTATAAATTCCCGCCGGGATATGATTACCATATTCAAACTTATTTGTATGGAAAGGGTAAACTTTATGCCGGGGCAATCAAAATAGGTGACAATACTGTGCCCGCTATTTCAGGAGTGAATAATATAACCCGTTTCGACTTCGGTAATGGTGCAGCAGGTTTAGGCCTTACCACAGTAGTCTCAGGTGACTTTATCGTTAATTCAGTTACCCAAAATGACCCAACAACTCATAACATCATTAGCGTAAATAATGCAAACTGTGCCGTTATAGATGGCACGTTGACTATCAACGGCACATTAAAGCTTCAAAACACAGGCACAATAAGTTATACCAACACACAGTTCCAACCTCAGGCGCGCTTCGGGCTACAGGTATTTGGCAATGGTTGGAACACCATTTTGAATCTTAAAGGCGCGCATGCCTTAAGCACAAGCGGTGCTGACCCCATTACCGGCCTGTATGGTTCGAATTATTACGATTTTTACGTAATGGACCGTCAAACATTAATAACCGGCAGTACGAACTGGGATAAAACTACAGTGATCTACTCCGGGAATGTGGACCAGGAAGTTTATACCAACTCGAGTTTCCCACAAACATCAGTATTTGATAATAATGGCGGCAATTATAATTACCTTGAGTTTTCTGGCTCTGGAACAAAAACTGTTGACGCAACCACCAATGCAAGTTATCCGCTTTCTATTTCGGGCGATATAACACTTGACCCGGGCACAGAAACTGTTAATCTAAGTACAAACAATCCGACATTGTTGCTTAATAATGGTAGTAACATGATTTTTACAAGTTATGGAACTCCACCGAACCCCAACTATACGTATACTTTAGCCAATTCGACGAATTTCATATCCGGAACCGGCTCCACCTTTCAGAACGGCTCCGTAGCCTTAACTATTCCCGGCACTACCACCAATGGCGGCACATTTAACACCGGCGCCGGCGCTCTAACCATGACGGGCGCTTTTACCAACACGGGCACATTTAATCAATCCGGGGCCGGAACGGTTACGGCAAGCAGCACCACTTCAAACTCAGGTGTATATAACCAGGGCGGTTCGGGAGCGCTCACTTTTACCGGCGCGCTTACCAATTCGGGCACGGTGAACCAAACATCTTCCGGTACGGTTGCTTGCAGCAGTACTGCGACAAACTCCGGTACCTACAACCAGAATGGCACCGGTACGCTTACTTTTACGGGGGCTGCTACCAATACCGGCACCATCAACGATACGAATACCGGGGCCATTAATTTAAACGGCACCTTTAACAACAGCGGCTCGGCAGCTTTATTCAAACAGTCGGCCGGCGCCATCAACTTCAATACCACCTATACCAATACCGGCACATTCCGGGCCACCGGCGGAACGGAGAATCTGAGCCAATCGGGTACTTTGTCGCTAGTGGACAATAGTAGTGCCTGGGTGGGCAGCAGCATAACACCAGCATCCGGCGGCACTACATTCTTTAATGTCAATGCATTAAACAGCGGAACAGTTTCTATGACAGGGACCGGCCAGTTCTACGTGGCCAGCACCGGTACGCTGAATATGTCGAACAATACCACACTTACCACAGGAAACATATTGACGCTTGTTTCTGATGTAAATGGGGCGGCAACTGTTACCACCATTCCTTCAGGCTGCACCATTAGCGGCAACGTGGATGTGCAGCGTTATGTATCGGCAAACCGTGCCTATCGCCTAGTTTCGTCGCCGGTTTATGGCGGCAACGATGGCACCAATAATTATTACGGTTTGAGCTACCTGGAAACCAATACCTACCTTACCGGCGACGGCGGAGGTTTCGACAAGGCAGGCAATCCCACCCTCTACCTTTACCGCGAAAACAATATCCCGCAATACACCACTTTCTTTAACAGTAACTACAGGGGCATAGCTAATATTACCAACCCGGCAGCTATTAATATGGACGACCCTTCGTACCCGGTTGTCGACATACCGGTGGGCAGCGGATACCTGTTCTATTTCAGGGGAAGCCGCAAACAGGCCAGTCTGGCAACCCTCACTACTCCGGGTGCGGCGGCTACTACCGATACCCTGAATGCTGTTGGTACATTGAATACCGGCAATATTACCGTACACGATTGGTATACGCCATCATCGGCGAATTTGGGCTATACGACTATATCAGGGGACCTTACCGTAGAAGGCATGAACCTGGTAGGCAACCCTTATGCCAGTTCGATAGACTGGGACCAGTACGGCAGCGGAATCATCGTCAACCAGGTTTCGCCTTTCAGTTACAAACTTATACCAACGGGTGCGCAGGGCGCAGGCAATTATGACGTTTACCAGGAAGGCACTAACATAGGTGGTAACAAGCAGGGCACACAGGGAACAGCCAACGCGAATATCATAGCCAGCGGCGAGGGCTTCTTTGTGCAGGCTATAGACCCCACGGCATCGCTGACCTTTACAGAAGCTGCCAAAACAAACACGCTGGTTACCGGCGGCAGCCTGTATATGAGCAGGATGATCACAACAACGGTTCCGCAATACCTGCGTTTACAATTGGCTTTGGATACCATGAATACAGACGGAATAATTGTCAATTTCAATTCCGGCGCAAGTACTGCTTATAAACCGCAGGAGGATGCGATATACAGGGTAGGTACGGGGAAGGTAAGCCTGTCAAGTCTTTCCAGTGATAATAAGGCACTGGCGATCAATACCGAGCCCTTGTCGAACGGCCTGGTGATCCCTTTGAAAGTGGCTGCGACAGTCGGCGGCGCTTACACGCTGAATATGAAGAGCATCAGCGGCATCCCGCAGATTTACGATGTATGGCTGAAAGACGCCTTTACCAAAGATTCGATAAACATGCGCACCACAGCATCGTATAGCTTTACGATCAGTACATCGGATACCACGACATTTGGCTCGAACCGTTTCAGTCTCGTGATGGAGGAAGATCCCGCGCTGGCTTACAAATTGCTGAGCTTTACGGGCGACAAGATCGACGGGAAACCGCAGGTACAATTGGTATGGAAAACACAAAACGAGCAAAACTATACGCATTTTACAATTCAGCGTAGCACCGATAACGGCAAAACATTTGATGTAATTGGCAGCATTACTTCGTCGGGGCTGGGCGCCTATAGCTTCCTGGACAAATCGCCTTCACGGCACAACGACAACCAATACCGCCTGAAACAGGAAGACATCAGCAACAATATCACTTATTCCAGTATCGTTACGGTGAGAATTGATGGTCGGATGCCAAGGAACCTTAATTTGTACCCTAACCCGGCTCTTAGCACCATATATCTTGACATTGATCCGAAAGCGGGCGCTACATCGTACAGCATAAGGATAACGAATAGCTGCGGCACCGTGGTCAAATATGCCGTGGTTACCGACACGCATTGGCAGGACAACGTAAGCCGCCTGCTCACTGGAACGTACCTTGTGCAGGTTGTTAACGATAAAGACAACAGTATTATCGGGCAGGCTAAATTTGTGAAATTGTAAGTCGTTCATATATCAAAAAAAGCGCCATAACAGAATTGTCATGGCGCTTTTTTATTTCAGACACCTTGCGAATTATCTCGGCCCGTAAGTAGCGATCGGGATGATCATTTCCTCCAGCGAGATCCCGCCATGCTGGAATGTCTCATTATAGAAATTAACAAAATGGTTGTAATTATTCGGATAAACGAAATAACTGTCACTCTTGGCAAATACGAAGCTTGAGCTCACGTGGAGCTTAGGCAGCATAATATCGTGCGGATTTTTGATATGAAATACCTCTTTGGCATTGAAATTCAGGTTTTTCCCCTGTTTATAACGCAAATTAGTGTTGGTATTCCGGTCGCCGATTATCTTGCTTGGGCTTTTTACCTTGATCGTACCATGGTCGGTCGTCAGGACAAACCGCACTTGCTTTTGCGACAGGAATTTAAGCAGATCGTATAATGGAGAATGCTCAAACCACGACAACGTGAGCGAACGATAAGCGGCGTCGTCGCTGGCCAGCTCGCGTATCATCTGCATATCGGTACGCGCATGCGACAGCATATCCACAAAGTTGTAAACCACCACATTCAGGTCATTACTCATCAGGTTGCTTATCGAGTCGTTAAGCCCTTTACCCTCATCGATATTTAATATTTTATAGTATGAAAATTTGATGTCCTTACGCAGCACCCGTTTGATCTGATCTTCAAGGAAATTCGCCTCGTACAAATTTTTGCCGCCTTCGTCTTCGTCATTCTGCCACATATCCGGGTAACGTCTTTCCATTTCCAGCGGCATTAGTCCGGAAAAGATGGCATTGCGAGCGTATTGCGTGGCTGTGGGCAATATGCTGTAATAGGTGTCCTCTTCTTCCAGCCTGAAATATTCGGATATGATCGAATTGATAATGCGGTATTGGTCGTACCTCAGGTTGTCGATCAGTATAAAAAACAGCGGTCCCTTGCTATCCAGTTTTGGGAAAACCTTTTTTCTGAATACCTGCGGTGAAAGCGTCGGCGCCGAGTCGGGATTTTTTATCCAGTTCTGATAATTTTTCTCGATGAACTTGCAGAATTGAGCGTTAGCTTCGGCCTTTTGCATGGTCAGTATTTCGTGCATGCCTTCATCTTCCAATTTCTCGAGCTCAAGCTCCCAAAACACCAGCTTTTTATATACGTCCACCCACTCCTGGTAGTTCAGGTTGTCGTTCAGGGTCATACCCAGGTTCCTGAAATCCTGCTGGTAAGCCATCGTAGTCTTTTCGCTTACTAATCGTTTGTTTTCGGTGAGCTTCTTTATCGTAAGCAATACCTGTTTCGGGTTAACAGGCTTGATCAGGTAATCGTCTATCTTGGCTCCGATAGCATCCTCCATCAGGTATTCTTCTTCGTTCTTGGTGATTAGCACCACCGGCACATCATTATTGATATTTTTGATTTCCGAAAGCGTTTCCAGCCCGGTAAGTCCAGGCATATTCTCGTCAAGAAACACCAGGTCAAAATAGTTGTTTCTAAAAGCATCAACGGCGTCGTTGCCGTTGGTTACAGTTTTAACATTATAACCTTTTTCGTTCAGAAAAAGAACGTGGGGTTTTAACAGGTCTATCTCGTCATCGGCCCAAAGTATCGTCGTCTCCTGCATTGTAATTTCCTCTTTTCGCTATAACCTCAAATGACTGGTTTTGTTATTGATAAATAAAGTTAATTAACAAAAATTAACAATTGGCGGGCATATTGTTGCTATAATTTGACATTTTTGCAATAATCATCTCCGCATTGAATAAAAAGAAGATCATTAACGACCCGGTTTACGGGTTTATCAGCGTTCGAAACGAGCTGGTATTCGACCTGATCGAACACCCTTATTTCCAGAGGCTCAGATATATCAGGCAATTGGGGATGACCCACCTGGTTTATCCCGGCGCGTTACATACCCGCTTCCATCACGCCCTCGGCGCCATGCACCTGATGACGCTCGCCATCGAAACCTTGCGGAGCAAGGGGCACCGGATAACCGACGAAGAAGAAGAGGCGGTAGCCGTTGCCATCTTGCTCCATGATATCGGTCACGGCCCGTTCTCGCACGCGCTTGAACGGACAATTGTTGAAGGCGTTTCTCATGAGGACATTTCCCATCTGCTTATGGGTTCGTTGAACGCGCAATTCGGCGGCAGGTTATCTATGGCTATCGACGTCTTCAACGGAACCTATCATAAAAGATTTCTGCACGAACTGGTATCCGGTCAATTGGATATGGACCGCATGGATTACCTTAACCGCGACAGTTTTTTTACCGGCGTTTCCGAAGGAGTGATCAGCTTCGATCGCATCATTAAAATGCTGAATGTGGTCGACGATCATATTGCCGTTGAAGAAAAAGGTATTTACTCGATCGAAAAGTTCCTGATTGCCCGCCGGCTGATGTACTGGCAGGTTTACCTGCACAAAACTGTTATTGCAGCGGAACAATTACTGGCTAATATACTGCGCCGCGCCCGTGAGCTTGCGCTTGCCGGCCATTCGTTATTCGCAACACCGGCATTAAGGCATTTCCTGGAAAAACCGATCAGCAAAAAGTCGTTTGAAACCGAAGACTCTCATCTTGAGATATTCGCCCAACTGGACGACACGGATATTATGGCCTCCATAAAGGTATGGGAAGAAAGCAGCGACTTTGTTTTATCGCATTTGTGCAAAATGCTGATGCGGCGAAATCTTTACCATGTAGATATTACCAGTGAACCGCCCGACGAAAAACAACTCGCAAAACTACGGGCCAAAGCAATGAAAAAATATCCAATAACAACAGATGAAGCCGGTTGCTTTGTGTTTGCCGACACCATTACGAACAATGCCTACAGGCAGGATGACGGCAGCATAGGTATCCTGATGAAAAACGGAGAGGTACAGGATATTACTAAGGCCAGTGACAATTCGAACCTTGAAGCGCTGGCAAAAACTGTAAAAAAGTACATCCTCTGTTATACCAAAGACCTCATATAAACGTATTTAGGCAGGCGGATTTATAATTTGCTGCTTTAATTTTTACACTTAAATTTGCCCGATGCAATTTACCGCCGAGGAAATAGG
>DASZVE010000076.1:0-48284 GCA_035547095.1 Mucilaginibacter sp.
CGTAAATGCAACGGATAAAATGCAGCAGAGTATCTTATTTTTCATAACTGAGAACTGGTTTACTATAGGATGAATTTAGCGCTGAGTGTATTGCTGACACTAATTTAGTGTTAAATATGCAATTGATACAAAGCTTGTTAAAATAGTATCACGATATGTAAAATAAGACGAGATACTCCGTTTCGCTTTTGTCATTATTTTATTACAATTTCTCGAAAAACATGAATAAATCGTTACCTTAGTTTATTCCAATTATAACCAGGGTACTATTTTAATGACGCGTTTGGCCAATTTTTGCTGGGTGCTTTGTATTGCAGTAGGGTTAATCAGCTTTAGCGCATGCCACCACGAGAGGGGAACAACTGATGAGATTCCCGACGTTGTAAGCTACGACTACAACATCCGCCCCATCCTTTCCGACAAATGTTTCAAATGCCACGGCCCGGATGCCAATAAGCGCCAGGCTAACCTTCGGCTCGACATCCCTGAAAGCGCTTATGCGGCGTTAAAGGATGAACCGAACAAGCATGCGCTTGTTCCCGGCGATCCGGACAAATCGGAGCTTTATCACAGGATCACCACAGCCGATTCGAGCGAAATGATGCCCGAACCCAAGTCGAACCTGAAACAGCTATCGCCTTTCGAGGTGAAGCTGGTAAAAAAATGGATCGAACAGGGCGCCAAATATGAAAAGCATTGGGCATTTGTGCCGCCGAAGTCGCCGCCGATACCCGAAGTTGACCACAAGGACTGGCCGCGAAACACCATCGATTATTTTGTGCTGAACAAAATGGAGCAAAAAGGATTCGATCCCAGCCCCGAAGCGGATAAGGAACATCTGCTGAAAAGGCTGTGCTTCGATTTGAATGGCTTGCCGCCCGACATCAATATGATGGACCGTTTTCTCGCTGACAAAAGCCCGAATGCCTATGAGAAAATTGTTGACGAGCTAATGGCGCGGCCACAGTATGGCGAAAAAATGGCCCTGCATTGGCTGGACATCGCCCGTTATGCCGACTCGCACGGCTACCAGGATGATAATTACCGCTCACAATGGCCCTGGCGCGACTGGGTTATCCATGCTTATAACGAGAACCTTTCATATAAAGATTTTGCCACCTGGCAGTTGGCCGGCGACCTGATGCCTAACCATACCAAGGAGCAATTACTGGCCACCGGTTTTAACCGCAATCACAAAATCACTGAAGAGGGCGGCGTGATCGATGAAGAGTATCGCGTAACCTATGTAACCGACCGCACCAATACTTTCGGCAAGGCTTTCCTGGGTGTTACGATCGAGTGCGCACATTGCCACGATCACAAATATGATCCGTTTTCACAGAAGGATTACTACTCGCTGTTTTCCTTCTTTAATAGTGTAAAGGAGCCGGGATTGCAATCTACTGTCGGCGGCCCGGAGACGTATGCCAAGCGGCCCATGATGCAGATTAGCAATGACGATGTAAAAGGCATTCTGAAGTTCGTCAATAAAGTGGATACCAGCCGGCTCATCGTATCGGTAATGGGCGACAGCGAGGTTTATCGCCGTACGTACGTTTTAAAGCGCGGTAACTACGATGCACACGGTGACGAAGTGTTTCCCGCCACACCGAAAGCCATTTTACCATTTAGCAACAGTTATCCGAAAAACAGGTTAGGATTAGCCGAATGGCTTTTTAACGATCAGAACCCGCTTACGGCGAGGGTATATGTAAACCAGGTTTGGGAAGAGTTTTTTGGACGCGGGATTGTCAAAACTCTGGGCGATTTCGGCATGCAGGGCGATCTGCCATCGAATCAGGCATTGCTTGACTGGTTGGCGGTTGATTTCAAAACGCATGGCTGGAATATAAAGCGGCTGGTTAAGCAAATGGTCATGTCGGCAACTTACCGGCAATCGGCGGTGATCACGCCGGATCGGTTAAGGGACGACCCTGAGAATGTTTACCTGTCGCGCGGGCCGCGCTACCGTTTGCCCGCCGAATTTATTCGCGATATGGTGTTGGCAAGCAGCGGACTACTCAATAAGACCATTGGCGGCCCAAGCGTGAACCCATATCAGCCGCCGGGCCTGTGGGAAAGCACCACATCCGGCCGCGGACAGTTGGCAAGCTACCGGCAGGTACACGGACCAAACCTGTATCGACGGGGAATGTATACGCTTATCAAGCGTACCTCACCGCCTGTCGAGCTCGGTATTTTTGACGCCAGTAACCGCGACCAGTGCGAAGTACAGCGCATGCGCACCAATACGCCTTTACAGGCGCTGGAAATGATGAACGATCCGACCGTGCTGGAAGCGTCGAGAGTTTTGGCGGCGAAGCTGCTGGAAGAAAAAACTACATCGAAAGACAAAATATACAAGGCTTTCAGGCTGATCCTGTGCCGCAAACCGATCGCAAAGGAACAAGCGATATTAGATAGTTATTATGCCGACCAGCTAAACTCGATAAGTGAAAAAGATGCTGTAAAACTGCTGTCGGTCGGCGAATATCCGGTTCCCGCAAATTTGGACAAGGTTAGACTGGCAGCCATGATGAAAGTGGTTGACGCGATGTATAACCTGGCGGAAGCCATTACTAAAACCTGATGCTATGGACAAAGAATTTTTAGAACATGCGCTGAATATCAACAGGCGGAAATTTTTATCCAGGCTCAGTTTGGGTATCGGCAGCATTGCGCTGGGCTCGCTGCTTATTCCCGACCTTTTTTCGGGCATCAAGGATGATAGCGGATCTGATTTCACGCCAGGCGTACCGAATTTCGCGCCCAAGGCCAAAAGGGTCATCTACCTGTTCCAGGATGGCGCACCATCGCAACTGGAATCATTTGATTACAAGCCTTACCTGCGTACCATGTTCGGCCAGGAGCTCCCTGCGTCGGTTCGCGGCACACAAATATTAACCGGCATGACGGCGGGGCAAAAGTCTTTCCCGCTGGCCGGCTCTTACTACGATTTTAAACAATACGGTCAGTCCAAAGCCTGGGTGAGCGATCTTTTCCCGCATATCGGCGGTATAGCGGATGATATCTGTATCATCAAAACCATGTGCACGGAAGCTATCAACCACGACCCGGCATTGACATTCTTTCAAACCGGCGCCCAACAGGGCAACAGGCCCAGCATGGGTTCATGGGTGAGTTATGGTTTGGGCAGCGAGAATAAAAATCTGCCTGCGTTTACCGTGTTGTTATCCAAAGGCAAGGGTAACGGGCAGGGCGTTTATTCCAAATTGTGGAATAACGGTTTCCTCGATTCCATTCACCAGGGCGTTTTATTCAGCAGCAGCGAAAAACCGGTGCTTTACCTGAACGACCCCGAAGGGTTGAACCGTCACGAGCGCCGCAAAATGCTGGATAAATTATCAGAATTGAATAGCATTTCGGCAAACGAATTTCACGACCCTGAGATCACTGCCAAAGTGCAGCAATACGAAATGGCCTATCGCATGCAAACCGCGGTACCCGAGATCATGGATGTTTCCAAAGAACCGGATAGCATTGTAAAACTTTATGGGCCGGATTGTTTGATACCCGGCACTTATGCGGCCAACTGCCTGCTTGCGCGCAAGCTTTCCGAAAGCGGCGTAAGGTTTGTTCAATTGTACCACCAGGGCTGGGACCAGCACTCCAACCTGCCGATGGAAATGGCCGGCCAGGCAAAGGACGTGGACCAGGCTTCAGCAGCATTGGTAACCGACCTGAAGCAGCGTGGCCTGCTCGACGAAACCCTGGTGATCTGGGGCGGCGAATTCGGCCGGACCAATTACAGCCAGGGTAAGCTGGAAAAGAAAAACTACGGCCGCGACCATCACCCGCGCTGCTTCTGCATCTGGATGGCAGGCGGCGGCATTAAACCCGGGCTGGTTTATGGCGAAACCGACGAGTTTGGTTACAATATCGTCAGGAACCCGGTGCATGTGCACGACTTTCACGCCACGGTGCTTAACCAATTGGGCATCGATCATACCAAATTGACATTCAAAAGCCTTGGCCGCCGTTACCGGTTAACGGATGTAGCGGGCAATGTGGTTCACGATATTATTTCCTGAGAAGCTATGGAAAGAAGAACTTTTATTAAGCAAACAGCGCTTGTTTCGGCAAGCTTTTTTATCGCGAAGGATCTGTTCGCCAAAAATGACGGGCCGATTTACGGGCACGGTAATATGCGTTACCGGATGGACAATAAGTGGAGCAAAGCCGATCCGAACATTAACCCCGTGAACGATTGCCACGAGATGGTGCAGGACAAAAAAGGCCGGATACTGCTGTTAACGAACGAAACCAAAAACAATGTACTGATCTATAACACATCAGGCAAGCTGCTGGGTACCTGGGGGCATGATTTCCCGGGAGGACATGGTTTGACGCTGGTAAATGAAAATGGCGCCGAATTTCTGTTCATCACCGATATTGTAAAGCACCAGGTGTATAAAACCACCATCGACGGCAGGATATTAATGACGATTGACGTTCCGCTGGAAACCGGAGTTTATAAAAAGGCTGAAGAGTTCGTCCCGACGGAAACGACCATTGATACCAACGGCGATATTTTTATTGCCGATGGTTACGGCGCTCAGTATATCACGCACTACGATAAGGACGGCAAACTAAAAAACTATTTCGGCGGGCGCGGCGATGGTGACGAGCATTTTGATAATGCGCACGGCATTTTGATCGACAGGCGAAATGGAACGCCCACTTTGCTGATCACGGACCGTACGCGCAATTGCTTTAAACGCTTCAGCATGGATGGTAAGCTCATCGAGCTCATTAAACTGCCGGGCGCTTGCGTATGCCGCCCGGTTATCAAGGGCGACTACCTGTATGCCGCAGTCCTCCGTTCGCCCAACCTGGATGCAGCCGATTCGGGCTTCACAACGATCCTGGACAAGAACAATAGCGTAGTTTCCAATATCGGTGGCACCGAACCGCAGTACAAAGACGGTGTGTTGCAGCCTATGGCGCAGGCCGACAAGATATTCCGCAATCCGCACGACGTGTGCATAGACAGGGACGAAAACCTGTACGTAGCGCAATGGAATTCAGGCAAGGTGTATCCCTATAAATTCACCCGTGTATAATTATTTGCCAGCCGTTACATGATCAACGACCGCTACAAAGGTTTCGCAGATAATCTACTCTTCGCATTAAATATTTTCATTATCATCCTGTTGCTGGCCGGCGACCACCTGGCTATTCCGCGCTGGCTGCAGCCTGTGGGTCGTGTGCACCCGATGATACTGCACTTTCCTATAGTACTGCTTATCCTGGCTATGCTGATGGAGTTTTTCAGGTTCCGGGCAGCTTTTGCGGAAGAAAAATTTTACCAGGACTTTGCCAGTGCACTGTGGCTTTCAGGCGCGATCTTTTCGGCGATAACAGCTATCATGGGCTTATTCCTCTCGCGGGAACCCGGCTATGACGGCGGGGATGTGCAATGGCATAAGTGGTTTGGCGTAAGTATCGTATTTATTTCCTCGCTGATCTATTTTGAACGAAGTAAGGGTTGGTATAACGCTAAAATTGCACGGTCAGCTTCTATAGTAACTGTAGTTTTCCTGCTCGTTGCCGGGCATTATGGCGCCGGCATCACCCACGGCGATAATTTTATCCTGGCGCCGGTGATGCCAAATTCAAAGCCGTTGGTTCCTGTCGACCAGGCTTATGTTTATAAGGACGTGGTTCAGCCTATCTTTGAAAATAAATGTGTCGCCTGCCATAATTCGGATAAGATGAAGGGCGGCCTGATGCTGACTGATGAAAAATCGATCCTTAAAGGGGGTAAAGACGGAAAGCTATTTGTTCCCGGTCAGCCGCAGGTGAGTCTGATTCTGCAGCGTATCCATATGCCGGAAGAAGAGAAAAAACATATGCCGCCGGCAGGTAAACCTCAACTGACCGCAGCAGAGCTGACTGTACTTTACCAATGGATAAAAGAAAATGCTGATTTTAAAGAAAAAGTGATCAGTCTGCCCGCTACGGACTCCCTGCGCTTAGCTGCCGCGGGTTTCCTGAAACCTGCAGAAGCTGTCGAAGATCATTATGACTTTGCCGCTGCGGATGAAAATACAGTCAAAAAACTGAATAATAATTATCGCGTAGTTTACCCGCTTGCGAAAGGCTCGCCGGCATTAGCTGTGGATGTCTATAATAAAAGCGCATACAATCCAAAAGTACTGCTGGACCTGGCGCCTGTAAAAAAACAAGTCGTTTCGCTCGACCTGGATAAAATGCCGGTAAAGGATGCCGAGCTGAAGACTATTGCCCAGTTTGAAAATCTCCGCACGCTCAACCTCAATTTTACCGACATCACCGGCGGCACGCTCAAAGATCTTTCGGCGTTAAAGTATTTACGGTCGCTGTCAGTAGCAGGAACGAAGGTTGATATGCAGTCCCTTAGCCAATTGAAAGCTTTTAAAGCGCTAAATGAACTGACGATCTGGAATACCGGCTTGAACGACGCTGATATACAAAAACTACAGGCTGCTAACAAAAACGTCAATTTCATACAGGGCTATAAAGACGACGGCAAGCCGATGAAACTTATCCCGCCCCGCATAAACAATACGGTATTTGTATTCTCTAAGCCCACGCCGCTGCTGGTTACCCATGCCATTAAAGGAGTGCAGATACGCTATACGACGGATGGCACGGATCCCGACACCACCAACTCGCCCGTTTACCAGCCTGGAATGATGATCAGTCAGAATACGACCATTAAAATGCGCGCCTGCAAGGCGGGCTGGTATGCCAGCGATGTGGTAAGCTATTCGTTTTTCAGGAATACTTTTAAGGCCGACAGTATCTCTCTATTGAAAGCCGTAAACGAGCGTTATCCCGCGAACGGTGCGCAAACTTTGATAGACGGCGAGCTTGGCGGTATGGATTTCGGCAATAATAAATGGTTGGGCACACAACAGGACTTAGAATTGCTGTTACATTATAAAACGCCGGTCAAGCCGCAGACCGTGACGCTGAACTGCCTTAAAATAATTGGGGCGCAGGTTTTTCTCCCGTCGGAAATCCAGGTTTGGGGCGGCGATGACGAGCAGCACCTGAAGCTGATCAGCACGCTGGTAACCGGCCCGCAAAAGAAAAACGACCCTAATGTTGCCGAAGGGCTGACCTGCAAATTGCGTGAAAACGCGCCTCTTACTTATCTTAAAGTGTTGGCCAAACCCATTGCAAAACTCCCCGCCTGGCATTACGCCAAGGGCAAACCCTCGTGGGTTTTTGCGGATGAGATATTTGTGAATTGATTGGGTTCGGCTTATTTTTATACCGAACGAAACAAACCTTATACGCAAAGCAATGGCCAAATATTTATTAGTTCCGCTTTTATTGATCAGCCTCAGCTCATTTGCACAGGATTACAAATCACAAATCGCGGCTTTCAGGCAGCAATATGAGGATGACTTTCTGACCGACCAAAATTCGCCCCTCGCAAAAGACGACCTGCAAAACCTCCGCTTTTACGATGCCGACAGTACATACAGGGTGGTGGCTAAGACTGAACTGTTATTGGATGAAACCGCATTTGTGATGCCCGTATTTAGCGGTACCGGCCGTCAATACGTTCGCTATGCGTTGTTGAAGTTCGAGCTGAAAGGCAAACCCATGCAGTTAACGGTATATCGAAGTGTCGCCTTATCGGCTACGGCGCAGTATAAGGATTATCTTTTTCTTCCTTTTACCGACGACACTAACGGAAAAGACACTTACGGCGGCGGGCGATATATTGACATGAAGGCCACCGATTTTAAGGATGGCGAAGTAGTGGTCGATTTCAATAAGGCTTATAACCCATACTGCGCATTTAGCGGGGGTTACTCATGTCCCAAGCCGCCCGGCGAAAACCATTTGCAGATAGCCGTTGAGGCCGGTGAAAAGCAATTCGCCGGTGCCCATAAACGATAGCGCCTATAAAGGCAGCCAAAATTCGTCAGATCATAAATTTTGGCGGTTTTTATCCAATGCCTATTTTTATAGTCAGTAAAAAAACGCATCGCCTATGTCGAGCCAGCTTATTGCCAATATCGCCAATATCGCACTTGCGGTATCCGTCATTGTGGCCCTTATCTTCGGTCTTGCCCAAGTACGGGCCGCTGCGCGCGACCGCCGCGAGCGACTTACATTGGAGGTACTGCGCCAGTTCCAGACGCACGAATTTGCCGAGCTTATGCATTTTATCAATACGTATAAAGTGCCTGCCACTTACAACGACATGCGTGCCGCTCCCGCGGAGGACCAGGTAAAGCTGATCCAGTTCAGCCAGCAAATGGAATCACTGGGCATGATCGTTGCCGAGCGCCTGATCAATATCGACCTGGTTGACAAGACCCTCGGCTCGTACGTTACTACCTCGTGGGAAAAATATAAGGTTCTGTTCCTCGAGATCCGCGAAACGGCGCCCGACCCCTTCCTGGGCGAATACTTTCAATGGCTTGCCGAAGCCATCGACAAGCGTATGCAGGAAAAACCGCGAGAGCCGTTTTATGTGCGGGGATGACAGTGTTAGCATATTCGCCTACCGTACCCGGGCCATGCCGTCAGGATATCCGGATGGCGGCGTAAGGCGGTGGCGATGTTGAAATAAATATCTATCATAGCGATGGGTTTTAAACTCATCGCTATGTAACGAAGCTCCTGAAACCTGCGTCTTATGGTTAATGGTTGAGATATTCGATAACATCCGCAAAATTTATACTTTTAGCGAAGCCTGCCCCGAGTTGGCGGAGCACATCGAGTTTTTCTCAGAATCGTCCTTTGAGGCGACGAAAAAATACGTCGCCGGAGAAAACTTTTCGGTTAAGATGTTCGCCAGCTGGACGCCGACCTTTTACATCAACCTTGGTGCGCCGTATTACATATCGGTTGGCAAGGAGCAGCATTACATTAGCGCCGACCAGGATATTCTCATTCTCCGCAATTCTATTGTGGAGCGGTATAATACACCTTCGGACAACATCTTTACCGTTAAATTCCATCCCGGTGGATTAGAAGCGGTGCTGGGTGTCAGCCAGTTGAAATGCGTGGATAAGCTGATCAATCTGAATGCTATTCTGCCTCAAACATTGATTCGGAATATTAAGAAGCCCATATCGTTTGAAGAACGGTGCGGGCTAATGCAGCAGTTTCTGCTGGACTCACTTATTAAATATCAGCGCCGGAGCGACTACTATCTCCGTTTTGTGCACGATTGCATCGAGCTGTATAATACTGCAGATGCGCGGCTAAACACCAGCGAAATGGCTGAGCGAATGTTTATCAGCTCCAAAACTATCAACCGTTATTTTAACCGGGTAGTGGGTATATCGCCGAAAAGCTATTTCTCTATCTTGCGGGCGCGAACGGCGCTTACTTCATACGTCATCCGCAAAAAGGACTTTAACCCCTACGAGTTCGGCTATTACGATATGAGCCATTTTTATAAGGAAATGGTCGGCTTTACGGGCGAAAAAGTAACTGCCCGGCATTGGGTGTAGTGTATCTGCAGAACCTGCTACACCTGCTACACTGTATCGTGTCAGTACTTTCGCTGTAATAGCTGGTTCAGGTGCCGGCAATAGAGAGATGAATAATTGTCCGTTTTTTACTAAATTTTCTTTCCCCGAAGCTTTTATTTTGCTGAAAAGACTATCCGTAATGAAGTATTTTATATCCGCAGTTCTGATCATATTATTTCAGCAGCTTTTCGCCCAGCAAAAGAGGTATACCCCAAAGATCGAACCCTGCGCCTGTGCGTTCAAGGCTGATAGCAGTCTGAAAACCCGGTGCGCCTACCTGGTAGTTCCGGAAAACCGCAATAAGCCTGATGGCAAAACCATCAAATTACCTTTTATCTACGTAGAGAGCAATAATCCGAATAAGCACAAAGATCCGGTGCTCTATACCGCAGGCGGACCGGGGGCAAGTTCGCTGGGAGGGGTTCGTTTTATCCATCGGCGCCAATTTTTTAAAGACCGGGACTATATTGCCTTTGAGCAGCGCGGAACGTGGTTCGCCCAACCCCGGCTGGATTGTTTTGAAGTCGCCGACGCAATAAAAGAATCGTACCGCAAAGGCCTGAACAAGGACAGCATGATCCTGGTGGCTGTTAAGGCCTGCCGAAAGCGATTGGCGGGAGAGGGGATCGACCTGTCGGCGTACAATACCATCGAAAATGCGGCGGACATTGAAGACCTGCGCCGGGCGCTGAACATCGATTCCATCAACCTCATCGGCATATCCTACAGCGGGGGCTTAATGATGACCGTGATGCGCAACTACCCGGAGCACGTCCGCTCGGTCATCCTCGATTCGGCTTTGCCCGGCTTTGTGAATTATGAAGAAGATGCCTTGTTCAGCATTAACGAGGCATTTAATAAGATTTTCAGCAACTGCGACCGCGACTCGACCGATAAGGCTTTGTATGGCAATATGAAGCAGCGTTTTCAGCAATATTTCACCGCTATTGGCAATCGGTCGTTTTACATCAATTACAAGGAGAAAGATAAACCGGACAGCATCCGCGTTAAATATACCCGCGACGAATTGCTGGACATGCTGGTAGACAAGCTGCAAAGCAACGGCGAGCTTAAAAACGTGCCTTACATCATAAACCAGGTGATTGCCGGGCAGCAGCAGCCGTATATGAAAGCGTATTTCGACGGCGTTTTTAACGCGGGAACTTCCACGAACGGAATGCGCTATTCTATGTATTGTTCCGAGCAGATCGCTTACGCCAGCCAGGCTTTGATCGATAAACAGAACGAGTTTTTCCCTTATTTTTCAGGTTATCACTTTAACGATGTCAACCACCCGATCTGTAATTGCTGGAACGTGAAGCCGGTCGATCCGATAGCCAAAACGCCGGTATTTTCTAATATCCCGACGCTGCTGGGCTCGGGCGATACGGACCCGTATTGCCGGCCTGTTTACAATGATATTATCCATCATTATATGCCGAACAGCCAGCGCGTGCTTTTTACCGACAAGACCCACGCGCCACTGCTGAATACTAAATACGGCGACGAATTGATCGCAAAATTTATCAGCAATCCGTATCAAAAAATTGTAACCGACGGCAAAAATGCGGTGACTTATTAATGCAAGAAGATGAAAAAGTTTTTAATACTACTGGTTTGTTTAAGTTCTTTGTCCGTCTGCGCCCAGCAGGACAACCCGATGGTGATCGGTACGGTGGATAGCATTCATTCCAATATCCTGCATGAAAAGAGGGTGATCTACGTGCACGTGCCGCATGGCAGCAAAGGTCAGCGGTACCCGGTATTGTACATCCTTGACGGAGAAAGTCATTTTGAATCGGCCGTTGCCATAACAGATCAGATGAGTGGCGTGATACCACCGGTGATCGTGGTGGGCATTACTAATACCGACCGGGAACGCGACCTGACGCCGACGCACATAAACGCCGACCGGATGGTTAATGCCGGGGACGCCGGGCGGTCGGGAGGCGGGGAGAAATTTCTCGCTTTTGTAGAAAAGGAGCTGATGCCCTATATCGAATCCAAATACCCAACAGAACCTTATCGGATATTCAGCGGTCATTCACTTGGCGGATTGACGGTAGTGAATGCCTTCGTCAACCACACCAATATGTTTAACGCCTATATCGCGCTCGACCCAAGTGTCTGGTGGGATAATGGCCGGTGGATCGCCGGGGTTGAAAAGGCGCTTCCGCAGCACGATTTCAGCAACAGGTCGCTTTATATTGCTATCGCCAACAACATTATTCCGCCGCTGGATACATTGACCGTTTTAAAAGATACCAGCATCAATACGTTATTCCCCAGGTCGGTATTTGGTTTTGTACACGCGCTGCAGACAGCTAAGCCGCATGATTTGCGCTGGGGCTACAGGTTTTATGCTAATGAACGCCACGGTACAGTGGAACTTACTGCCGAGTACGGCGCACTGCGCTATTTATTCGATTATTATTCTTTCAATTCAAGGCAATTTGAAGGGCATCCCCAAATCAGCTTTTTTAATGCACTGATGGATCATTACAAAATGGTTTCGCAGAAGCTCGGTTATATGGTCGGGCCAACCGAAGAAGAAGCAAATGAGTTTGCTTACAGCTGCATGGGCCAGGGCCGATGGGATGACGCGTTCAAACTTTTTAAGATGAACACCGAAAAACATCCTGAAAGTTCAAATGCCTTCGACAGCCTGGGCGATTACTACGCCGCTAAAGGTGATAAACAGCATGCAATAGAAGCCTATACAAAATCGCTAAGCCTGCAGGAGACGGAAGATACGCGAAGGAAACTGAATGAGATGAAAAAATAATCCCGTAGAGACACCATGCATGGTGTCTCTACCAGGGTTTTCCTGCAGCCAAGGCCCTGTCGGCCCATTTTACAGCCAGTTTTTCACGATACTGGGCGTAATTGCCTTTGAGCGTCATTTTCAGCAGGCTGTCGACGCCTCCTTTTACCGCCAGGTTATAAACGCTCGCCGCCTTGCGGGAAACGGAAGCGTCCCAGGCCCGAAGGCTAAGCGAAAACGAACCGCTCAGGTATTTCATCCAGTGCCAGTATCCCGTTGGCATAAAGAGCGTGTCGCCGTGTTCCATGAACGCTTCGATGCCTTTTACGCCTTCCAGTGCCGGGAATTTTGCAATATCAGGATTCAGCACATCGTAATCTTCCAGGGCATATGTGGCGTTCGGCAGGCAATAAAGCCGGCGCTTCCATTTGTTTTCAAACAGGATCACATGCTTACGGCCAACAAAATGGGTATGAAAAATGTGCGGCAGGTCGATGTCGTAATGTAAAAAAGTAACCGAGTTCGAGCCGCCGAAAAACATGGCCGGCATACTTTCGATAAAGCCGCCCATCAGCTCTGTCGGCACCTTAATGTCATTCAGTAACTGGGGGGCCTGCTTGAAGATATTAAAAAAGAAGATGCGCAGCTCGGTCGGCTGCGACATAATAAGATCGATATACGCGTCAAACGGCATTTCAGCCGCCCTGGCGTTTATAGGTTTTGACGGATCGGCTTTTGAATTGTCGTACAACGGAACTATTCTGCCGCCGACAACTTCTTTCATGTATTCGGGCGTCCATTTTTGCCTGGCGGGCCAGTCATTGGTGAGTCCCCTGATAATTAGCGGGCGGCGCGGTTTCAGATAATTGGCGGCGAAATCTTCCGCCGAAATGTTTTCAACCGTGTCTATCGGTTCGAGTATAAAGCACATAACGGATCTTTAAAATTATGATCGGGCTGGTTTGTGAACCAAAGCCTCTAAAGGTAATGCTTTATCCCGACTAAATTATTTATGCGCAGAATTTACCTCGGCTGACCCTCGGCCAGCGCCTTATTTGCACGTTTTACCGCAAGTTCTTCTTTCCAGGTCATATAGCGCTGCCTGAAATTCTTTTTCATCATGTCGTCGAACTTACGCTGGATAGTGAGGTTATACAGGCTTTGCGCTTTGATGGCCCACGATTTATCCCAGGCACGAAGCGAGATGGAGAACGAGCCGTTAAGATACTTCATATAATGCCACCAGCCGGTCGGCATGAACAGCGTGTCGCCGTGCTCTAAAAAGGCCTGTTGTCCTTCAATACCGTTTAAAGCGGGAAATTTGTCGAAATCGGGATTCTCGATATCATAATCTTCGAGCGCATAAGTGGCGAAAGGAATGCAGTAAAGACGTTCGCGCCATTTGTAATCGAACAGGATCACATGCTTGCGGCCGTTAAAATGCGTATGAAAAATATGAGCCAGGTCGATATCGTAATGCAAAAAAGTGGCCGAACCTGCTCCGCCGAAAAACATATTCGGGTATTTGTCCAGGAAACCGCCCATCAGGTCGGTAGGCGAGCGATAGTCCTCCAGCAGTTTCGGCGCGTATTTTATCGGGTCGAAAAGGAATATGCGAAGATCGGTGGGCTGCGTTCGAATAAGGTCCATATAGTCGCCGAACTTCATTTCGGAGGCGGCGGCATTAATGGGCTTTGACGGATCGGCCTTCGAACTGTCGTAAAGCGGAACAGTAATATCGCCGACAACCTCCTTCAGGTAATCGAAGGTCCACTTTTGCAGAGCAGGCCAGTTTTCGGTGGCTTTGCGTATGATCAGCGGCCGGCGGGGTTTAAGATAGTTATGGATGAAATCTTCTTTACTTATGCGATCTACCCTGTCTATCTCCGTCAAAATTAAACCCATGTTCACATTAATTTAACGCCGGCAAAAATAGTGTAAAAAGCACAATTTGAAAATCGGCGTAAGCAATTTGATGGGTAATTGACGCAAAAAAGGCCCGGTTGCTTAACGCAGCGGGCCTTTTAAGCTGGCAGTTTTCAGTGGGCGGTTGGCAACACGCAACACTGCAAACTGCAAACCGGATTAATTCGGCATTAACACAGCATTCACAACATGTATCACGCCGTTGCTTTGATTGACGTCGGAAATAGTGATCCACGATTTATTGCCTTTCTCGTCGACTAAATAAAGCTTTTTGCCTTTCATCATAGCCCACAGTTTACCGCCCTGTACGGTGGTCAGCTCGGCTTTGCCGTTACCTTCTTTGATCTTAGCCACCAGGTCTTCGGCGCTCAAACGGCCGGCGACTACGTGGTAGGTCAATATCTTAACCAGCATAGCTTTATTTTCCGGTTTCAGCAGGTTGTCGACCGTGCCGGCTGGGAGTTTGTTAAATGCCTCGTTGGTTGGTGCAAACACGGTAAAAGGGCCTGCGCCTTCCAGCGTTTCAACCAGTCCGGCTGCCTTTACAGCGGCGACAAGGGTAGTGTGATCCTTGGAGTTAACCGCATTTTCGATAATGTTTTTAGTAGGATACATAGCTGCCCCGCCTACCATTTTGGTTTGAGCAAAAGTTTTGGGTGCCAATGCAATAGCTGCTACTGCAAACACCGCGATGATTATTTTCTTCATTTTAATCAGTGAGTTATTTGCAAGAAGATACGTCGGCTCGCCCCGGGGCGGTTTTTACAACTCCTGTGTTTCTAATAGCCCCAGGTTGTAAGGGTTTTAAAACCGCATACGCGACTAATTACGTATATGCGCGCCGTGCGTATGTGTCAGAAAAACAGCTCAGAAGCGATATGGTCGGCGTAAAGTTTGCCGGTTTGGGTGAGATAGATTTTGTTTTGATCCTGGCTTATCCATTCCTTTTCGAAAAAAGGTGCAGCGGATTTTAGTAACAGATCAGATGTGCCTGCGGCTATGTTGTTCAACTCAGCCAGGTCGACCCCCCACATGGTGCGCAGCGAAGTCATGATGTATTCGTTTAGCCGGTCGGCTTCGGTTAAAATCTCTCTTTCAGCCGGGATTTTGCCCTCAATAAGGCTGCTGATATATTTCGAATTATTGGCGATGTTCCACTGGCGTGTTTCGCCATCGTAGGAATGCGCTGACGGACCTATGCCGAGATATTTTACCCCTTTCCAGTAATTGGTGTTATGCCTCGAATATTGACCGGGACTGGCGAAGTTGGATATTTCATAATGCTCGAAGTTCTGCTGCTGCATTACCTCCATAAGGTATAAAAACTGCCCGGCGCTTTGCTCTTCGTCCATCTGTGGCTGCTTTTTCTGTTTGATGAATGACGCCAGGGCGGTGCGCGGTTCCACTGTCATGGAATAAGCTGAAATATGCGGTATTTGCAATGCAAATATCTTTTCGAGGTTGGTTTTCCATTTTTGGTCGGTCAGCAGGGGATAGCCATAGATCAGGTCGGCGGTGATGTTTTCGAAACCTGCGTCCTGCGCGCGTTTTACCGAGCTTTCTGCTTCCACGCAACGATGAGCACGGTTCATCCACGCGAGATCGTCATCAAAAAAGGATTGGATACCGATGCTGAAACGGTTTACCGGGGTTTGCCTCAACGACCTGATCTTTTCAGAGGTCAGGTCGTCCGGGTTGGCTTCCAGTGTGATCTCAGCGCCCGAAGCAACCGAATGTATACCGCTTATCGCATCAATGATCGTGTTTATTTCTTCGCCCGATAGGAGCGAAGGCGTTCCTCCGCCAAAATAGATGGTTTCTATAGGCTCGCTTAGCAAATAGTCTTTTTGCAGTTGTATTTCCTTGATCAACGCGTCAAGTAGCTCCGATTTATAGGCCAGCGACGTGCTGAAATGGAAATCGCAGTAATAGCAGGCCTGCTTACAGAACGGAATATGAATATAGATGCCGGCCATTTGGAATAGTTTTACCGCAAAGGTAGAACGAATTAATACGAATACTTATCCCGGATCAGTTTTGTCCTGATTTTCGTTGCAATTAATTTTTTATTCTCCGAGGCAACCCTTGTATCGGCCGGTGCGTGTCAACTTAAAGGGCCTTGATTTTTAACAGGTTAAAAGAGGGAGGGTTAATGAAAGTAAAGTAGTGAAACGACAGAAAGCTTGAGCCGAAATCATTACATCTGAAATAATTCATTCACTTAAATTATGAATGCCAATGAAAACGTTATTTAATATCAAAGCATGGCTCGCACTGCCTTTGCTTTTCTCATGTTTCTATGCATGCCAGAAGGACATGACCACCGGCAAACACACTAATGACATCGGCCAGTTAAACCTGGCCGGGAATAATGTTAAGGTAGACCAGGTTAACTTAGTCGCGGATACTGCAGGGTTTGGAGCTTCGCGGATCGATACAAATCTCAAAAACGCATGGGGCATCGCCGTGGCGCCCGGCGGTCCAATCTGGATATCTGCCAACCATACCGGGCTTAGCGTTATATACGATAAATCGGGCAACATGGTGCGCCAGCCCGTAACTATACCGGCGGCTGTTGCAGGGCAGATGGGGGCTCCTGACGGGGTTATTTTTAATGGTACGAGCGAGTTTGGCGGCAACAAATTTATTTTTGCCAGTGAAGATGGCATCGTTACCGGCTGGAAATCGGGCAATGCAGCCGTCAAGCTCGCCGACAGGTCCTCATCCAATACGGTCTACAAAGGAATAGCAATGGCTTTCGGAGGAAACTCAGGCTGTTTTTTGTATTTAACCGATTTTCACAACGGTAAAATTGATGTTTTCGATAACAATTTCAATTATGTTACGGACAAGCCGTTTAACGACCCCAATATACCCGCCGGTTTTGCGCCTTTTAACGTGGTGAATATATACGGGCAGCTATACGTTACTTACGCCAAACAGAAAGGCCCGGATAATATGGACGACCAGGCGGGCCTGGGTAATGGATACGTCGACATTTTTACGCCGGGGGGAGTGCTTGTAAAACGTTTTGCCAGCCAGGGGACGCTTAATTCGCCATGGGGCGTTACCTGGGCCCCGGCAGGTTTTGCCGACAGCGGCCCGTCGATACTCGTCAGCAATTTTGGCGATGGCCGCATTAATATTTTTGACATGCATGGGAATTACAAAGGGCAGTTGCAAAGCGGCGGGCAGCCTGTTACAATAGATGGATTGTGGGCCATCGACTTTCTGAAGGATCATGCCAACGCGGGCGACCCGCTCTACTTTACGGCGGGACCTGACAGTGAATCACATGGACTCTTTGGTTACCTCAGAAAAAAATAGGATAACCTTTTGTGTTATGCGAAGGCAATTGCCTTCGCATAACATTCTCAGCTAAATACTTTCTTAAAACCCACCGAATATTTTCGATAACTTTGCACCAAACTTATTCGCTGTTATTGCTTTATGCGTTTGGCTTGTACTGGCTTACTATTTTTAATGCTATTGTCGGTTAAGATATACGCCCAGCAGGATACTTCGGCTTTACCCCTCGGTGATACGGTCGGCCAACCCGGCCAGGTTTCTCTTTTAGATTCCGTAGCCGCGGCAATGCAGCAGCGTCAGCAATTCGTCGCCGATTCGATGGCCATGCGTTTTATCGCGCCCGGCGATCCGCAGCGGCACAATAATCTTGCCGATACACTGCTCAAAAAATACCTTTATCATGGCCGCGACTTCCTGAATATCCCCGCTGCGCACAATAGCAACCTGGAAGAAGGTAAGCTGCGGCAAACACGCGACCCGTGGATCATCATTATTATAGCCGCCCTTTTACTTTACACGGCTGTTATGCACAATATCATGGGCAAGGACTTTGAAAGCATCTGGCAGTCGTTCTACAGCAGGCGCATGCTCAGCCAGGTAAGCAAGGAAGACGGGTTTATCAGTTCGTGGACGTTCCTGGCCCTTTTCCTGCTTTTTGGTTTTACTTTTGGCCTGTTCCTGTACCAGTTAGCGGCGTACTACCATGTGTATTACAGTATCAGCGGGTTCCAGCTCTTTATTTCGTTATCATTGATTATCCTGGTACTGTTCGCGGTAAAATTCCTGATCGTCCGGTTGCTTGGTTTCGTGTTCAACATCGGGAAGCTGGTGGGCGAGTACTTATCAGTACTGTTTCTTACCTATATCAACATCTCGTTCGTGTTTCTGCCGGTAGCCTTATGCTTCAGCCTGCTGTCGAGCCGGTATATACCTTATGTCCTCACGGCCGCTTTAATTATGGCCGTTATCATATTCATCTGGCAGTACTTGCGGAGCAGCGTAAACATCATTTCGAACATTCTGTTTTATAAGTTTTATTTAATTGTGTATCTTTGTGCCCTCGAAATTTGCCCCGTGTTGATATTGATTAAGGCACTTAAGATATAGGTTAAAGTTTTTATACGGTTATATTTTGGAAGACAGAAAGAAAAAGGTTAAGAGCATATTGGTTACCTTGCCAAAACCCGAGAACGATAAAAATCCGTACGCCGAATTGGCTAAAAAGTATAACCTGAAGATCGATTTCAGGTCGTTCATTCATGTCGAGGGTGTGCCGGCCAAAGATTTCAGAAAGGAAAAGATCAACCTTCCCGACTTTACCGCAGTAATTTTTACCAGCCGTAACGCGGCCGATCATTTTTTCCGCATTTGTGACGAAATGCGTTTCGAGGTACCGGTTGAAATGAAATATTTCTGTCTTTCTGAAACCATCGCGCTTTATCTTCAAAAATATATCCAATACCGCAAACGCAAGATTTTTTTTGGCAAGCAAACCGCTGCCGACCTGGCCGAAGTGCTGAAAAAACATTCGGGTGAAAAGTTTCTTTACCCCTGCTCGGACGTGGCGGC
Organism: Mucilaginibacter sp.; assembly: GCA_035547095.1. GTDB lineage: Bacteria > Bacteroidota > Bacteroidia > Sphingobacteriales > Sphingobacteriaceae > Mucilaginibacter. The sequence goes on from DASZVE010000076.1 coordinate 19,078, forward strand.
AGAAGAAACACAGAAATTTTTGCTCGATAACGGGTATAATTTTACCCCCGCCGTTTTGTTCCGTACGGTGTGCAGCGACCTATCCGACCTGGCCGATGTTTTCTATGATGTACTGGCATTTTTCAGCCCTTCGAGCATACAGTCGCTCTTCAAGAACTTCCCTGATTTTAAGCAGAATAACACCCGGATAGCCGCATTTGGAGCTACCACGCATAAGGCCGTGCTGGATGCAGGCTTAATCCTCGATATTCCGGCCCCAACTCCGGGCGCCCCGTCCATGACCATGGCCATCGAGCAATATGTAAAGATGGTAAACAAATAATTAATAGTAATTTATAGTAACATACCCGCAACTTTCAGTTCCGGGAAACCGTATACCGCCACATATTTATGTCCGGGATAATGGGGACCGACGAAGATTAAGTTATTGCGTTTTTTTGTTAAGGTAAACTATTAATTTATATTTTTGTTACCCATAACGGCAAATTGTTTAAATATAAAAAAACAAATTTGTGTTTGGATTAATCTAATTTAGATATATTAGTTGGGTCTATTCCCTTATTAAAACAACTGATTTAAGTTCAAGATGAAGCAGATTTATTTTCTGATAGTAGCTCTGGCAGGTGGCATAGTACTTGGTGGCTGCGGCAAAGGCAGCGGCGACCGGGGCGAAGTGACCGGGATACCGCAAAGAACTTTCAGGGCTGAGGTTCCGTACGGCATGGTTTATATTCCGGCGGGTTCCTTCCTGATGGGGCAGACAGACCAGGATGTGACGTTCGCACAAATAGCGCAAACCAAACAGGTAACTGTTCCTGCGTTTTTTATGGACGAAACCGAGATCACCAATAGCCAATACAAGCAATTTGTGAACTGGGTGCGCGATTCGATAGCTATTACGAATTACCTGAACGACCCTAAATACTTTATTACGCCCAAGGGCGCCAACGCTAACACTAACGGAAAAAAATACATCAATTGGACTTACGTAAAACATTACCCGATCTCTTTCAATCCAAGCTCAAAAAAGGGCGCCAATGCTAATTTTAACAAATTGCAGGGGATGTTTTACCAGGGCGATGATAAGATATTTGATCGTAACGAACTTGATGTGCGCCTGTTGAAATACAATTATTCACTATTCGTCGAGCGAGATGCGGCCAATTACCGGTGGGATAAGACCAAAAAACGTTCCGATTTCATTTTGCGCGACACCGTTGCGGTTTACCCGGATACGCTGGTGTGGCTGAGCGACTTTACCTATGCCGCCAACGAGCCTATGGTGGAGAACTATTTCTCGCACCCGGCATATCGTAACTACCCTGTTGTGGGCGTTACCTGGCGCCAGGCCCGCGCGTTTACCGTATGGCGTACGCGCTATAACGATGCCTACAAAGATTCGCATCATTTGCCTCACCGCGCACCGTACCGCCTGCCCACCGAGACCGAGTTTGAGTACGCTGCACGCGGCGGAAGGATAGGTACGGATTACCCCTGGGGCGGCCCTTATATTAAGAATGCTAAAGGCTGTTTATTGGCTAACTTTAAACCCGGGCGCGGTAACTATACCGACGATGGCGGCGCTTATACCGTAAATGTCCGTTCGTATTTCCCGAATGACTATGGCCTATATAATATGGCCGGCAACGTGGCCGAATGGACATCATCGGCGTTCGACGAATCGGCATCAACTTTTGTACACGACCTGGCCCCAAGCCTTGAATACGAGGCTAAACCAAACGACCCGCCTGTATTGAAACGCAAAGTTGTTCGCGGCGGATCGTGGAAGGATGTGGGCTATTTCCTCCAGAATTCAACCCGTACTTACGAGTACCAGGATACGGCTAAGTCCTATATCGGTTTCCGTTGTGTAACGCACTACCTGGGCCGCGATATAAAGGACAAGCATTAATAAACATTTGAAATCGAACATTAAAATTCATATTTAACTATCATGGCAGATAAAAGAAAACCTTATGGTATCACCAATATAGTGTCCTGGGGTGCAACCGTCGTAATCATCGGTTTACTTTTCAAGATCCAGCACTGGCCTTATGGCGGTACATTTATTTCAGCAGGTTTGATCACCGAAGCGGCTTTGTTCTTTCTTTTAGGTTTTCAGCGCGAAAAAGAAGAAGCGCATATCGACTGGACCCGCGTTTATCCCGAACTGAGCGAGGATTTCAAGGGCGAACTGCCACAAGCGACCGTACGCGGTGGCGGCGGCGGATCATCGAGTACCGCTGCACTGGATAAAATGCTGGAAGACGCGAAGATCGGCCCTGAACTGATCGGTAGCCTTGGCGAAGGTTTAAGGACTTTTGGCGATAAGGTAGCCACAATATCGAAAGTGGCCGACGCAGGCGCTGCAACCAGCGAATTTTCGGAGAAAGTAAAATCGGCCTCGGCGAGCTATGATAAATTAAGCAGCGCGTTTGAGCAGGCTTCCGCAAACCTGGCCGAGATGGCTAACTCTAACGTCGACTCCAAAGCTTACCACGAGCAGGTGAACAGCCTTGCCAAAAATCTTTCGGCGCTGAATGCGGTGTACGAACTGGAGCTGCAGGATTCGAGCGCCCACCTGAAGGCGATGAACAAGTTCTATACCAACATGGCTTCAACCATGCAGAACTTTACCGAGTCGCTCGACGATTCGCAGCAGTTTAAGGCCGAGGTTACACGCCTTGCCAAGAACCTGAGCTCGCTCAACTCGATATACGGCAACATGTTGTCGGCTATGAGCCAGCCGCGTGCTTAATAAATTAATTTGACAGGCTTTTTAAAACAATATAGTAAAATAAGCAATGGCCGGCGGTAAAGAAACCCCAAGACAGCGAATGATAGGTATTCTGTACCTGGTGCTTTTAGGATTAATTGCACTGGACGTACCTGAGAATTTGCTGGACTCTTTTAAGAATATAAGCGACAGCCTGAACGCTTCGAGCAAGAACGTAAGTACAGGCATCGACAATACGTTTACCTCATTTGAGGCAACTAAACTTGTGCAGGAACCAGAGCGCGCTAAAGTGCCTTTTGCCAAAGCACAACAAGCTAAAAAACTTTGCGACGACCTGAACAATTATGTCGAATCGCTAAAGAACACCCTGGTTAAAGAAACCGGCGGTATCAGCGAAGCGACCGGCGACTATTCGGGCCGCGAAAGCTTAGACGCGTCGGTAGACCTGATGGTTGATCGCAGAAAAAATGGTTATACGCTTCGTGATAAGATCGAGTCGACCCGTAAAGCGCTTTTAGCTTTGCTCGACCCTAAAGATCAGGCAGGCATCAATCTTCCTTTGAACACGACGCCTCCCAAGCCAAGGGCCGGCTTCCCGACTAAAGACTGGGCGCAGGCGAATTTTGGCGAAGGTATCCCGATGGGCGCTGCGATGACCGCAATGATCAAGATACAGTCGGATATTAAGAACTCTGAAAACGAGGTCGTAAAAAGAATTTTAGGCAAAGTGGACCAGGCGCAGGTTAACCTTGACCAATTTAGTGCAGTAGCCGTTGCACCAACAAGTTACGTGTTAGTAGGCCAGCCTTATACTGCTCAAGTATTTTTAACGGCATATGATTCAAAATCGAATCCGGAAATAACTGTTGACGGATCCAGAATACCAGTAACTAACGGTAAAGGAGTATATACAGGAAGTACCAGTAGTGAGGGCATACATACCTGGGCGGGTATTATAAAGGTAAAACAGACGGATGGGAAAATTATCCCATATCCAATTCCGCCGCAAACTTACCAGGTGGCGCGCCCATCGGCAGTAGTGTCGCCGGACAAGATGAACGTATTGTTTATCGGCGTGCAAAACCCCGTGTCGGTTTCAGCTCCTGGTATACCTAAGGAAAAGCTGCACGTAAGTATTTCGAGCGGATCGATAGAAGGCAAGAACGGACAGTATTCGGTTGTCGTAAATAATCCCGGTGATGCAACGATCACCGTATCGGGTGAAATTGCTCCCGGAAAAACACAGGTGTTAGGCAAAACCGAATTTCGTATAAAACGTATACCCGACCCGAAAGTGCAATTTGCAGGCAAAAGCAGCGGCGCAACAAGCGCTGCCAACCTGAGGGCCCAGGACCGGGTGTTTGCTAAGCTCGAAAACTTTTATTTCGACACAAAATTCGAAGTAACAAGGTTTACTATGTATATTTTTAAACCGCGCCAGGACGTGATCATATTGAAAGGTAACGGAGGCGAACTGACCTCAGAAATGAAGCGGGCGTTGAGCACGCTGACACCGGGCTCAAAGATTGCCTTCGGCGATGTGGTTGCAACAGGGCCAGGCGGCCAGCGCGGATTGGATGATATTATTTTAAGTGCAAATTAAAGGCGTCATGAAAAAGATTTTGGTTATCGTACTTTGTTTGGCAAGCGTAACAGCTTTTGCTCAACGGAAGAAAAGAACCGCGGCTAAAAAGCCGTCTCAGACCCAGGTGAGCAACACCAAAGGGGCAGTGGCAAACAAAACGGCCGTTGACACGACTAAAAAAGTCCAGCAGGCTGCCGCACCGGCCCCGTTGAAGCCGTTCGACAGGCCGCTGGATGGTTACTATAAAAAGGCGAACATTATGAACGCCAAAGTAACCCCGTACCCGTACCTGCGTGAAGCCGACGTGGCTTTTCAGAAAAGAATATGGCGCGAGATCGATACCAGGGAAAAAATGAACCAGTACCTGTCATCGCCCAAGCTGCGGCTTATCGACGTGCTGATGACCGCGATAGCAAGTGGCGAATTGACTGCTTATGACGCTACGCCGGGCCAGGTGGATAATCCCGACGGTGACCAGTTTACAACACCGCTTACCGCGGCACAGGCCAAGGCCAAAATGGCCGACAGCGTACCGGTAGATAAGTTTGATGCTAACGGCGAAAAGATCGGTACGCAGATGATGCCAGGTCAGTTCGACGCGGATAGCATCGTAAAGTTCCGTTTGAAGGAAGACTGGATATTCGACAGGCAGCGTTCGATCTTCGAACCCCGCATCGTAGGGATCGCCCCGATGGTAAGAGTCAAGGTTGCCGGTGTGCAGGGTGATTACCAGCCCGCATTCTGGATATACTTCCCGGATGCACGTCCGATACTGGCGACGCACGAGGCGATGAACAATCACAGCGATGCCACCGGCCTCAGTTTCGACGACGTGTTTATGAAGCGAATATTTACAAGCTATATCGTCAAGGAGTCCAACGATAAAGATGAACGAATAAAAGATTATGAACAGGGCATAGACAAGCTTTACGAGTCCGAACGCGTCAAAAAGCAGTTGATGGACTGGGAGCTTAACCTGTGGCAATACTAAGTAAAGTCCAAAGTCTTTAGTAAAAAGTCCTAAGTCATACGATTTAGGACTTTTTCGTTTATAAAAAGGCTGTCTAAAGCCATGTCATCCCGGGCCATAGCGAGGGATCTTTAACGCCCTGCATAACGGCCATACATGAACGCCATGCAGGATTTATAAGTTTCCTCCTCGCGCCTGCGCTTCTTCCAGCTCGCTCGTTCGGAATGACATATCATAAATAAGAAGTATGTCATCCCGAACGATAGTGAGGGATCTTTAACGCCCTGCATAACGGCCATGCATGAACATCGTGCCCGATTTATAAGTTTCCTCCTCGCGCCTGCACTTGTCCCCCGCGTGCTCGTTCGGAATGACATATTTGTAAACAAGGAACATGTCATCCCGAGCGATAGCGAGGGATCTTTAACGCCCTGCATAACGGCCATGCATGAACGCCGTGCCCGATTTATAAGTTTCCTCCTCGCGCCTGCGCTTCTTCCAGCTCGCTCGTTCGGAATGACATATCATAAATAAGAAGTATGTCATCCCGAACGATAGTGAGGGATCTTTAACGCCCTGCAAAACCGCCATGCATGGACCGCCATGCAGGATATATAAGTTTCATCCTCGCGCCTGCGCTTCTCCCAGCTCGCTCGTTCGGAATGACATATTTGTAAATAAGGAGCATGTCATCCCGAGCGATAGCGAGGATCTTTAACGCCCCGCATGATCGCTATGCATGAACATCATGCCTGGTTTATAAGTTTCCTCCTCGCGCCTGCGCTTGTCCCCGCGTGCTCGTTCGGAATGACATATTTGTAATAAGGAGCATGTTACCCCGAAAGACAGTGAAAGGCCTTTAACGCTTTTCATGAATGTCGTGCGGGGTTTGTTGTCTATATTTCATCGTTCAGAAATTTCCATCCTGGATTTGCAGATTCAATCAATGCGTTTTTTTTCTCGCGGCGCCATTTCTTAATTTCTTTTTCCCGGGCTATCGCATGATCGATATGAGTGAAGTGCTCGTAATATACCAGGTTGTAACAATAAAATTTCCCGGCAAACGTGCCGGGCTCTCCTCTATTCTCAGTATGTTGTGATATTCTTTTACGTAAGTCGTTAGTCACGCCAACGTATAATACCGTTTTGGCTGGATTTGTAGTGATATAGATATAAAAATTGTAATTCCACATATCAATAAATAAAAAGCATGTCATCCCGAACGATAGTGCGGGTTCTTTAATGCCATACATGCACGCGATGCAGGATTTATAAGTTTCCTCCTCGCGCCTGCGCTTGTCCCGCGCGTGCTCGTTCGGAATGACATATTTGTAAAAAAGGAGCATGTCATCCCGAGCGATAGCGAGGGATCTTTAACGCCTTGCATAACCGCCATGCATGGACCGTTATGCAGGATTATAAGTTTCCTCCTCGCGTGCCTGCGCTTCTCCCAGCTCGCTCGTTCGGAATGACATGGCTGGTTAGGACTCCGGACTGAAATACTCCCGTATCGCTTTCGCCTGTTTGGTATTCACCACTTCAAGCAATTCCTCTTCGTTGGCCTGGCGTATTTTTTTAACTGATTTAAAATATTTGAGCAATTTATCGGCCGTTGTCTTGCCTATGCCTTCTATTAGTTCCAGCTCGGTTGCCAGCGTACCCTTATCGCGTTTTTTACGGTGAAAGGTAATGCCGAAGCGGTGAGCTTCATCGCGCAGGTGTTGTATGATCTTTAGCGTTTCGGATTTTTTATCGAGGTACAATGGATACTGGTCGCCCGGGTAATACAATTCCTCCAGGCGCTTGGCTATCCCTATAACCGTAAGTTGTTTATCGATGCCCAGCAGCTTCAGGCTTTTAAGCGCGGCCGAAAGTTGTCCTTTGCCGCCGTCGATGACGATAAGCTGCGGCAGCTCGGTCCCTTCGTCCAGCATGCGCCGGTAGCGGCGGTGGACGGCCTCCTCCATCGTCGCAAAGTCATTCGGCCCCTCGACTGTTTTTACATTGAAATGCCGGTAATCCTTTTTGGACGGTTTGCCGTCTTTAAAAACCACGATGGCGGAAACAGGATATTTGCCCTGGAAGTTGGAATTATCAAAGCATTCGATGTGCCGGGGTAACTGGTTCATCCGAAGGTCCTTCATCATCGTGGTCAATAAACGTTCCGTACGGATCTCGGGGTTCAGTTTTTCGTACTGGTCTATTTTTTCCTTTTTAAAGAACTGGACGTTTTTGTTCGACAGGTCAAGCAGCTTTTTCTTCTCACCTAATTTTGGAACCGTGAATTTAATGGTCGGGTCGTCGATGTCGATGTCAAAGGGCACGATGATCTCTTTGGAGTGGCTGCTGTACCGGCTCCTGAACTCCGAAATAGCCAGGCTGAGCAGTTCCTCGTCGCTTTCGTCCAGTCGTTTCTTTAGTTCGATGGTTTGTGTCTGGATAATGGTGCCATTCATCACTTTAAGAAAGTTAACAAACGCATATTTCTCGTCCGAAGCAATATTGAACACGTCCACATCGGTGATGGAAGAGTTAACCACGGTCGATTTGCTCTGGTAATTTTCCAGCAGGTCATACTTTCTTTTCAGCTTGTGCGCCAGCTCAAAATTCATGTTTGACGCCGCCGCATCCATGTCGGCCTTTAGGTTGCGGAGAACCGCGCCGATCTTGCCGTTTAGTATGTCTTTTATTTCATCGATGTTGTGATCATAGTCATCTTCTGTCTGCAAATTCTGGCATGGGCCCTTGCAGTTGCCCAACTGGTATTCCAGGCAAACTTTAAATTTGCCGGCATCGATATTTTCGCGGGTAAGCGCCAGGTTACAGGTGCGCAGCGGGTAGGTTTCGCGGATCAGGTCCAGTATAGCGTGCATCATACTTACCGAAGCGTAAGGACCCAGGTATTTCGATCCGTCGCGCACGATACGTCGCGTCCAGAATATGCGCGGGAAGTTTTCGTTTTTGATGATGATCCAGGGATAGGTCTTGTCATCCTTGAGCATCACGTTGTACCGCGGCTGATGCTTTTTGATCATGCTGTTTTCCAGCAGCCATGCATCAACCTCCGAATCGACTATGGTGAAAGTAATGTTGCGTATCTTGGATACAAGTACACGGGTTTTGGCATTGACGTTAAGGTCCTTATTAAAATACGTGTTTACCCGGTTACGCAGGTCTTTCGCCTTGCCGATATAGATCAGCTCATTGTCCGAATCCCAGAATTGGTAAACCCCCGGTTTATGCGGTATCTTTTTTAACGCTGCTTTATGATCGAACGCATTTGTCATCAGGTCATTGAGTCATTACGGCATTGGCGATCCCAACTTTACAACATTTCAACTTTACAACAAACTCAAAATCCCAGTTTCTTCTCTGCATCCGAAGCAGGCTGCTGCTGCCCCTGTATTTGCTGGTCGTAGGCATTGCAGTCCAGCGTAATGGTCAGAGGCGTTTTTGGCGGATCGAAATCCACATCCTTTTTAATACCCAGCTCGGGATTGGCATATACCCTTTTCATATATAATGCAAATATAGGCAGCGCCATGTTGGCCCCTTCGCCGAGGTAGGTTGAACGGAAATGAATGTCAGGGTCCTCGCAACCGGTCCATACGCCGGTTACCAGTTGCGGCACCATTCCAATGAACCAGCCATCAGAGTTATCCTGGGGCGTACCGGTTTTACCGGCGACGGGGTTGTCGATATGGTATTTGTACCTCAGCCTTGAACCGGTGCCATTTTCTATAACGCCCTTCATCATATAGGTCATTACGTAGGCCGTCTGCGCATTCATAGCCTGCGACACCCTGGGTTTATGCGTGTAAAGTACGTTGCCTTTTTTGTCTTCTATCCTGAGTATAAACGTAGGCTCGGTCCAGATACCATGGTTGGCAAATACAGAATAGGCACCACACATATCATAAACAGAAGCATCAAAAGTGCCGAGGCAGATGGAAGGGTAAGGGGGTACTTCGGTGGTAATACCCATTTTCTTGGCCAGGTTCATCACCGGCACCGGGCCAACCTGTTTCATTACATAGGCGGTAACATAGTTTTGTGACCAGGACAATGCAGTTCTTAGTGTTATTGCGCCGGGCTGCAGATCGGCCTGCGATTGCCGCGGGGTCCAGTCGGGCTGACCCGGAACAGGGATGCTTACCGGAACATTGTCCACTTTCATACACGGCGAGTAGCCATTATCGATAGCCACAGCATAGGTAAACGGCTTAGCCGTCGATCCAACCTGTCGCGCTCCCATCTTCACCTGGTCGTATTTAAAATGCTCGAAGTCGATGCCGCCAACCCACGCTTTGATATAGCCGGTGGTAGGGTCCATGCTCATCAGCGAGTTGCGCAGCAGCATTTTGGAGTGAACGATCGAGTCGATCGGTTTCATAACCATCGTGGTATCGCCCCGCCAGGTAAAGAGATCGACCTTAGTAGGCGTGTTGAAATCCTTTTTTATTTCTTCCGGCGACATTCCCTGGGCGGTGTCGGCTTTATAACGGTCTGAGCGGTGCATGCCCTCGCTGATCAGCAGCTTAAAGTTTTTGATGCTTTTGTAAAGGCTGTAACCTTTCCAGTGGTTGTAAAACTGTGTCTGCAGCTGGCGCATGTATTCGGCCTGGGCCTCTTCGGCATATTGCTGCATGGTATAGTTAATGGTGGTGTATATCTTCAGGCCGTCGCGGTCAAGATCATAAGGCGTGCCGTCGGCTTTGGTTACGGACTCCTGCTGGAATATTTTTTGGACCTCGCGTTTCAGCACCGCCCGGAAATAGGGCGCGGGGCCATCGTTGTGCGTGATAGGATGGAAGTGCAGCCCCAGTGGTTTTGCCTTGAATTCTTCAAGCTGACCGTCGCTGAGGTAGCCCATTTTTACCATTGCCGGCAGCACAACGTTGTTGCGGCGCGACAAAGCCCTGTCGGGATGATTGATCGGCGAATAATATCCCGGCCCGTTGATCATGGCGATGAGCAATGCGGCCTGGTCGGGCGTCAGCTTATCCGGCGTAGTGTCAAAATAGGTTCGCGCAGCCGACTTGATGCCAAAGGTTTGGTAAGCGCCAAAATTGACCGTATTCAAATACATCGTAATGATCTCCTGCTTGGTATAATGGCGTTCTAATTGAACGGCAGTTATCAGTTCCTTTAATTTTTGCGTTAAGCGGATCAGCTTATTATGCGAACGCTCGGAAAACAGGTTGAGCGCTAATTGCTGGGTAATAGTACTGCCGCCCTGGCGTTTGAAAATATTGAGAAGCAGGATGCTGAATGTGCGCTTGAAATCAATGCCCGAATGCTCATAAAAACGTTCGTCCTCAGTAGCTACCAGCGCGTGAATGACGTTGGGCGATATGTCCTTGTAAGTTACGTTAGAACGATTCTCGACGTAATAGGTGCCTAATATTTGCTGGTCGGATGAAATTACTTCACTTGCCTGGTCGCTTTTGGGGTTCTCCAGGTCGCGGAAAGAAGGGAGCGACCCGAAAACGCCAAGGTAAGTGGCGAAAATAAGCATCGCAACGAGCAAAAAGCATCCGATAAAAAATTTCCAGATATACCAGTTATAGCGCCTGATGTCCTGCTGAGAGAGTTTAACGATCATTTTATCCGGTTAAAATAATTTGACAATAGTAACTATTTCAGTAATTGTTTTGATAAAAATCAATATAACTATCCAGCATCTTTTTGCTGGTGAGCTTGTCTAAATTCTCCTGCGTGATGAGAAAAAAGCTGTACTCGTCCTTCGATACTTTCATAATGTCCGGCATAAGCGGTATGATGGCGCGGGCGTAATCCTTTACTGCCGCCAGGCTATAAAACCGACCTACATAAATAAGCCGGTTGCTGTCGCCGACACTGATCATTTGGTGCGTAATAGCTCCCGGCTGGAAGTTTGCCCGGTTAAACTGGCCTATGCCAAAACGCGAAGATGCCAGGTTAGTTGTTACATTGGTTACATTTATTACAAAATAATAGTTCGTGCTGTCGCGCATGGAAAATACCGAGGGGGTCGCAGGGTTCGGCGGGCTAACCGAAGGCGGCTGGTTTGTTACCGGCGGATTGGACGGCAGCACGTGCGTCGGCGGCTGCTGGGCAAAATCAGGATTGGCCGCAGTGGGGTTGGTAACCGATTGCCCTGCCGGCGTATTTGCAGCCGGGTTGGTGGCTATGGTATTTTCCGGAACGGGCTTGGCTGCCTGCTGCTTTAATGCGGCGGCCTGCCTCGCTGCTTCGGCTTGCTTCACTGCTTCGGCCTGGTGTTCGGCGACGATGTTATTGTACCTGATGGCGGCTTGCTGCGCCTCGTCGGGCGCCACAGGCGGTACAAATGGCTCTTCATTAGGGTCTTTATCAGTCAATACGAACGGCCTCACAGACATAGCCTCCTTGTGCGCATCCAAGTACGCCAGGTGTTGCCTGACCAATGGGGTGACGAGTTTATCGTCCGGGTATTTAGCCACCATTTGCTCCAGGTCGGTTTTAAATGGATCGAACTTTTCCAGGTGCCCCGCCGAGATCGCGCGAAGGTAAGCCAATTGCGCCGACCACTTATTGTTCGGGTAACGCTGCTGCAGGTCATCGATGCTGGCGATTGCTCCTTTATAATCCGCTTTAGCATACTGGTCGTACACCTGGTTATACGATTCGTTCAATTGAGCGTCGGCATCGTTCAGCCTCGACGCGTAGTTAGGATCGGCGATAATTTTGGCGAAAGGCGTGTCGGCATAATTCTTCAGCAACAAGGCTTTGTAGTAATCCGATTTTTGCTTGTCGATATCACTGTAAAGGCGGTAAAGGTTATAATAGATCGCCGGCTTATCCTGTGTGTCCGGGAAACGCGCAAGCAACAGTTCGTACGTTGCTATGGCCTCAGGCTTATCGCCCATTACATCGCGATAAAAATTGGCGATATCGAAATAGGCGTTATAAATGCGCGTATTGGATTGCGCTAGCATTTCCGATGTGAGGGGAATGTTTTTAACCAATTGCTGGCGGTAATTTCCGGCGGTATTTGCCCCCTTACCCCGAACAGTTTGATCGGCAGGTGCATCGGGGTCCGTATTCTGCGGCGCATTACTGGTAATATCGCTGCTTGCACGGTTGCTGCGCCGCCAGTTGTCTTCCAGTTTGCGGTTTCCCCACCGTCGCTTAAAGTCGTTATATCCTGTACTTACCGCGTTTGAATTGTAAAAATAAAACGCGCTTCCCCCGCCGGCCGAAGGACCTGCCGGCGATGGTGAGTTGTTGTAATTGTCAAGCTGCCCTGCGGATTGCTGCTGCTGCAGGATGTCGGCGTTAACCAGGGCGTCTATTTTCGCGGCCCGGGCCTTATCGTCCAGTTTAGCCAGCATCTGCAGCGTGTCCTCCCTGGCAATGATCCCGAACCGGTCGGCCAGCAATTGCAGGTTGTTGCTTTTCTTCCGGATCATCTGGTACCCTGGGAAGGTGGGCGACAGGTTAAGCAGCGTACTGTCGTAATATTTCTTGGCGGATACATAATCGGCCTTATCCTTAAAGAAAATATCGGCCAGGCGCAGGTACGAAAGTCCCTTTTGGTTTTGGTTTTTCCGGCTGGTGCGAACCGACAGGCGATAATTCTTTATTGCGTTGCCGACATCTTTACCGGCGTAATAAAGTTCGCCGATCTGGAAATACACCTGGTCGGTAAAATCTTTATTGTTCTCATTTTTTAAAAGCGCTTTCAGCCGGTCTATCCGGCTCACCCTGGTACCGCTCTGGTGCTCATCAATGCGTATACGATTCAGGCTTGCATTAAACGCCATCTCGAACGGTGCATTGCTGTTCACAATACTGGTGTAATTTTTATAGGCATCGGCGGTTTTATTATCAAGTTCCTGTAACTGGGCCAGTATAAAGGTCCACCGTAACTTCAGGCTCTTTTCGCCACAATAACGGATGGCTTTTTTTGCAATCGCCTCGCCGTCTTCATAATCCTGTACATCAATATCGTATTGCAGCTTAGCGGCGTATATATTCGTTATTGTTGTTTTCGGCGTCTTTTTAACTATTCCCTGTACGGCGCTGTCGATAACCGATTTGGCTTGCGGAAGTTGATTGAGGTAGATCAGCGAGCGCGCTTTCCAGGCTAACGCTTCTTCAGTCAGTTTGGGCTGGTCTTTAAAAGACCGGATAACATAACTGAAGAATTCGACGGCGTCAAAATAATCGCCTTCGAGATAATCGGCTTTGCCGAGCACTAAATAAGCGTCGCCTAAGTAATGGCTTTGTTCTTTGACGTTGATGATCTTCCCGGCTTTGGCTTTTGCTTCTTCCAGGTCCTTATCGGGCGCTGTTCCCTTTGCCGCGGTATCCTGGTACACGCTTAATATTTGGCTATACGAGTCGACAAACGACAGGGCATAGCTTTGCTGTTTTAACCTTAATATTTCATTGGCATCAAAAAGAATATTGTAATGCGCCGTAAGATTTTGCATGGCGCGGTTAAAACCGGTTTGTTTTTCGAGCGAGCATCCCGCCAGCAGTAATAAAACGGGAATAAATAATCGTTTCAGGATGGTAGTTTCAGAAATGCGCCTCAAGTTATAACCGTAGTTTAAAAGCATCGCTAATTTACTAAATAACTTCAGTTTGGGCTAATTTAGTTTATCGGCCTGCACCTTTTGTTAGGGCAGACGGCGTGCTAATTATTTCTCTTTCAACAGATAATGGACAGAACGACAGCGGGAGCCGAAAAAATTAATAAATTTGCGGATGCTTAAAAATAAACCCGATGATAACGGCCGGCCGCTGAACAATTATGTGAAATACACCGGCATGGGTTTCCAGATGATCGTGGTCATCGGTTTATTTACCTGGGGCGGTTACAAGATCGACCAATGGGCCAACCACGGGGTGAAATGGGTAACGGCCATACTGTCGCTCTCAGGCGTCATGATATCCATTTACCTGGTAATAGCTTCTTTAAAAAACAAGGACTGATCTGAGATCGGTGTAATCAATTCGAAACCGGTGTAATCAAAAAAACATAATGAAAGTACTACCCTCTATACTTGCCTACCTGCTGTTTATAGCCTTGCTGGCCATTGCTCCCGCCGCCATGCAGTACAATGGAGAAGCCGAATGGCTTGTGCCGCATTTCTGGCTTATGTTTTTTCTTATATCGGGCATTACCTTCCTGGGGCTTGTTTTAATCCTGATCGTTCAAAAGAAGAATAAGGATTTTTATGTGCAGGCTTTCCTTGCAAGTACAACAATAAAAATATTGGCATGCATATTCTTTATAGTTATCTATTCAATGAAAAATAAGGTAAATAAGTACGTTTTTCTGGCCGATTTTTTTTATATATATTTATTAAATATGCTCTTTGAAGTTTACGTTTTGCTCCGTAACTTGCGGCACAAAAATTTAAGGTAGAAAACTTCAATTTAGATGGCAAGCGGCACGATTTTGAAATCAAAAATTTTTAACATTCTCTTAATTTGCGCGTTTTTTTTACTCGCTGCCCCATTTTCAAAATCAGCTTCCGCCGAGGAGGGCGCCAAAGATCCTAAGGAAGTGGCCAAAGAGGCGATACTGGAGCACATCGGCGATTCGCACTCGTGGCCGGTGCTCGGCAAGACCACGATAGGGCTTCCGGTTATTTTATATACCGATAAGGGTTTTGATATATTTTCATCAAAGCAGATTGAGCAGGAAGGCGCTGTATATGCAGGTGCAAAGTACAGCTATAAACTGGAAGGCAATAAGGTCAAAGTTGTCGACGCTTCCGGCAAAGTTGACGAGGACGCCAGCAAAAAGGTATGGGACTTTTCCATTACCCGGAATGTTATAAGCTTGTTTTTGTCGTGCGCCGTGTTGTTGCTGGTATTCTTATCCGTTTCGTCGGCGTATAAAAAACGTACCAACCGGGCTCCGAAAGGCCTGCAATCGTTTATGGAGCCGCTGATAGTTTTTATCCGCGATGACGTCGCCATCCCGAACATGGGCTATAAGTATACGCGTTTTATGCCGCTGTTGCTTACGGTTTTCTTTTTCATCCTCGTAAACAACCTTTTGGGCATAGTGCCGTTTTTCCCCGCGGGTTACAACCTTACCGGTAATATAGCGGTAACGGGCACCCTGGCGGTGATCATTCTATTTGTGGTGAACCTGAACGGGAACAAATATTACTGGAAGCACATTTTTTTGCCCGACGTGCCTTTCTGGATACTTCCAATTATGTGGATAGTTGAAATCGTAGGGATTTTCTCGAAGCCTATCGCGTTAATGATACGTTTGTTCGCTAACATGACGGCGGGACACATTGTTGCTTTGAGCCTTATCTCTCTTATCTTTATTTTCGGTACGCTTTGGATCTCGCCGGTTTCGGTGGGCTTCGTAGTGTTTATGGATGTGATAGAAGTGCTGATCGCCTTTTTGCAGGCGTATATTTTTACACTCCTTTCTGCCCTGTTTATCGGCATGGCCATTATGGAGCATCATTAATTTCGAATTAATTATCTATTAATATACACGTTTTAAATTAACAAACAATGACTGGAATGATCGCAACTTTAGCCGCTGCTACAACAATGTATGGTAACATTGCTGCGCTCGGTGCAGGTTTAGCCGCTATCGGCGCCGGTATTGGTATCGGCCAGATCGGTGGTAAAGCCGTTGAAGCTATCGCCCGCCAGCCCGAAGCTATTTCTAAAATCCAGACAAACATGATCATCGCCGCTGCGCTTGTAGAAGGTGTTGCACTGTTTGCTGTGGTTGTAGCTATGATTGGCTAAAAAGTAAACCCGGAGCGGTTGGCTCCGGGCTTCTTTTAAAATTAACATTATTAATTATAGACATGAGATGGGGGGCCGAAATGGTCACAATCTCAACTTTCAAATCTTGAAAAAATGGATTTAGTTACCCCGAGCATAGGGTTGGTTTTCTGGACGACAGTCTGCTTTGCGATTTTGATCTTCATACTGGGCAAGTATGCCTGGAAGCCGATCCTGGGCGCTATAAGCGAACGTGAAAAATCTATTGAAAGCGCACTTTCAATGGCCGAAGCTGCAAAAGAAGAGATGCAGCGACTGACCAATGAAAATGATGCCTTGCTGAAGCAGGCGCGTATCGAGCGCGACCTGATACTGAAAGAGGCACGCCAGATGAAGGATATGATTGTGAACGAAGCAAAGGATTCGGCACAAAAAGAAGGCGCACGCATGATAGAACTGGCAAAGGTCGAGATCGAGAACCAGAAGGCGATCGCTATGGCCGATGTAAAGAACCAGGTAGCGACTTTGTCTATTGAAATAGCTGAAAAAGTATTGCGCAAGCAATTCGAAGATCAGAAAAAGCAGGACGCTTTGGTGGCAGATCTGCTTAAAGAAGTGAAATTAAAATAGATTTGAGACGTGAGATATGAGATGTGAGACAGAAAATATAAGTCTCAGATTGCATATCTTAAATCTCACTACAGATTCGAGGCAAGAGATAGGAGACACTAAACTGAAGTCTCAAATCTCAAATCTCAAATCTCAAATCTCAAAAAGATGTCAGAATTAACTGTTGCAACCAGGTACGCCAAATCGCTGATCGATCTCGCGGAGGAAAAGAAAGCGCTTGAAGAGATCAGGAAGGATATGGGTTTGTTTACGCAGACTTTGCGGGCTAACCACCAGCTGCAGGCTGTGCTGGCCAACCCCATCATTGCCCATAACAAGAAGATCAAGATACTGGAAGCTATTTTTGGCAAAGAAGTTAACAAGATCACCGAATCGTTCTTCAGGATCATGATCAATAAGAGCCGTTCGGAGGTTTTATATGCCACCGCAAGGGAGTTCATTAACCAATACAATATTATCAGGAATATTAAAAGGGCTTATGTGACTTCGGCGTCGCCGTTATCGGAAGAAAACAAAAAGATGATAACAGCTGAGTTGCAAAAAGCCACCGGCGGCACCATCGAATTGCATACTAAGGTTAATCCTGAACTGATAGGCGGGTTTATCCTGACGCTCGACGACAGGCAGATAGATACCAGTATATCGAGCAGCTTAAACAGATTAAGAACCGATTTTGCCCGCGGGGTAAATCAATAATTGAAAACAAACTCTAATTAAAATAAAAATGGTAGAGGTAAGACCAGACGAAGTATCAGCCATATTGCGCCAGCAATTATCGGGCTTCAAGTCGGAATCTGAATTAGAAGAAGTAGGCACCGTGTTGCAGGTAGGCGACGGTATAGCCCGCGTTTACGGATTAACTAAGGTGCAGTCGGGTGAGCTCGTTGAGTTTGAGAACGGCTTGCAGGGCATCGTGCTTAACCTGGAAGAAGACAACGTGGGCGTGGTATTGCTGGGCCCTTCGGACGAAGTTAAGGAAGGCGATACGATTAAGCGTACCAGGCGCATCGCTTCTATCAACGTAGGCGAAGGCATGCTGGGCCGCGTGGTGAACACCCTGGGCCAGCCGATAGACGGCAAAGGCCCTATTTCGGGTAAAACCTACGAGATGCCTTTGGAGCGTAAAGCTCCCGGAGTAATTTACCGCCAGCCGGTGAACGAGCCGCTGCAAACCGGTATCAAGGCTATCGATGCGATGATCCCGATCGGCCGCGGACAGCGTGAGCTGGTTATCGGCGACCGCCAGACCGGTAAAACGGCGGTTTGCATCGATACCATTATCAACCAGAGAGAATTCCATGCTGCCGGCAAACCGGTAATATGTATATACGTGGCCTGCGGCCAGAAATCTTCTACCGTTGCGAACATCGTTCGCGTACTGGAAGAAAACGGCGCTATGGCTTACACCATTGTAGTGGCTGCCAGCGCTGCCGACCCTGCGCCGATGCAGTTCTTCGCACCTTTTGCAGGCGCCGCTATCGGCGAGTATTTCCGCGATACCGGTCGTCCGGCATTGATCATCTATGATGACCTTTCGAAACAAGCTGTGGCTTACCGCGAAGTGTCGCTGCTGCTGCGTCGCCCTCCCGGCCGCGAAGCATATCCTGGTGACGTATTTTACCTGCACAGCCGTTTACTGGAGCGTGCCGCTAAGATCAACCAGAACGACGACATCGCCCAGGCAATGAACGACCTGCCCGAATCGATCAAAGGTATCGTAAAAGGCGGCGGTTCACTTACCGCTCTTCCGATCATCGAAACCCAGGCGGGCGACGTATCGGCTTATATCCCGACCAACGTGATCTCGATCACCGATGGCCAGATATTCCTTGAATCGAACCTGTTTAACGCCGGTGTTCGCCCGGCCATCAACGTAGGTATCTCGGTATCGCGCGTTGGTGGTAACGCACAGATCAAATCGATGAAGAAAGTTGCCGGTACCCTTAAGCTCGACCAGGCCCAGTTCCGTGAACTGGAAGCTTTCTCGAAATTCGGTTCCGACCTTGACGCCGCTACCAAAACCGTGTTGGACAAAGGCTCACGTAACGTGGAAGTTTTGAAGCAGGGCCAGTATTCGCCTATGTCGGTTGAAAAGCAGGTAGCTATTGTTTATGCAGGCACCAAAAACCTAATGCGTAACGTGCCCGTGAACAAGATCAAGGAATTTGAGAACGAATACCTGTCGCAACTGGAAATGCGTCATCCTGAAACTTTATCGGCTCTGAAAGCAGGTAAACTGGACGACCAGATAACCGGTGTGCTGGATACCGTAGCTAAGGAACTGGCTGGGAAATATTAATTAGATGTGAGATATGAGATGTGAGTATTGAGATTGACTTGCTCACAGCTTATAGAGATAATAGGAAAATAGAGATTAGATATTGATAAATGAGGCTTTTGTCTCAAATCTCAAATCTCAAATCTCAAATCTCAAAAGATGGCTAATTTAAAAGAAGTAAGAAACAGGATCGCGTCGGTAACGTCAACGCAGCAGATCACCAAGGCCATGAAGATGGTTTCGGCAGCCAAGCTGAAGCGTGCCACCAATGCTATATTACAGTTGCGTCCTTATGCTAACAAGCTGAAGGAGATGCTGGCCAATCTTTCGGCCAGTTTGGAGGACGGTTCATCGCCTTTTTTGCAGGAACGCATTCCTAATAAGGTGCTGATCGTGGTGGTAACATCAAACCGCGGTTTGGCAGGTGCTTTTAACATGAACGCGATCAAAACAGCTAACAACCTGATCGCTGAGAAATACAGCGCCCAGTTCAAAGCAGGAAATGTTTCTATCGTGGGTATCGGCAAAAAGGGCCAGGAGTATTACCAGAAACGCAAGTACAACGTGATCGGTAACAACAACGAGCTGTTTAACGAGCTGAATTTCCTGAATGTATCGAAAGTTACCGAGGCTATCATGGAAGGTTTTCTGAAAGGGGAGTACGACCGCGTAGAGTTGGTTTATAACCAGTTTAAGAATGCCGCCGTACAGATACTGACCACCGAACAATTGTTGCCCGTTCCGAAAGCGGAGAAAAAAGTTGATACTTCTCACCAGGTCGATTACATACTCGAGCCGTCACAGGAAGAGATCGTAGCTGAGCTGATCCCGAAAAACATCAAGATACAGTTGTACAAGGCGGTGCTCGATTCGCATGCTTCTGAGCATGGCGCCCGTATGACCGCCATGGACAAGGCGACTGATAATGCCGGTGAACTGCTTAAGTCGCTCAAATTATCATACAACCAGGCACGCCAGGCGGCTATTACCACCGAGCTGACGGAAATTGTGAGCGGTGCTGCGGCGCTCGGGGGTTAAGAGCATCTATTTCAAGATATGCAAAGGCTTCCCATTTTTCGGGAGGCCTTTTGTTGTTGGGGGTTACCTTTCAGCTTCTATTAGTATAAATACCACTCTTATTTAATTATTTTCCATGCGTTCTGCGTAGTGAACTCTTATTGAAATAAAATTCTTTAAATACTACTACTTAGCAAATTTTATTTTTTAAATTATGTTAAATCAGGGTTACTATTTGGCTCTTCCGGTATTAATTAAAGAACCAAATCAAAATCCTGATCATGAAAAGAAAAAATTTATTTGTGCTGATCACAGCAATCGGGCTGCTGGCGGCATGCAAAGGAAAGCCGGGAAATATTGAACTCGCCAAATCCTACAGTTTATCGGCGGATTCAACCAAAGCGGAGAACGACATCGTTGATAAAAACGTTGCTGAGAAATTAGTTAAAACGGCCGATATTAATTTTAAAGTGAAGAACGTCCGGCAGGTAGGAGAGGATATCGCATTGCTTACAAACCAATTTGGCGGCATGGTCATGCACCACCAGGTGCAATCAACAGCCAGCTCGACCAGGGATGTGCACATCAGCAACGACTCCGTTATGCGCATCTCCGCCTATAACACCACGGCTGAGATGACCATACGGGTACCGTCGGATAAACTGGAAGATTTTATCTCCAAAGTAAGCCATATGGCTATTTATGTCAATATGAGCAAAATGGACATCGACGACCGGACGCTGGATTATCTGTCCAACCAGCTTAAACTGGAAGATCGCGAGGAACTGTCGGCGCAGCAAAAAAGCGGCAAGGTGGTGATCAAAAAGCTGTCAGATGTACTCGACCTCAAGGATGATGTTGTCGATAAAAAGATCGGCAACCGGGCGACAGATGAAGCGGTTAAATTCAGTATTGTAAATCTAAATTTTTATCAGGACGATGCCATATTAAAGGAGATAGTGGCCAATAATGACCCGTCGGACTATAACGTTCCTTTTCCCCAACGACTTGGGCTTGCTTTGGCCAGCGGCTGGTCCCTATTTATTGACATCGTGGTCGCCCTGGCCAACCTTTGGATGTTCATCGTGGTCGGATTAGTTACATGGCGGATGATCATTTACTACAAAAAACGGATAAGGCCCGGTAACCTGCCGGCGAAGTAGGCCGGTTTGGAAAACATTAAATGAACTTTATCGGCGGCTGAAATCAACAATACGTCGGGCATAGCTGTTAGTTTAAAAATACAGTTATGCCCGATATAGCCAAACGGTTTTCCCAAAATCCCCTATTGTCGCCGAAAGATTTGCCGCCAAGCAGCGCCGGGCTGCATATTGCCTGCCTGCTCAATCCGGGCGTGTTCAGGTTCCAGAATAAGACATGGCTGCTGGTACGTGTTGCTGAGCGGCCGCAGCAAAGCGAAGTGCATATTTCGTTCCCGGTACTAAGGGAAACCGGAGAAACGGAAATTATGGAAATCCCGTTGGATGATTCCGATTTGATCGCCACCGATGCGCGGGTAATAAGGTATAAGGGCATAGATTATCTGACTACATTATCTCATTTGCGGTTGCTTTGCAGCGATGATGGAATTAAATTTTATGAGCCCGAAGGGTATAAAAAAATATTCGGACAAGGCCCGTTGCAAACGTTCGGCGTAGAGGATTGCCGTGTGACATTTCTTGAAGGACAATATTACCTCACCTTTACCGCCGTTTCTGAAAGCGGTGTCGCCGTCGGCATGAAAACTACGGCCGACTGGAAAAATTTCAGATCACATGGCCTGATCCTGCCGCCGCATAATAAGGACTGCGCCATATTTGAGGAGAAAGTGAACGGTCTGTATTACATGTTACATCGGCCCAGCAGCGTCGACCTCGGGGGCAATTATATCTGGCTGGCCGAATCGCCCGACGGGACCCATTGGGGCAATCACCAATGCATAATTAAAACCCGTGCAGGCAAGTGGGACAGCGCGCGCGTTGGGGCGGGCGCCGCACCTATTAAAACCGAAAAGGGCTGGCTGGAGATCTATCACGGGGCCACGTTGGAACACCGTTATTGTCTCGGAGCGTTCTTGCTGGACCTGAAAGATCCTTCTAAAGTCATTGCGCGAACCGATGAACCCATTATGGAACCCCTGGAAACATACGAAACAAGCGGTTTTTTTGGCCATGTAGTATTTACCAACGGGCACATTGCAGAGCCCGATGGTGACACGATCACCCTTTATTATGGAGCCGCCGACGAATTCGTTTGCGGCGCTCATTTTTCCATAAAAGAAATACTGGCTGCTTTAGGCCGGTGACCAAAAGACATCGGAATGATGCCGGTCTGCAAACAGTTTAAATAAGTGTTCTGTTAATAGTACGCATATTGACTTGAACCGGGTAAAAGATGAACGGAATATCACCATGGGCCGCCGCGGCAGGCGACGCTTTTGCAGACGAAGACCTGGCCTGTATTTACACTACGGAAACCAGGGGATTTACTTTCAAAATATTTAGTACTGCCGACTCGCTTTGGATCATGGCTGAATGGGACAATGGCGGCCGGATCGTTTTCCGCCCGGCGTATGCTCCCGATGGCGAATTAACAGTGAGACAACACAGAACGGTCAAGGATGGCATCGATATTTCGCTCGGTTTCGTCGTCGGCGAATTTAATGTGGCGGTAAGGTGGCCCGATGGCGGCGACTTCCCTCTGCTTCGTTATACAACCACCTTAAGGCCGCGTACCGAGCTTTTGATCCCGTTTTGGCCAAGGGATATCGTTATTCCCGGCAAAAACGGGAATCCTGAGAATACCGCGGGGCAAGTTCATGTAAGCCAGGTTGGAAGCAGGTCGGGGTTGCTTTATTTTAGCATGACAAGGCCCAAAGCCGGCTCGTTATTATACCTGCAAAACCTGACCGCACTTGCGGATTATTGCCAGCAAACCGAAACATCGTGCGCCAACACAGTAGGCGGCCAATGGCCCGAAATGGGATTTGCCCTGCCTCCGACCATCAAACAAAAACCTCTGGCTGCGGACAAGGAGATTACGATTTCTGATGCGATCGTCGTTTTTGATCAACGTGTGCCGGACGATGAGCCCTCGACGACCAGGCAATTTCTTGACATGCTGGCAACGGCTTACCTGCAGTTGCCTACACCTGAAACGACATTTCATAACTGGCTTGAAGTTTTGGATAAAGGATTGAAAGATCTTACGGAAAGCCCCGGCTGCTGGTCGCAGGTAAAAGGGAAGGCATATTTTAATGCCTATGTGTGCGACTACGATACGCCGCCCGAGATCATGGTACAGCTTGCTGTAATGCTGCCCTTAGTTGATTATTGCGACTGGAACGGCTGTGATCTGCCGGTGGTGAACAAAATAAGAGAGAACCTGCCCGAATTTTATGACAGGAAGCTGCACACCATAATGCGCTGGCTGCCCGCAGCAAAAGACAAACTGGAAGGCGAAGAAGAGCAGAAAAACCCAAACGTTATGGATTCATGGTACCTGCATCACCCGCTGCTTAACCTGTCGCGGCTGGCGTTAAAGGGTGATAAAGTGGCAAAGCAGCTTTTTACGGATTCTGTTGGCTACGCCATGAAGGTTGCTCATCATTTTAAATACCGCTGGCCCGTATTTTACCAGATGGAAACGCTCGAGGTAATAAAAGCTGAAACCCAGCCCGGGAAGGGCGGCGAAAAGGATGTTGCCGGCCTGTATGCCCATGTAATGCTGCAGGCGTATGAGCTAACAGATGAAGATAAATATCTGGCGGAAGCAGAAAGGGCGGCTAAAAGTTTAATGGGTTTAGGCTTCGAACTGTTTTACCAGGCTAATAATACCGCTTTTGCGGCAGGAGCCTTGCTTAGGCTGTATAAAATAACCAAAAATGAAGATTACCTGGATCTAAGCTATTTATGCCTTGCAAATGTTTTTCGTAATACGCGGCTATGGGACTGCAACTATGGCTATGGTAAGAATTTCCCTTCTTTTTTTACTTTATTTCCGTTGAATGACGCACCATATTCGGCAGTTTACGAAGAGCAGGAAGTATTTTGCGCATTGCACGATTACCTGTATCATGCAGAGGGTGCAGACATCTCCCGATCGGTTAGAATGCTATGTGCTGAATATTTAAAATACCTTGTAAACCGCGCGGTTTATTATTATCCGCCGATGCTTCCCGGGGATATGCTGGAAGAAAAACCGAAGATCGGTGAGCTGGATCAAAATTTATGGATAGCGGTAGAAGACCTGCACGACGGTTGGGAAAAATGCGGCAGCGTGGGCCAGGAAGTTTATGGGGCGGGTAATGCTTTCGGCATATTGCCCCGGCACTATTTTAAAACCCACGACGATGATATTATGATCTTTTCAGACTATCCGGCCGGAAATTTTTCGTCAAAAAATAAAAAGGCCAGTTTTAATTTAAAAGGCGACAATCGTTTGCAGTGCAGGGTGGCCCTAATTGTAAGGAATGGTAAAAAGCTTCCGCAAGTAAATATAATCGCAGGCGGAAAAAAAGTAGCAGCCAGGCGTAAAAAAGGGCGTATTGAATGTTTTGTAAGCGGGAACGAAAAGGTGGAGATTAGCTGGTGAAGTTAAATGCAACGCTGGAACAAAACCTTAAATAATTGATATTTTTTTCATTAAACATTTTCTATATTTGCCCAAACAGTAATCTCTATGAACACAAATTCGACAGAAGAAGCCAACGCAGAACGCCATTATCTTTTTTTGATCCTGGCAGTTGTGGTATCCGTAGTGGGACTATATTTCCGCTTCATTGGCGACCAGGCCAACTATACTCATATTTCGGCTATGTATACCCATATCTCCGATATCATCCTGGTGACCGGCGCGGGCCTCTGTCTTAGATTTATCTATGATATTTTGAAATAAGAATTAAAAGACGGTATAAAGAAGACGCCCCGAAATTCGGGGCGTTTTTGTTTGTCCGGGCCGCTGTTTTATTTGATTTTCTGATTTTGCTGGCCGCGGCTAATCACTAATCACCAGTCTCAAATCACTATCTCCTATTTCGGCCTGTACCTTGACCCATTCAATATCTTCTGCGCGTCGTGGTCGGCCATCAGTTGCTGCAGGGTCACTTCGGGATGTTTATCCATATATTGACGAACGATCTGCCAGCCGGTCCATACGCCAAGTTTCGGAGCGGATTCGTTTTTTTCTCCAAGGCCGGGCGTGAACGGCGCTTCACCCAAATATTTTTGGTACTTCTGGTAATCCGTTTCGTAAAGCAGGTTTTCGCCCAGGAAATAGCCCCAGATTTGCGATTTGAAATCGTCGCACCATTTCATCTGCTGCGGTGTGTAGCCTATCTTAACCGAATCGGCGACATCGGGCAGAACGCGATCCATAAAATATAGGATCTTACCGTTATATATCATATGCGACAGCAATGTTTTGTTCGAATCGGTCTCGGGAAACATATCTGCACGGGCAATGCCATCTACCACGCGCGGAACGATATATTCCGGTGTGAAATGCCTGGATAGATAGTGTGGAATACTCTGCACCAGCGCCGGGTAAAATTTGGAGTTAGCGCCAAGGAACATATCAAGGCCTAGACCGAAATAGCCGTCGCCATTAGAGGTTTGCGCCGCAAATCCCGAAAAATAGGCGTAAAACTTCGGCACCTTGATATTGGGATAATAATATTTGATATACTTGAAGGCTTTGGTCAGATCGGCCGTTTGCTTATCCATATTGGGATAAACCGAATCGACAGCATGTTTAAGCGCCATATAATCGGGGCTTTTGAATACCGATCGCAGTGCTTTAAAATAGCCGGTATCCCTTGTGCTGCCGGCCGGTAGTATCGCCATATAGTTGCGGTAAAAATCGCCGTACTTTTTCTTCATAAAATCGGCCTGCTGTTCCATCGATCCGGTACGCATTTTATCCAGGTCGTGGTCGAAGCGCTCGATTGTAACTTTTACGTCAATATTACTTACATCAGGGTTTTTGGAACGCCCGCAGGCTGCTAATATTAAACTGGTCAGAAAAATTAGGTAAATTTGTGTTGCTTTGGGCGGGTTAAAAGCCATTTTGGTTGTTTTAGCAAAATTAAATTTTTAACGCACATTAGCATAAGCAAATTGTTATCATCTGTTTATGAAGATCGCACTGGCACAGTTAAACTATCACGTCGGTAATTTTGAATCGAATACGGCTAAAATTATAAGCCACATCCATCGCGCAAAGGAACAGCATGCCGACCTGGTCGTGTTTGCCGAACTGTGCGTCTGCGGTTATCCTTCGCGTGACTTTTTAGAGTTCAACGAGTTTATCGATCTGTGCGGGGAAGCGGCTAAGAAGATAGCGCAGGAATGCCGCGGTATAGCGTGTATAATAGGCCTGCCTACTTATAACAATAAAAAGATTGGTAAGGAGCTTAATAACTCGGCCTATTTTATCGAAAATGGCGAAGTTAAAGCCGTTGTTAACAAGGCCCTGCTCCCTAACTACGATATTTTTGATGAATACCGTTATTTCGAGCCGTCCACGGATTTTAAATGTATCGATTTCAAAGGTCATCGCATCGCGCTAACGATCTGTGAAGACCTGTGGAATACATTAGAAAACCCCCTTTACGTTACACGGCCAATGGACGTGCTCATTACGGAAAAGCCTGATGTGATGATCAATATCGCCGCATCGCCATTTGCGTATAATCACGATGAAGAGCGGATCGATATCTTAGGCGATAATGCGAAAAGATATAACCTGCCATTGCTTTACGTAAACCACGTGGGTGCGCAAACGGAATTGATTTTTGATGGCGGATCGCTGGTGTTCGATAATAAAGGCGGGCTGGTTGATGAGTTGCCCTATTTTGAAGAGGCTGTTACCTATTATACGCTTGAAGATAAAGCTGAGATAAAGCTGTTGCAAGCTGCGACGATACAGACTGAACGGCAAAGCAACATCGAACAGATACACCACGCATTAATACTGGGCATAAGGGATTATTTCTATAAATCGGGTTTTACCAAGGCCATCCTGGGCTTATCGGGCGGTATCGACTCGGCGGTGGTATGCGCCCTGGCGGCCGAGGCGCTCGGCCCGCAGAATGTAATGGCGGTTTTGCTGCCTTCACGCTTTTCAAGCGACCACTCGGTAAAGGACGCCGAAGACCTGGTAAAAAATATAGGCTGTATGCACGAGGTAATCCCGATTAGGGAGATTACGGAAGCATTTGAGGCGGCATTACACCCTCAATTCAGCAACCTCCCGTTCAATATTGCGGAAGAAAATATACAGTCGCGCAGCCGCGCCGTGATTTTGATGGCGATGTGCAATAAATTCGGCTACATCTTATTGAACACATCCAACAAAAGCGAAGCGGCGGTGGGTTACGGAACCTTATATGGGGATATGTGCGGGGGCATTTCGGTGATAGGGGATGTTTACAAGACCCAGGTGTTCGAGCTGGCGAAGTTTATTAACCGGGAGCGGGAGATCATCCCTGAAAATACCATCGTTAAACCGCCATCGGCAGAATTGCGGCCAAACCAGAAGGATACCGATTCACTGCCCGAATACGATGTTTTAGACCCGATATTGCTGCAATATATCGAGAACCGGTGTTCGTCGGGCGAGATCATAAAGATGGGATTCGATGAAAAGACGGTTCGCCGTGTGCTGCGGCTGGTCAATATCGCCGAGCATAAAAGGTACCAGACGCCGCCTATACTAAGGGTGTCGCCGAAAGCGTTCGGTATGGGCAGAAGGATGCCGATAGTAGGCAAATACTTATCATAAAAAATTATTTTTTGATTAAACCATATTCGCTAAAACTGTCTAAGTGATATAAGGGGAAAATAACTATGAGATCATTAATGTATTTGGTGCTTGCATGTGCCGTTGCTGCAACGCTACCCGGCTGCAGCAGTTATAATTATTACACGGCCGGGCTCAATAAAACCAACATGAGCGGGTATCGCTCGTTCGCCTGGCTGCCTCCCGCGGGCAAAAATCGACAGGCGTCACCGGCCGACCTTAGGATTAAGGACGCCGCTGTAGCTTCGCTAACGGCCAAAGGCCTGCACATGGACCAGGGTAATCCCGATCTGCTCGTAACTTACACGGCAACGGTGGGCCGCGGTGTTAAGGATGTTTATTATCCTACTTATTACGGCAGCGGAGGGTTTTATCCCGGCTGGGGCTTTGGATTCGGCTGGGGCTGGGGAGGATGGTACCGGCCTTATTATTACGGGGGCGGCCCCTTTACCTATTATGGCGGCATGACTGCGGTCGACAAAGAACATTATAAAGAAGGTACCATCATCATCGACCTGATCGATACGCGTACCAAGCGTGTAGTATGGCGTGGTTTCGGCGTAGGCGAAGTACATAAGAACCCGCAGAAAAACATTGAGGACCTGCCCAAAGTTGTTGACGGTATTATCGACCAGCTTAATGTAGGGCAGATGAGGAGATCCTGAAGTTAACTTTCCTCATATATTTTATTGTTTGACGGATCCCTTCTGCTGCGCGGAAGGGATTTTTACATTTTTACGAATTTGGCTTTTCCGACCAGGGTCTGGTCTTTATTGTTTACAACCTGGATGAAGTAGCTGCCCGAAAGCAAGTTACTTACGTTGCCCTGCCAGGTAGGTTGAGATACATTGGCTTCCTTTACAACCAGGCCGGAACTGTTAGTTATCCTGATATTATAGCTGCCGGCATTGGGGTTCGACGTTACCGACAGGTTAAGCATACTGTTTACAGGGTTGGGGTATACATTTATATTACCCGTTAGTGTGTTGGATAAAGGGCCATACGCTATCTGTACCAGTTTTGAATAGGTAACGCTGTCATTAATATTCTGCTGTTTCAGGCGGTAAAGATTCAGGCCATCGGACGGGTTATGGTCGACAAGACTGTAAACGCCCAGGTCACTCGACAGCCTGCTGCCCACCACCTGGAAAGTGGCGCCGTTGTCGGTACTGCGCTCTACCGTAAACGTGGTATAATTGGCCTCGTTTTCCGTTTTCCAAACCAGCTCCACTTGTTTGCCGGCAGCATTCTCCAGCTTTTCGGCTGTAA
Source organism: Mucilaginibacter sp. (assembly GCA_035547095.1). GTDB lineage: Bacteria > Bacteroidota > Bacteroidia > Sphingobacteriales > Sphingobacteriaceae > Mucilaginibacter. The sequence continues at coordinate 48,104 of DASZVE010000076.1, forward strand.
AGTTGAGCAGGCGGTATGCATAAGACTTATTCTGGCCGAAGATCAGCTTAAATCGTTTGCTGCCAAAACTGTTGGTGTCGCTTTTTGTAATGCTGAAGTTATAGATCGGATTCTCGCGTAAGTCGGTTGAAGTGTTGGTGTAAGTATCGACAAGTGTTATATCGAAAAGCATAGGCAACCC
>DASZVE010000077.1:0-27649 GCA_035547095.1 Mucilaginibacter sp.
GAGCTGTCCTTCGGCCCCAGAAGCGACCAGTCGATCCCCACTTCAGGTTACCATATCCAGAACCTGTATGTATCCTATGATGTAACCGATAAGCTCAATCTGACAGCAGGTTATATGTCGACCTTCATCGGTTACGAAGTAATCTCGCCCGCAGGTAACTATAACTACTCTACATCCTACCTGTTTACCAACGGCCCCTTCCAGAACGCAGGCTTTAAAGCCACTTACTCCTTCTCGGACAAAGTGAGCCTGATGGCCGGTATATTTAACAATTACTGGAATACCTATACCTCCTTTGTAACCCATGGCGGAACAACCGCATCAGGGGACGTATCCACTTTCGGCGCCCAGTTGATGGTAGCGCCTGCCAAAGGCTGGACGGCCTACCTGAATGTAGCCACCGGCTCTTACTCAGGCACGGAATTCGACCTTACAACTGCCTACCAGATCACGGATGCCTTCAAACTGGGCCTGAATGCAGCCGACTGGTCGGCGCCGAACAATGGTGGCGGTTTCCAGGGCGTGGCATTATACCCGCAACTGGCCGTATCCAAAGTGGTAAGTTTCGGTTTAAGGGGTGAATATTTTGATTACAAGAATGGTGGCGGCAATGTAACCGCCCTGACCATCACCTCGAACATCAAGGCAGGGAATATTACCCTGATCCCCGAACTGAGGTTTGACAACAAGAGCTCGGCATTCCCAACCACGTTTGTCGACAGCAACGGGGCCACAACCAATAGCGCGGCACAGTTCCTGGTAGCAGCAGTGTACGCGTTCTAAAAAAGAAAAGCATGAGGTATATTTATAAATAGTTTGATTGATTGACTCATGTAAAAGGGGACGGCAACGTCCCCTTTCAGAGGTTAAAATAATGAACGAAGAAAATAACAAAGAGTCGGTACAGCACTTTCTCGAGCTGATCAAAAAGTCGAGGCGTGGAAAGTTTAAGATCTATATCGGCATGAGCGCCGGTGTGGGCAAAACTTTCCGTATGCTGATGGAGGCCAAAACCTTGCTGAAAAACGGTATCGATGTAAAGATCGGCTATATCGAAACACATAAACGCAAAGAGACCGAAGACTTGCTTGAAGGATTGCCTGTGATCCCGCGCCGCAAGTTATTTTATAAGGGCAAGGAATTGGAGGAAATGGATTTGAACGCCATCATCAACCTGCGGCCTGAAGTAGTTATTGTCGATGAGTTGGCGCATACCAACATTGAAGGCAGCAAAAACGAAAAGCGCTGGCAAGATGTGATGGATATTCTGAATACTGGTATCAATGTCATCAGTGCGGTGAACATCCAGCATTTGGAAAGTATTAACGAAGAAGTAGAGCGGATAACAGGGGCCTCGGTTAAAGAAAGAATCCCTGATAAAGTTTTGCAGATGGCTGACGAGGTGGTGAATATCGACCTGACAGCCGACGAGTTGATAGACCGGTTGAAAGAGGGAAAAATATATGATCCCGGTAAAGTACCTACTGCGCTGAATAATTTCTTCCAGGCCGAAAGGATATTACAGCTCCGCGAGCTTGCGCTTAAGGAAGTGGCCCACCAGTTGGAGCGAAAGATCGATACCGAGATACCCAAAAATGTGAAGCTGCGGCCCGAAATATTCCTGGCCTGCATCAGCACTAATGACGAAGCGGCGAAGATCATTATCCGCAAAACGGCTCGTCTGGCGTCATATTATCGCTCCAAATGGTATCTTTTGTATGTGCAAACCTCGAACGAGAGCAGCGACAAGATCAACCTGGCAGCGCAGCGTCACCTGATCAATAATTTAAAAACGGCCACGCAGCTTGGCGCTGAAGTGTTAAGAGTAAAAGAAAATAATATCGCCAAAAGCATTTGGGAGACGGCTGAAAAATACGACGCGACGACCATTTGTATCGGTAAACCGCATTTTAAATTCTACCAGTTAGTAGCTAAAACCGCTGTATTTACGCAATTGCTTAAAAAAATGTCGAAGACGGATATCGACTTAGTAATATTATCATGACCATTAAAAACAAACTCCGCGCAGGATTCGGATTCCTGTTCCTGCTGGCGATAGCCTGCAGCGGATTGTCCATTTATTTTTTGAACCGCCTTTCGGTCGACTCGAGTGTTATTTTAAAAGATAATTTCGAGACCATAGTTTATGTGCGGAATATCGGGATCGCGATCGATGAAACTGCCGGGGCACTAAATAAGCACCAGACGGGCATTATCGAAACAAACCTGGCTAAGCAGGAGAACAATATTACCGAACCTGGCGAACGGCAACTGACCGATTCATTGCGGTCGAAATATGAGCAGTTAAAGCTGCTTCAAAATAATCAGGCAATGCAAACGGAATTGCGAAAAGAGATCCGCGGACTGCTTTTTGGCATTATGAAGCTAAACATGGACGCCGAGGACCGGAAAAACGCCGTTGCCAAGGCCACTGCAAATAATGCGACGCTGCTTGTCGCCCTTATCGGCTCTTTTTTGTTCCTCGTAGCGTTTAGCTTTATTATCAACTTCCCGGGTTACATTGCCAATCCCATTAAAGAGCTTACGGAACGCATCAAGGAGATATCCAAGCGAAACTACCGCCAGCAGCTCGATTTTAAATCAAATGACGAGTTTGGTGAGTTGGCGCAGGCCTTTAACAACATGACCTTTAAGCTCGATGAATACGAGAACAGCAACCTGGCCAGTATCCTGTTCGAGAAAAAACGGATCGAGACGATCATCAACTCTATGCACGATGGTATTATCGGACTCGACGAAAAAATGTTCATCATTTTTGTCAACCAGGTGGCCTGTGAACTGGTGGGCATTGCCGAGATCCACCTCATTGGAAAGTATGCTCCTGATGTTGCCCTGGAAAATGATCTTTTCAGAAACCTGTTGCTCACTGATCAGCACAAGATGAAGATATACGCCGATGGACGGGAGAGTTATTATTCCAAAGATATTATGCCTGTAATGAGCACGGAAAAACTCATCGGCCAGGTGATCATCCTGAAAAACATTACGGAGTTCCAGCAATTGGATGAAGCCAAAACGAATTTCATAGCGACCATCTCGCACGAGCTGAAAACGCCGATCTCGTCGATCAAAATGAGCCTGAAATTGCTGGAAGACAAACGCATCGGCGAAATAAATCCGGAGCAAAAGCAATTGCTGGAAAACATAGATGACGACTCGCGCCGCCTGCTGCAAATAACGGGTGAATTGCTGGATATGGCGCAAGTGGAGACCGGTAAGCTGCACCTCAACTTCGGCAGCACCCATCCGAAAAATATCGTCGACTATGCGGTAAAAGCGGTGAAATTTACCGCCGACCAGAAGGAAGTTGCCCTTAAAGTGGATTGCGACGATAGCCTGCCCGAGGTTCGGGCCGACCTCGACAAGACAACCTGGGTTTTGATCAACCTGCTCTCAAATGCCATTAAATACAGCCCTGAAAGGTCGCAGGTCGGGCTTGTCGTGAAAAAACTGAAAGGCGACGATGTCGAATTTTCAGTAACTGATCATGGGCAAGGAATCGAAAGCAGGTATTTGTCCCGAATTTTTGAACGGTATTTTAAAGTGCCCGGCTCAAAAGGCGAGCAGTCGGGCACCGGCCTTGGGCTTGCCATTGCCAAAGACTTTATCGAAGCGCAGTCGGGAAAGATTGCTGTGGAAAGCGAATTAGGCGAAGGCAGCAGGTTTTATTTTACTTTGAAAAAGGCGGCCTGAACAGCGGCAACCTGCTGTTTGCAAACTCGCGGAAATTTTCACAACTTACACTTTGTGAAAGCTATCCTTTTCATCCTTAGCCTGTTGCTTCCATGTTTTGTTCTCGGTCAAAGTATGGATGAAAAGTATGTCATTTACTCCGGCTACCTGCAGGTGGTCAATAAAGGATATATAGAGCATATAAAGGAAAACTGCGTTTTTGTGGTTAAAGCCGCCCCTACTTATGAGGAGGGTGTTGATGAGGATATTGCCCAGATCAATATTTCATTAAATGACTGGAAAACGTACACAAGAAACATCAATAATGAAGCTGTTAAAGCCACGCTGGGTTTATTTTGGTGGAAAATCCCAGATAGCCTGAAGAAAGATACGTTGTGGTTCCCTTTAATGGATCGCCTGTTGGAGAGCATGAAGAAGAAGCATTACGTGAAAAACAGCTTTACATCCGATCTTCATGTTTCCCTCCTTACTTATAACGACTACACCCGGTACTTTGATGGCCATTCATACGATTGGGGCGCATTCAAAGAAAATTTTGGCAGGTATTCGGAATTGGTGGATTTTTCAGACGTGATCAGTGATGGTAAACGGGCGATATTTTTTTGTACCGAACATTACCATGACCTGGGTGGCAGTGGGAATATCGTGTTTTTTTACAAAGATGCTTCGGGATGGAAGTACGCGGGTATTTGGTCTTTGTGGATGTCCTGAAAAAGAGAACCGGTAAGCTTTATTTAACTTTTAAAAGGCGACCTTGCAAGGCTGATTTGTCGTGAAGTGAGTTTGCAATACTTACCGGTGCCGATGCTGCGGCGGGGCTGCTTTCAGGGCTTCATATTCCTTGGATGCAAGCAGGTAAACCAAACTTGCGGTTCCGTCCATCGTTGGCTCATTGGTACTGTAATCGCCAAAATCGTCATGATATACGGCTAAGTTGGATTGAAAATCGACGTATTTATCAGGCGCATGCAGCTCGACTCCTTTGAGATTTTTGAAGATCGAAGTATAAACCGGGCCGTCGACCAACGCACCGTCCAGCGGGTAATGATATAAATGAGAAAAAGATGAATGCGGGTCTTTTGGCGTGTCGCCATCGGCCGGCAAGCCATACACCATACATTTACCCCAGGGGTTACAGCCGAACAGCCAATCGAAACAGGCTTGTTCTAATGGGCGGTATGACTGGTCCCCGCTAAGCTTGCGATATAAATAACATTGTATAGCAAATGAGGTCGTCAGGTTGTTTGAGCACCAGATAAACGGTATACCCCGGTAAAAGGCGTTATTTTTTGCTTTTCTCCAAACGCGGTTTATTCCCTCCCTGTAATAACCGATCAACGCCTTTTTCCTGTCACCGCTAACCTGCATCGCTATCTCGTAATGCCCAAAATTGTGAAACGGGTACCACTGGTAATGCCTGGCTGTGTCTGCGCCCATCCATGGGGTAACCTTTTCTTTTTTGCTGTAGTTGAGCGCCTGGCTCAAATACGCGTTTTTGCGGGTGAGTTCATACAAAGCAGCCGAACCCAGTTCCATGTCATCGGTCCAGTTATCTTCTTCATAAAAGTATGGTGCGGTATTCGGCGCGGTTTGCGCTACACCGGGCTTTGCCAGGCCGTATGCATAAGCCGATAGCGCTTTTTCTTTCAGCAAAGCCGAAAAGGCCTTATCCTTTCGCCGATATAATTTAGACCCAAGTGCAAAGGCACTTGCAAATTTTCCCGCTGTCGACGCTGTTCCTGTCGTATGATTTTTATATTTTCCTAATCCCTGCGGTTCGCCGGTAAGAAAGTAAACCGGCCTCCCGTTCCCCTTGCCGTAGCCATAATCTACGGAATCTTTGTTTGGCAATCGGAACCCCGCATGATCGCGGTCATCGGCAAGCTGGTTAAACATCCAGTCTTTCCTGGGATGCATTTTAAGCAGCCAATTAAGCCCCCAGGTGCCTTCGTCAAATACATCCGCCCGACCATTGCTACCCTCGAGGCCGTTTGCCTGGTAATGGTCGGCAAAAATTGGTTTGAAGTCGCGGTAAGCGGCCAGCAGATGATAAGTTGCGTTCGCAGATGTTGTCACGTATTGTAAATAATCGGTCGCGTCGTGCCAGCCGCCTGCCACATCGATATGCGTTAATGAAGGCACAGGCCCATAAATAATGTACCCGTCCTTGGTATGGCACGAATCTTTCAAAAACGGGTTAAATCCGCTTCGCTGCTGCCGCAGGTATCTTAATACAAAATCTGCTGATCCCTTATAAACTTCAGTGGAAATCCTGAATTGCGGAGAAACAGCGTTGCCGGCTTTTAGGTAAAACAGCCCGGTATGTTTAAACGCATTGAAATTAAGCCGGAAACACGATTTAAATGGTCCGTATTGGCCGTAATTTTTTCCTATGCTATGGTTATAAACAGCTTTTCCCGTTTGTGCGTCGATAACCGCGAAGTCGAAGGTGCTTACTAATGCCTGTTTGGATGCCAATACTGCTATTTTGACCCCGTTTGGCGTATAGCCTAACTGGTTGATCCGGATCCAGCTATCGGTCGTTTCCTGGCCGGAAACCCGGGTGGCCGATGCAAAGCAGGCCACAATAATTGTTAATGATATTATGCAGCGGAAGGTTTTCATTTAAGCACCGAATAGTGTACAATTTTACATTTTAATCCGGTTAATAAAGAGGTGATATATTCAGCGAGTTGTATTTTATTTGGCTTTGAAGAGGGATTATTAACTATTAATTTACATTTTTGAGCTAAAATGCCCATGCATGGTTAAATATCTGCCTGTAATTATACTATGTTTTTTAATCTTTTCTGTACCGGTGCGGGCCCAATCGCATGCTGATAGCGTGGCTAATCGCCCCACGATTGACAGCGCTTTAAAGCCTGTCGATACAACTGTTAAGAAGGTCGCTGTACACGAGGACACCGCGACAGTTCATCATGGAGCCGATAGTTTGGCCAAACGCGATACGGTCATAAAAAGTCCGGCCGCTGATAGCGTTGTAAAGCAGACACGAGCGGATACGGTTGTGAAAGCGCCAGCATCTGTCGTGCCTCCTAAGATGAAGGTCAATAAAGGCAAGGCGGTGCATCCTATAGTTAGATCAGTTGCTAAACAAGCGACCGCCGATACCCTAATGCATTCGCCTGTAAAAACACTGAGCGATGAGCGGTATACCATGCTCGTCAAGGGCGAGGATTTTGACCATATGTCGCTTGCTGGTGAGCTCAACCATTACCCCTTACCGGACAAAGCGCTTAAGTATAAAGTACAGTTGGGCCTGAATCCCGGCCAGCTAACCCAACTCAAAGCCATCGCTGCCGGGCTGCAGCGCAAGAAAGTGGAAATGGGGCAGGATATCATCAATAATGAAAGAAAGCTGGACACGCTCTTCAAAACCCGGCAGGCTGATGACGGCTCAATTATATTTTATACCAACCGGTATGGTTTGTATCTCGGCGAAATCAGGAATGCGGTATTGCAAGCCTGTTATAAAACAGAAGCCGTATTGAGCGAGGCGCAGATCAAAAAACTGGAAGGATTGTCAAAAATAAAATGATTTGAAAATGTGTTGATTTGAAGATTTGAAAATTGAAGCATCAGGAATTTTCAAATAAGCACATTTTCAAATTTTCAAATTAATCGGTTCCATTATGTACCTTTGCAGTCCGTTACTACGCATATGAAGATCACTTTTGATTTTGAAAAGCCTTTGGCCGATTTGCAGCAACAGATAGACAAGGTGCAGCAAGTTGAAGAGAAAACCAAAGTGGACATGTCGGCAACTATAAACGAGTTGCAGGAAAAGTTCGAAACCACCAAAAACCAGATATATTCTAATCTAACCGGCTGGCAGCGCGTGCAGATATCACGCCATCCCGAAAGGCCTTATACTTTACAATACCTGGAGCTGATGTGCGACGATTTTATCGAGCTGCACGGCGACCGGACAGTAGGTGACGATAAAGCCATCATAGGCGGTTTCGGTTCCATCGGTGGTCAAACAGCCATGTTTATCGGTCACCAGAAAGGACGCAACACCAAAGAGCGCCAGTACCGCAACTTTGGGATGGCCAATCCGGAAGGTTATCGTAAAGGTCTGCGTTTGATGAAGCTGGCCGAAAAATTCAATAAGCCTATTATTACCCTGATCGATACGCCGGGAGCATTCCCGGGACTTGAGGCCGAGGAACGCGGTCAGGGGGAAGCCATCGCCCGTAACCTGCTGGAAATGGCTGTACTGCGCGTGCCGGTTATCTGCGTCATTATTGGCGAAGGGGCGTCGGGTGGCGCTTTGGGCCTGGCAATAGGTGACCGGGTTTTCATGCTTGAGAACTCGTGGTATTCGGTGATCTCGCCTGAAAACTGCTCGACCATTCTCTGGAAAACCTGGGAAAACAAGGAAAAAGCCGCTGAAGTTTTAAAGCTCAGTTCGACGGAAATGTATAAAAACAAGCTGATCGACGGCGTTATTAAGGAACCCGTCGGCGGCGCTCACCAGGATCCGGTGGCTATGGCCGCCATGCTGAAGAAGCATCTTTTAAAAGACCTGAAGGAATTGAAAGCACGGAACGTGGATGAACTGGTGACCGAGCGCATCGATAAATTCTGTTCGATGGGCGTGGTGGTGGAGGGATAGGCCCCAACCAAACCCTCCCCTGGAGGGAGGGCTTTAAAAGTCTCCCCACCCGGGGGAGATTTAGAGGGGGGGCACTTTTTTCAAATTAGGTTTTAATCTTCAAAAAATCGTCTTACATTTGCACTTCGTTTTTGAAGGGGTGCCTTCGCGACGGGATTGTCCGATAGTATAAGGGTAGTACAAGTGATTTTGGTTCATTTAGTCTTGGTTCGAATCCAGGTCGGACAACCATAAATATTTCGGATTTCGGATTTTCGATTTCGGATTTGGTCTGAAAAGGGGATACGAGGTCCGAAATTATTTTTTTGATCAGGTTTGATAAAAAATTTCGAAATTGAACATTCAAACTTCGAAATAAAGATATGCCATTACAGTTTAACCCCATTAAGTTATTCGCGGGTTCAGGGACCACCGAACTTGCCGGTAAAATTGCCAAAGCTTATGGTAAAGACCTCGGCGAGGTCGTAGTATCACGTTTTAGCGACGGCGAATTTCAGCCGCACTTTAATGAAACTGTTCGTGGGTGCGATGTATTCCTGATACAATCCACCAACCCGCCGACTGATAACCTGATGGAATTGCTGATGATGATCGACGCCGCACGGCGCGCATCGGCGCATTATGTAACGGCTGTAATTCCTTACTACGGATTGGCCCGCCAGGACAGGAAGGATAAACCACGTGTGGCTATCGGCTCAAAGCTGGTCGCCAATTTACTGGTTGCTGCGGGCATAAACCGCATTATGACGATGGACCTGCATGCGGCGCAGATCCAGGGGTTCTTTGATATACCGGTCGACCATTTGGATGCGTCGATTATCTTTGTGCCTTATATAAAGAGTTTAGGCCTGGATGCGCTGACGATCGCTTCGCCGGATATGGGCGGGTCGTACCGGGCGCGCACCTTTGCCAAATTCTTCAATGCCGAAGTGGTGATCTGCGACAAGCGCCGTAAACGCGCCAATGAGATCGAATCCATGACCCTGATAGGCGATGTAACCGACCAGGATATTGTGCTGATCGACGATATTTGCGATACGGCCGGAACGCTGGCTAAAGCCGCCGGGCTGATCATGGAGCGCGGCGCACGCAGCGTGAGGGCGGTTTGTACGCACCCCGTATTGTCGGGTAACGCGTATGAAACAATTGAAAAATCTGTGTTGACGGAGTTGATCGTAACTGATACCATTCCCCTGAAGCACCCGGGCAAGAAGATCAGGGTGTTGTCTACGGCGGACCTGTTTGCAAAGGCGATACTGAATGTGAATGAGCACGGCTCGATAAGCCAGTTGTTTAAAGTGGAGTAGAGAGTCCGTAGTCGATGGACCATAGTCCATAGATTTGAAATAAATACGATACCATGGTCTATGGACTATCGACCATGGACTAATAATAAAAATAAAAACAAAAAAATGAAATCAATTGCTATTAGCGGTTCTCCAAGAGAGAACGTAGGGAAACGCGACGCGAAGGGACTGCGTTATGAAGGCAACGTGCCTGCAGTTCTTTATGGTGGACAAACCCAGACCCACTTTTCAGTGTCCGCAGCTGATTTGAAGCCGGTTATTTATACCCCGGATGTTCATTTCATCGATCTTGCCATTGGGAATGTAAAAGTACAGGCTATTATCCAGGACATCCAGTTCCACCCGCTGACCGAGCAGATACTGCACGTCGACTTTTTGGAATTAGACGAGAAAAAGCCGATCGCCATTGAAATTCCGATCAAATTGACCGGTACTTCGCCAGGTGTGAAGATGGGTGGCAAGTTAGTTCAGAAGCTGCGCAAATTGCGTATTAAAGCTCTTCCTAAAGATCACCTGGATACTATCGACGTAAGCATCGAAGAATTGGAAGTTGGTAAAGCGGTACGCGTTGGCGACCTGAAATTCGACAAGCTGACCATCACTAATGCCAAAGAAGATACCATTGTATCGGTAACTACTTCACGTGCATTGCGCCAGGCAGAAGAAGCATCTGCTAAGAAATAATTTTGTGATTACACCGATTGGAGTGTGATTCCACAGATTTTGAATAGCGATGGACTTAACCCATCGCTATTTTTTTATACTTTCGGAACCAGATTTAACGTCCTGCCCGGAGTCTGGCTATAGACTATCGACTATGGACTATGGACTCAAAATGAAATATCTCATCGTCGGTTTAGGAAACATCGGACGCGAATATGCCGATACCCGGCATAACGTGGGCTTTATGGTGCTCGATGAATTTGCCAGGCAGGAAAATGCCAAATTCCATGACATGCGTTACGGTTACTATACCGAGATCCCTTACAAAGGCCGCATGTTGCATTTGGTAAAGCCAACCACTTATATGAACCTGAGCGGCAAGGCGGTGAATTACTGGATGAAGGAGCTGAGGATTCCCATCGAGAATGTGCTGATCATTGTTGACGATATAGCGTTGCCCCTCGGCACATTGCGCCTCAAACCCAAAGGTAGCGCCGCCGGGCACAACGGGCTAAAGCATATCGAGATGACGCTCGGGCACAACAACTACGCCCGTCTGCGTTTCGGTGTGAGCGATAACTTTCCTAAAGGCCGCCAGGTTGATTATGTTCTAAGTGGTTTTGATGAAGATGAACTGCCTGAAATCCCTGCTCTTATCGAACGCTGCATCGAAATGATTAAAAGCTTTGCCACTGCCGGTACCGAGCTTACCATGACCCGGTATAATAAATAGTCTTTCTCTTCCGAAAATCCCTGTCCTGCATCGATTTGAAGTCAACGTAAGAAATTTTTCTTATTTTATTTGTCTGATTTTCAATTTGTTGGTAAATAGTTTCCATGAAACATTTGAAACATAAGAAATAATTCTTAGGTTTGAGTATGAAAAAGTATAAAAGCCAGGAAAATTTGCCGTCGGAGCCTACCAAATCGGAGTTGGAGATATTACAGGTGTTGTGGGAATACGGGCCGTCGACAGTAAGATTTGTGAACGATAAGCTAAACGAGCAAAAGCGCGAGGTGAACTACATGTCGACTCAAAAGTTGATGCTAATAATGCTTGATAAGGGATTTGTAACGAAAGACGCCAGCCAGATGACCCATATTTACGAGGCTGCGGTTGACGAAGGGAAAACCAAAGGTTACTTGTTAGACCGCGTAGTCGACAACCTGTTCAACGGTTCGGCGGGCAGCCTGATGATGCAATTGCTTGGCGACAAGAAGATATCGCCCGAGGAGATGGAAGAATTCAAAGAATTGATCAAAAAGATAGACCAAAAATCATAAACTTATGAAAACGTTTTGGATGCCATACATTTCGGATCACACTATCCACGCCATTTGCTGGACCCTGATCCATTCGCTTTGGATAGGCCTGGCTATTGCCCTGCTTTCGGGCCTTGTAATAACGATCACCAGGAAGTCGACCGCCGTGCTGCGCTATAATTTACTATGCGGCGTCCTGATACTGTTTACGTTGGCGATATACGCGACGTTTTGGATCGAAATGGGCACATCGGCAATTGAGCATGGGTCTTTCCGTGCGGGGCAGATCATCAATGCGCCCGGTGATCACCTGATGATCATCCCCGATACCACAACACCGCATGTCAGTCTTCTTACCCGGGCGGTGTGGCTCCTTAATGAATATTCGAATGTTATTTTCCTGGCCTGGCTGCTGCTTTTTATGCTCAAGAGCCTTAAAATGGCCGGAGGCTTATTGTACATCCAGCGGATAAGGAACTATAAAGTTCACGAGGTTTCGGATGAGTTCAAGCACAAGATCGGGGTGTTTGCGGATCAGATTGGCATCAGGCAGTCTGTCTGCCTGGTGCAGTCCGAACTGGTTAAAGTACCTGTAGCTGTAGGATGGCTCAAACCGATGATCCTGCTGCCGATGGGCGTCATACTAAAGCTGTCGCCCGAACAGTTGGAAAGCATCCTCTGGCACGAACTGGCCCATATCCGCCGCCGCGATTATTTAGTTAATATTTTGCAGGGAATGGTCGAGACGGTATTCTTCTTTAATCCCGGGTTACTTTGGCTGTCATCACTCATCCGCGCCGAGCGCGAGGCCTGCTGCGACGATATAGTGCTGAGCCGGATGAACCGCAAAGCCAATTACCTGGAAGCATTGCTGGCATTTGGGAACGAGACCAACAGCCGTATGCCGCTGGCTATGAGCATCGGCTCGGGCAACCAACTGCGCGACCGCCTGAAGCGGATGGTTCACCAGGAAAATAAACGGTTGAGCATTGCCGAGAAAGTCGTCCTGGTAGCCGGGCTGATCGCATTGTCGGCTTTTACCGGGCTGCCCAAAACAACCGGGCAGGCCGTTAAGCATTTGATAAACGTTATTATAAAGAAGAAGGACACCGTTGCTGCACAACCGGTGACGGCAAAATTAACGATGACTAAACCAAAGGCCGGATATGGAACAAAAGAACAAATATTGACTAAAGACACGACATTAAAAAAGCCGGATACTTCCATCCGGTTCAACAGCGTGCTATTTACAGACGGCGATGCTGACCTGGCCAATTGCGATCTGAAAGCGCGCGGCACCGACGGCAATATATACCACCTGACGATTTACAATAACGAACCGATCGCTGTTTCGGTCAATGATGAAAAGGTAGATGACCTTCGGGTATCGGAATACGAGTTCATGGTGAAACGGATCAGGCAGATGATAGATGAGAAACGCACGCTAACGATGAAGAACCTGGATGTGGCAAAAGCAAAATTACCTGGAGCGAAATTTAAGAAGGTTGGCAATTTCTCAAAGAAGCGGCATCTAGATTCAGGCGATGTAAAGGATTATTATGACGACGCTAAGGCTAAGGCATGGAAAACAGATAGCTTCAATAAAAACGGCGGAATATTTTTGAAGAGCGCCCCGCCAATGGCTATGAAGCAGATGGCTATGTGGAAACGGGCAAGTGACGATAGTTTAAGCTACGCCGAAGAACGTGGCAGGGCACTTCGTGTGATCGCCGACCTGGTGGATGATAAAGTATTGCCTAATGCGGGAGCAGTGAAATGGTTCGGCCTGAGCAGCACGGAATTTATTGTGAACGGCAAGAAACAGCCTTATGCGATTCAGCAGAGGTATAAAGCTAAATATGGCATTCGCGAAAACTACGGCCTTTACTATGGGCCGGCGGAGATGACAGGAACGGGTGTATTTATTGATGACGATGCCAGGGCGAAGCATATCCGCCAGATGAATGCCCGGAGAGATATGGAAGGTCAGAGAATGAAGATCATGAAGCCCGGGATGAAACAGTCTGGTTTTGCGGATACCGGGTTCGCTGCGGAACGGCGCAAGATGTTTATGTTTGACCAGCAGCGAAAGAGGTTATTTAAATCTGACTTTTCAGTTAGCGATATGATAGCTTCTGTTACGGCTGACCTCGTCGGTGAAAACATTGTGAAAGATAAAAGCGATGTGACTTCGTTCAAGCTCACCAATTCGTTCCTTGTAGTGAATGGGAAACAGCAGCCGGAAGACCTTCACGAAAAGTTGAAAGATAAATACCTCAGCTCACCCAAATATTTACTGAACAGGCAAATCATGAACGACCCGCATTATGGCCTTCAGTATAATGCCAAAACCGGGAGCATGGGGCTTGGAATCTCTATCGATCCGGGTGACCCGGCAGTGAAATAACTCAATTGACTTACGAGTAAAAAAAGGCTTTGAGCCATGGTGAAAACTATGGAACGGACAAGCCTTGCTTTTGTAAATGGTAGTAAGACAATAACATCCTGTTAAAAAGGGCGATAATCCGAACCGGTTAGTTAAAAAATGTTAAATCCCGGTAATCAAATGTTAAAATCGCGTAGTTCCTCGCAACAGTACGATATAGGTGTGCGTCTAATGCCCAAACAACCAAACATGCGATCACTTTACCTGGCCATCATTTGCTTTTTCCTTTCGTTGGGCGCATTTGCCCAAACCGCCGCTCCTGTCAGTTCAATTCATGGTATCATCATCGATTCGGCAGCCAACAAACCCATGGGGTTCGTAACGGTCGCACTCCAGGATTCAAAAACGCACAACGGCGTAAAGAGTGTATTGAGCAAGGACGATGGCAGTTTCGCGTTAAGTGCCCCTGCCGGCAATAACTATGATGTGGTTTTTGTATTTGTGGGTTACCGTAACAAAACGGTTGCGGTCCCTGCATCGCGCGGTCTTGCCGATCTGGGAAAAATATTCTTAGCGCCCGCATCAAACCAGTTGAAAGAGGTGTCGGTTACCGCAGCACGACCGCTAATGAAGCAGGAGGTGGACAGGATTACTTACGATATCCAGGCCGACCCTGACAGCAAGGCGTTATCGGTGCTGGACATGATGCGCAAGGTGCCGCTTTTATCGGTCGACGGAAACGATAATATCCAGTTGAAAGGTAGTGGTAACTATAAGATATTGATCAATGGCAAAGAGTCGGCCCTGATGGCACGAAACCCATCGGATGTGCTGAAGGCCATGCCCGCAACCAATATTGAAAGGATAGAAGTGATCACTACGCCGCCGGCAAAGTACGATGCAGAAGGTTTGGCTGGTATCATCAATATCATTACCAAACGTAATGCCGACCAGGGGTATAACCTGGGTCTGAATACCCGTTTCAATACCGTGTTCGGCGCAGGCTACAACCTGAATGGCACTGTAAAAGAAGGCAAATTTGGCATATCATTTTTTGGCGGTTTTGGCAGCGGCGGAAATTTGACCACATCCTCGCAGAATACGGAAAACATTTTCGCTAACCACAACGTGATATCGCAGCCCGGCATCAACAACCAGACCCAGCATTTTCACTATAGCGGGGCAGAATTGAGTTACGAGATCGATACCCTGAACCTGCTTACCGCATCGTTTAACCTGTTTGGCAACAATCAACGGCAAACGAGCCAGCAAACGTCAAGCACCGACAGCCTGGGAACATTGCTGCAAAACTACGCTCTCGATAATTCCGCTCATAGCACGTTTACAGGCTTCGATGCATCAGTTAACTACCAGCTTGGGTTCAAGAAATCGAAAGACGAATTGCTGACATTTTCCTATAAATATAGCTATTCGCCCAACCAGCAATTTAATGACAATATGTTCAGCGACAGGTTCAACTATCCCCAGGCCTATTTCCCCGACTATCAGCAATATAACGATGCCGGGAACAAGGACCATACCATACAGATCGACTATGCGAGCCCGCTCAGCAAGCAAGTGTCGATAGAGGCGGGTGCAAAAGCTATTTTGCGCAACAATTACAGTAACTATCACGTGGATGATCTGAATCCGGCTACGCAACAGTACATGACCAACGATTCGCTGACTAACAATTTTACCTATCACCAGGATATTTACAGTTTGTACAATTCGTACCAGCTGAAGCTGGACAAATGGACCGGCAAAGCCGGCTTGAGGTTGGAGCGAACAACGCTAAGCGCCGATTTTATTTCGTCAAACGTAACTACGGCGCCAAGCTACAATAACCTGATCCCATCCGTATCCATACAGCGCAGCTTTAAGAGCAGCAGTCTGAATTTCGGCTTTACGCAGCGTATTCAGAGGCCCGGGATTTTCCAACTGAACCCCTTTGTCGATCGCAGCAACCCCACCTTCATCAATACAGGCAATCCCCAGTTAAAGCCTGAACTCGATAATACGTTTGATCTGACGTACAGTAATTTTAGCCATGGCGCTATCAACATCGACCTGAGCTATGCATTCTCGAACAATTCGATCCAGAACGTTTCGAGCCTGCACCCCGAGATCATTAACGGCAAAAAGGATACGGTAACCTATACCACCTTCGAAAATCTGGGTACCAATAAAACGCTTGGCCTGAATGTCAATACTAACCTTACCCTGGCCAAAAACCTGACAATGGGTCTGAACGGGCAGGTAAACCATGTATGGCTCAGCGGTACCTTTGGCGGCAGTTTGTACCATAATTCGGGCTTTACCGGGAATGGTTTTGGCAATATCCGGTATAGGTTCGGGAAAGGATGGGGCGTATCGTTTAATGCGGGCTATTTCAGCGGCAACGTGAACCTGCAGGGCCGGTCGAGCGACTTTATCTTTAATCAATACCTGCTTTCCAAGGATTTCTTCAATAAGAAAATGACCATTGTGCTGGTAGCCAACAATCCTTATACCAAATACAATACCTTTAAAACGACAGTCAATTCAACCGTATTTTACCAGGAGTTATCAAACCAAAATTATTACCGCTCATTTGCCGTGAGATTCAACTTCCGGTTCGGAAAGCTCAACAGCCAGATCAAACGCAACGAGCATGGCATCAATAATGATGACACTAAAGGCGGTGGCAATAGCAGCAATAACTCAGGCGGCGGAAGCAAGTAAATCACTAATTTCGCCGCATGAAGATTTACGGCATCCCCAATTGCGACACGGTTAAGAAAGCACTGACCTGGTTAAAAGACAACAACGTCGATTTTGAATTTCACGATTTTAAGAAAGAAGGCATCTCGGCCAAAAAGCTGAAGGAGTGGGATAATAAGGCGGGCTTGGACAAGATCGTCAACAAAAAATCCTCCACCTGGAAGGAAGTCGGCGATTCGGTAAAGGAAACGATCACCTCGATCGATGCAGCAATCCCGCTTCTACAGGAAAAAACCAGCATCATCAAAAGACCTGTGATAGAGGACGGAAAATTCCTTTTCTTTGGCTTTGACGAGGAGGCTTATAAGAAGCATTTTTTAAAATCAGTTGATTGAGTTGTAGTAAGTTGATTAGGTTGAATAAGTTTCTCCTGGCCGGCAAAACATTTCAACTTTACAACGTTTTTACCAACGTAACAATTATTTTACCCCGCCCCCAATTACCTATTTTATACTAACTTGCGCCTCATAATTAACTGAACCAAAATGAAATTTAGATTTTTTGCCGGCACGTTGCCGGTCTTTCTGTGTTTGGCAGTTGTGGCCGGCGCCCAGCAACCGGCAACGCAGCCAAAAACGACCCAACCAGCGCCGCAAACTAATCGGCCTCCTCAAGCGCAAAAGCCTATTGCCGAAGAGAACGCACCAAAAACAGACTACGATTATCACGAAACATTCGGCCCGCCGTTTTATTCGAAAAATGGCAATGAATACCGTGCGGCCGATGGCGCGCCTGGGCCTAAATACTGGCAAAACCGTGCCGACTACCAACTGAATGCAAAACTGGACGATGAGCACAATGAGATAACTGGCTCAGAACTGCTTACCTATACGAATAACAGCCCGCAAAAACTTGGCTTTTTGTGGATGCAGCTCGATCAGAACCTTTTCCGCCAGGATTCACGCGGAACGGCTATAGTGCCATGGTATGCCAACCCCGACAGGCAGATCAGCCGTAACTGGGGCCGCGGGCAAGTGTTCAAAGCGGGCGATTCAATTTTATCCGTAAAGCTGATCGATGCCAAAGGTAAAACCACGGTGCTTAAATATTTAATTAGCGACACCCGGATGGAAATTTTCCTTCCTAACGATATTGCGGCGAATGGCGGGCAAGTGAAGATAAAGATCGACTGGTCGTTCATCGCTCCCGATTATGGTTCCGATCGTATGGGGGTGCTGGAAGAAAAGGACCCTAAAACCGGCCAGGACCAGACAAAAAATGGCAAGATATTTACCGTTGCACAATGGTATCCGCGCATGTGCGTTTACGATGATGTGCTGGGATGGAATACACAGCCTTACACAGGCCCGGGTGAATTCTATCTTGAATATGGTGATTTTGACCTGAATATTACCGCGCCGGCTAAAGATATCGTTGTAGCCTCGGGCGAGTTATTGAACCCGCAGGATGTGTACACCCCAACTGAACAAAAACGTTGGGCCGAAGCAGCGAGAAGCGAGAAAACGGTCGTTATCCGCTCGGCGCAGGAAGTAACCGATCCTTCGTCGCGTCCCGCTGGCAAAAAAGAGCTGACCTGGCATTTCCGGATCAAAAATGCGCGCGACGCCTCGTGGGGCGCTTCGTCGGCATTTATTATCGATGCTGCAAAAATGGATTTGCCGAGCGGCAGAAAAGCCATGGCTATATCGGCTTACCCGGTTGAAAGCGATGGTAACGAAGCCTGGGGCCGTTCGACCGAATACATCAAAAAATCTATTGAATTTAACTCGAAGCAATGGTTCGAATTCCCTTATCCCAATGCAACCGCAGTAGCCGGTATCGTCGGCGGTATGGAATATCCCGGAATAGTTTTTTGCAGCTACCGGGCAAAAGGCAGGGGCCTGTGGGGTGTTAATGACCATGAGTTCGGCCATACCTGGTTCCCGATGATCGTCGGCTCGAACGAGCGCCTGTACGGCTGGATGGATGAAGGTTTTAATACATTTATCAATACGCTTTCGACCTACGATTTTAACAATGGCGAATACCGTGGTAAACCTGCTGATATGCATCGGGCCGCACCGGTGTTTACCCATGCCGGCCTGGAGCCGATGTTAAGCCAGCCTGCTAACCTGAAGGAAAAAAATACCGGTATCTTACTCTATGCTAAGCCGGGCGCCGGCCTGACGATGCTGCGCGAGCAGATACTGGGCCAGGACCGCTTTGATTTTGCTTTCAGGACCTACATCAAACGCTGGGCCTTTAAACACCCCACCCCGGATGATTTCTTCCGGACAATGGAAAATGCCGGCGGCGAAAGCCTGCAATGGTTCTGGCGCGGCTGGTTCCTGAATAACTGGCAGTTGGACGTAGCGGTGCGCGACGTAAAATATGTTGACAACGATCCGTCAAAAGGCGCGCTGATCACGATCGACAACCTACAGAAGATGGCCATGCCGGTGATCATCGAAGTGAAGACCGTAAGCGGCAAAACCAGCCGTGTAAAATTACCGGTTGAAATATGGGAGCGCAACAGTGGCTGGACGTTCAAATACCCGTCGACAGAAGAGATACAGTCGGTGACCTATGATCCTGATAAGGTGTTTCCCGATATCAATCCTGAGAATAACGTTTGGAACAAGCCACAATAAAATAAAAAACCCGGTAAGAAGCCGGGTTTTTTATTTCGCGAGCCGTGAGGAGGATGTTAAATTTAAAACTAAGAACTATCAATGTAAGTTTTAGTTATAAATCGGCTTATATTTAACGTAAACAAATACCTCTATGAAGATCAAACTCTACCTTACCCTTTTATTTATCCTGGCTGGCAGTTGCATATATGCCCAAACGCTGCTTAAAGGAGTCGTTACCGAGTCGGGCACCGGCGCAAAAATGCCGAACGTTTTTGTGCACGACAGTAATAATAAGGAGGTTACATTAACCGATAAGTCCGGCAGATTCGAGATCAATACCGAGCCCGGCCATACGCTGATATTCTCTTCGCCCGGCTATGTTTCGGATACATTGTACGTCATCGACCTGACGCAAAAGCATGTGACGTTAGCTGTACAGACGATAGCGCTGCGCGGCGTAAGCATTACCGCAACGCGGCAGGCCAATTTCGATCCGCATAAGGAATACCCGGAAGTATACGAAAGAGCCAAACTGTATCCGCTCTCGCCATCTACGTGGTTTGGGCGCGAGGCAAAAAATGCCAGACGCATGAAGCGTTTCTTTAAGTCTGAAGAAGAGGAACGCGCGGTGGATAGAGTATTTACCAGGGCTTATGTTAGCAGCATTGTTCCATTGAAGGGGCAGGACCTGGAGGACTTTATGGCCCTATACCGGCCAAGCTATGCATTCATTACCAGCAACGATGCGGTATCGCTCGCCACGTACATTAACGACAGCTATAAGAAATTTATGGCCCTGCCGCCCGATAAACGCCACTTGCAACCGTTAACGAGTGACCAGCCGGTTAAACCTTGATAGTCCGCATAAGTCCGAAAGTCCGCATAAGTCCGAAAGAGGGATACGTAACGTCTTTCGGACTTTCGGACCTCCTACTTTCGGACTAAAAACAAACAAAATCATCCGGGCAATGCTTATAGTTGTATAATGCTACCGCTATGAAAAGGAAGATTATGAACATGGCAGCACTTGCAGCTATTTGCGCCATACTTTTTACTAGTTGTGCCGAAAGGCACGAGGCTCCGAAACCACCGCCACCACCGCCAGGAGCGCCGGCACCACCGCCGCCACCGTCGAGGTAATAGCTAAAAGCCCCGGGTCGATATAAGTCCCGGGGCTTTTTGTGCTTAATGGAAAGCCGACGCTATTGCACAACAAACCAGGTATACGATGCTGCGGGAATGCTAAAGGTAAAACTGATCGTATAATCCCTATCGACCGTGTATTTTATTGCCGGTGCGCCGCGTTCGCTTACGGCGGCCGTTTGGGTGAGCCCGGTATAATAAAGAGGCAATCGGATGGTTCTTTTTATCGGCTTGTGCAACGGGTTGTAAAGCATGATCAGGGCCTTGGTTTTAAGCCCTGAATTTACGTGCATGATGCCGTCCCAGTCACGGCCGTCGGCGCGGCGCAAATGAATGATATCGGAATTCAGGATCGGTCGATATTTCTTATACCATTTGATAACGCTGATCACAGCCTGTTTGGTGGCATCATCATCGTACAAACGCGGCCCGCGGTAACAAGCCTGAACGCCGGCGCCATAGTACTGCATCATCAATTGCTCATAATCTTTCAAATGTTGCGATAAGGGTTCGAGCACTGCTTCAGGGCCGCCGCCCTGGTATTTAGTTAGCGGTACAAAGCCCCAACTCATGGAAGGTGTTTTCTCCCACAGGCCATCATAAATATTCTGCCGGTTCAATATTTTCTGATCTTCACGCGGAAGCGAAAAGTTCACCTCGCGGTAACCGATAGCGATCTTATTAGTCCCATCCAGGAAATACCAATCCGGCGCGTTTACATAAACACCATGTTTGCTGCACCAGTGGTACAAGCCTTTTTGCAGCGCCATTTGCCGCCATTGGCTATCGCCCAGGTTTTTGTGGCCCGGGTGGGTAGTGGATGCGCACACATCCCCCGGGTAAGGGCCGTCGTTCTCAAAAATGTCAAACCCGGTACGTCCGATAAAGTATTCCAGTTTTGCGATATAGGCCAGGCCCCATTTGCTGCCCATGCACGGCGCGTGACCGAAGAACGCTGCAGCATCTGGCTTTCCGGTTGCCGGGCCTATCACATCATCTTCATCATCTATCCGGCGGGAACTGAATAGTGAATAGCCGCCCATCATGATACCCTTGTTGTGCGCGTAAGCGGCGATCTTATTCCACCTGTTGATGTTTGCGGACGAAGTATCTTCCATATTGCAATTGCTGCCGAAACTAAGGATGAGGGCTTCGTAGCCCGTTGCAGCACATTGATCGATGGCGTGATATACTTCATTGTCGTTATGACTTACCAGGTGCATGAATATTGGATTCTCCGTTGTCCATGGCGCGACCGTCCGGTACATTTTGCGTATAGCCAGCCCGCGTCGCTCGCGGTCGTAACTGTCCATCAGCAGTTCGTACGTGCGGACCGATCTGAAAGTCTCGCCAGGCTTTAACTCAACACCGGTTACCTTTTCGGGATATACTTCCAGTAAGCACGGTGTCTGATAATTATAGTTTACCTGCGAGGTATAGGCGCTGTCGGCAAGCCAGTGCGTGGTTTGATCGCTCAGGTCGTAGCGCATGGCATTGTTAAAAGCATAGTTGGTTTCGACGTAAATGCCATGCTGTTTTTTCATTTGTCCCGTTGTTCCGACCACGGCGCTTTCCTCCTCCACAAGCGCCAGTATTTCATTTTTTGTTCGCCCGATAGTGACGCTATTTGACGAACCATTTTCAACCGACAACCACTTTACGATTAGTGGAAGGCCATCATACAGCTCATAATGCACACTAATAACAATCCCTTTCAATGCTTCAGCGGAGGACCGGTATGCAAACGTAAGCACTTTACCCGTTGGCTGCTGCCGGTTCATCGCCCAGCCCCGGGGATGCCAATCGATAAAAGGCTTTAAGTCGGATATTTTATAAGAAGCAAATTGCAGATCAGCTTCATGAGCCGTGTATCTTTCAATAGAATCAGTTTGAATATATGCGTTCTCTGTTTGGCCGTACAGCCCGCCAATATTATATGACCTGCCGCCGATAACGATGCTGCCCTCGGGCTTTATGGCCCTTAGCAATTGCTGTCCGTTGACCAGGTTCACATAGTCTACGCAAGCCACATTGGGCCGAATCCGGAACGTTCGCTTAACCAGGCCGTTGTCGAGCGATATCTCGTTGTCTTTTACATAAACATGGGCTTTGGAGCTTATCGGACTTACCAGCCAGTCATGCCGCGAATCCTGGGCTTGGCATAAAAAAGCCGCCAGAACGACTGCCAGGAGGCAAAGAAAACTTTTGAGGAAAGCGTATTTTGTCATCATCGTGACACTGACTTTCCAAAAGTATAAAAAGATAAAGTTGTTCGGCGCTTAATCTTATTTACCCGTTCTTATGTATCTCCTCGTACAGTTGTATTACTTTGCGCTGTAAGTGTACGATCTCCTTTTCGGCGTCGAGCAGATCCTTTTCCAGCCGTGTGTACTCGGTTGATACTATCGGTACGTTCCTGGGCTCATCATCGGTAAATAAACTGCCGAGATTCGTGTCAAACAGGTGCGCTATTTGCGCCAGTCGTGATAGATTGACGTCAGTAACGCCTGTTTCGATCTTGGAATAGGCCGGTATCGAAATGTTAAGTTTTTCGGCTATCGATTGCTGGTTCCAGCTGTTGTTCTCGCGCAGGCGCCTGATATTGGTGCCGACGGACGAGTTTAAAGGTGTTTTTGCCATGGTTTAAATCACAGTTTAATTGTTTAGGTCGATCAGGGTGCGACATTCAGGAACGAAATAAAATAATTTCACGATAGTTTAAAAGAAATAAAAATCAACATTTTAACAATGTTAGTTAAAGTTGAAAAGTTATCAGAGTTGAATAGCTCGGCCGGATCAGAATGCAGCGCTGCCACGGTCGACCTAAGCCACCGAAATGCAATCTGACCAACTCTCCAATAAAAAATCATCAACCACTTGAAAATCAAAAAACAAGTCCGTACTTTTGCAGTCCCTTAAAATCAGGGATAAACTGTAAAAAAGAAAAAGAAGCAAGAATGCCTACTATTCAGCAATTAGTTAGAAAAGGTAGAGTAGCTCTGGTCGACAAGAGTAAGTCACCGGCGTTGGACAGCTGTCCACAGCGAAGAGGCGTGTGCACCCGTGTGTACACCACTACCCCTAAGAAACCAAACTCAGCAATGCGTAAGGTTGCACGTGTGCGCCTTACAAACGGTAAAGAAGTGAATGCCTACATCCCAGGTGAAGGCCACAATTTACAGGAACACTCCATTGTGTTGATCCGCGGCGGTCGTGTAAAAGACTTGCCGGGTGTTCGTTACCACATCATCCGCGGCGCGCTGGATACCTCGGGTGTGAACGGCCGTAACCAGCGTCGTAGTAAATATGGTACCAAACGTCCAAAACCAGGTCAGGCAGCAGCTGCAGCAGGAAAAGGCGGGGCTAAAAAGAAATAACGGAGGATAAGCACAATGAGAAAGTCGAAACCAAGAAAAAGAATTATCCTTCCTGATCCAAAGTTCAATGATACTTTGGTTACAAGGTTTGTAAACAATATGATGTATGACGGCAAAAAATCAACCGCATACTCCATCTTCTATAATGCTGTTGACATTGTTGAAAAAAAAACCAACGAGAACGGCCTGGATACCTGGAAAAAGGCATTGAATAACATCATGCCTTCGGTAGAAGTAAAAAGCCGCCGCGTAGGTGGCGCCAACTTCCAGGTCCCTACTGAAGTTCGTCCCGAGCGCAAGATTGCTTTGGGTATGAAATGGCTGATCAGCTACGCCCGCAAACGTGGTGAGAAAACCATGCACGAAAAGCTGGCAGGCGAGATCATCTCGGCTTCAAAAGGCGAAGGTGCAGCAGTAAAAAAGAAGGAAGATACGCACAAGATGGCCGAGGCCAACAAGGCGTTTTCACACTTCAGATTTTAATTGTTGAATTATTGAGTTACTGAATTATTGATTTGATAATATTATCCTAATCGGTAATTCAGTGATTTGCCAATTCTTTAATTCAATAAATCAATAATTCAATAATTGACATGTCAAGAGATCTTAAATACACAAGAAATATCGGTATTGCCGCTCACATCGATGCCGGCAAGACCACTACTACCGAGCGTATTCTTTACTATTCGGGCGTAAGCCACAAAATAGGCGAGGTGCACGAGGGCGCGGCTACCATGGACTGGATGGCGCAGGAGCAGGAGCGTGGTATCACCATCACTTCGGCTGCTACCACCGTTAACTGGAAGTACCGCGGTCACAATTACCACATCAACATCATCGATACCCCCGGGCACGTGGACTTTACAGTTGAGGTGAACCGCTCGCTGCGCGTACTTGATGGATTGGTGTTCCTGTTCTCGGCTGTTGACGGTGTTGAGCCGCAGTCGGAAACGAACTGGCGCCTGGCTAACAACTATAATGTGCCGCGCATTGGTTTCGTGAACAAAATGGACCGTTCGGGCGCTGACTTCTTAAATGTTGTTAAGCAGGTTAAAGACATGCTGGGCAGCACGGCTATTCCACTGCAGTTGCCTATCGGTGCTGAAGATAACTTCAAAGGCGTGGTTGACCTGATCAACTGGAGAGGCATCGTATGGAACGAGCATGATAAAGGCATGACCTTTACCGAGGTGCCTATTCCCGATGATATGGTTGAAGAAGCTACCGAATGGCGCGAAAAATTGCTGGAAGCAGTAGCTGAATTTGATGACGGCCTGATGGAGAAATTCTTTGACGACCCGTCAACCATCACCGAGCGTGAGGTATTGGACGCATTGCGCCAGGCTACATTGGCCGGCAAGATTGTTCCGATGACCTGCGGTTCGTCATTCAAGAATAAAGGTGTGCAAACCATGCTGGATTACGTGATGGAGCTTATGCCTTCACCGCTGGATTCAAAAGGTGTGGTTGGTCACAACCCCGACAACGGCGAAGAGATTTTGGTGAAGCCCGATGTGAAGGAGCCGTTTGCAGCTTTGGCGTTCAAGATTGCTACCGACCCGTTTGTAGGCCGTTTGTGCTTCATTCGGGTTTATTCGGGCAACCTGGAAGCAGGCTCGTATGTGTACAACACGCGTTCGGAAAATAAAGAGCGTATCAGCCGTATATTCCAGATGCACGCCAACAAGCAAAATCCGATCCCTAATGTAGGTGCAGGTGATATTGCCGCCGTGGTAGGCTTTAAGGATATCAAAACCGGCGATACTTTGTGCGACGAAAAACGCCATATCATACTCGAGTCGATGAATTTTCCCGACCCGGTTATCGGTTTGGCTATCGAGCCTAAAACACAGGCCGATGTTGATAAATTGGGTATGGCTTTGGCTAAACTGGCCGAAGAAGACCCAACTTTTAAAGTAGCGACTGACGAAGAAACCGGCCAGACCGTAATTTCGGGCATGGGTGAGTTGCACCTGGATATCATCATGGACCGCCTGAAACGAGAGTTTAAGGTTGAAGTGAACCAGGGCGCTCCGCAGGTTGCTTACAAGGAAGCTATTACCGGTACCGTTGAGCACCGCGAAGTGTACAAGAAACAAACCGGTGGTCGTGGTAAATTTGCCGATATCAAGGTGGTTATTTCACCTGTTGACGCTGAACACCATGGCTTGCAGTTTGTGAACGAGATCGTAGGTGGTTCTATTCCGAAGGAATTTATCCCATCGGTTGAAAAAGGCTTCAAATCGGCTATGGATAACGGCGTATTGGCAGGCTATCCGCTGCAGGATATGAAGGTTCGTCTGATCGACGGTTCGTTCCACGCAGTTGACTCGGATGCGCTTTCATTTGAGATCGCAGGCCGTTCGGCATTCCGCGAAGCATTGCCAAAAGCTCGCCCGGTACTGATGGAGCCGATCATGAAGATCGAAGTACTGACTCCGGAAGAAAACATGGGTGATGTGATCGGTGACCTTAACCGCCGCCGCGGCCAACTACAGGGCATGGATACCCGTGCCGGCGCGCAGGTGATCAAGGCGCAGGTTCCGCTGAGCGAAATGTTCGGTTACGTAACGCAGTTGCGTACCATCACTTCGGGCCGTGCAACGTCGACCATGGAGTTCGACCATTATGCTGAAGCTCCGCGCAACGTTCAGGACGAGGTGATTGCCAAGTCGAAAGGTCGCAGAAAAGGTGCGGTAGAAGAATAGTAAAAACGATTACACCGATTAGTTTGTGATTCCACAGATTATCGGTGTAGTCTTAATGAATAATTAACAGGGTCATTACCTAGCAAATAGCTCTTAGGTGTGACAAATTAAAAATCGGTGAAATCACCAGTAAATCGGTGGAATCACAAAAACAAAACAAAATCATGAGCCAAAGGATCAGAATCAAATTGAAATCCTACGATTACAACCTGGTTGACAAATCAGCCGAGAAGATCGTAAAGACTGTAAAGCCTACGGGCGCTGTAGTAAGCGGACCGCTTCCGCTGCCGACTGAAAAGAAAGTGTTTACCGTGTTGCGTTCGCCGCACGTAAACAAAAAGGCACGCGAGCAATTCCAGCTTTGCTCTTACAAGAGGCTGTTGGATATCTACAGCTCAAACTCAAAAACCGTTGACGCTTTGATGAAGCTTGAATTGCCAAGCGGCGTTGAAGTTGAGATCAAAGTGTGAGTTGGTTGGAAGAACCAAGAGTCAAGAGCCAAGAATCAAGACGATATATCAAGCCATTTCTGTAAAGGGAGTGGCTTTTTTGTTTGGGGTGTTTGAAAAAGCTTAATATTCCTTTTGTATATTTGTTTTATGAGTACATATGTAATAACTCCCTCAAACGATCAGGAAGAAAGGGTAAAAGCTTTCCTGGAAAGTTTGCATGTGCCGTTTTTTAAAGATGATGATAGTTTACCCGATTTCGTGGTAGAAGGTATTAAAAGGGGGCAGGAAGATATTAAAGCAGGTCGTTTTATTACGCATGAAGAGTTTGTGAAGCGGATGAGATCAGCTAAATGACTCTTCCTGTAATATATTCCGAGCGTGCGATAGAAACTTTTGATGCGATTAGCGAACAGATAAATCAAAGATGGGGAATAAAGCCTATCCTTGAATTTGAATATCGTACATTGAAGGTTGTTGCGGCCATTAAAGAATCTCCTTTTATTTTTCAAGCTATTGAAAGCAATGCTAATGTTCGGAAAGCCTTTATTCATAAAAACTGTGCGATGTTTTATGAAATAAAAGCAGACAGGATCGAAATACTCTTCTTTTGGGATAACAGGCAGGAACCGATATTTTAAATCCTATTCAAGCTATCCGGAAC
>DASZVE010000078.1:0-92113 GCA_035547095.1 Mucilaginibacter sp.
ATTGAGGAAGTCGGAGGTCGGAAGGCCGAAGCCGGCGGTTTACGTAGCGCCAAAGCGGTAACATTTTTAGGGTTTATTTGAAACAGCTTCAAAATATGGCGTAATTCTTTTCTACATTTGCGTGAACCTTATTGCTTTTTAAAATGAAATCTATTCGATTGATCATTTTTTATTCCTTGACTTTCATTATCCTGTTTGCCGGCTGCAAAAAAGAGAATTCAAATAAACCAGTAATTCCACCCCCGATACATGGATACGCTATAGAGGCTAAGTCGGCCGTGGTTTACCCGGATGGCGGCGTTACTTTAACAGGTACGATTCATAAAATACCTGATAGCTTAAAAAGCTATGGCTTTATATTGGCAACGGATAGCGCTTTAACGATGAATTTCATTTTTGTGGCTGCAAAGGGTCCGGCTGCACTGGGTGACTTTAAGGTTGATGTCAATACCGGCTTGTTGAAGAATAAGAAATACTATTATGCACCATTTTATTCTAAACATGATGCATCAAACGTTAATGTTTATCCTTACCGTGAATGGAGTACTTTTAATGTAAAGTTTTTTGATTCGGATGGTTCTAAAAGTATCAGGGTAGATTCGATTTATCCACTAAAAGGAATTATCGGGGATACAATAACTATTAAAGGGAAATATTTTTCAAAACAGGGCCTGAACGTTGCTATTGGGGGACACCCGGCTTGGATGCTGTTTTCAAGTTCAAACGATACCATTGTTAAATTCGCAATTCCCGAGGAAGTTAGCAGCATTAACCCGATCATAACAATACAATATGGTACAACTATAGACACAGCTAGTAAAGCATTTACTTTAAGCGCACCAATAATAAATTCGTTTACGTCTTTAGCAACCTTCAGGGATACTCTCACCATTAACGGAAATAATTTTGGATATACAAACAGTTTAAATGAAGTCGACTTTGGGGTCGTAAAAGCGTCTATCGTCAGCAGCAGCAGCAAACAGCTCAGAGTGATCGTACCCGACGGGCTGACAAGTATCAATTCCGTTATAACATTAAAGGCCCAATTACAAACGGCCACAGCCGCCGCGCCGTTCCGTGTACGCCGGCCTGTAATAACTTCCGTAACGCCGACTGCTTCAGTTAATGGCCTGATCACCATCACCGGCAAGTACTTTCACCCGGTGGCAGGTTCAGATATGCTGTACTTTGAAAATATAAATACTCCAGTCAATTCGGGTAGCGCCACGCAATTGCAGGCCAACTTGCCCCAGGGTCCGTTTCCGCGTCGGAAGGTAGCTGTAACGTTGAAGTTCCTGGACACCCTCATCAATTGGTCGCAGGACATACAGCTCAAGGATAGATGGATCTGGGTAAACACAACACCTTTTGCGGCTGAGTCTGCTCTCGGATCGTTTACAATCAACAATACATCGTATGTGGTAGCTCCTGCAGTCATCGGTTTGGCTCCTCAAGTATTTTATTTGTGGAAGTTTAACCCGACCGATCTTTCCTGGCAACAGATCAATATACCGGTTAACTTTTCCAAGGGCATAATGACTTGCACCGCCACTAAAGCTTATCTATATACTACAGACATCACAAATAATTTTTGGGAGTACGATCCCGCATCCAACATTTGGTCCCAGAAAGCCACATACCCTGCGGGGACACGTTATTCGGGTACCATGTTTACTATTGGCACCAAAATTTACCTCGGGCTTGGTCAGTCGTCGGAACTTTACGGAGGGAACAATCCCCCTGACAATACGCTTTACCAATATGATATAAGCGCCGATAGCTGGACTCAGAAAGCCAGTTACCCTGCCGATGCCTATACCGAAGTGCTCAATGCCGCTTCGATGGTGTTTGGCAACAAGGCCATAGTTTTTGGCGATGCTAACGTCCAGGATTATAATAAGGTTTTCAGTTACGATCCATCGTCGGATACGTGGACAGCTAAGGCTGATTTTAACAGCAATACCAACGGTAAAAATGCTTTCGTATACAATAACTATGGTTTTGTTGCTGGTATGGTATCGTATTCGTTCCCGTCGTCCGATTATCGTAGTTGTTTTAAATATAATAGCCGTAGCGATGCCTGGGCGATACTGCCCGACGATATCGGCCAGGTAGCCGGGTTGGGTATTCTGCAGGCAGGTTTTGCTTTTATCAATAACGGGGTTGTGTATGTTGGCGGCGGCGATGGACCCTACAATCAATTATATTCTACGAACGTTTCGGCGCTTTAGCACGGTTGCCTTGTTTCCAGTGAAAGGAAGCAGTTAAATCTTGAGCCGGGTCGGAAGATGAAGGGCCGAGGCCAAAGGGTTTTCTGTCGTCGGCATGGGCAACGCCGACACTGTTTGTACGGTTTTTAATACCCGCCCTGTTTCTCGTTGGGTTCATCGCGTATTTTATACCCTCGTCAGCATTATGAACGCCCGCGAATGGGCCGGGACTTACAAGCTAAAAACCTTATTCTTCTTGCCCGATTCGACAATTAGGGAATAAATGTCGACGTGGGGTTTTCTCTTCAGGTCTTCAGGAGAAACTTCGAATTCCTTTGCCCAATATTCGTCATTATGGGTCTCCTGCAGTATTTCTTCCCTTTTCTTTTCTTCGGTTTTACCTTTAGTTTCCATAGCGAGCGACGTTAAGTTAAGTAGTAATCAAAGATCACACCTTAACGTTAATTAGATGTTTGATTAATGTTAACTTAATGTTAATTCAATAACTGGGCTATGGGCAGGCAAATGGTGAACGTCGAACCTTGGCCTTCCTTGCTTTTAATCAATATTTGTCCGTTGTGGTCCTGGACGATACGCGATGCAATATACAAGCCCATACCCAATCCACGGTAACGGTGGGTAACATCCTCGCTGCGATAAAACTTAGTAAATACTTTTGCCGTCGTTTCTTCCGACATGCCGATACCGTGATCCTGCACATTGACACAAAAATCATCAGTTCCGCCGGCGGTAGTTATCAGTATCTTGCTTCCCTTCTTTGAGTACTTGGCAGCATTGCTTACCAGATTGTTCAATACTTGCTCCATTCGTAGCTTGTCGATCAAAATGCTACAATTAGTATCATCCAACTGCAAGTCTACCACATGATCGGGCACAAAATGTTTTATTAGGTCGACGCAAATCGTTACAAAATTGTTGGCATTTACTGTTTCTATCTTATAATCGGGCTGCCCGCTTTCAATTTTGGATATTACCAACAGCTGGCTTATTAACGCCTTCAGTTTAGATGATTGTATCTCGATCTTGCTTAAAAATTCGTGTAGTTTAACGTCTTTGCCGGCTTCCATTCTCGAAGCAAGCTGGGCCAGCGTGGTTAATACGGTAAGCGGGGTATTTAGCTCGTGACTGGCGACGGAAAGAAACTCGTCCTTTTGTTTGTTCAGGTAATTGGCATGAGTCAGTGCCATTTCGCGCTCTTCATAAAGCTTGTTCAGCTCTACGTTTTTAAGTTTCACCTCTTCGTAGGGATTAATAGGCCCTTTTAGCTCAAAGTACCTTTTGATGTCGTTAACTTTGCGCTGATCCATCTTGGCCGACCGCGGTATACCTAATTTAAGTTCGACCGTAACGTCGTTACCATTCGCAAAATATTCGAATGTCGGCACCAGTTTCTTTGCATATTCAAACCCTTCACGAAAGCTCTTCAAATTGTCATTGTCTACAAATGTAATCGTAGCCATTATCTGGAAGCGGCCACCATCGTTCGCAACACCGAGTTGCAGTACGCCATCAAAAGCTTTGTCGATCACCTCGCGGCAAACTTCGGAAACAGCGGTGGCAAATGCCGTTTGCGTCGAAATTGTAAGGCCTATCTGTTCGGCTGTTTTGATGGATTTCTTATAAGCAAGTATAAGATCCATCTCGTTTTCCAGGGTTGTCGAAACCAATTCGGTCATTTCGGAATCACTTTAATTATAGCAACTGACATATCATCATTTCGCCTCGCGAAGTCTTTGTAAATGGCTGCTGCCTGCACTGCCAGGTCATGTTTTTGTATGCCAGGATACTTTGCCAGGTCCCACCTGGAGCGTATACCGTCCGAACACATGATAAATTGCTGGTAATCGTTAAAATTCATCGGCTGCTCGTTCATAGTGTTTGGGATGGTGTGGCCAACTATTCCATTATAAGACAGGTGATTACGGGAGTTTGATCCACCCACCAATTTAGTTGCTATGTTGCCTATGCCTGCAATATTAAATGTGTTCTGTTCAAAATCCATGGTGATGACGGTTGCCACAACGCCGCGTGTTTTACGTATAAAATTATGCACAAAACGCAATATCTCAACCGGCCGGTCGAATGTGCAGGCATTAAGCGCATTAATAGCGCCATTCATGGCCAAATTAGCGTCAGGGCCGTGGCCAAGGCCATCCGCAAGCATCAACTTTGCCTTTTTTTCATCGGCCCAGCAAAAAAAACCATCGCCCGACACCGCTTCGCCAGGTTTGCATATCACCAGCTTCCGAACTTCGATGCTGCCTTTTGCCCTGGTTTTGGCCAACGGTTTTTTATAGATGCGGCTCAGCACAATGGTCCCCCAGCCTTTTTGCGAATAAATATCAAACTTGTCAGAGAAGCGCTTAATGCTTCCCAGCCCATGCCCGAGCGTATTGGTTGACGAAAATCCATCCCGGGCCATCTTTTTTGGCTCCGCCATACCGGGGCCGTCATCGATACAAATGATCTCGATGTACTCGTTATGCGCTTCCCTGAAATACCCGAGCAATATTTCGCCATGATCAGCGTGTTTATTTAAATTCGATGTCAGTTCGGCTATTACAATGTCCAGTTCCGCTACTCGCCTGGCCGGGAAATCCGCAGCGTGGGCCATTGCATGCGCCTCTTTTTTGATAATAGCGTAATAGCTCCGGTCCGAAGCATTATAACTGGTATGTGTGGAACTAACCATTGGACCATTTAACTATGGTGACTTTGGTGCCTTTGCCCACTTCACTTTGTATATCAAATTCGTTAACTAACCTGCGCGCGCCGGGTAAGCCCAATCCCAGGCTTTTGCCGGTCGAATAACCGTCTCTCAGCGCTACGTTTATATCGGCTATGCCCGGTCCCTTATCCTCAAAAGTAAGGCGGATGCCGCTATCGCGACCGCGGCTTATTACCTCTATTAATACAGTACCGCCGTTGGCATAGCGTAACATATTGCGCACCAGTTCGCTGGCGGCGGTGATGAGCTTAGTTTGGTTCACTAGTCCCATGCGTATTTTGACGGCATACTCCTTAACCCTGTTTCTGAAAGGTACCACATCCTGTTCGCGTTGAACAGCCATGTTGTCCTTATTCAGTGATAGGATCGTCATAGCCCGGTTCTGATTCATCATCTTCCTGAATTTGAATCCTTGACTTTAACAGATCCATACCTTTTTCTACATCGAGTGCGGTAAACACGCCTTTCAGCGGTAAGCCTAATTCAACCAATGTGATAGCCACTGCCGGCTGCATACCCACTACTACCGTTTCGGCATCCAATAGTTTTGACATGGTGCCGATATTGCCGATGATCCGGCCCATAAAGGAATCAACTATGCTCACGGCCGAAATATCGATCAATATGCCTTTAGCCCCGGTTTTACTTACCATTTTTACCAGGTCGGCCTCGAGGTCCAGCGCCAGCCTGTCATATAAATCAACCTGGATGGTTACCAGCAGGAATTGCCCCATCCTTAAAATAGGAATTCTTTCCATAAACTATTCTATGCCGTTTATTTCGCGGCTGTCTTATTTTCCGTCGTCTTTTTTCTTACCTCGAGGCTTAACAATCTGAACGCATGTAACAGCGCGCTGGCGAGCGAAGCCTTAGTAACGATATCGGACAAATCGATACCCAGGTGCACGATCGTCTGCGCTATTTCCGGCCTTATGCCGCTTATCACACATTCCGCGCCCATCAGCCGGGTGGCGCTTACCGTTTTCAGCAGGTGCTGCGCAACCAGCGAATCCACTGTCGGTACACCAGAAATATCCAGGATGGCCACGCTGCTGCCGCTTTCCACGATTTCGGTCAGTAAGCTTTCCATCACCACCTGGGTACGGGCGCTATCGAGGGTGCCTATAATAGGCAGGGCCAGAATACCATCCCAAACCCGGATAACCGGTGTGGATATTTCACTGATCTCGTCCGTTTGGCGCAGGATCACCTCTTCGCGGCCTTTGATAAAGGTTTCGAAAGTAGTGATGGTAAAGCTATCCAGCAGACGGCCAACAGCCAGCGTGGCGTTTACCAGTTCGGTTGGATCTTTGATTTCTTTTTGCAGCGTTTGAACCAATGCATCTTTAAGACTCATGATGAACAAACCGGTCTCGCGCGGACTGTAGCCCTGCCTGGCACGTGACACCGATATGCCGCTCAGCAACTCGGTTACCTGTTCAAAATCTTCCGACTCACTATCATTCAGGTTTCTTTCGTTGAGGACATTAATGAGCGCGGTAATTAATTCTTCCGATTCGACGCGCAAATCCTCGTTGCTCATCAGGTCTTCCCGAAGGCCGACGTCGGCTAACTGGTTGTTCATCCAGCGCTCCAGGATGGTATTTTTTTGTTTTTTTAAAATTTTGGTGATCTCTGCGGACATGCTTATTAAGGTTAATAGAAATGGTAAGATTAAGTTTCAATAGTACGTAATTTAATTTAGATAAAAATAATTATCCTATTAATAAAAAAGAAGATATGTATTGGTAAAGATAACAAGGTAACGTCGGATGCTTAACAACCACAGGTTGTAAAAGTTTGCATAAGCTGTATTTAATATGCTAATTCTTTAAGATCGAACTGTCAATTAACCGTCGTGCTAAATGACCTTTTTCAATTCATCATATGACGCACGTCATTTTACACGATGGGCAGGAAAGTATCTTCGTAAATCTGGATGATAATAATTATGTGGTGGCAATACCTGTTGGTTTTTCTGGGTTCTTTTTTGTTCGATGTGGTACCGTTCCCGTTCCCGCCGGCTTTCACAATTATGGTTTTTTTCCAGGTATTGTTCGGACTTAATATTTGGCCGGTTATCGTTATTGGAGTGCTCGGCTCGGTACTGGGCCGCTATGTGCTCACACTTTACATTCCTAACGTCGCTGACAGGATATTTAAAAAATCAAAGAATGACGACGTTCATTTCCTGGGCGAACAGATGAAACAACAGTTCTGGAAGGGCCAGTTGGCTGTGCTCGCTTATACCCTGCTGCCACTCCCTACTACGCCGTTGTTCCTGGCAAGCGGTATGTCACGCATTAATGCGGGTTACATTATCCCCGCATTTCTTATAGGAAAATTTACCAGCGACGCCATTACGGTCCACCTCGGCAATTACGTAACACAAAATGCGGAGAACTTTTTCAATGGCTCGTTGTCGTGGGAGGCAATTTTGAGCCTGCTCATCGGTACACTTTTCCTTTGCGCTATTTTGTTTATCAACTGGCGTGCGCTGATCCAGAAAAAGCGATTCCTGCTTAACTTTCATATCTGGAAGCATGGTGCTAACGAGCAGCCAGGGGACGACCAGGCTGAAAGCATTTAATATTCGTCACCAATTAAGTCCGCGCAGGCATGCAATACTGTACATAAAAATATACACCAAAATCAATGCTTAAATATCTCAAACGCTGATTTTGAGATTTTTTCCAATGTTCACCAGGAGTGGCATTATTCTCGCATAGGTTTGATCAGCTAAACAATATTAACCATGAAAACATCAACTAAAACCGCCGAAATACTGAAAGCCATCGACAACGAATTGAAGGCTCTTTTATTGAAAGATATCCAGGAAATAAAATCCCGGAAAACAACATGCAAGACACCGCTCGCGGCATAACATATACACTGCCTATGAACGAAAAGAGCTCCCCAGCAAGGAGCTCTTTTTATTTTTCAGAAGTCGATTGAAAAATAATTTTCTATATTACAGCATGTTAAACCAGGATCGCAATTTGGCTCCGGCCGAAACCGGCTATAAGAATGTCAGCCTGCTGTTTGTAGCCATATTCGGCATCGTCTTTTTAGGGTTTTTCAAAACCTATTTCGGGCTTTTCCCGAGTTTTAATAATGTTACTGCCATCCAGCATATCCACGGCCTGCTGTTCACCACCTGGTTTGTGCTGCTGTTTGTACAGCCGCTGCTTATCCGCTATGGTAAATACAGGGCGCACCGTACGATTGGCAGGTTTACCTATGTGCTGGTGCCCTGCATCATCATATCCATCCACTTTATCGCCCGGGAGGCCTATTTAAACGCCGTCGCGGCGCATAGACCCCGGCCAGACATACTTGCCGGAACGTATTTTCAAGTTTACCAGATTTTCGATTTCGCCATACTTTACCTGCTGGCCATCATCAACAAACACCGCACGCCCTACCACATGCGCTATATGATCGCCACGTCGCTGGCTATCGTGGGGGCAGGTATGCGCAGGCTTTTTGCTCACATATTGCATATGGACGCAGAAGCGCTGCTGCTTGGGTTCCTAATACCCGATCTGTTCCTTCTGGGCTTAATCGTTTACGACCTGATAAAAGGCAACAACGCCCGCGCCTATATCATCGCATTCGTCATACTGGCGGTATCGCATTACAGCTTTTACTGGTTACCGCATTCAGCACTCTGGCAATCCGTAGCGGGGTATTTCGTAAGGTTTTTTTAGATTATACCAGCGCACGATGAAACGCTAACAGGCCAAAATCCATTTTAAGCGGAAGATAATGAGATGTGCGAACTGTTAAATCGCTCAGATTTGGAGATAAACAAAATCTCGTAGATTGCAGATATGAGACGTTAGACAGAGCCCAAATCTCACATCTCACACCTCAAATCTTCACCTGCTGGTTTACAATGAGGCCATGCAAGTCCTCGTCGTTAATATCCAATTTATGATCGGCCAGAACCAAGAAGCGTTGGTAAACATCCGCCAGTTCGTCTTTATCCAGCTTGTAGCCCAACCTTTCCAGGTGGAACTTTAAAGCATGACGTCCGCTGCGTGCCGTCAATACGATGGTTGCGCTTGGGAAGCCCACGTCTTCCGGCCTGATGATCTCGTAATTTTCCCGGTTCTTCAGGAAGCCGTCCTGGTGAATACCTGAGCTGTGTGCGAAGGCATTGCCGCCAACGATAGCCTTATTTGGCTGCACCGGCATACGCATCATCGAGCTTACCATGCGGCTGATCTCGTAGATCATCGGTGATTTGATATTGGTATGTAAGCCGAGGCTGTGGTGTGTTTTCAGGATCATGACCACCTCTTCTATCGAGGTATTGCCGGCGCGTTCACCGATGCCGTTGATAGTGCC
This sequence comes from Mucilaginibacter sp., assembly GCA_035547095.1. Taxonomy (GTDB): domain Bacteria; phylum Bacteroidota; class Bacteroidia; order Sphingobacteriales; family Sphingobacteriaceae; genus Mucilaginibacter. The sequence goes on from DASZVE010000078.1 coordinate 9,313, forward strand.
CTCGATCTGGCGCGCGCCGTTCTGAAGGCCGGCGATGGAATTAGCAGTAGCAAGGCCGAGGTCGTTGTGGCAGTGAACGGAAATGATTGCCTTGTCTATATTCTTAACGTTCTCTTTCAGGAAACGGATCTTGCTTCCATATTGGTCAGGCAGGCAGTAACCGTTGGTGTCAGGAATATTGACGACGGTAGCGCCTGCCGCAATGACCGACTCTACCATTTTAGCCAGGAAGTGAATATCGGCGCGACCCGCATCCTCGGCATAAAACTCGATGTCTTCCACAGCACGCTTTGCATATTTCACGGCTTCGACGGCACGTTCTAAAATTTCTTCGCGGGTGCTGTTGAACTTATGCTTGATGTGCATATCCGACGAACCGATACCCGTATGGATACGCGGGTGTTTGGCATATTGTAATGCTGCAATAGCCGAATCAATGTCCCCTTTGTTGGCACGGGTCAGCGCGCAAACCGTAGGTTCCTTTACAGCTTTGGAAATCTCCACAACGCTCTGGAAATCACCCGGGCTCGATATCGGGAAGCCGGCTTCTATAATGTCAACGCCCAGCGCTTCCAGCTCACGGGCTATCTCTATCTTTTCAGGGGTTGTCAACTGGCAGCCCGGTACCTGCTCGCCATCGCGGAGCGTGGTATCAAAAACATAAACGCGGTTGGGATCGTGTAGCATTTTTTGTTGTTTTACGTTATACGTAGTACGTTTTACGTTGTATTTAACGGGTACAATTGAACGCCCAACGTATAACGTCCAACGTACAACCTATCACTCTTTTATAGCGACAAATCGCAGTCTTTTATAATCCGCATACCACTGCCCATCCACTTCATTGGTGGGTTGCAGCAGGTCGGTAATTTCATCTAATATTTGCGGCAGTTCAACAGCCGGTACCATCTTAAAGATCGATTCGCCGAACATCCTGAACCATTTGGCTATACCTTCACGGCCATCCTGCAATAGGGTGGGCCGGTCGAAATGCATGACTAATGTCACCCTGAAACCATTTGCTTCTAGCTTGGCCGCATATTCGGCTGTCGACGGATAATACCAGGGTAAAATGAAGTCGCCTTTGAGGTATCCATGCTTTTTCAGCACGGTTTCCGTAGCGGCCATCATCAATTGATTATTGCCTTTGCCGCCAAATTCGCCGGCAAACCTGCCACCGGGCTTAAGCGCATTATACACGCTTTTGATCACACCATCGGCATTGCGTATCCAATGCAATGTGGCATTAGTAAAAACAGCATCAAATGGTTCGTCAAAATAGAAATCTGCGCCATTCCCGACGATAAAATCCAGTTCGGGGTAATTTTCTCCAGCCTGCGCGATCATCTCCGGCGAAGCATCCATGCCAATCACTTGGGCACCTTCATCTTGTATTTTTTTGGTCAAATGACCAGTCCCGCAACCCAGGTCAAGGATACGCTCGCCCGGCTTTACAGCCAGCAACTCCAGCACACTTTCTCCGTATTGGAATACGAAGGAGTGTTTGTTGTCGTACAGGTTAGCGTCCCACTTCATTGACACGATTACACAGATTTATTATTGATTACACCGATTTCTTTCGTCATTATGTCATTGGGTCATTAAGTCATTTTGGTGACGTCATAACCTTTCGCCTTTAACCTTTATGCTTTCACCTCAAACAAATTCCAACACCTTGGCCCCCATGGCCTTGGTGTCTAATATTTTTGCTTTGTCGGTTTGCGCGTCAGCAATATCGCCTGTGCGGTAACCGGCTTTCAATGTTTTGTCGATAGCATCTGTGATGCGTTTGGCTTCTTCCTTCAAACCGAAAGCTATCTCGTACATCAGCGCAACGGATAGGATAGAGGCTAACGGATTAGCTTTATCCTGGCCGGCAATATCATGTGCCGAACCGTGGATAGGCTCGAAGAAACCGGTGCCGTCACCTACAGAAGCCGATGCCAGCATGCCCATCGAGCCTGCGATCTGCGAAGCTTCGTCGGTCAAAATATCGCCGAACAGATTGGCAGTCAGCACCACGTCGAATTTCTTCGGGTTCTTCACCAACTGCATCGCGGCATTGTCGATGAACATGTGTTCAGTTTCTACATCAGGATATTCTTTAGCGATCTCCTGCACTACCGAGCGCCAGAGCCGAGAGGTTTCCAGGACGTTTGCTTTGTCTACCGAGCAAAGTCTTTTGGTTCTGGCTCTCGCTGCTTCATAAGCTTTACGTGCGATACGCTCCACTTCATAGCGATGGTAGATCATCAGGTCGGACGAGAAATCTTCGCCCCTGGTCTTTTCGCCAAAGTAAACGTCGCCGGTCAGCTCACGAAAGAACAGGATGTCGGTACCTTTCAGTATCTCGGGTTTCAGGCTTGATGCGTCCAGCAACTCATCAAAAAGCACGATGGGGCGCAGGTTGGCATACAGGCCCAGTTCCTTGCGGATTTTTAGCAAGCCTTGCTCGGGGCGGACTTTTGCAGAAGGATCATTATCGTATTTAATATGGCCAACCGCGCCGAAAAGGATTGCGTCGCTTGCTTTAGCTTTGGCCAATGTTTCATCGGGCAATGCGCTGCCGGTAGCTTTGATAGAAGCATGTCCCATCAGGGCATGGTCAAAAGTGAATTCGTGACCATAGATCGAGCCGATCTTTTCCAAAACGGCCTTGCCCTGTTCGGTCACTTCCGGGCCGATACCATCGCCGGGTATTACTAGTATTTTTTTCTTAATTCCCATTATTTTAGATTACACCGATTACTTTTTGATTTCACCGATGATTGTCATTAGTCATTTGGTCATCGAGTCATTCATTTGCACATCTGCATATTTCGCACATCTGCACATCACCTGCTCGCTTCGTACTCCTCAATCGCCGCTTTATGGCTCAAAATATAGTCGATATCGTCATAGCCGTTAATGAGGCAAGCCTTTTTGTAAGGATTGATCTCGAAGTTCTCCTGTTCGCCGGTTGAGGATATTTTGATGGTCTGGCTTTCCAGGTCAACTTCTACTTCCGCGTGTGGATCGGCATAAACAGCATCAAATATCTTTTGCAAAAAGGCATCGCTTACCTGTACCGGCAAAAGGCCGTTGTTCAGCGCGTTGCCTTTGAAAATATCGGCAAAGAAACTGCTTACTACCACATCGAATCCATAGTCGACGATAGCCCAGGCAGCATGCTCACGGCTGCTCCCGCAACCGAAATTTTTACCGGCAACCAATATCTTGCCCGAGTAGGTCGGGTGGTTCAGCACGAAATCCTTTGGATTGTCCTCACCGTCGAAACGCCAGTCGCGGAACAAGTTGTTGCCGAAACCTTCGCGGGTGGTGGCCTTTAAAAAGCGCGCCGGTATGATCTGGTCGGTATCGATATTTTCTATCGGCAGCGGCACCACGGTGCTTTGTACGTGTTTGAATATTTTAGTCATTTTGTTGGACGTTTTACGTTAGACGTTTTACGTTTTTTTTAAATTTCAATTTAGCTACACGTATAACGTACAACGTCAAACGTATAACCTCTTTATTAGCTTATCGCTTCATAATGCTCTACCACCGGGAACGGATCATAAAAGTGATGCAACAAACTTTTCCATTCTTTATACTCTTCCGACTTACGGAAGCCTTCGGTATGATCCTCCAGTTTCTGCCATTCGACCAATAAAATAAAGCGACTGGAATTTTCCAGGCATCTTTTCAACTGGTGCGAGATGTACCCGGTCATGCTTGCGATGATCGCCTGCGCCTTTGCAAAAGCTGCCAGGAAATCATGTTCCAATCCGGGTTTTACATCTAATATGGCAACTTCGAGTATCATATCAAGTTGGGTGTCATCCTGAGCTTGTCGAAGGGTGGCGGGGACGTGCCTTGGCGCACCATGCTTCGACGGGCTCAGCATGACAGCCCTTTTTAAACTAATTCCTCTTCTTCCAAAAGCTCGCGAACATCCGTAATCCTGCCCGTCACTGCAGCAGCGGCAGCAGTCAATGGGCTGGCAAGGAATGTCCTCGAATTCGGTCCCTGGCGCCCTTCAAAGTTTCTGTTCGAAGTGGAAACGCAATATTTTCCTGCCGGGATCTTATCCTCATTCATGGCTAAACATGCGCTGCAACCGGGTTCACGTAATGGAATACCGGCCGCTTCAAATACTTTGTCCAAACCTTCAGCTAACGCTTGTTTTTGCACTTGCTTTGAACCAGGAACGATCCAAACCGTTACGTTGTCGGCTTTCTTTTTCCCTTTCAGGAAATTGGCTACCTGGCGCAGGTCTTCGATACGTGCATTGGTACAGCTACCGATAAATACATAATCGATCTCTTTACCCAGCATTTCCTGATTATCATGCAGGCCCATATATTTCAATGAGTTCGCGTAAGAGAGCTGTTCCGTTGCGTCGATGTCTTTAGTAGCAGGAACGTGCTGCGTAACACCGATACCCATACCCGGATTTGTTCCGTAAGTGATCATTGGTTCGATGTCCTCAGCTCTGAAGCTTAACACTTTGTCAAATTGCGCATCCTCATCGCTGTAAAGGGTTTTCCAGTAGGCTATTGCCTTATCCCACTCTTCGCCTTTTGGAGCGAACTCGCGGCCTTTCACATAATTGAAGGTAGTTTCATCCGGCGCGATCAAGCCGCAGCGCGCACCCATTTCGATGCTCATGTTGCAGATGGTCATGCGGCCTTCCATGCTGATGGAACGGATGGTATCGCCGGCATATTCTACGGCATAACCGGTACCGCCTGCAGCAGATATCTGGCTGATGATATACAGAATAATGTCCTTGGCGCCAACACCTTTTTGCAGCTTGCCGTTTACCTCGATCTTCATCCTCTTGGGACGCGATTGCAGCAAACACTGCGTAGCCAAAACCTGCTCCACCTGAGACGTACCTATACCGAACGCGATCGCACCAAAGGCACCGTGTGTTGAGGTATGGCTGTCGCCGCAAACGTAGGTACCGCCCGGGCGGGTAATGCCCAGTTCAGGACCTATAATATGCACAATGCCCTGGTAAGGGTGTCCCAAACCATAAAACTCAATACCGAATTCCTTGCAGTTTTTAGCAAGCATATCCACCTGGTAACGCGAAAGCTCCTCCTTGATCGGCAGGTGCTGGTCCCAGGTCGGTACGTTATGGTCGGCCGTTGCAACCGTTTGCTTCGGCCTTAAAACCGGCAAACCGCGCTTGCGCAAACCATCAAATGCCTGCGGACTCGTCACCTCGTGGATGAACTGCGTGTCGATGTACAATATATCCGGGAAACCTTCCTTACTGCTCACTACATGCGCATCCCAGATCTTATCAAATAATGTCTTTCCCATTTCTTTTTTATTGGCTTGGACGTTTTACGTTATACGTTTTACGCTTTAGATTCACGTACAACGTATAACGTCTCACGTACAACGTTAAATTAAGCTTCCACTACCTGGTTTTCAGGACGCAGGCTGCGGACAGTTTTACCTGCCTGCCACATTTCGCTTTCGCGAAGCTCCTGCAATTCTTTGTTCAGTTTCTCGCGGTAATCAGGCTGGCTGTTCGAGTCGATTGAACGCTGCGATTCTTTGCCGGTTGCTACGCTGTTATACAGTTCTTCGAAAACCGGTTTGGTAGCGTCGCGGAATTTCTTCCACCAATCCAATGCACCGCGCTGAGCGGTAGTTGAGCAGTTGGCATACATCCAGTCCATGCCATTTTCAGCTACCAACGGCATCAATGATTGAGTCAATTCCTCAACAGTTTCATTGAACGCTTCCGAAGGTGAGTGCCCCTTGCTGCGCAATACATCGTACTGTGCCGCGAATACGCCCTGGATACAACCCATCAAGGTACCACGCTCCCCGGTAAGGTCGCTGTAAACTTCTTTCTTGAAATCGGTTTCGAACAGGTAACCGCTGCCTACGGCGATACCTAAAGCGATAACGCGGTCACGGGCATGGCCTGTTGCGTCCTGGAAGATAGCGAAACTTGAGTTTAAGCCGCGACCTTGGAGGAACATGCGGCGCAGCGACGTGCCCGAACCTTTGGGAGCCACCAGGAACACGTCAACATCAGCAGGAGGGATGATGCCGGTCTGTTCTTTGAACGTGATACCGAAGCCATGTGAAAAATACAGAGCCTTGCCAGGGGTTAAATGCTTTTTAACAGTCGGCCACAACTCGATCTGGGCGGCATCGCTTAGCAGGTAGCAAATAATGGTGCCGCGTTGGAGTGCTTCCTCGATCTCAAAAAGAGTTTCGCCGGGTACAAAGCCGTCAGCTACAGCCTTATCCCATGTTTTTGAATTTTTACGCTGACCAACGATCACATTGATGCCATTGTCTTTCTGGTTGAGCGCCTGTCCAGGACCCTGAACGCCATAGCCGATAACGGCTACTGTTTCGTTTTTCAAAATATCCTGTGCCTTTGATAAAGGGAACTCTTCGCGGGTTACCACATTTTCTTCAGTGCCGCCGAAATTTAGTTTTGCCATTTTACTTTTTTTGATTAGACCGATGCCTTTTTGATTACACCGATTATTATTGCTTGGTTTGTTGTACGTTGTACGTTTTACGTTTTTTGTTCTTCTAAATGGGTTGTATGTATAACGTAAAAGGTCAAACTTACAACCCATTGGTTATTTCTTCACCACGATCACGATGCCCGATGCCCAATGCATTTTGGTAACAGCCATGTCTTCCCGGCTATCCAAAATTGATAATAAATTTGCTGCTTTCTCACCGTGACCATCGGGCCAGTTGGTTTGCGGCAGCATATCATCTATAATATAAAACCCGCCCGGCTTAAGCATAGCCAAAGTTTCCTCCAGCATCATGTATTTACCGGGCCAGGTGTCCGCAAAAATAAAGCTGAACCTCATTTTTGCATTGTTTTTTATCCATTCGTTGCCGTCGGTGCAAATCAACTTCAGGCGCCTGTCAACACCCAGGTTTTCTTTCGCAACGCTTAGCAGCGTTTCATCATTGTCCAATGATATCAGGGTCGATTCTTCGTCCATCCCATCCAGAATCCAGGCTGTTGCCAGACCTGTGCCGGTGCCCAATTCCAAAAACTCGCCGGAAGGCTTTGATGCAGCTAACGTTTTCAATAGCGAACAAGTCGATATTTCCGACATCTGCAAAAAGCCCAAAGCCTCGGTTGCTTTTTTAATGCTATCGTAGGCCTTTGGCTGGGTTTGGACAGATTCTTCTATCATTTTTTGTTGGACGTTGTACGTTAGACGTTTTACGTTTTTTTCTACTGATCCTACGTACAACGTATAACGTCATACGTACAACCTTTTTCCTTTCGCCTTTATCCTTTCACCTCACATAGTGAACACCTTATCGGCGTCGTTCAAGTATTCATTTTCGATCACTTCCTCGCCCGGTTCTAAACGTTCGAATTCGCGCAGCTTGGCATTAAAGCCTTTACTGTCCTTGATGATCGCTACCCTGGCGCTGCGAACAAACTCGATCAGCCCATATGGCTGCAAAATGTTCAGCAGGTTGTCGGTTTCCTCGCGGTGGCCGGTAGTTTCGAATACCGTATAATCCTTGCGGATCACTACCGCGCGGGCGCCGTTCTCGCGCAGCAAACGTTCAACGCTTACCTTCTCGGCGATCACATCGGTCGACAATTTGTACAGTGCCAGTTCCTGCCAGATCACATCGTCATTGGTATGATAGTAAGCTTTCAATACCTCAACTTGTTTCTCTATCTGGCGGCAAAGTTTACGCACTACATCCTCTGTTTCAGTGATCACGATATTAAAACGATGAACGCTGCTTACTTCCGAGGGTGACGTGTTCAGGCTGTCGATATTGATCTTACGTCGCGTAAATATGATAGCTATGCGGTTCAGTAACCCGATCTGGTTCTCCGTATAAACCGTTATGTTAAATTCTTTTTTTTCTTCCTCGTGACTCATTTTTTTATCATTTTAAGCCCCTCTCTACCGGAGAGGGGTTGGGGGTGAGGCTTTACTTTAATCTGATCTCTGCAACGCTGCAACCTTGTGGCACCATCGGGAACACGTTGTTCTCTTTGGTCACGATCACTTCAAGCAGGTAGGGGCCTTTATGGTTCATCATAGTTTCCAGGGCCGACCGCAGGTCCTTCCTGTCATCTACCGAATTGCCCTCGATACCATAAGCGCTTGCCAGTTTCACAAAATCAGGGCACGCCATATCCACAAACGAATAACGTCTCTGGTTGAACAGCTCCTGCCACTGGCGAACCATGCCCAGGAAGTGGTTGTTAAGGATAATGATCTTGATGTCGATATTATCCTGCATTATGGTACCTAGCTCCTGCAAGGTCATCTGGAAACCGCCGTCGCCGATAATCGCTACTACTTCGCGATCTTTAGCGCCGTATTTGGCGCCCATTGCTGCGGGCAGGGCAAAACCCATGGTGCCCAAGCCACCGCTGGTTACGTTACTCCGCGTTTTGTTAAATTTGGCATAACGGCAGCCCACCATCTGGTGCTGGCCCACGTCGGTCACAATAACCGCGTCACCTTTGGTTATTTCATTCAGATGCCTGATTACCTCGCCCATGGTCATTTCGCCCGTTTCCGGGTTCAGTTCTTTGTAGATAACCTGGTCGATCTCCTCCTTAGTATGATCATGGAATTGCTGCAGCCATTCAGGGTGACTTTTTTGCTCCACCAGGGCAGTCAATAACGGCAAAGTTTCCTTGCAGTCGCCCCAAACCGGAACGGTAGTTTTCACATTCTTGTCGATCTCAGCTGGGTCAATATCGAGGTGGATCACCTTCGCCTGCTTGGCATATTTATCTAAGCGACCGGTGACACGGTCGTCGAAACGCATACCGATAGCGATCAATACATCGCATGAGTTGGTCAATACATTTGGGCCGTAATTACCATGCATACCCAACATGCCCACGTTTAGTGGATGATCGCTTGGAATAGCGCCCGCTCCTAAAACGGTCCAGGCAGCCGGTATTCCTGATTTCTCTACAAATGCTTTGAATTCCTGTTCTGCTCCGCCTAAGATCACACCCTGGCCAAACAAAATAAAAGGTCTTTCAGCCTTATTGATCAGTTCTGCCGCCTGTTCGATAAATTGCGGGCGAACGATCGGCTTCGGCCGGTAGCTGCGGATATGATTGCAGGGGGTATATCCCTTGAATTGGAATTTCTGTACCTGCGCGTTCTTGGTAATGTCGATGAGCACAGGACCCGGACGGCCGCTTTTGGCGATATAAAATGCCTTAGCCAACACTTCAGGAATTTCAGTAGCATCGGTCACCTGGTAGTTCCATTTGGTGATCGGCGTGGTAATGTTGATCACGTCGGTTTCCTGGAAGGCGTCGGTGCCCAGCAACTGCGCGAATACCTGGCCGGTGATGCACACAACCGGTGTGCTGTCGATCTGCGCATCGGCCAAACCTGTCACCAGGTTGGTCGCCCCGGGACCACTCGTGGCGAAAACCACCCCTACTTTTCCCGATGTACGCGCGAAGCCCTGCGCGGCATGAATGCCACCCTGCTCGTGGCGCACCAGGATATGCTCTAATTTATCTGTGTAATCGTACAGAGCGTCATAAATAGGCATGATCGCTCCGCCCGGATACCCGAATATAGTATTAACACCTTCGGCTATCAGCGCCTCTAATACAGCTGCCGAGCCGGTCATTTCAACCGCCTGTTTTTCTGCGGCCTGTGTCAGTGTTTCTTGTTGTGCAACTTCCATAATTTTTATGGTTGGACGTTCTACGTTGAACGTTTTACGTTTTTAATTTTTTCTCCAAGATGTACGTATAACGTATAACGTCAAACGTACAACCCTTTTCTCAACACTCGTCTGTAACGCACCCCTCTGCGGCAGTGGCAACGGTTTTTGCGTACTTATATAATAGCCCTTTCTTTGCTTTCAACTCCGGCTGCTTCCATTCGCTTCGGCGATTGGCCAACTCGGTGTCTGATATTTTCAGGTTCATCGTGCGGTTTATCGCATCGATCTCTATTATATCATCGTCCTTAACGATCGCGATATTACCCCCGTCGTACGCTTCGGGAGTAATGTGACCGACGACGAAGCCGTGGGTACCACCCGAAAATCTTCCATCTGTGATCAGGGCTACCGATGCGCCCAGTCCCGCGCCGAATATGGCCGAGGTAGGTTTCAGCATTTCCGGCATACCCGGAGCGCCTTTTGGACCAACATAGCGGATCACTACTACATCACCGTGTTTCACACGACCATTCATAATACCGTCTATCAGGTCGAACTCGTTTTCAAACACCCTTGCCGGACCCTCAAAACGTTCACCTTCTTTACCCGTAATTTTCGCTACCGAGCCTCCTGTTGCCAGGTTGCCGTATAATATCTGCAGGTGGCCGGTCGCTTTGATCGGTTTCTCTGCAGGAGCTATAATTTTTTGGTTCTCAAATTCCAAATCGGGTACCGAGGCCAAATTTTCAGCCAGCGTGTTGCCGGTAACCGTGAGGCAACTGCCATCAATCCAGCCCAGCTTCAACAGGTATTTCATTACCGCCGGAACACCGCCGATCTTATGCAAGTCTTCCATTACATACTTGCCGCTTGGCTTCATATCGGCCAGCACCGGAATGCGGTTGCTCACTGCCTGGAAATCGTCCTGCGTTAACTTAATGCCGATCGCTTTGGCCATGGCGATCAGGTGCAGCACCGCGTTAGTCGAGCCGCCCAATACCATAATGGTAACGATAGCATTCTCGAACGAAGCGCGCGTCATGATGTCGCTTGGTTTAATATCGCGCTCCAATAATACTTTGATGGCTTTACCGGCCTCGCGGCATTCCTGGCGTTTTTCTTCGCTGGTGGCAGGATTGCTGCTTGAATAGGGCAGACTCATGCCCAGCGCCTCGATGGCCGAAGCCATGGTGTTAGCGGTATATATACCGCCGCAGGCGCCTGCACCGGGACAGCTATGCTTAATAACTTCAATAAAATCTTTTTCGTCTATCTGGCCGGCAATTTTCTGGCCTAAAGCCTCGAACGCCGAAACAATGTTCAGGTCCTCACCTTTATAATGACCGGGTTTGATCGTGCCACCATAGATCATGATCGACGGACGGTTCAGGCGACCCATGGCGATCAGCGTGCCGGGCATATTTTTGTCGCAGCCGGGCAGGGCGATCAGGCCATCATAATATTGTGCGCCGCAAACCGCTTCGATCGAATCGGCGATAACATCACGGCTTACCAATGAATAACGCATCCCCTCAGTACCCATGCTCATTCCGTCGCTCACGCCGATCGTATTAAATATCAATCCAACCAAACCCTCATCCCAAATACTCTGCTTGGCGATCTTAGCCAGGTCGTTCAGGTGCATATTGCAAGTATTGCCATCGTAACCCATACTGGCCACGCCCACCTGTGCCTTTTTCATGTCCTCGTCCGTCAAACCGATGCCGTAAAGCATGGCCTGTGCGGCCGGTTGTGTCGGGTCGCTGGTGAGGTGTTTGCTGTATTTGTTAAGCTCGGTGGTAGTTGCAGTATCCATTATATTTTTAACAATTATTCAGTTGTTGTAGTTGGTTTTTCCAAGTTAGGCAGATGAGCTGCATCGTCCAATACTTTAAAAAATTATTTTCAAATCAATATTTTATTTGGTTAAAATTTATTTTTTTATAGATAATTTTTTTTTGTGTATAAATATCAGAATAAAATTATTATGATGCTATACCAAAGTTAAAAATGGTTTTCAGTATGAATTTTATGCATGCATAATATACCCCCCGATTTTCTGCCTGAAACGAGGCTTGTGCCTGGATTTTTTTGAATAATTGGGGCCGGATGTCACAAGCAGGTAAAGAGTATTGGACGATCTGCAACGACATGTCCACCTTATCTTTTGACGCTGGTCAGATTACCTCTGCTACCACAAACGTGCTACCGCCAATGAAGACAAGGTCGTTCTCCCCAGCGTTATTTTGAGCGGTATGGAGCGCTGCTTTTACGGAAGGATAAGCCTCGCCGTGCAGGCCAAAGCTTTCAGCTTTCAGTTTTAAGCTTTCCGCATCCAGGCCGCGCGGTATATCGGGCCTGCAGAAATAGTACGTCGCATCCCCGGGCAGCATGGCCAGTATTTTACTGATGTCCTTATCGTTCACTACTCCCATGACAAAATGCAGATTTTGATAACGTAAGCGGCCAATATTTTGCAGCACTTCGGTTATTCCTTCCGGGTTGTGGCCTGTGTCGCAGATGGTAAGCGGGTGCTGGCTTAGGATTTCCCACCGGCCGTGAAGGCCTGTCAAAGTCTTTGCCTGTTTTAATGCTGTTTCGATGTGCTCATCAGTGACGACAAAGCCGTGTCTTCTTAATTCCTCAACGGCTGACAGAACAGTTTTTACATTTTTCAGCTGATAGGTTCCGGTCAGGTCCAGTCCTAAGTCTTGAGTCTTAAGTTCTGAGTCTTTTTTTGAGACGATAATATCTAAATGTTCATGAAATAAATCATTCGCCCTTCGCCTTTCATCCTTCAGCTCGACATTCCATTCATCAGATGCAAAGCGTATAGAACTATTCCCCTGCTCCGCCTTCTCTTTAAATACATAAGCCACTTCCGGCTGATACTCGCCAACAATGACCGGTATCCCCGGTTTGATAATCCCTGCCTTTTCGCCCGCTATTAATTGCAGCGTATCGCCCAGCATGTTCATATGGTCCCAGCCGATATTGGTAATGACTGAGAACAGCGGGGTGATCACGTTGGTTGAATCAAGCCGTCCGCCAAGACCAACCTCGATCACGGCAATATCTACCTTCTCTTTAGCAAAAGCATCAAAGGCCATAGCTACGGTCATCTCAAAGAACGACGGTTTTATTTCTTCAAAATCCTGTTTATGATCAGCAACGAAATTTATTACATCCTGCTCGCTGATCATTTCTCCGTTGATGCGGATGCGCTCGCGAAAATCCTTTAAATGAGGCGATGTGTAAAGCCCGGTTTTATACCCGGCCGTTTGCAGTACAGCGGCCAGCATGTGCGAAGTGGACCCTTTACCATTAGTGCCGCCGATATGCACGCTTTTGAATTTTTTATGCGGATCACCTAAGCGTTTGCAAAGCTCGATGGTATTAGACAGATCTTTTTTAAACGCCGAAGGCCCGTCCCGCGTGAACATGGGTAATTGGCTGTAGAGGTAGTCGAGGGTGGTTTTGTAGTCCATTTTTCAGTTCACGGTTTCCAGAGGGCAGTTGGCAGGGCCGCTGTGCAAAACTATTAAATCGAGCCTGCAAACTCAAAACCGCAAACTAAATCAATGTACTCTAAAGTAGAATGTGTACTTCCCCTTTTCCTGTGGTGCATGGACGGAAGATGGGCTTACTTTCGAATTCTTTATGGCATCTACGCACTTTTGTATCAGGTCGACGTCGGACATTTTTGTACCGCGGCCGGCTGCAGCATAGGTAACGTTTCCGTCAGCATCTACGATCAGGTCGACGACGACAATCCCTTCAACGGTATGCGGATCTTTTACGGTCGGCTTGTTTGTCCACGTCCTGTTTCCCAGTCCTATCCCTCCGTTGCCTGAGCCGCCCGGACCGTAATTACTTACTAATGTTGATCCATTCGGACTTCCCTGGTTGCCGGGGGTTTGGGTGGTGCCATCACCTTCGCCTGTCGCCCCATTGGCCTTGCCCTTGTACAAAGCGTTTTGGTTAACCGTAGGTTTTGCCGGCTTCGTCGGCTTTTCGGTAGAGACTGCTTTGCTGGTTGCTTTCTTTGAAGTGTTTACCTCGGGTGCATCCTCGGTATTTTGTGTTACTATCTTTTTATCGCTCGCGTCAACCTTGGTTTTTTGTTCGGTAGCCGGAGCAGGGGTTACCTTGCTCGGTTTGGTATGGTTCGGCCGTTCGGCTTTGGAAGGCTCTTCCACACTGGTAAAGTCGGTACCCATACCTTCATTGGTAGTGCCGTAGTTAACCAGGATGCCGCCTGTACCCATTTCGGGCGGAGGCGGATTAGTGAAAACAATAATATAGCACAACACAGCCATTACGGCCACAATAATGCCCGTCGCAATAAAGGCTTTCGGATAATTGTTCTCTTCCTCCTGGTAATCCATTTTTTCAGTTTGCAGTTCTGAGTTTGCAGCCGGTTTTAATCTAAAGATGCCACCTGCCCACTGTAACCTGCCTGCTATTGCTTCGGCTCTGTCGCCAGAACCAGTTTTATGTTCATCTTTTGCGCTATGTCCATTACTTCTACTACGTCCTGTATAGCCACGCTGCGATCCACAGCCAGTACGATGGTCAGTTCTGTAGCCAGTTTTTTGTAGGTCATCAGGGTGCTTTGCAGGTCCTGTACCTTAACGGGCTTGTTATTAACCGTGTATTGCAGGTCTTTGCTGATGGTAACCGAAATGGTCTTTTTGGAAACCGCCTGTCCTGATGATGATTTCGGCAGCAGCAGTTTGATCACGTTCGGGTTGGTAATAGCCGAGGCAATGAGGAAAAACAGCAGCAAAAAGAACATAATATCGTTCATTGCCGAAGTATGCACCTCGGCCGATATACGTGCGTGTCTTTTTCTCAGGTTCATTTGCTTGGTTCTTCTAACAGGTCGATAAACTCAATAGCATCCGTTTCCAGCTTCAGGATCACCTTATCCACCATCATATTCAGCACATGGTAACAAACATAGGCCACGATACCTACAAACAGGCCCGCTGCCGATGTAACCATCTTTACGTACAATCCACCAGATATAACGCCCATACTGATGTTATCTGTTTTGGATATGTCATAAAATATCTTGATAACCCCGTAAATGGTTCCTAAGAACCCGAACATCGGCGCTATACCGGCGATAATACCCAATATACTGATATTTTTTTCAAGCTTGGCTACTTCCAGTTTGCCAACGTTCTCAATTGCACCTTCGATCTCTTTTATCGGCCTGCCGATGCGCAGTAAGCCTTTTTGCAGCATACGGCCCAACGGGGAGTTACTGTTGCGGCAAATAGCAATGGCCGATTCGAGTTTGCCGGTCAGGATACTGGTGCGCACCTGTGTCATCAGGTTCGATTCGTCCTTTGCGGCTTTGCGTATGGTAAAATAACGTTCAAAGAATATTACCAGGCCCAGTACAGCCAGTAAGCCGATAGGCAGCATGATCCATCCGCCCTTAACCAGCAGGTCGCCAAAACGAAGTTCGTCCTGCGGTGACCCCGTTTGGGGGAGGTTTTTTACGGTATCCGCCAGTTTGTGGGCCGTGTCGGTTATTTGTGCTAACAGCATCATTTTTTAGGGATTATTTTTTGTGTGTAGATATCTTTTCTGACTTTTCCGGATTTGATCAATTCGTGCCGCGCGGTCTCCGCTTCCTGATCAGTATTATAAGTGCCCAATTTGAGCTTTATCCGCCTGCCGGGCATTTCAGCAGCGACCTCGGCATTTATGCCGATACTTTTGTAGTTTGCTATTGCCTGGTCAGCCGCCTTTTTTGTAACAAATGAACTTCCAACCACTATCCAGTAAGACTTGGTCGAATCCCGCAGTATAGACACCGGAGCAGCGGCATTGCCCACCGGTTTGGCCACAGAGTCCTGTTTTACCGCAGGTTTTGCGGCAGTATCGGCCGGCCTGGCTGCAGAATCCTTTGTTAGTGCCGATTTTGCGACACTGTCCGTGTCCTTTACAACAACGATCTTAGTAACGGTATTCTTATGTATGAAATTGTCGAACAGCGAGGGCTTGTACATATACAGGCCCGGTATGCCAATAAGCACAATAATAAGAATAAGCAGGAAAACTATCCAGCCGTTTCGCCGCTTCGGAATGTCATCTTCGTATACATAATCTTCAGGCTGCTCAACAGGCGTTTCTTCAATCTCTGCTGTCGTTTCATCCGTAACTACTTGTTCTGGCTTCGATTCTTCTATTGGCGGCTGCGGAACGGGCGCCGGCTTTTTCTCGGCGGGCGTTGGCGTAACCGCGGGCCGGTCGCTGCGTTTGTATAATGTCACCGAGGGCAGTCCGAACGAAGCCGGATCGCCCGATGCACGGCTGTTACCCGCTTTAAAATGCAGTGTTGCATATTCGTAATACAGGTGCCCGATGCCCGCAATATCAGCGCCGTGCTCAGATATTTGCTGTTTTAGCGCCGTTACATACTTATCGATAAAATATTTTGCCGACGCCAGCGATATATTTTTTTTGGAAGTGATGTAATTGGCTAAACCCTCGTCGTCTGTAAATTGAGGATCGAAGGTTACTTCATAGCGCGGCGGGTAAAACTTATGTTCCTGCTCATTATACGATGCGCTGATATGGTTTTGCGTAAAATGCCCTAACCCGGGCACATTCACTTCGCCTTTAAAGCCCAATAATTCACTTATATAAATGGCAAGATCCATTCTCTCCGAGGTAATCCAGGCAAGGTTAACACTTAAAAGTGTACGCCAATACCGCCAAATATATTAAATCCATAATTAGGATAATATAGCCATACCTGATTTGTTGTGTTTAAAATGTTATTCACCTGCCCGAAGACCGAAATCCGGCTGTTGATCTTATATTCAACGCCGCCGCTAAGGTCGGCAAAGCCACTGATCGACACAATATTCTCCACGGGCGGCTGCCCGATGGTCAGCGGTGCGGAGAACGTACGGTCGTAGGTATTGCCGCGGTACAGCAGCGTGCCGTTTATGCTCAGCTGTTTGGTAAGATGTATGGTGGTTCCGGCCGTTAGCTTAAATTTTGGCAGGTTCCAGGCCTCAGGTTGAGAAGCCAGTTGGTAATTGCGGAATTCGGCGCGGCCGAAGAGGTCGAAATCGTCCGAAGCGCGGTAATCCAGTTCGCCATTGAAGCCGGTAACGATGGCATTGCCATCGTCATAGATCACGCTGAACTTATTGAAGGTATTGTTAAAGTCGCTTACGAACATCGGCAAATTTTTGACGCTGTTGCGGAAGATTGTCCCCTTAAAGCCCAGGCCCGGCGCTATGGTGCCCTTCAATCCCGCGCTCAAGTCAAGTTTGTCGACCGAGTTAATAATATTGATGTTGGGCTCCAGGAAAGGATTGATGTCCGTGAAATCCTTCAATGACGACTTATTGACATCGCCCCGCACTTCGGCAAACAGGCGTATGTATTTAGGCACCACCTGGAATTCAAGTTTGGCGGCCGGGAAAATGAATATCCTCGACGAAAAACCAAACTCCTTGGCTATGTTGACCCCTGCGTCGATCTTATAATTGTCGCCCTGGAATTTCAGGTAAGGGTTTAGCCGCAGGATGCTGTTATTATACGAATACAGGCTGTCTTTTTGCGTACTCAGATCGAGCGACGCGTTTAAGCCGGCATAAAATTGGTTGATCGTTTCGTTAAGAAAACCACTGACCACCAAATTGCTTTCCTTTGCCTGGAAGGCGTTATCCCAAATATAGCCGTCGGCCTTAAACGCGTAGGTAAAGTCGTTGGGAATATCCTTGTAATTTTTTTTCACTTCGGCCTCGCCGCTGATGGTATTGAAATGCTGGGCGAGCGGGTTGAACGATGAAGGCGGATTTGCCGGATCGTAACCGTAAAAATATGTGCCGTGCCGCTGGTAGTCTATACGCCCGTTAAAGGCGTTTTCATCGCCTGTAGCCTTACCGAATACACCCACTTCGTCCCTGTCGTCATTCTGGCGATAAATATTCTGACCCGATTGGGCGATGTGTTTGGCATAAGCGCCCACCTGCAGGGCCTCGTCCTGGCCGTTGTTTACATATATTTCGCCGTAGGTGGTCTTCAGGTTACCCAAACCGAGTTTGGCGTAATTGTTCGACGGTATCGAATCCAGTTCCTTCGGCATCTTCATAGCGTCGAGCTGCTTGATATCGGTATTCCGTTCCAAACGTTTGTCAAGCGTTATATAGGTCAAGGGCGCTTTAAAAGGGGTTTTGTCCGAAAGGTCGGGGTTGCGGCGTATTTTCACAGCATCGGCGAGCACTGGTTTGTACGAAGTATTGATAATGATCTCCTCAGCCAGGCTGCCTGCCGGCGGTTGATTTTTCTTCGTTGTATCTGTAACAGTTGTCGCGGCTGCCGGCTTTTGACTTGCCGGCTTTTTCTCTGCCGATTTTTTCTCGACTTTTTTTGCCCGAGCTTTTTTTACCGCGGTTTTAGCTGGTTTTTTAATACTTTTTTTATGTTGTGCGTTAGCGGGCGTGAAGTAAAATACGGTCACTAAGGTAAGCAGCGTATACAGGTATCTTAATTTCATTTGTTCTTCTTATGCTTAGTTGTCCTTTTATTGTTTAGTGGTGTCCTTCTGCATCGTGGTATCCGGCTTCTCCTGTTCGGTCGTATCCTGTGAAACCGGTTTTTCTTTAAGCTTGCCGCCTAATTTTTCAAACTTCTGTTCCGCCGTGGGCAGAATATCGTCTTTGCCTTTATAGTTTTCGATCACACTCTGCAGCGTAGCTTTGGCCTGAAAATTATCCTTCAGCGCCTTATAATCGTCGGCCAGCAGGATAAAGGTTTTAGCCACCCAGTAATCATAGTTTGGCAGTTCCTTCACCAGTTCGAAGCAGGTTCTTTGCGAGGTTTTATAATGTCCCTTCAGGTATTCTATGTTGGCCAGGTTGTATTTAGCCTCGGCAGCGGCAATAGTTTTGGTATTTGATACGGTATACTCAAGTTGTTTTACGGCCGTCGCGGTATCTCCCTTCTGCAGGTAGGCCAGGCCGGCGTATAACCCCGTCTCGAATTTTTGCTCCTGCGACGTTTTTTCATAATCGCGTACTAGTTGGGCATATTTGATTGCGTCGTCCGGTGCGTTCATATGGGCGTAGCATAGCAACAGGCTGTTGATGGCAAAAGAATAATCCTCCTTATATTCTGAGGTAGTTTCGAGCTTTTTCAGGTAAACCACCGCATCATTATACCGCTTTTGGGCGATGTATAATTTAGCCATGCTGATGAGCGATTTTTCTGTGTAAGCGCTGGTCCAGTCGTTAAGGATAACGTTATAGTCGTTCACGGCATCGTTTGGCTTGCCCAATGCTACCAAACTTTCCGCACGAATAAACCGGGCCTGTTTCTCATAGATCGGTTTGGTGGGAAATTTGTCAAAGTAGGCATTTATGCCCTGTACGGCGCCTGCCCAATCGCCTCTTAAATACAAATTATTGGCGGCGGTGAACATAATGTCTTCCTGCTGCGAGCTGGTATAGTTGCCGAGCGGGGTGGTGGCGGCATAGGCCATGAATGTTTGCGCATCGCCTTTGTCAGTGTAGATCTTCTCGATCTGCTTCATGGACTGCTTGGCTTCGTCGGTCGACGGATATTCCTGGACTACCTGTTTGAACGACTGTACGGCGAGGTCGTCATTGCCATTATTATAGTCGATCAGGCCCATGGTAACGAGCGCGCGCGGAATATAACTGCTGTGCGGATACTTCTGAATCATAGCCATCAGGTCCTGCTTGGCTGTAACGAAATCATTTTTCAGGAAATAGGTATAGGCGATCTCAAACGATGCGTCATCGGCATAATCTGAATTCGGAAACAGGTTAAGCACATCGTTCAGCGTGCTGATCTTGGCATCGGGCGAACCCTGCAGGCCTTGTATCATTCCGCGCTGGAATAGCGCGTAGTCCTCGCCCTTGCTGTGCTGGGCTATGATGCGGTCGTAATATTCGCGCGCCTGCCCATAGTCTTTTAATACGAAATAGCTGTCTGCCAGCCGCAGAACCGCGTCGTTAATGGTGTTCCGGTCTTTCTCGCCTCCATGCAGGAATTTTGTAAAGTAATGGGCGGCCTTACTGTATTGCTCCCCGCCGAATGCGGCGTATCCCAGGGCATAATTGGCATAGTTAAACACGTCCGTTTCCGGCGCTTCGTCCATATCCAGGAATTTCTCAAAATTCTGTACCGACTCGCCATATTTACGTACCTCGTACATAGCCTCGGCCATCCAATAGGTGGTTAATGCTTGTATCTTGCGGTCCATGGGGTATTTCAGCGAACGCAGGAAAATGCCGATGGCGTTTTCAAAAGCCCGTTCGTTGTAAAATTCCAGCCCGCGATAGTAAGTTACCTTCTGGTAAGCCGTTTTGGCGCTTGCCGATTTATTGGGGATAGGCTCCAAGATATCAACCGCTTCTTTATAGTCGTGCGAGTTCAGCAGTTCTTCGCCCAGTAAGGTTTTCATTTCGTCGTTGCGGGGCGAGTTAGGGTAGTTTTTCAGGTACATGCGCGTGGCTGCCAGCGCCTGGGGATTAAAATCGAGCTCGTACGACAATTTTGCGTATTCGTACAGCGCATCTTGCTGCAACTGCGGGTCGTAATGCATCTTCGACGCCACAAAATAAGCGTTGCGAGCGCTTTGTCTGTTGCCCATCTTCAGGAACACGTTACCCAGCGTATAGTTGCCGTTCTGGCTATATATATCGTTCTGATCGACCAGCTTTTCCAGCTCGCTCGCTGCTTTGCGGTAGTCGCCGGTTTTATAATAGGCGTAACCCATTTGGTAACTGTCCTGCGTGTTTTGCGTTTTGCCATTGTCGCGACTCGCGAACTGGCTGTAATATTTTACCGAGTTGGGATAATCGCCGTTGGCAAAGTACGATGCGCCCACAATGCGCAGCATTTCGGTTTCGTGCTGCTGGTGCGTTGTGCGCAGTATCGGCACCGCGTAATTCAGCACGTCGTTATAACGCCTGTCGAGGAAATAAACCGCCGAAATATAGTAGGGGTAGCTGCTTTCGTATTTTTTTGAGTTTTTAAGGCGTTCAAAGTTTACCAGCGCCAGGTGATAGTCCTTGTTCAGGTAAGCGATATAGGCAAAATAGTAGGTCGCATCTTCGGTATAAGGCGATTGCTTGTTCTTTACCTCGCTGAAAAGCAATTGCGCGTTCTTGTAATCGTTGGTGGCAAAGTAGGCGTAACCCTTGCGAAATTTATACTCGGTATTTTCAGCTCCGCTCAGTTCGCCCGGCTGCACCTTGTTGAACCATTCCAGGGCTTCGGTATATTTATCCTGTTTAAAATACGAGCGGCCAATCTCGAAATAAGCCAGCTTGGTTAGCGGGTTTTCCGGGTGGTCCTTAATAAATTTCATGAAAAGGCTCTGCGCATCGTCATTGCCCAGTTCCAGCGCGCAAAAGGCCTCATAGTATTGCGAGTTTTCCTGGATAAACGTTAGCTGCGATTCGTATTTGGGTTGAGTCGACGTTTCCAGGCGGGTATTTTCCACCTGCCTGAATTGCTCGGCGGCCGCCACATATTTGCCCTTATTAAGCAGGTCGAGTGCGGTGTGGTAAGTCCGGTAAAACCCGAAAGAGGGGTCCTGTTGAGCGGCGGCGGTGAGAGTAAAAAAAACAAGAATTAAAAGAGCGGTATATTTACTGTTAGTCATAGCGCGAGATAACGATTTACGAAAGTAGTTATATCACAAAATGCAATCAACACAAGTAATTAACATGTGTGGAATAAGAACTTTTATTTAAATTAACGCATGCATATAAGGCATGTTATTGCTGTGGAAAACTTTGCTTAGTTAAGCTCAAAAGGATTTACACAATACTATCGATGCCGATTCGTTGCAGAACATTATGCCCATAAACAGGAAAGCCCGCTTATTGTTTTTGATTGTTGGTATGTTTTTGTCCGGCGGAATTGTACGTGCTCAGCAGGCAGGTCATATTGCCCTCGGAGGCGAAAAGCTGAATTTTATCCCGGCCGGTTTTTATATATCCGGAGTGTCGGACGGGCGGCCTGCACATAGTGCACTTGCGCAGATCGTATATAAAGATGAGGCTCACTCGTACGTTACACGAGCCGAAGAGCCGGATGGCGGCGTAACCGGCGCGGTTAAAGATTTTATAAACCGCAGCCTGCCGGAGAATATCGCCCTGCGGCCGGTGAATGTTACCATCCGCGACCTTGCTGTTCGGGAAACAGCGGCTCCCGGTAATAGGGTAAGCGGGCTGTTGACACTCGATTTTTCATTCGGGCTGCAAAAAGACTACGGCGTAGTGCACCTGGTAGACTATAAAAGCAATGTGCGTTACGACAGGCCTGATGACCAGCCCGCTTCGGCGTCGACCATGCTGCGAAAAAAAATAGCGGATGCGCTCGCCTGGTTCAATAGCTGGATCAATAGCGAGGCAGATAAAAATATATTGCTCGCCAAGTCGGTCGAGGTGAGTTTTAGCGATTATACCCAAGGCCTCGAGAATGATACGATCTATTATTCAGTAAGCCGACCGCTGAAATGGGCCGATTTTACGGAAGCCAGGATAAACGACAGGTATGATGCCGAGGTATTTACGGGTGTCGGTTATTCGGAAAACGTTGAGGTGGTAAACGGACTGATAAAACTGAACCTGGCAATAAAAGTCGACGTCCCCAAAAGTGATTGCTTTGTGAGGCCCGGCGCGGAGAACGATTATGCGCTGAACCATGAACAGCGGCATTTTGATATCGGTAAGATAGTCGCCGAGCGTTTCAAACATAAAATACGGGCAATGAAATTGCCCCCGGATAATTACGACGGTCCGATAAACCTACAGTACCTGGAAACGCTGCGGGAACTGGATGCCCTGCAAAAGCAATACGACCGCGAAACCAGACATGGTATGGACAGCGTTTCGCAGGCGGAATGGAACGAGAAAATAGATAAGGAATTGATAGCCGACGGCGTGAAACGCTGATCAGCATTAAGCCCCGGCGCTCTCAGGCAGCGGTTGTGGTAAGATGCGAACGTACCTTGGTAACCAACTCGTCAATGTCGAACGGCTTGGCCAGAAAATCATCGGAACAGGCCTGGGGTTTTACCCGGTCGGCCAGGTTATGGCTTGCCGAAACTAATATGACGGGGATATCCTGCGTTTCCTTTTTTGACTTTACCACCTGGCAGAGCTCGCGCCCGTCGGCATTGCCGAGCATCACATCAAGCAGTATCAGGTTCGGCTTATCATGATCGATCTTTTCAAATAATAAGCGGCCATCACTTAGCGTTATAACTTCGTAACCGTAATCTTCAAGTATCAGCGCAATAACGTCCAGTATGTCTTCGTTATCGTCCACCACCAAAATCCGTTGCATAGTAGTAACAATTAATTCCAAAACTGCTTAGGGGAGGGCAATTATTGTACCAGTGTAATCTGGGTTATTTGAGCAACAAGCGCTAAGATCAAATGTTTGCGGCCGAACGAAGATTTTAGTAAGAAAAACAGGACAATCGTCTCCTCTTTTTGATACAGTAGGTTTTAACCGTTCCCTTTTTTCTTTTTCGGGACAATGATGTACCTCGCTTTTTGGCATTTTGCGCAGAAATATTTTTTTACCGGCAAAAAAAATAAAAAGGTTTTTACAAACCAGCTTCGGTGAAGCTGGTAATGGAATGATGCGCCGCATTTACGGCAATAATAAACAGGCGCCTGTTTAACCCTGGCTGCAGGAGGTTCGGTATTAGCGATCAATTTTGTTTGTTATAAGGACAGTGTCTTATAAGTGGCAAAATTAATAAATTATAAATCAAAAAAATCAAGTGCTTGTTGTGAGCATTGCCGCAAATCAGTTCCAAACGTAATGTTTGCGCTTGCATTTGTAGCAATAATATCTTCGCACCGGGAGCCACGACAGGATTTTTTTAAATAAAAAACCACGCTTCACGCGGTATGTCAACTCAATTTTGCATTTAGGACACAAGGGGACTTTTTTGAACCCGCTGTCATTGTCTGACTGCTGATCACTTATTGCGACTACCATATTCAAAACAACATGGGGTTATTGTATGCTTTGTCATCATGCGTGGTGCCAAGGTAAGAAATCGTGCAGATAAGGCTGAAAATTGCTTGTTATTAAATTGTTAAAAATCGGCTCATTAGGCCGGATCCCGACGCGCCTATATAAAACGACTTAAAAGACACTATCCGATCAGCGCGTTTACCTTGCTAATAAGTTCGGCCAAATCGAACGGTTTATCGATAACTGCGTCGCATCCATAGGCCAGGATCTCGTCGTAATGGCGTATATAAGCTGAGAAAATAATTACAGGAGTATCGTTGAATTTTGGGTGCGACTTAATATAGCGGCATATATCGCCGCCGTTTTCCCCGGCCAGCCGGTAGTCAAGTATCACCAGGTCGGGCGCGAATTCGTCGAGAACCTGTTCAAAATCACCGCTGCCGGAAATGCTTCTCACATCGAATTGCTCATAAGAAAGCACATCGTGGACAGTGGACAAAATGTCCTCGTTGTCATCCAGCACAAGAATGCGTTTAAGCATAAGAATGTTCTTTGTTAAACAAACGGCATTTGAAATTCTCGATCTGCAAAATATAGACTGTGACGGGTCAGGACTTTCAAGGTCAATTCAAATATAGAATCTTTTTTGTAAATGTTATATAAAGCTGCGCGTATTATTATGTAAAGTCGGGGAGCATGGAGGTAACAAATTTTATTTAATAAAATCCATTACCGCATCGGCAAATTCAGGCGTTAAAAATGCGCCGACGTGGTCGCCGGGAACATACACCAGTTTTGAGCCGGGTATCAGGTTTTGCAGGCCTGTTTCAGACCCGTTGTCCTTGTCTTCCCTTCCCCGCACGATCAATACGGGTTTTCTCACCGCTGCCAGTGATTTGGGATCGGTGGAAGGCTGATATTTTTGCTGCAGCGCAAGCGCGGTATTGTCAAAATGCTGGCTGTGAATGTAGGCCATCATCGCATCCACGTCGTGAAAAGTGGTGTCGCCAAGGATGGACTTATAAGCGTGTATCCGTCTTGGCCACTGAGGGTTGGTATAGTCGTCGCCCATACCGCCCATCACGGTTTTGTTTACCCTTTTGTCGTGCACAAACAACTCCGATGCGATGATCGACCCGCGCGAATAGCCTACCACATCGTAACTTTTAATATGCAGGCTGGTGACCAATCCCATCACATCTTTCACTTCGGCATCGTCGGCATAGCCCGCATCGGTATGCGGTTTATCGGACATGCCGTTGCCGCGCAGGTCCATCATGATCACCCGGTAGCCGGCATTCAGCAGGGCGTCATACAGTTTACCCCGTTTCCAGCCCTGGCTTGTCCCGGTAAACCCGTGAATGAGCACTACCGGGTATCCGCTGCCTTTCACCTCGTAATAAATTTTTACGCCATCAAACGAAGTAAAAAACCGCCCTGTGCCGGCAGTTTGTGCGGACAATAATTGCTGGGCAACAAGTAGTAAGAACAAAAAGCAGCCGGTGATTCTTTTCATGAGATCGTTTTGGTCGAATTAAAGATACATTTTTAAGCTTTCAGGCTGGGTTGGGGACATTTAAAAATCGCAAAAAGTTTATTGGTAAAACGACAGACGTAGCAGCTTTGCCGGCGACGAAATGGCAGCAGATTGGGAAAACATCCTGCTCTGACACCGTTTGGGAGTAGTGCTCGGAACACTTGGTAAAACTTTAGTTATTTCTCTCTGTAATAAAGCTTTCCATCTGAATTGGCATAACAAAAAAAGAGTCCGTTTTCGTCGTACAATTTTATTAGCGGATGTCCCTTCCCCAAATAATCAGCGATGGCAAACGGTATTTTGTTGAAAACAGTTGGAATAATAACAGGCTTTAAATTGTAATAGACAGCCTGGTATGTTTTACCCAGGCGAAGCACATAGACGGCGCCGCCCCCCTCGGCTTCGCCCTCGATGATGTCGTCATAAAGCGCGGGGATAATGATATCGCCTGTATTCTCGTCATTTAAGCCTCTCTTCCCATTTTTGGTGACCAAAACATCTCCGTTAAGCCGTGCAACGGTATTTTGAAGACGCTCATAGCTTTTGGGAACGTAGTAAAACGGCATGAAAATCTCGTACTTATTAGCAACCCCCGATACACTGTCGTGTATGACATTGGAATCGGCTTTAAAGCGCTTTATGCGAAACGGTATGTTGAGTGTTCTGACCCCTTCGTAATGTTGGTCGGGTTTGATGGACCCAATTTTATCATAAGCAAGTACTAAGGTTTTGCCGTTGTTTACAATCTTTATTTCATGGACAACACCTTGCTCATTTTTAAAGACCATTGTGTAGGATTTGTCTTTATAATACCGCTCAGCATTGTTGGTTATTCTTAAATAATCTGTATTTACGATAAATTTCTTGGTGATCCTTTTTAGTTTATGATCGTACACAAAAACAGATTGTCTTTGAGCTGTATCCGAAACCATAACGAGCGTTTGATCTAATGCCTGATCCTCATCTATATCATTCAAGATGTTTATATAGGTATCGCTGCCGTCAGTCAGTTTTTTTCCGTCGGTTGTAAAAAGGTCTTCCTTTTGGGTGAAACGCTTTTTAAACTCAGGGTTATTTTCATCTGCTGGTTTATATTTTACAGCTATGAACAGGCTGTTTCTCAAATAATAATCCCCGTAATTTTGGTTGAGGAGCAGCAGCTTATTTTTATAAATAAGGCTGGTTAGTGTAATGCCGTCTTTTATAGTAAACCCGGTTAAAACATGGTTTCTGGTATCGTTGATCTCAACCCAGTCAAATTGCGGTTGAATAATAAATTTGCCTGCCTCATCAGCCAAGCCAAATTTATTCCCAACCCGAAAAGGGACGGGTGTTTTTTGTGCCTGTGTTGATTGAGCGAATGCAGCGGGGCTTGCTAAGCCAAAGTATATGTAAAACGTAAGCAGATTAAGCTTCTGCATAAATCTTTTTGTTGGTTTAGGCATGTGAGCGGACTAATATGCCGCAATTTACAAAATCCGGTAAATAATGGCTTCGGTTTTTATCGTTTACGCTGCAATTAATTCGTCCGCATTTAGTCAGCCAGGACGGGCCAGCCCATCCCAAAACCGCACATCGCCCCGTCCGTTTTCGGTACAGCGCCTGTTTCATTGATCTCTTAACGTTTTATCTGTAAGCATTTTACAGGTTTGGAACGGCAATTGCGCCGACTGATTCACTTTGCATTCCTATACATTCCATATCACATTTTACGACCTGCTTTTCGTCGGGATAATATTCGTCGGGCTGAGCTTTGCCGCGCAGCTATGGTTCAAAAAAGATAGCAACCGCGCCGCTAACCGCTTTCTTGGCCTGGCGCTGGGTGTAACGGCGCTATGGATAGCCGGGATATTGAATGCTGATTTACAGCTATGGACATTGCCCCTGCAATTTTCGCTGGCTTTTGGGCCGCTGATCTATTTTTATGTAAGGAAAACGATCTGGCCGGAAAGCCGGTTGAGGTGGACAGATTTATTGCATTTTGGTCCAGGTCTTTTACTGCAAACTACCTGGATGCCGGGAATTGCTTTTGTAATAAATCCGTTGACATTTATTTCGGTTGGTATTTATTTGTACCTGTCACACCGTTTGATCGAGCGCTTTTACGGCGACCTGAAATTTAATGGAGGGGACCGCTACCGGTTTGAATGGCGCTGGCTGGATCGTTTATTAGCGGGATTAGGCCTCGCTTTGCTATTATGGATACCTCTTAGCGCCATTGATTATTTTGGTTTTCATTTTGCCTTAGACAAGCAAGTCTATTATCCGCTGTGTCTGCTTACAGCGGTCATGGTTATCCGGATGGGGGTTGTCGTGTTTTCCGGTTCTGCAACCCATGCGCCGGCAGAAACAACGTCAGCCTTCCAAAAATCCTCTCCTTCAGCGGCCTTAAAGCAAAAGGGCAGCTGGCTAAAGAAGGCGGTGGAGTCTAATCGTTATTACCAGGACCCGGAATTAAGCCTGGCTTCGCTTGCGGAAAAGCTTGGCCTGACGACGCATGAATTATCCCGCATTATTAATACGGCATTTAAAAAAAGCTTTAATGATTTCATTAACGAATATCGCGTCAGGGATGTGGCCGGTAAAATGGAGGACCCGGCTTATGATCACATTACCCTGCTGGGTATTGCCTATGATTCCGGCTTCAGCTCAAAAAGTACCTTCAACCTGATCTTTAAAAAGTTCACAGGTAGAACGCCCGCTCAATATAAAACCAATCTGAAGAAAGAGTTCCTATCTTATAACTTAGGACGACGGCCACAGTTTGCGGCGGTAATTTCGAACCATAACGCCACACTTAAGTGGTCGGAACAGAAATTAAACCGCAATTATATGTTTAAAAATTATTTTAAAGTCGCGCTGCGCAGTATGCGGAAAAACATTGGTTTTTCCGTGATCAACGTCATAGGCCTTTCGGCCGGACTGGCTGTTTGTCTTTTGATTGTATTGTATGTAAAAGATGAATTGAGTTTTGACAGCTATAATGCACAAGCGGAAAATATTTACCGGCTGGATACAGATATCTCTTTTAACGGCACACAATTTAATTCCATGTTTGGTCCGGCGCCATTGGCCCCAACCCTTAAACAGGAATATCCGCTCGTCGAACAGTATGTGCGGCTGCGGAACTTCGGCGATATCTTTATAAGAAAAGGCGACCAGAACATTCACGACCATAACGCGGTGTTCGCCGATTCCACTTTCTTCCGGGTATTTTCAATTCCCATGATTGCTGGTAACGGGTTGACCGCATTAAATGAGCCCAATTCAATCGTGATCGATGAAACAACGGCCAAAAAATATTTTAACTCAACCGATGTGGTGGGCAAGACCCTATACGTCGACAATCATTTAAGTTGCAAAATAACCGGAGTTTTTAAAGACATTCCTCCACAGTCTCATTTTCATTTCAGGTTTATACGGCCAATGGCCGACATCCGCCGTAACGACCAGGGCGATTGGCTGAGCGACATTTACGCATCATATGTGTTGGTAAGGCCGGGTGTTACGCAAGCGTCACTGCAAAAACAAGTCGATGGGATTGTCAATAACTATCTTGTTAAGCAGGCGCTGCAGGTGTTACACCTCACTCCGGATGATCTGAAAAAGGGAGGCAACCACTTCCGGCATCCTGTAATCCCGCTCACTGCAATCCACTTGCACTCAAACAAAACGGATGAGTTTGAAGCAAACGGCAATATCACTTATGTGTATATGTTTTCAGCGATTGCCATTTTTATTTTGCTGATAGCCTGCGTAAATTTCATGAACCTGTCAACGGCGCGCTCGGCGAACCGCGCAAAAGAAGTAGGCATAAGAAAAGCGGCAGGCGCGCTGCGTTCCAGCCTTGTAATCCAGTTCCTGACGGAGTCCATGTTGACGAGCTTCATTTCATTATTGCTCGCCATCGGCATCGCGGCATTGTTGCTGCCGCTATTCAACCAGCTTGCCGGAAAACAGATGAGCATTTTTACCATGTTTTCCTCCGCTCAACTGCCGGTACTGGTCGGGCTAATAGTTGTAGTCGGCTGCATAGCAGGAAGCTACCCGGCTTTTTATCTATCGTCTTTTCAACCGGCAAAAGTATTAAAAGGCAATATTGCGGAAGGTTTTAAAAGCAGCTGGCTGCGGAACGGGCTGGTCGTTTTCCAATTCTTCATTTCTATAGCCCTGATCATCGGCACTATTGTCATTTTCAACCAGCTTAACTATATCCGCAACACAGACATTGGTTACAAGCGGGACCGGGTTCTGGTGATCAACAATACCTATTGGCTGGGTAACCGAACCCAAACCTTCAGGCAGGAGGCGTTGAAAATACCGGGTGTGCAAAGCGCCGCTGTCGCTGAGTCATTGCCTACCGAGGCGACGCGTGACCGTAGCGGCTGGTCAAAAAACACGTCTCTGGACGCAAAGCAGATCACAATTATGACCAATTTTTTTGCCGACCGGAATTATATCCCGACCATGGGGATGCAAATGGCTGCGGGAAGAAACTTTTCATCCGATTTTCCGAGTGACTCATCGGCATTGATCATAAACGAAACTGCCGTAAAATTGCTGGGATTAAAAGACCCGCTGAACCAAACTCTGTACCGGCCGTCGGGTAACATTAGCAACGGGCGTTTCCCGACAAAAGCCTACCATATTATAGGCGTGGTCAAGGATTTCAACTTCAGCTCTATGCACAACAAAATAGGTCCGTTAACTATCGCGTTGGGCGAAAATTATGGCGACATCGTTTTACGTATCAACACCCGGAACATACCCTCATTGATCGGGCGGGTGGAAAGCGAGTGGAAGAGCATGGCGCCTGGGCAGGCCTTTAGCTATTCATTTTTGGATGCAGATTATAATAAGATGTATAAAGCCGAGCAGCGCACTGGGAAATTGTTCAGTACGTTCGCGGTATTCGCCATTCTTATCGCCTGTTTAGGCTTACTTGGCTTGGTTACTTATGCCGCCGAGCAGCGCACCAAAGAAATTGGCGTCCGTAAAGTTCTGGGCGCGAGCGTTGGCAGTATTGTCGCTATGCTTTCAAAAGATTTTACCAAACTGGTATTGATCGCATCGCTTATTGCTTTCCCCGTATCATGGTGGGCGATGAATAAATGGCTGCAAAGCTTTGCGTACAGAATTGATATCGCATGGTGGGTATTCGTTGCTGCCGGTGTTGCGGCGATTGTCATAGCCCTGGCAACGGTCAGTTTCCAGGCGATCAAAGCAGCGGTCACCAACCCGGTGAAGAGCCTTCGCTCAGAATGACCGTGTGGGCCAAAGAAACTTAATCGCGTTAGATCCGGGATTTTAGTTGAATGGTTGCGTTCCCGGGTGGGACTGGGAATGCCTTTTTTATGTGCATGGCAGGGATTTTATAACATCTTGTTTAGTAATTTGGGGCTGTGATTAATGTTATTTAATTTACACTTTCTAAAATGGAGCCTTATCCCGGGAACAGGCCGGTAGTTTTATATCCTGGCACGGCGTTTAATAGTCTCCTGAAAAAATTAACCTTTTGACTATGTTTCGCAATTACTTAAAGATAGCATGGCGCAATATTGTTCGTCACAAAACTTACTCGGCAATAAGTGTTGCCGGCCTGGCCGTGGGTTTTGCGGCATTCCTGCTTATTTTTCTTGTGGTTCGGTATGAACAAAGTTTTGACCAGTTTCATGTTCACAAAAACCAGTTATTCCGCCTGATACGTGTTCCGCGTAATGGGGCCCATGAAAGCTACCGGATGGGCGTGCCCTTCCCGGTGGCCCCAGGTTTGAGGAGTAACCTTCCACAATTAGCTAACGCCGGAGCTATTGTTCCTGACGACTTTGTTCAAGTTATAATAAAAGATAATGGAGAGAAGGCCGCAAAAAGATTTAGAGAAACACACGGAATTTTTTTCGCTGAACCGCAGTTTTTTGACATGTTCAGTTTCCCGCTGGCGGCAGGCGAATACCGGACCTCACTTAAAATGCCCAACAACGTACTGTTAACGCAGAGCTTGGGAAACAAATATTTTGGGCACTGGCAAACTGCTATTGGCAAAACGATGCGGATGGATGGCATACCGGTAAAGGTTTGTGGTATTTTAAAAGATGTGCCTGCTAATACCGATTTTCCGATGAAAGCAGTATTGTCCTATGCTACGCATCAGAGCTATGCCGACCTGAAAAAGTTTATGAACGACTGGGGCTATATTGAAGAAGACAATTACTGCTTTGTGCAGTTGAATGAAAGCGAGTCGCCCATACAGTTCAAACGTCAGCTTAAGCAATACTCCGATAAGTATATCAAACCTGTCGATCCAAGCTATTTTCTTTCGATACAGCCATTGAACGAGATGCACTTTGATGCACGTTACGGAACGTTCGATGGCCGCGTTTTTAGCGAAAATCTTATACTGGTGCTCAGTACTATCGGTATTTTCCTGTTGGTGGTTGCATGTATAAATTTTATCAATTTGAGCACTGCGCAAGCCGTAAACCGCGCCAGGGAAGTTGGGGTTCGCAAGGTACTTGGCAGTAACCGCCGCCAGCTGATCATTCAATTTTTGGGCGAAGCTGCCCTCGTCAGCTGTTTTGCATTGTTCATTGCGCTGGCTACTACGCTACTTGTTATACCGGCCGTCAACAATCTGCTGGATATCCGCCTTACTGCCTCCGCCTTGTACCATGGGAGTATGATCTTCTTCCTGGCGTGTACTTTGGCTGCGGTAATTCTTTTAGCCGGGTTTTACCCTGCTTTCCTGCTGTCGGGCTTTAACCCGGCGCGGGTATTAAAAAGTTCGCTTTCTGCGCGGCGGGGTGGTATTTCGCTGCGGCGCGGCCTGGTTGTTTTCCAGTTTTTTATAGCACAGGCGCTCATTATTGTTACACTGGTGATGGTCTCACAAATGAGCTACGTTAATACGGCTGATATGGGTTTTAAAAAGGAAGCCATTTTAACCGTCGAGCTTCCGCAGGATAGTATCGGTTATGCCAAACGAACTGTCTTGCTTGATGAATTGCTGAAAATACCCGGTGTCGAAAAAGTGAGTTTCGGTACGGGCGCCCCTATCGGCGGCCGCTGGTTCATCGACTTGCGAACACCTGGTCATGTTGGTAAGGCGCCAAATATGATCGTTGCGTATAAAATGAGCGACACAGGCTTTTTTAACCTGTTTCATTTGCAATTTATCGCGGGTCGTCCCTATTCCAACTCGGATACCGTCCGCGAATTCGTTGTGAGCGAAAGTGTCACCCGAAACCTGGGTTACAGCGACCCTCAACGTGCCATAGGTAAGAGGATTATTGTGAATGGCTTAAATCGACCTATCGTGGGCGTGGTGAAAGACTTTCATACTGCCTCGTTGCGCTTTAGCATGGTCCCGGTGGTAATGACGACCGACAAACGGGCCTACGGCAGGGCTAGCGTTAAATTGAATTTAGCGCAGGCAAAGCCTGCCATTGCCGCCATGGAAAAGTTGTGGAGTAAATATTATCCCGATTTCGCCTTCACAAACAGTTTTCTTGACGATGACATCGCCGCTTTTTACCGGCAGGAGACCCAATTATCGCAACTTTACAAGGTATTTGCCGGCGTTGCCATATTTATATCCTGTTTGGGTTTGTATGGATTAGTCACATTTATGGCGGTGCAGCGGAAAAAAGAGATTGGCGTACGCAAAGTGCTCGGTGCACCTGTGAGCGCGATATTGATCCTGTTATCACGCGAATTTACTTTGCTCATTAGTATAGCGTTTCTGATCGCGTCGCCCGTCGCCTGGTATTTTATGCACAATTGGTTACAACAGTATGCTTACCGGATCAATTTGGGTCCCGCGCTGTTTGTAATAACCATTATAGGCTCAATCCTGGTTGCGTGGGCAACAGTAGGTTATACGGCTATCAGGGCAGCGCTGGCTAACCCGGTAGAAAGTTTAAGGAGCGAATGATAACTTAGTAATCTTATCGTTTAATTCACTTGAGGCCCTACACTTTCCATATTACCCTTTACGACGCCGCGTTCTTCGGAGCGGTGTTCATCGGCTTCACCTTTGTCCTGCTGTTGTGGTTCGATAAAAAAGCAAACCGGTCGGCAAACCGGTTTTTGGCTTTGGCGCTGGCGGTGATGATTTTGTGGATCGTCAGGATTGGAGTTGGTGACATCAAGTTCCCGCTACAGTTTTTATTGGTGCTTGGGCCGCTAATTTATTTTTATGTGCTGAAATTGACCCGGCCGGAATATAAATTCAGCCGGAAGGACCTGGTGCATTTTATCCCGATGATTCCTGAACAATTCATTTCGCAGGCCCCGATGCTGCAGCTTCTCGTTTTTGTTTCAGTTATTATTTACCTGTATTATTCCCACCGGCTGATCGAACGCTTTTACAGGCGGCAGAAATTTAATGACGGCGACCGTTTTCGGTATGAATTGCGCTGGCTGCATCAATTGTTGAAGGGGTTCGGTTTACTATGGCTTCTTTGGATACCTTATACCGTTGTCGGTTATTTCTATTATCATGAGTTTAATGCCCAGGCTTACCTTTTTTATCTTAGTATAGCTGCTATGCTGATCTGGTTAGCTGTTTCGGCTTATTTAAGGCCTGAAATTAGCGCAAAGGTAAATCAGACTGGATTTTCCAAACCATTGCCGCCGGCCGAACTGAAGCTGAAAGGCGCCTGGTTTAAGAATCTTGTAAAAACCAATCGCTATTACCAGGATCCTGACCTGAGCTTAAGCTCGCTGGCCGAAAAGCTGGGGCTGACGACGCACGAATTGTCCCGTGTACTTAACACCATCCTCAAAAAAAGCTTCAACGATTTTATCAATGAATACCGCGTGGCCGAAGTGATAAGGCGAATGCAGGATACCGCCAACGATCATTTAACGCTGACAGGCATTGCTTATGAAGCCGGCTTCAATTCTCCGAGTACTTTTCACCGGGCATTCAAAGAGATGACCGGGAAAACACCTGCGGAATATAAAAAAGAACTATCATCTTATAATTTGACATATCGCTCACCGCTTGCGGCGATAATTTCGAATCATGAAACCACGCATAAGTGGTCGGAAGAGAAATTAAACCGCAATTATATGTTTCGCAATTATTTAAAGATCGCCTGGCGCAATATGTTGCGTCAAAGGCTTTACTCTTTGATCAATATCTCGGGCCTGGCAGTGGGCCTGGCAGTTTGTATGCTGATTATGCTTTACGTGGCGCACGAGCATAGCTACGATCGTTTTCATAAGAACGCCGACCGGATATTCAAGCCAGGAGGGCACGTTATAACGGATGGCCCATCGAGTGACCTGAATCCAATGACCTATGTATCCGGTCCGATCCTGAAACAATCGCTCCCTGTTGTGGAGGATTATATGCGCACGATGAATTATTTCGGCCCGGCGGTAATTGTAAGTAACCCTAAACTGCCTGAAAGGAAATTTACCGAGGATAAATTACTGTTTGCTGATGCGGGCTTTTTCAATTTCTTTTCTTTTAAGCTGCTTTCCGGGCAGGCCTCACAGGTTTTGTCAAAACCATTTTCGATGGTTATATCAAAGGCTATTGCAAAAAAATACTTTGGTGATGAAAACCCGGTAGGGCAGACGCTTACCATTAAGACTGATACCACTCGTACCTACCAGATCACAGGGGTATCAGATAATTGCCCCTCCAACTCGACTATCCAATACAATTTTGTAGCATCCTTATCGGGTTTTGCAGCGACTAAAGAAGCCGGGCCTTATTTAGGTGATCAGAAATTGGGCGGTGGTAATTTCGATGTTTATTTGTTATTAAAACATCGTTCCGATACTGCAGCCGTGGCGCGCGGCCTAAAGGCACTTTTTATCCACGATAAGGACCATGCCAAAACGGTATATTCTGCCATGCCCCTTGTTGATCAGCATTTGAATGACAGATCGTCGGCCGATGCGAATTTAAAATACCTTACTATATTCCCCTTAGTCGCCTTATTGATCTTATCGCTTGCCCTTGTTAATTACATGAGTCTTTCTACGGCCAGGGCCACCTTGCGCGCGAAAGAAATAGGTGTGCGTAAAATATCCGGTGCAAGCCGAAAGAGCGTTGCGACGCAATTCTATATGGAATCGGCGCTTTTTTCAACCATAGCCTTCGTACTTGGATATGCTTTATGCTATTTATTTAAACCAATATTTTTTAATGTTCTTCAGCTTAATATAGACGATTCCTTCCTGTACAGCCCGCTGATCGTATTACTGCTATTGGGATTATTGCTGGTCACCATTTTGATTTCAGGCACCTATCCCTCGTTAATATTGTCGGGCTTTAAACCTGTTATCACGCTCAAGGGAAAAATGAGCAACCAATCAGGCGGGGTTACGGTTCGAAAGATATTTACAACGCTGCAGTTCACTATAGCTGTCGGACTGATCATTTGCGGCATTATTATAGACCGGCAACTTTATTTTTTCAGGCATACAGATATTGGTGTTGATCGTTACAATGTGGTGATGATCCCCGTGGGCCCCAACTTTAAAAATTACCCGGGCTTTAACCACGAGATCAGGTCGTTAGCAGGTGTCAGCGAAGTATCGACATCCCGTTATGGCATGTTTTCTTATATCGACAGGTTTGTCATTCCAGGTAAAACCAAAGATGAAATGGTACCGCTTCCCTCGCTTGTTGTCGACAAGGATTTTTTCCGGTTACTTGGACTTAAATGGAAAAATCCACCGTTGGCAAATGCCGATCTGGGCACGGGAAATAAGGTTGTCTTTAATGAGTTAGCAGTTGAACGGTTGCATTTAGGTTTAAACCCCGTCGGCAGTTATATCAACTCGCAACCACAAAAAACGCAGGTAGCAGGCGTAGTTAAAAATTTCAACTTTAGCTCCCTTGAAGACCCGATTGAACCTCTTGGCCTTTGGATACTTCCCGATACAGCTAAGTACTGGAAAACCCAGGGCGGATCGTACCTTTTTGCGAAAATAGGCCCCCATACAAATTTGCCGACATTGCTTGGTGCAATTCAAAACATTTACAAAAAGCACGATGCCGATACACCTTTCGATTACACCTTTATGGACGACGCCTTTAATGCCCGGTACAAGGCTGAGGACCGGCTGGCTTCGATATTCAGCATCTTTACAGTCATCACCATCATCCTGGCAGGCATGGGTTTATTCGGCCTGGCGGCATTTATGATAGAACAACGGACCAAGGAGATCGGGATAAGAAAAGTGCTTGGAGCAAGCGTATCGTCGATCAACGGGTTGCTTTCAAAAGATTTTCTGAAGCTGGTATTACTTTCTATACTTATGGCTTCGCCTGTGGCCTGGTACCTTATGCACAACTGGCTGCAGGGCTTTGCTTTTCGGATCAATATTCAATGGTGGATGTTTGCAGGCGCAGGGTTACTGGCAGTGATTGTCGCGATTGTTACGGTAAGCTATCACGCTATCCGCGCAGCAATAGCCAATCCTGTAAATAGCCTGCGCTCAGAATAAACAGGCAAGCGAAAGAACTTAGGCCCAGACATGAGATCTGAGGTTTAGTTGAACGATGCGTTCCGGCGTGAGATGCGGAATGCATTTTTTTATTGCTCGGCGTTTTATCTGATCTTTTGAGTAACTTATGGTTTTATTGTGCGTCATCAATTTAATTGAATTCTTATATATTCCATATCACCCTTTATGACCTGTTCATCTTCGGGATGATCTTTACCGGGTGGGTATTTTGCCTGTTCTTATGGTTGGTCAAAAGCATCAACCGCAGCGCCAACCGTTTTCTTGCGTTGGCGCTGCTGGCGATGACCTTGTGGATGCTACGGATATTGCATATTAACCTGCCTGAGCAAATGCTTCTAACGGTGGGGCCGTTGCTTTATCTTTATGTGCTGAAAATCACGCAGCGGGAATATCAATTCAAACGGACGGATCTGCTCCATCTAAGTCCATTAGCGTTTGTTGTGGCGCCCACTCCGGTTTTGCAAATACTGATTTTTGTTTCGGTTATGGCTTATTTGTATTTAGCCGACCAACTCATACAAAAATTCTATAAAGGTTTGCAGCCGGTGCTGATGGACCGTTCCTTATTGGAGTTCCGCTGGCTGCGGCGTTTGCTGGGCGCCACTGCTCTGCTTTGGATTTTATGGCTCGTGTCGGAACTGGGGTTGCCTGTTCATGGTTCGGTATATATCTTTTTCGCGGTCATGATCATTTGGACTGCCGCCGCAGCTTTCCTCAGGCCACAGGCCAGAATAATAAAAGCAGTACCAATTGTTCAGAGAACGGGAAGGGCGGGCCTAAAACAAAAAGGCGTCTGGCTCAAAAAAGCAATAGAAGACAACCGCTATTACCAGGACCCCGACCTGAGTTTAAACTCATTGGCAGAAAAGCTCGGCCTCACAACCCATGAATTATCCCATATCATCAATACAGCGCTCAAAAAGAACTTCAGCGATCTGATCAACGAATACCGGGTGCGTGATGCAACATCAAAAATGTTGGACCCCGCTTACAATCATCTCACCCTCCTGGGCATTGCTTACGAATCGGGATTCAATTCCCAAACCACATTTACCCGGGCATTAAAACAGTTAACCGGCAAAAGTCCGCTTGAATACAAAAAAACATTAGAAAAAGACTATCCAGATTATAAAACGGATAGTCCGACAAGGTTTGCGGCAGTAATTTCGAATCATGAAACCACACTGAGGTGGTCTGAGGAAAAATTAAACCGCAATTATATGTTTCGCAATTACTTCAAATCCGCCTGGCGGCAGTTTACCCGCAACAAATTGTATTCAACCATCAACGTGATGGGCCTCGCACTGGGCATTTGCGCGTGCCTGGTTATTTATCTCGTCACGAGTTTCGAATTCAGTTTTGACAATTTCCATCCCGGCAAGGAGCGCATTTATTGCGTCGATATAAGCGTTGAGGGCAATCCTGACCCGGACCATGCACATTGGAATGCCGTTCCGGCGCCTATGCCCGATGCGATGAGGAGCGAAATGTCGGGATTTGAAAAAGTAGCGGCCTTTCAGCACTATAACCCGAAGGTGAAAATAAAAGAGGGTAATAAGGTTCTGAAATCTTTCGATCAAACAAACGGAATAATAGCCCAGTCCGACTATTTTGATATCATGTCGTATACCTGGCTAAGCGGCAACAAACGGACATCATTGAGTAAACCCATGACGGCTGTACTTACACAAAGTCGTGCGAAGACTTATTTTGGCGATTTGCGGCCCGACGAAATGATCGGCAAAACCATTACTTACGACGACTCGCTTACGGTTACGGTAACCGGGATCCTGCAAGATTGGACCGAGAATTCCGATTTCAATTTCTCCGAGTTTCTATCTTTCAGCACAATTAATAGCAGCTTCCTGAAAAAACAGGTCCAGTTAGACAATTGGTTCAACCTTGACCACGGCAGCCAGGAATTGGTGAAATTGCCCGCAGGTGTCAGCCCATCACAAATAGATAAACAGTTTCCGGCGTTTATCAGGAAACACCTTGACCCAAATCCTCACACCAAGTTACATGCACAGCTCCAACCATTTACCGGTATCCATTTTCACCGGGAATATGGTGGCGAAGGAAATAAGGCTGACATGAGAATTTTATACACGCTGGCAATAGTCGCTTTGTTCATATTGTTTATCGCAGCCATCAATTTCATCAATTTAGCCACCGCGCAATCGATACAAAGAACCAAAGAGATAGGCATACGCAAGGTTTTGGGAAGCGGGAAGCGAACCATACTGCTGCAGTTTTTGACGGAAACATTTATGCTCGCCCTGCTGGCAGTAGCGATTGCTACGGCATCTATCAAACCTGTGTTAAATATGTTTGCGGCCTATATTCCGCAAGGAGTAAAATTCGATCTCACCAATTATTCCAATTGGATATTTCTTGCCGGTATCGCGGTCTTCACCACCTTGCTCGCAGGGCTTTACCCCGCTAAAATATTGACCACGTTTCAGCCTGTTTCAAGCCTGAAAGGTAAGCCGGGCGAAAAAACATCCAATAAGGGCTACCTGCGTAAAAGTCTCATCGTTTTTCAGTTCACCATGTCGTTAATTTTTATGATCGGCACCATAGTGATGAGCAAGCAGATCAATTATATGCAGACCCAGGAACTGGGTTTTAAAACCAGTAACATAATTACTTTACGAAGCCTTTGGGCCGACCATACCGGCAAAATGAAAGTACTTGCTGAAAAAATAAAACAGTTACCCGGTGTTGAGCAGGTAATAACAGAAGCCTTCCCGCCAATGGGCTTTGCGCACATGGGCAACGGCGCACAATTACAGGGAAGCGGCGAAAAACCGTTCGAAGTTTCCGTTCATTCCGGCAATCAGGAGTTTGTTCCGTTTTACCATATGAGAATAGTTGCAGGCCGTAATTTACTCCCAGGCGACAGCGTAAAAGAATATTTAATCAACGAAACTGCGGCAAGAGCGTTCGGCTTTACCAAACCTCAAAAGGCCATTGGCAGGATGCTTTTGCTTGGCAATAAACCATTCCCTATCGCCGGTGTTGTGGCCGATTTTTATGAAAACTCGTTCCACCAGCAAATTATGCCGGTGGTTATTGAAAATGACCCCACGGTTCAGATGGGCATTGCATTAAAACTAACTCCGGCCGAGTTCCAAAAAGGTGACATACCACTATTGGTAAACCGGATAGCCAAACAATGGAAAACCGTTTACCCGGAAGAACCTTTTGATTATTCCTTCCTGGGCGACTATATCGCACGATTGTATGAAATGGATCAGCGGATGAAATGGACCATGCAGATCGCGACTATTATCACCATAT
The DNA here is from genome assembly GCA_035547095.1 of Mucilaginibacter sp. Taxonomy (GTDB): domain Bacteria; phylum Bacteroidota; class Bacteroidia; order Sphingobacteriales; family Sphingobacteriaceae; genus Mucilaginibacter. The sequence continues at coordinate 49,322 of DASZVE010000078.1, forward strand.
TTATCTCGTGTATAGGCTTGTTCGGTTTAACCATGTTCAATACCGAAAGAAGAACAAAAGAGATCAGTATCCGGAAAGTGCTGGGCGCCACCGCAGGAAATATATTGACTATGCTCAATACGGAAATAATAATACTCATAGTTATTTCATTTCTCATTTCATCGCCTATCGCATGGTTGTTTGCGCACAAAATGCTGCAGAATTTTGCCTACCATACCAACCTGAGCGCCTGGGTATTTATCCTGGCAGGGGCGGGCGCTTTGCTGATAGCATTGGTAACGATCAGTTTTCAAACTGTCCGGTCGGCCGCGGCAAATCCGGTGAAGGGTTTGAGGAATGAATAAGCAAATCGTATTTTCAGCGTTTAATTTAAGTGAAGCCCTATTTATTCCATGTCACCCTCTACGATGCAGCCTTCTTCGGAACGCTGTTCATCGGCTTCACCTTTATCCTGCTTTTATGGTTCGATAAAAAAGCAAACCGGTACGCAAACCGGTTTTTGGCTTTGGCGTTAGGCGTTGCGGTATTATGGATAGCGAGGATATTGGCTATTGATATCAACCTGTCTGCCTACGCTCCGTCGTGGGATCGCATACCGCTGCAATTTTCATTGGCGCTTGGACCGCTAATTTATTTTTATGTACGCAAAATAGCCCGGCCCGGCGATCAATTCCGCAGAAATGATCTGTTTCATTTCAGCCCCCTGTTGTTGGAACTGGCCGTGCAGTTGTTCATAAAGCAACTATCACCCTTCATACAAGTATTGACATTCGCTTCAGTTGTATTTTACCTATATCGCTGCCGCCTGCTCATCGAAAACTTTTACAAACAGCAAAAATTCACCGGCGGCGACCGCTATCGCCACGAGCTCCAATGGCTCAATCGCCTGCTCATCGGTTTCGGCATTTTATGGCTGTTGTGGATACCGTGTTTTGCTATCGGGTACTTTTTGCAGTTGGGGGCGCTGACTTCCAATCCTTTGTATCTCCTGTTAATGTCTATGCTTACCTGGATGTCGGCAAGGGCGTTCCTAAGACCGGAAGTAACCACCCAGGCAGAATCAACCCCGATACTAAAACCTTTACTGCCCGCAGACCTGAAACAAAAAGCCACCTGGCTCAAAAAGATCGTAAAGGAAAACCGCTACTACCAGGACCCGGACTTGAGCCTGGCCTCGCTCGCCGAAAAACTCGGCCTGACGACGCATGAATTGTCCCGCGTCCTCAATACTGTCCTCAAAAAAAGCTTCAACGATTTCATCAACGAATACCGTGTGCAGGACGCCGCGCGTAAAATGCAGGACCCGGCTTTTGACCACATCACGCTGCTGGGCATCGCCTACGAGTCGGGGTTCAATTCACAAACCTCCTTCAACCGGATTTTTAAACAGATCACCGGGAAAAGCCCCCTTGAGTATAAAAAAGAACAGCCAACTTATAATTTGGGCAGTCAAACATCGCCCGCGGCAATAATTTCGAACCATGAAACCACGCCGAAGTGGTCCCTGGAGAAATTAACCCGCAATACTATGTTTAAGAATTATTTCAAAATAGCACGGCGCAACCTATTGCGCAACAAGGGCTACACCACTATTAATATCACCGGCCTGGCTGTAGGCATCGCCGTTTGCCTGGTGATCTTTATCATCATACAATTCCAAACCAGTTTCGACAATTTCCATGCAAACAAAGACCGCATTTACCGGGTGCTGACCGAATACCACAGCGCCGAATCGGGCGAAATCACTTACGGGAAGGACCTCCCATTTCCATGGCCGGGAGGCTTAAAAACGTCGTTTCCCCAAATAGAACAGGTAGCACCCATTTTCGCCAGTCATGACGACCAGTTCCAGATCGTCGGTGCCAATGGAAACGTCGACAAAGTGTTCAAAGAGCAGCACGGAGTGTTTTACGCCGGGCCCTCATTCTTCAAAATATTCGACTTCCCGCTGATTGCGGGTACATACGCGTCGCTAAAAGACCCAAATAACGTATTTCTGACGAAAGAGACCGCCGAGAAATATTTCGGCGACTGGAAAACCGCGATGGGCAAAACCATTAAAATGCAGATGGGCGGCTATATGTTCGAACACGGCACCGACGTATTGACAGTTGCAGGCATTTTGGCTACCATACCGCCAAACACCGACTTTCAGCTAAAGGTTGTGGTTGCTTACGGGACAAGCTTTACGGGTGACTACCTGGCCACCATCCACGACTGGAATACCACGGTATCCGGTTTTGGCTGCTACGTTTTGATGCCGGCAGGAACATCTGCCGCCAACTTTAACCACCAGTTAGCCGCGTATTCACGCAAGGTGGAATCGGCAGGCAACCGGGATAGCCATATTATACAACCCTTAAGCGACGTGCATTACGACGCCCGGGTAGGCAACTATAGCAACATCACCGTCAGCAATCAATTGCTCAATGTACTATGGCTTATTGCGGCGTTTATCCTGCTTATCGCCTGCGTAAACTTCATCAACCTCTCGACCGCGCAGGCCGTTAACCGCGCCAAAGAAGTGGGCGTACGGAAAGTTTTGGGCAGCAGTAAATCGCAGTTGCAGGTGCAGTTCATCGTCGAAACCTTTTTGATCGTTATCACCGCCGTTATACTGGCAACGGGTATTACCATGCTTGCACTGCATTCTGTCGGTAAGCTTTTGGACCTTTCGCTTTCTTTCAACCTGTTCGCCAACCCAGCGATTATTTTGTTCCTGCTCGCTGTAACCATTGTTGTCACCGCGCTCGCCGGTTTCTATCCTTCCATTGTGTTATCGCGTTTCAACCCGGTCAATGCGCTTAAAAGCAAGCTCGCGTCCAATTCAGGCGGAATTTCGTTACGCCGCGGATTGGTTGTGTTCCAGTTTATCATCGCGCAGGCGCTCATTATCGGCACGCTCGTCATTGTGAAGCAGATGGATTATTTTATGGATCAGCCCCTTGGCTTTGACAAGGAAGCGGTGGTTAACGTTCCTTTCCGCGTAGACACCACGCTGATGAGCAAGATGGATTATTTGAAACGGCAATTGCTGGCAACCGGCGGCGTGCAAACCGTAAGCCTGAACACCAATACCCCGATTGAAAATGGTAACGACAACTGGAGCACATTGAAATACGACCATGCGACAAAAGAGACCGATTTTAAAGCCATTACCAGGTTCGCCGACGAATCTTATGTGCCCACTTATAAGCTGCAGTTGGTTGCTGGCCGAAACTTGCGGCCATCGGATATGACGACCGAATTTTTAGTGAACGAAACGCTGGTGAAAAGCCTGGGTCTTAAGAAACCGGAGGACATCATCGGCAAAGAAATAAGCATCTGGAACGGCGTCATAACGTGCCCGGTTGTGGGTGTATTGAAAGATTTTAACGACCGCTCGTTCCGCGACGGTCTGGCGCCGCTGGTCATTACACAGGACAAAGCCATGTACAACCAGTTGGCAATCAAGCTAACTACCACACACCTGGGCTCCACCATGCAATCGGTTAAAAAGGTATTCGACCAAACCTATCCCGATTATGTTTTTGATTTCAAGTTCCTGGACGAAAAGATCGCCGGCTTTTACAAACAGGAAACCCAACTGGCCACTTTGTATAAAATTTTCGCCGCCATCGCTATTTTTCTTAGTTGTTTGGGCCTGTACGGTTTGGCCTCGTTCATGGCCGTGCAGCGCGTAAAGGAGGTGGGTATCCGCAAAGTGCTGGGCGCCAGCGCGGGCAACATCGTTTACCTGTTCTCCAAAGAATTTGTCGTGCTCATCGCCGTCGCCTTTGCTATCGCCACGCCCATTGCCTGGTACTACATGCACCAATGGCTGCAGGATTACGTATTTCGCATCAGCATCAGCTGGTGGATATTCGTCGCGGGCGGACTTGCCGCCATCATCATCGCGCTGGCTACTATTAGCTTCCAGGCGGTTAAAGCAGCGTTGGCAAACCCGGTGAAGAGCCTTCGCTCTGAATGAGGTGAAAGGTAAAAGGCGAAAGGTAAAAGGTTAACCTTTCGCCTTTGTCCTTTCATCCTTTGGCCTCAAGAGTAAAAGAGATACAGCGCGAAATTTTAATGGTTCGTATTCATGAGCGTTGTCCGGAAACCAATCCGGTTTGGGACACCTCAACATTTTGTTTTCGAAAAACACCAAATAGGATAATTACGCTGACCCAGGTCATGATGCCGAATATCAGCCATGTACGGGCCGAAAAAAGGGTGATGTTGAAAATGCGGGGTATTACATCGGTACTGGCATGAAGCAAAACCACCGAAAACAAGCTTCCCCGCGTTTGGTTGAAAACCAGGGTATAAATAAACGACAGCCCGATGGTGAAAAACAGGAACAGCGGCAACGGAATGGACGACTGGCCGGGCACAAGGTAAATGGGCAAGTGCCATAAGCTCCAGAAAATGCCTAATATCAGCGAAGCGTAAATCGGGCTTTTCAAAAGTTTTTGCAATCGCGGCAGCGCGAATCCTCTCCAGCCGATCTCTTCACCGGAATTGATGAAGATCAGCCAAATAAACGATACCGGCCCTATGATTGGCGATCCTGTAACAAGCAAATTTTTGAATTCAGTGTGAAAGAAAACACTGTCCGCCGCCAAGGCAAGAATGAATAACAAAGGAACGAACAGCACTGCAAAAATATACCAGCCCGCATGAAACCGCAAGATTTTGTAGCGACCGAGCAGCGCTTTGACGCCTTGTTTACCGTCTGTTATGGAAACGATGAAAATAGCCGACAACGCAGGCGCAAAAAGGCCAATGAATGATAGCAGCTTTAGCGAAGCGGGATGCAGAAATGCCGGGAACCATGTACCCCACGCTATAAGAAAGGCCAGTAAAAAATAAATACCTAACCGGGGAATTAATTTCTGATTGTTGTTTGACATAAATAATGTTAGTAATGCATATCAGCGGGACCAGTGGCGATAAGGGCAAAAAGTCCGCGGTATTGATATATGACTACGCGGTCCTTCAATTATTACAAAGCTGAAAGCTGAAGGCAGAACGCATAAAGCTTTTTTAGAGCGGAAAGCTTGAGGCAAAGAGCAATAACACGCTTCAGCTTTGACCCGCCGGGAAAAAACTATACACTTACTAAATCATGGTTTATAGGTACTTTATATAAGCAATTGATAGTCAATTATTTAGTACAAAAATTGACTCAAAAGTGTAAACCATGTAAACCCTGTGAAGAAGGTGAAGGGTAAAAGGTCAAAGGCGAAAGGTCATGAACTGTGCAGCAAAAAACCTTTATCCTTTCTCCTTTCAGCCTTTCACCTCCACTAATGGTGCTTAAAATACTGAATATCCCGCTCGTGCTTTTTGGCATCCTCCATCGAATCGAAGGTGCCCAGGTTCCTGCGCTTGTGCGTGTCGGGATCAACTTTCCGGGAGTAAATGCGGTACTTACCCGATTTCAATTTCCTGATCATAGCCGGTTAATGTTTACAATTCTTTAATATCCAAATTGAAAACAATTCGATACCGCCGCGGTTTTATCTCAGCGTTATCATTTTGCACAATACAACTTGTTATTCTAAAAATTTGTTATCTTGTCTTCCCGCGTCTCACATGCGCGCCGACCCTATGAAAACAGAAGATCAACCTACATTCCTCGAACGCATTCTGGATAAATTGCGCCCGTCGGATCTGCAAAGCCAGGAAAGCCGTCTTGCTATAAAGGCCCGTGTAGAAAACATACTGGCCGAAACCGGGCTGACAGCGGGTGAACTGGGCTCGCGTATCCGCAAAGAGATGTACAGCCTGCGCACCTGGCTTTCCGGCACCCGCGACCTGACCGTCGAGACCCTGACTGAGTTTTGTCATTCATTGCATATTTCGCTGGGCGACCTGGTATTGGAATAGGTCATTAAAATTACTTTTAAAACGACCCGGTATTGAACAATAAGAAGCCCGCACAATTGCACGGGCTTCTTTTATGGATGATGTTTAGGGGAGAATGCGAAAGATCCGGGATCGCCTCTTATTTATAAGTGAAATCCGAGCTCTTGCTGTTAACGGTACTGTTATTTGGGTAGCTAACTTTTACGGTGATGTTTGTCGGGTATCCCTGGGCGTTGTAGGCATAAGTAAAATCGTCCTGCTCGCTGGTCGCCAGGTTCCCGTTGCCATCCAGTTGCTTGTATATCATTTGTATGGGATTGTTCCTGCAATACGCCAGGGCAAATTCCGCAGGGTACATAAACTGCGTATAAGCGATAACATTATAGCCTTTAACCGCTGAAAACGGCGAGGGATGATTATCAAGGGAAGTGACCGTTAGGGTGGCATAAACTTTGCCGGCCTGGTCACCCGACAAGTTGATCCACGACACGGTTTTAAGGTTGTCGTTGGCATCATAGCTGAATGTGACGGTCTGCCCGCCGTTGTCTGAGGTGGTCATCTCCGTTATCGTATTGTCCTTACCGGCCGCCATAGCCCATAGGAAGCCCGGATAACTTACAGAGGTCCCGGTTGTAAGGTTCTTTTGGGTGGTGCTGATGGACAGTTGCGTGGGAACGGTGGTATAAATATCCACGGGCGTATTTGATCCGCCCGAATAAGCGTAGGTATTTGCGACATCTATGGTTTGACTGAAGCTGGTTTGCACCACATTGTGCGGGTCTATCGTCACTATGTAACTACCCTCTCCGCCATATTTTGTCAGGTTATTATTGCTGTCGTAGGTAAAGGTCCAGGTAATGGGCTCACCGCCGGTTGAAACTGAAGTTACCGAAACAGGATACATGGCGCTGCCCTTTTGCTTTGACGGCGACGTGCCGGATTTTTTGCAACTGCTGAGATGAACAAGGGCCAAAGCCGCAAATAAGTAAACTGATGTTTTCATAAAAGTTGATTAAGGCATCTAAAAACGTACGTCGCAAATTAACGCCCAACGCCCGAAACAACCTTTGTAGTTTGTTGCAAATCCTTTCGATTTTGTTGCACTTGCGACCCTAACTCACCCAGTCATTGCTTCGCTCGACCACCCTCTCTCCGCCTAGGGCACAAAGAGGGTCAATTTTAAAGTCGTATCCAAGAAAAAGACCTACCCCCTCTTTTTGCAAAGCAAAGAGAGGGGTGACAAGCGCAGCGAAGTCGGGGTGAGTCAACCGCCGTGCATTAACATTCAGGAATGGACAACCCTCTTGGGAGGAAATCCAAAATGACGGGAAAAGCTGGCCGAGAAACTGGCCGGGCTGCTATAGCCTACCATGTATCCGACTTCAGCAACGGTGGCTACCTGCCGCTGCAAAAGGTTATGGGCATATTGCAGGCGGATGATGCGTATCAGTTCGCCCGGCGCCTGCCCGATAAGGTCCTTCAATTTACGGTGCAATTGCGTACGGCTTAGCCCCACGTCGCGGGCAAGCTGCTCTGCGCTATAGCCTTCTTCATCCAAATGGGTTTCAACGGCGCGGCGCACCCTTTTTATAAATTCCTGCTCGATAGATGGCATCACAATAGTGTCGCTGAACCATAGGTCGCGGCTGCTGTAATATTCACGCAATTGCCTGCGGGTACTGATGAGATTTTCGATGACAGCAAACAACTCGCGCTTTTCAAAAGGCTTGGCGAGATAAGCGTCCGCCCCGGTTTCAATGCCCTGGATGCGGCTGTCGAAATCCGTTTTCGCAGTCAGGATAATGATGGGAATATGGCTGGTTCTTTGGTCGTGCTTTAGTTCGTCGCTCACCCGGTACCCGTTCGTCAAAGGCATCATCAGATCGGTGATCACCAGGTTGGGGATATGTTCCTTAGCCAGCGCAATGCCTTTGCTTCCGTCCGCGGCGCTCAGCACCCGGTATTTGACGGCCAGCGATTGCCGGATGAAGTCACGCAGTTCGTCGTGGTCTTCGATCAATAGCACAAGCGGTCGCTCGTCGTCAAGCGAAGCGATTAACGGGCTATCTTCAGTTATTTCACAAGCGCCAACGGATGCGGGTTTTATTATTTGCGCTGGCGCAGCCGTCGCAGCAACGTAGGGCATATTGATGCTGATCTGGGTAAAAACGTTCTCCTCGCTTTCCGCACTGATGCGGCCACCCATTAGTTCTACTAGCTCCTTTGTCAGCGCCAGCCCGATCCCAGTGCCTTCCGCCGAACGCGTATCCGACGGGTCGGCCTGGTAGAAACGGGCAAATATGTAGTCTAACTTTTCGGAGGGGATACCTCTGCCGGTGTCCCTCACCATCAGAGTAAAGGCATCGCCTGCCTGGCTTGTGTCTTTCAGCAGCGAAAATTCTATGCTGCCCTTATCTGTAAACTTTACCGCGTTTGAAAGCAAATTCAGAATGATGGTGTCGAACTTATCCTGGTCGCCCAATATCCAAAGTTGCTCCCAGGCAGAGGCAAAGTTTATTTGAAGTCCTTTGTGCCTGATCAGCGATTCATAAGATGCAATATGTACTTTTATCAGTGATGCCAGGTCCATCGGCTCTGCGTTAACCTCCATCAACCCACTTTCCAGTTTACTGAGGTCAAGCAACTGGTTGATGAGTTGCAGCAGCCGCGTGGCATTGTTCAGTATCAATTGCAGTTGCCTGACCGTTTGTTCCTCTTCAACCTGCGATATCAGATCCTTCGCGGGGTTAATGATCAGGGTCAGCGGCGTTTTAAATTCGTGTGTGATGTTGGTAAAAAAACGCGATTTGACGCTATCCATTTCCCGCAGCTGGTCGGCTTGCGCCCGTAGTTCGGCCGTTCGCTGCTGTACCAGTTCTTCCAGCCGCCGGGCTTCTTCTGCTAATAGCGTTCTTTTTTCGGTTTCCTGTATCAGCGCCTGCTCCGACAGCCGTTCAACCTCGGCCAGCCTGGCTGTCAGACTTTGGTTGGTATGGGCAAAATCAAGCGCCAGGTAAACGGACAAGCATAGCGGCAATATCAGTTCGCCGGCGCTCAGCACAAATACACGCATCGCATTTAACCGGGGAGGCCACAACTGAAATACGTCGGCCCAGCAGAAGTAATATAAGAGGGTAACTGCCACAACACCTGTCGCCACCAGCCAAACATTTTTTTGCCCGCGCCGGATGACCTGCCATACCGACCAGAAGCCATCCATCATACAAAAGAAATAAACGATTGAAAAATAGTCCTGGCGTTCCTGGTCGGGGATGTGCAAAAGCCTGACGAAATAGATTATTATATAAAATAGCGTAACGGCGGACAGCGCAACGACCCGCCAGCGCGGTATGCGCGCATAATTGAGATGGTAAAGTAATAATACGCCCGACGACATCAGGAGTACTTTACACTCGCCGGTCAGGGCGTCTGCCGCGTATTGGGTGAATGGCGAATGCGCCTGGTAAAACAGGTAAACGCCGGCGCAGGTGACCCCCACCAGCCCCACATAGATCGCGTAATAAAGGTTCAGCCTCTGCTTCGGGTAAAAAAGGAAAAGCAAAAAGTGCAAAAGCGCAAGTATGATCTGCGCCGCAGCGCATAACTGGATATAATTCAGCAGCCGGTTATCATCAGCCATGCGTTGCGACGTGAACTGGTAGTCGCCGATGAAAAGCTGGAAACCCAGGAAGGAGTAGGCAGGTTTAAAGTTGGAGTAATGAATGGTGATGAGATGTGGCCGGGTATCGCTGAACCAAACCGGAATCATATCCCTTGGAGCACGGGCGGCCACCATTTCCGCCGCCGAACGGCCCAATTTTCCGTAGCCGCCCATGGGTTTGCCGTCAATGAATATTTCAGAGGCCCCGTCGTGGTTAATGCGGACCGCCAGCTTCCGGTTTACCAACGCGGTATCAACTTTAACCCATATCCCGAACCAGCCCACTCCATACCAGCCGGGTATCGGATTATCTTCGCCAAAACTGGTGCCGCGGAAGGTGCGCCCGCCCGAGACATCAGTCACGGGCTTTTTCGGGCCGCTAAATTCACCGGGATGGAACGACCACAGCGAGTCGGTTAATTGCACCTGTTGGAGGTCGCCGAAATCACTTTCCCGTATTGTGGCTACGCTCTGCCCGTACGCCAGGTTAACCGCTAAAAGCAATGCAACACACCACGCCAATATGTAGCGGCAACAAAGTTTGTCGATGATGGTTCCCCGGCGAGACATAAGGCTGCTAAAGTCCTTTAAATCAAAAATAAAGTTTTTGGGCAGGAAAGCAAGGCGCGGGACGGGAAATCTGTCGGTCAACTCAATTGAAGCAACTTTTACTCCTTAAACTTCCCAATAATTGTCGACAATCGGCCCGACACACAAATTACGCTGTTACAAGGGAAGGGAAAAACGGAAGGTCGAGCCCTGGTCGGGCGCGCTCCGGACATCAATATAACCGCCATGCAGGCGAACGATCTCGGCCGACAGGTAAAGTCCGATTCCGAACCCGGCAATATGGCGTGTTCGCTGATCGTCTACCCGGTAATAGCGGTCGAAAAGTTTTTCCTGGTCCTCCGGCTTAATGCCTAAACCATAGTCCCGCACACTTACGATAACCTGTTTGTCGCCGGTTTCGACAGTTATAGCTACCGACGTGTTTTTGGGAGAATATTTTGCGGCATTACTGAGCAGGTTGGAGATTACCGAGCCTATCTTATCACGGTCGGCCTCAACCCATACGGGCTGGCTATTGCTAATCTCGAACGTTTGGCCTGTATTTTGCAGCCTCATTTCTGCAACCAATTCCTCAACCAGTTGCCCAAGTTCAAATCGTTCCCTGTTAAGCAAAATCTTCCCCGACTCCAGCCGCGACACATTTAAAAACCCGTTGATCATGCGGGTCATTCGTTTTACCTGCTTTTCGGCGTTTACGGCGACATTGGCCAGGAAATGATTTTCATGACCGTCAAGCTTGGCCTTTAAAACCTGCACCATGGCCGTCAGGCTAGTCAGCGGCGTTTTTAGCTCGTGGCTCACCATACCTATAAAATCATTCTTGCGCAAATCGTCTTGCTTCTGTTCGGTAATATCCAGGGTAAGACCGGAAAGGCTTGCCGCCTGGAGCGGCGATGCGGGGCTTACCTTGCCAAAAACCCTCAGCCAGCGTAAGCCATCCGCTGTATTTACGGGGTATTCGATTTGCAAATCAGCGCCATCGGTAAGCGATCTTTCCAATGCCTCCTCGACCTGGGCCCGGCGCTCGCAGGGTATTTGGGCCAGCATGGTATCAATTGCAGGCAGCCATTGTTCAGGCAGCCCGTAGATCTTAAAAAACTCCTTCGAAACTGTCAGCTTTCGCGTGACGATGTCGATACTCCACGATGCGGCTTTTGCAGCCTCGACCGATAACCGCAGCATTTGTTCGGTACGCTCGAGTTGCAAACGGGCCAGTACCTGGTCGGTCACTTCAGTTGCGACGACGATAACCCCGGTTATTACCCCGCGGGGGTTACGGTATGGCTCATTGACGAAATTGAAATAACGGGTTTCCAGTTTTCCGTCGCGGAGTAAAAGCGCCTTGTCTTCCCTGCCATAATAGGTTTGCCCGGTATTATAAACATATTTTAAAAAGTCCGGGTAAGGTTGGCCCTTCATCTCCGGCAGCGCTTCCATAATTGGCTTACCCAGTACGCTGCGGTCCTTTCCCCATATGGCAATAAAGCTGTCATTAATGATGTCTATAACAAAATCGGGACCGGTAAGCAGGCACATCGCTACCGGGGCCTGCATGATGAGGTTGCGGATATTGGCTTCGCTTTCCTTAAGCCGCGACTCGCTCTCGCGCAGTGCACCCTCCATATTATTTTCCAGCGTCACATCGCGCAGAGTGTTCATAAGCCGTTTGCGTGTGCCGCCCTCCAGCCGGGTCACATACATTTCAATGATCATTTCCTGCGACGGCGCTTCGCGTATGAAATGTTTGGGAACACCCGTATTCAAAACCTCGTCGTAATCGTCATACCACGATTCCGGTTCATTCGGAAAGTTGTCACGTACTGAAAACCCGGCAAGATCAGGCGTGCCGAAAAGCCGCCTAAATGCGGTGTTCACAAAAACATATTGATAATCGCGCAGCCCGTCGCCGCGCTTAGGTAATTGTTCAAAAATGCAGGCGGCCTCATCAAGCGCATTTAAAATGTTAGCTTCAGCAGGTGTTATCGACATAAGGTTGCGAAACAAATTAAACTGGCACAAAAACCGGTAACAAAACGAGCTTCGGCGAAAATTGTTTAGCCCCAGCCCTTGTTCAAGTTTTTTTGCGATGCTTCAGTCCATTAGGTATATATCCGGCAGCCCGGAGCATAATAAAACCGAAGGTGCGGATTCGGTTCAAAATATTGGGTAAAATGAAAGATCCCGGCCCATTCTTCACGGGAATGTAAACTTTAGGGTAATTTAAAATGTTCATCAAGTTAAGCCGTCCGCATAACCATGAGAAAACGCGTTCCTTTTATACTGCTGTTGTTAGTTTTAGCGGACATTTATTTTTTCCAGGCGATAAAGATATTAACGGCCAGCATCGTTGTACATACAGCATATTGGCTTTTCGATCTTGGCCTTATCGTCGCAACCCTGTTCGCATTCAGGCTCCCAAGGTCGGGCAAAACGGTGCCTCGTCTTATTTCCATATTGATGGCTTTGCTTTTGCTTTCCTTAGTGCCCAAAGTAGTCGCGATGCCTGTCCTGCTCGCGGAAGACATCAGCCGCCTGTTTCGCGGTTTTCCGCACCGGGTTGTTTGGGTAAGCCAGGTTGCCATCATCGTAGCGGTCGTGCCGTTCCTCGCCTTGCTGTACGGTCTTACCTTCGGCCGGCACTTTTACAGGGTTAAAAAAGAGACTTTATTTTTTCCCGACCTTCCGGACGCTTTCGACGGTTTTACCATTACCCAGATCTCCGATGTTCATTCGGGCAGTTTCACCAGCGAAAAAGGCGTGAGTAAAGGGATCAGGATCGTAAACGAGCAGCAAAGCGACCTGATTCTTTTTACGGGCGACCTGGTCAATAACAAGGCTGTAGAGATGGATCCATGGATAGGTCATTTCGCCGAACTTAAAGCGCCATGCGGCAAGTTCTCGGTACTGGGGAACCACGACTATGGCGACTACATCCGGTGGAAAAGCAAGAGTCAAAAACAAGCAAATCTCGAACGCCTGAAACAGGTTCACCAGGAAATAGGATTTCGGCTGCTGTTGAATGAATCCGTTGGTATTGAACGCAAGGGTCAGTCGATCGCGCTGATCGGTGTAGAAAACTGGGGTACGGGCGGGTTCCACAAGTACGGTGATTTAAAGCGCGCCGCGGCGAATGTGCCTGCAGACGCTTTTAAGATATTGATGTCACACGACCCCTCGCACTGGGAAGCGGTAACCCTGCAGCACCATCAGCATGTACATTTAACCCTTTCGGGTCACACACACGGGGCGCAATTCGGCATCGAACTTTTCGGATGGAAATGGAGTCCCATCAAATATATTTACAAGCAATGGGCCGGGTTGTATGAAGAAGACGGGAAATATTTATACGTGAACCGCGGTTTTGGTTTTCTTGGGCTCAAGGGCAGGGTAGGCATGTGGCCCGAGATTACGGTTATAACCCTAAAAAAGCATCGCGGTTAAGCGCGCTTCACTAATTGCTCCTGCACCGTTTCCACAAGTTCTGCTACGTCAAACGGCTTACGCACGTAGCCGTCGGCCTTGCATTCCATAACAATTTTTTCAATATCGTTCGCGGTGGACAGGATGATAACAGGTACATGCACGAGTTGGTGAAACAGCTTGATTCGCAGGCAAAGCCGGTGTCCGGGCCGGCCGGCCAGCCATTCATCGATGAGAATTAAGTCTGGCTGGTGGCGAACAATGGTATCCAGGGCTTCCGGCGAAGGCATGCCGGCAACGGCAAACCCTTCCTCCTCCAATATGAAAGCAATAAGATTGCGGATATCCGCGTCGTTCTCGATAATCAGGACTTTCTTTGTCATCAATAATTCTTAGGGATCACAAATATAATTAATTTGATTAAATTATTTTACCGGTGGTTAAATTAAGTGGCTGACCGTAAATAGCCCCGGAATATTATCGGAAGAACGCAGCATTGCCTCATTACCGGTTAAAAAGGGATCGGATTTCAGCCGGATAGTTTTCTTTAATGCGGAACGGTTTCGCTAAAGATAATCAAATAATTTAGATATTGATGCCGCACCGGACATACTAAAAGTGGAGCAACCATGTAGTGCCGCCGTAAAAGCGGCCATAATGCAGGCGGGAACTTTTTACACTTTTGTATTGGATTATCAGAATAGATTTTTATATTTGGTTATAAGCCTGTTAGCCCACTAAATTAATTATTATGAAAAAAGTTTCGGATATCCTTGCCCGCAAGGGGGGCAGCGTCATCAGTATCGACGCGAGTACTTCTGTACTTGATGCGTTAAGGTTAATGGATGATAGAAATATCGGTTCGGTGATCGTTACGGACGATGGCGAATATGTTGGGCTGCTAACCGAGCGGGATTACGCGCGGAAGGTGATATTGAAGGGAAAATCATCTGATGAAACGTCCGTCCGCGAAATCATGACAACCAACCTGCCGCACATCATCCCCGACAACTCGGTGGAAACCTGCATGCATATCATGAGCGAGAACAACATCCGTTATCTGCCCGTGTTTAGGAATAACCAGCTATGCGGCATTATTTCGATCAACGACCTGGTAACCGAAACGATTCTTACCCACGAGGAAACCATCGAACAACTGCGAAGCTATATACATTCCTAACATCAGGAAATGATATGCGGCGAATGGCCGGGCGCATCGCTTTGGCTGTTTACCGGCACTTCTACGGCGTTGATGTCGGGATTTTCATCGCCAGGGAAAAGCTTTTTTGCGGCGTTACGACTTTTTTCCAAAATTTCGGGCAGGTCCTTTTCAGTATAACTTGCCCCACTGAACAACAGCTTCTCGTTTTCTGATTTTTTTATAAGATCGAAACTGCTGCCGTTCCAAAGCCAGGGCTCGCCTTTTGATGAAGTATAAATGATATTGTAGTCGGCCATTAAAATACCAACACCGCAAACGCCGAATGGTTTACAGATTGTTTGAGGCCGAAAAGCGTGGCCGGCCGCACAGCTCCGGACTAAAAGTTCCAGTCCTCGTCGTTGTAATTCTGTATAAAACGTGCGATCTGGTACAGATCGTTATCAGAAAGCGGTCCTTTATAATCCCAGTTATCCTTCCTCCTGCTGAAAGTTATCACACCCAGGTCGGCGTTGTTCTCGTTATCCATAAGATGATAGACAGTAAGACCTTCCGAAGGTTTTTTTCCGGTGTTCTCTTCGTCTATCAGAACCTGGCGATGGGCGTTCTTCAGCGTTATTCCTAATGCAACTCCCTTGATCATAACTTCTTAACGGTGGCAGATGACGTTTTGTTTTCTCAAAACGGGTTTTAGCAGCAATCGTGTCCAAGATACACGGAAATTTTGACAGTTAAAAATTTAATTGCTCCAAATTAAAGCCGAGCCAAATAATTGAATTTTTTTATCAAAAAAGGCCATATTTTTTGGCTTATTGTAAAAAACTAATCTTATTTGCACTAAAAATTATCAGATCGATAATTCTGGCCGAGGCCAGGCAGTGATGCTGAGTTTAAAAACCGTCAAAAACAAATCTTTGCTTTACTGCCGGCTTGCGCGGTATCATTTCCGGGCGGATAGCTGCCTGGTACACGAATGATGCGACGATAACAGCCGCTTGTTTCAGGTCGTCCATTTGCAGGTAATCGTAAGTGTCCATATTGGTATGATGCGTCTTGGTCTCGTAATCCAGCGGGTCCTGGATAAACTGAAAGCCGGGTATGTCTTCCCAGTCGAATGATAAATGATCTGTCGAGCCGGTATTGCTCATGGTTACGGTTTTCGCTCCGAGGTCATGAAACGGCACAAACCACTGGTCAAATATCGATTTGGCAGCCTGGTTCCCTTGCGCGTAAATACCCCTGATCTTTCCCGAACCGTTATCGAGATTGAAATAAACAGAAACTTTCGATTGCTCGGGCTTGAAACTGCCTGTTTCAGCATTGCCGTAATGGTCTTTCACATAACCATACGAACCCAGCAAACCTTCTTCCTCGCCGCCCCAAAGCACAATCCGGATAGTACGTTTGGGCTGCAGGTGCAATGAATCGAGCAGGCGAACAGCTTCCATCATTACGATGCAGCCGGCGCCATTATCGGTTGCGCCCGTTCCGGCGTTCCACGAATCCAGGTGGCCGCCCAGCATCACCAGCTGCGGTTTCAATTTGGCGTCGGTGCCGGGTATTTCGGCCACTACATTGTAGCCTTTGGTATCGTCGCTGTAAAATTTGCCCTTGATATTAACGGCTAATTCGACAGGGTGGCCCGACATAACCAGGCGTTTGATCTTTAAGCCGTCGACGCCAGATATAGCCAGTTCTGGCAAACCTTCAGGCGAGCCAGTCTTGAAACCTCCGAAAGCTTGAACCACAACCGTCCCGTCGCGCCCGTTTGAAGAAATAAGCGCGAGGGCTCCTGCAGCCTTTAGCCTGGCCAGTGATCTGTCCTGCGCTGCCAGTATCTTTATATAACCGTTTATCAGGCTGCGCGCTATCATATAGCTGTCGGGCATTTTCATCAATTCACTATCGGTAAGGCGGGTCGAGAAGGGTTTAAAGTCCCCGTCGATGTGGGTTCGGCTGCTTGTTAGCAGGATAAATTTGCCTTTATAATCATCCTGGTGTTTGGCGATATATGCCGAGTCGGCGAGGTCGTTGGAATTTAAAAGAGCTACCTGCCCGCGTATCTCGCCGTTGGTATTTGAGCTCCACGGAATCGGGTACCCGATGATCGACTGGACATAAGGCGCTTTCATCCAAATGCTGAACTCTTCCGTCTCCCAGCCGCGGCCGTATTCGCCCCAGGGTTCAAGCTTCGCATTAACCATGCCCCAGTTCTTCATGGTTTGAACGGCCCAGTGCGCTGCGCTGAAATAGCCCGGCGAATTGGTCAGCCTCGGCCCCGATACATCGGTAAGATAGTGAGCAATCCAGGGAATATGCGAGTTGCTCATCTCAGCGCTCCTGATCTTGCGGAACGCAGCAGTGTCGATATTTTCCTGTTGCGCATACGATATGCCGCAGACAAGCAGGCATAATATTGCTAAAAGGTTGAAGGTTTTCATGACGCCGGAGTTAGGGTGTTAATTAATTGTATATTTTAAATATAGCGAATTTTACAATAACCGATAGGCGGGCGCCAAAGAAAAGAGACGCTAGTCTTTGTGCGATTTTATCAATGGAATCTTTAGGTCGGTACCTTTATAAACGTAATAGGTAATTTTACATTTATCGCAGTAATATTTTCGGATGTCGGCAAAGAAAAAGAAAGTCTTCAGAAACAAACCCCTGTGTTTCCTGAATTTAAATTCCTCGCCGCAGTTTTCGCAAATGCAGGTTGGCGCTAATGAGATGACAGTACGCAACTATTCTTTTTAGATTTTTGGTTGTAAACGGAATGTGATCGGCAAAAGTTGTGTACAGCTAATATACGATTTTTAAAAGATATAACCAAACGCTCAGGCATTCACTACATCATAAACCACTACCTTTTCCCAAAGATGGCTGTAGTTTTTAACAAACTCCAGGTGTATCGGATCAGCCTGGTAAGCGGCCTGCCCGGCCAGGTCGCTGAAAAACATCAGTTCGGACACGCCCCAGCTTTTGTCGATTACCTCGCGCGCTTCGGTATCGGCGCCTATGCCAACACGCAGTTCGCGTACGGTTTTTATTTTGGCGAGTGTTTTAACGCCTTCTACCAGCTTATTACGGTCGTCTTTTGAGTCAGGGTTCCTGAGCCAGAAAAATACGTGATGGGTTATGGGATATTGATCGTATTGAGATGCGGAGGTTGTCATTGCCGATGATTGTGTTTTCGGCCGAAATTAATAAAAATGAAACTTAAAACCGATCGCAAAAAATAACATTTGAAAGTTTACACAAGCATGTTGTTACTGTTAAACGATACGAAGATATTTGAGCGTCATCTTATACGACAGTAAAATGGAAAACAATCAAAACGGTTCAAAACAGGTATTTATTAAAATGGCATTGTCCAACTGGCAGACGCAAAATTCGCGCCTTAACGCCCTGTTTGACAAATTGAGCGACGAAGAATTGTTAAAAGAGACCGCTCCCGGCCGCAATACCGGTGTTTATTTGCTGGGCCACATGGCGGCGGTGCACGATGCAATGTTTACCATTTTGGGTTTTCGTCAAAGATTGTATCCGGAGCTTGATGAAGTTTTTCTCCATAACCCCGATAAGTCCGGTTTGCCCAAACCCGCTACGGCTCAGTTAAGGGAATGCTGGAAACAGGTAAGCACGGCATTGGAGCAGCATATCAACGCTGTGCAGCCTGATGATTGGTTCAGGAGGCACAATTCTGTATCGGACGAGGATTTTGCGAAAGAACCCCATCGCAACAAGCTGAATATTATAATCAACCGCACCAATCACCTGAGCACGCACCTGGGGCAACTGACTTACCTTTCGAAATAAGTCCAGTTACAGGTAACTGGCTTTTACGTCAGGTCGGTACCTGAAAGCTTTAAGGTGTAGGCGTAATCGCATGGCTTTTGCGAAGGGAGGCTTACGTTCAACCCTTCGCTGTCTCTTGTAAACTGCACCTTGCCGTGACCCAGTAGTTCCACTAATTCAATCTTACCCACATTATAGGGGCCGTCGTCAGCTAATTGATTTATCGTTATTTTACCGTCCTGCGGCCAGCCCATAAAAAAAGTGTAAAGCGTTTTCCCTTTTTTGGTGAAACGGATATCGGCTTCGGTCATGTCCAGTCGTTTGCTTTCGTTGAACGAAGCGCTGTTTTTATCAGTTTTTTTAGCCGGGCTTTCGCCGTAGATCTTCCAGGGGCGTGTGGCGTAAATGCCTTCGCTGTTTACCGCCATCCATTGGGTGATACCGTTCAGCGTGTTTAGTTCATCGCCGTCAAGCATCCCGCTTGCGGGTAGCGGGAAGTTGAGCATCAGGTTACCGTTGCGGCTCACAATGTCGACCAGCATATCTATCACCGTTTTCGGCGTTTTATAGTGGCCGATCATATTGCGGTTATAATGCCAGTCGCCGATGCAGGTGTCAGTTTGCCACGGACGCGGCCATATCGAGTCGACCACGCCGCGCTCCACGTCAAAGACACAGGTACCGACTTGTGAATCTTCGGCGCGTTTGCTGGTGTAAACCGCTTGCGTAACGCCACCGTGCCTGGCCGCGTTCTCATTGTATAAATGAGCGACCATCCTCAAACCGTAATCCTCGAAGGGTATGGCGCCATCGCAATAGAGCAGGTCGGGCTGGTAGTTATCCACCAGGTCCCTGATGCGCATGAACCAGTGCCTTTTCCACGAGTCGGGTATATCGTCGTCGTTCCAGGGCAGATCGGTATAAACTTTTTCCGATTTGCCATATAAGCTAAAGTTTTGCGGGTTCGCCCCATCGTAAGGAATACCCGCGTATTGTCCATCTTTATCAGCTCCCTTACTTGTCGAGAACCATTTTGGGCTGATCCACAAATGGTCGCTGACGCCGAACTTCAACCCATGCTTTTGCGCTGCTTTCTTCCACATCCCGACAATGTCGATCTTCGGGCCCATTTTTACCGAGTTCCAGCCGTTGTGCCTGGAGTTCCACAGGTCGAAATTGTCGTGGTGCACGCCCATGCTCATAAAATATTTGGCGCCTGCTTTTTTATACAGGCCCATCAGGTGGTCGGGGTCGAACTTTTCGGCCTTCCAGTTGGGTATGGTGTCCTTATAGCCGATTTTAGAAGGGTGGCCGTAGTGCTGCAGGAAATGCTTGTTTTGGTCGCTGCCCTGCATATACATATTGCGTGCGTACCAATCGCCCGCCTCGATAGCCGACTGCGGCCCCCAATGCGCCCATATCCCGAACTTGGCATCGCGGAACCATTCGGGTATCTCATATTTTTGCAGCGATTCGCGCGTACCATTGAACGGCCCGTGCTGTATTGCCGGTGCGGTTTGTCCGAAAGCATAACCTGGCATCAGCTTCATTGCCGGAACCGCTACTGAAATGAGTTTGATGGCCTTTCTTCTCGATATTTTCATAACCGGTCAGTTTGATGAGGAGGAATAAAGCTAAATTATAAATTCCTTGAATACAATCGCATTTGCAAGATGTTCGCAGAAATATAAACTTTCTTGTAATCAGTGACGTATAAGTTCCATCTAAACTAAACTAATGAAGAGGGTTCTTATTATCGAGGACGAGCAAGATATCGTCGATATCGCAACGGCAATCTTAGAATACGAGGGCTATGAAGTTCATAGTTTTACAGAATTTAAGGGGTATGAGAAAAAGGTAAATGCCTGTAAACCGGACCTGGTGCTGCTCGACCTGAACCTTAAAGGCTACCACGGCAAAGAAATCTGTAAATACATCAAAGGAGATAAGCAGCTGAGACACACCTCGGTAATACTGATGTCGGCCAACAGGGACATTAAAGCAGTAAAGGAAGAAAGCGGCGCCGACGCCTTCCTGCGCAAGCCGTTCGACCTGCAGGATTTTATCGATATTGTAAAGGCATATATCGAAGGACCTGAAAAGGCGCCCCAACTACGTTTACGGTCTGGCGGCAGTTTATTATCGGTAGCTTAATTCCGACTCAGCATATCCGCACATCTGTACATCAATCCTCTTCCTCGTATCCGCCAACGCGACCGAAGTGCCTTTCGTGCGCTATGCCCGCATCGGTACCAAATGGATGCCCACCGAAACCATTACGCATCATGGCAATAGCTTTCGGCGAGGTTTGTTTACCGTCGCGTGACGCGATCAATTGCATTACCGATTGCGCTATCACGGGTATAGAAACCTCCATTCGCATGGCGTCGCTTACCAGCCAGTTTACTTCGCCGGTGTCTTCCACATACGACGGCACATTGAAACCCTGCTTTTCATCGTACAACTGCTTCATTAGCTCTATTAGCCAGCTTCTCACCACCGAACCATGGTTCCAGGTATAAAGTATTTCGCTGATGTCTAATTTCTCGCGGTAATTTTCCAGCAGGGCCATACCCTCGCCGATGGCCTGCAGCATGCCGAACTCGATGCCGTTGTGCACCAGCTTTACAAAATGCCCTGAACCAGATGCGCCGCAATGCGTGTAGCCATTAGGTACTGAGATATCTTTTAGCAAGCCTTCAACATGGCTCACGGCTTCTTTATCCCCGCCGATCATAAAACAAGCCCCGTTGCGCGCGCCGCTCATGCCACCGCTGGTGCCGCAGTCGATAAGGTACAGGCCCCTTTCTTTCAGCGCTTTTGCGCGCCGGATGCTGTCGCCCCAATAGGAGTTACCTCCATCGATAATAATATCGCCTTGCTCCAGCAGCGGAGTAAGCTCGCGGATCACCATATCGATAGCCTCGCCCGCCGGAATATAGATAAATACTTTACGTGGCCGAGGCAGTTGATCGATGAGTGCCTGTAAGTTGTCGGCAAATATCAGGTTGGGCACGCTCATGCCCTTGGGCGCATATTTGTCGTACCCGATAATTTGATAGCCTTTTTCTGCTGCCTGTATGGCCAGGTTGAGGCCCATTTTCCCAAGGCCGATGATGCCGTATGTTTTGTTTTCCATAGATTGTCTGAACTATGATTACGATGATTAAATGATCACTATGATTTACCGCAAATGTATTAGCCTGTTTTGTTAATCACTGGCCACAAATTAACTAATCACTGGCCACAAATTAACCAATTACTGCATTCAATATTAGCACTCCGGCCAGCCCGATGATCGATACCGTCGTTTCCATTACCGTCCACGATCGCAAAGTGTCTTTGATCGAAAGGTTGAAATACTCTTTGAACAGCCAGAAACCGCCATCGTTCAGGTGCGAGCAGGTGAGGCTTCCCGCGCCGACAGCCAGCACCATTAAGTTGGGGTTGATGGACGGATCGCGCAAAACCAAAGACGAGATGATCCCTGCGGTAGTAAGCCCAGCCACGGTAGCCGAACCGAGGCTGATTCGTATGATGGCGGCGATGAGCCAGCCTAAAACCAGCGGTTGCAGATGAAAACTCTGCAGCAGCGAGGCGATGGTTTTATCCGCGCCGCTGTCGGTCAGCACCCCCTTAAACGCCCCGGAGCCGGCTACAATGAGCAGGATAAGCGACACATCTTTCACTGCCTGGGCAAGATTAATGCTAATCAGTTTCATATCCATGCCCTGCTTGATGCCAAGGGTATAAATGGCTACAAGGAGCGATATCATCATCACAATAGGCGCATCGCCAATGAAGGCGATGATGTGATGAAAGGTGCTTTGGCTATGATCGAAATTGAGGTAAATGGTGGAAATGATCAGCATCATCACAGGCAACAGCGCTGTCAAAAAGCTGTTCGCTGTGCTGGGCAGCTTTTCCTCCGGCATTTCTTCAGCAATGAAGGTGGCCAGGGGGTGAACCTCGATCTTTTTCAACGTCCTGGAAAGTATAGGTCCGGCGACAATGATAGCCGGTATGGCAAGCATGAGTCCGTAGATTAGGGTTTTACCCATGTCGGCATGGAATATGCTTACCAGCGCGGTAGGGGACGGGTGCGGCGGCAGGAAACCGTGCGTTACCGACAATGCCGCAAGCATGGGCAAGCCGATGTAGATCGCATGCAGTTTATACCGGTACACGACAGAAAAAATGAGCGGTATCATCAGCACAAAACCGGTTTCGTAAAACAGCGGGATGCCGATAATAAAGCCAACCAGCATCAGCGCCCATTGGATATGCTTTATTCCGAAACCGTTTACCAATACGCCGGCTATTCTTTGCGCCGCTCCGCTGGCTGCAACCAGTTTGCCGATCATGGCGCCTACGCAGATAATGATGGCAATAGTTCCAAATGTATTTCCGAGCCCCTTTTCAACGGATTTGGTCACCTTATCGAGCGGAATGCCCAGCATCAGCCCCGCTGTAAGCGAAACAAGAATGAAAGTAACAAAGGGATTGATTTTTAGCCAGCTTATAAGGATGACAAGCAGTATGATGCAAAAAAGGATAGTTAATAAAACCATTTAATGGTGCTATTTAGGTTAGAAGCTTTCCGCTAAAAGTAATAACAATAGTTGGTTTTTTTCGGATGCTTACGGGCCGATAGAAAATTATGATTTTAAACAACAAATGGTATTATGGAAGTCATAACGCACGAGGTATGGATCAAACAGATAATGCGAAGATTTATAACGTACCAACTGAAGTGAATTAAGCTAAAGTAATAAATGTCCTAAATGACGACACATGCTCGTCAATGCTTAAAAGGACAAAATCAAATTTTAACAATCTCATTATTTTTAAAGACAAAAATTGGAACGATCTTCGGACCTTCCGTCAATTGGCTTATGACAAAAAAACGTTACATATTTCTTGTGCTGATCCTCGGGTTCCTTATCGCGCTCAGCCCGTTCTCGATCGATATGTACCTGCCGGCTTTTGGCGATATCGCCAAATCGCTGCATACCGTGAGCGCGCGCGTCGACCTTTCGCTATCCAGCTACTTTATCGGGTTAGCATTTGGCCAATTGCTTTATGGCCCTTTAATGGACCGGTTCGGTCGTAAAGTACCGCTGTATTTTGGGTTAAGTCTTTATATCATTGCATCTGTTGGCTGTTTCCTGTCACGCTCCGTTGAAATGCTGATTGTCATGCGCCTGTTCCAGGCGCTGGGCGGCTGCGCGGCGCAAGTGGCCTGTATCGCTATGGTGCGCGACTTGTTCCCCGTAGGCGATATTGCAAAAGTATATGCCTTGCTTTTCCTGGTCTTAGGTGCGTCGCCGCTGCTGGCGCCAACGTCGGGCAGTTACCTTACGCTGGCATTTGGCTGGCGCGCCGTGTTTGTGGTGCTGCTTGCTATTGCTGTACTGGTGTTGCTCGCATCGCTGTTTGCCTTGCCCGAAAGCTACAAACCCGATAAATCGTACTCCCTAAAGCCGGGACCGATAACGAGGAATTTCATCACGGTCATACGCAACCCGCAATTCTATACCTATGCTATATCTGGCTCTGTGGCCTTTGGCGCTCTGTTTGCCTATGTAGCGGGTTCGCCATTGGTGTTTATGGATGTATTCGGATTAGACAAACGCGAATTCGGTTGGGTGTTCGCCGGCGTAGCCGTAGGTTTTATCGGGGCAGGCCAGGTCAATACCCAACTGCTTAAACGCTTTAAAAGCGAGCAGATCGTAGGCGTAGCGGCTGTCGGCCAGGTTGTGTTTGCCGGCCTTTTCCTGTTAGGATCGGCGAACGGCTGGTTCGGCCTGGCAGGCACCATCGCCATGATCTTCCTTACCCTGTTCTTTGTCGGGCTGATCAATCCCAACACCTCCGCGTTATCTATGGCGCCGTTCAGCCGTAATGCCGGCATTGCGTCCGCCTTGCTGGGTTCTATGCAGCTCGGCCTGGGAGCGTTGTCTTCCTCTGCAATGAGTGCATTCAGCGGCAAATCGGCTGTACCGCTGGCAGCCATCATGGCTGTTTCGACTGCCCTGGCATTGATCATCCTGCTGATGGGACGCAGAAATATCAGACAAAAAGTCGAGGCTGATCCGGAAGCGATTGTGGCGCATTGATTTTTAGTCGATAGTCCATGGGCCATAGTCAATAGCCAAACCGGATTTGACATAAACCAGAATCCATGAACTATACGCTCCCTAACACCTCGTCAATGACCCCAAATTCCTTTGCCTCATCGGCTACCATCCAGAAATCCCTGTCCGATACATCATGTATTTTCTGGTATTCCTGCCCGCTGTGTTTGGCCAGGATAGTGTAGAGCTCCTTCTTTACCTTCAGCACTTCTTTGGCTGTGATCTCGATATCCGATGCCGGCCCCTGCACGCCGCCCAGTGGCTGGTGCAGCATTACCCGTGAGTGGGTGAGGGCGGCCCGCTTTTTAGCCGCGCCTGAACATAACAACACCGCCGCCATCGATGCGGCCATGCCGGTACAAATGGTGGCCACATCCGGACTGATCAGGTGCATGGTATCGTAGATGCCAAAGCCCGCATAAACCGATCCGCCGGGCGAGTTGATATACATCTGGATGTCTCTTTTGGAGTCGGCTGATTGCAGAAACAATAGCTGCGCCTGGATAATATTGGCGACGTTATCATCGATGGCGCTACCGAGGAAGATGATGCGGTCCATCATCAGCCGGGAGAAGACGTCCATCTGCGCTACGCGCATTTCGCGCTCTTCGGTAATGTAGGGTGTCATGGCATGCGGAACCGCGCTTTCCACCTTCGAAATGTAATTGTCTACTGCCAGGCCCTGGACATGGCGATGCCCTACCGCGTATTTGCGGAACTCGTTTTTGTCGATATTCATAATGTTAGTTGATTACTCTTTTGAAAAGATGCCGATGATCTTTTGCCTGAACGAAATGTGTTTCTGTTCGGTAAATAATTGCTGATGAATAGCTTCGATCTCTTTTTTTAATTCTTCGCGGCCATATTTTTTTACCAGTGCGTACGTTTTTTGCTGCCAGTGCATCTTATCCCGCAACTCCGGTTCGAGCAATAGCCTTGCCTCGAATACCAGCTTGTCGCCTGGTTCCGAGAGTCGCAGCAAATGCGCCTCTATGCGTTCGGTTTCAGACAGTGAAGTCTTCATAAGTCAGTGATCTTTCTTTTGCCGTTTCCCTTACTTTTTCCAGGCATTTGTATTTCTGCACTGTGGCCGATCTTACCCCTGAAAACCCAAATTTTTCAGCAATATCATTCAGCGGCAACTGATCGTAATAAAAAGAGCGGAGCAAGTCCATACATTTCTTACCGGCCGTTTGCAGGAAGTTCAGCAATTTGCCGTCTGATACCTGTGTTTCGCCCTTATTTTCAGCATCAAACTCATCGATTGGGGTATACCTGCAATTATCCTTGTTTTTTTTCAGCCACAGGTGTTTGGCTATGCCAGTTAAATACGCTTTCTCATTTGTTTTGAGCGTGATGTCGCCGGCAACGGTTTTCTCATACCATATCACCAGCGCATCCTGGAAAATATCTTTCGCTTCATCAAAAGCACCGCCCATTTTGCTGATGTATCGCGCCACTGCAGGGAATGTGCTTTTATATAGATCGATAGAAAGCTTTTCCCTGTCTTTAGCCGTCAAGATTGAAATTTTCTCCTCAGTCATAAGCCCATCGTTTATTACTATGTGCAAGTTAGGGATGAAATATCACCTTTTGGAAAGAAAATTTTTGTGAATAGTCAATAAGTCAATACTTAATTTGTTAAACATTATGGAAAACTTGGATTCACTATTCACTATTGACAAACTGCCAACTGCTGCTGCAACTACTACTTTTCTTTCACCGTCGTCACCAATGAACCGTCCGGGCCGGTTGTTTCAAATACCAGCTCGTTGCCTTCCAATTTGGTGACGATGAACGGGAATTCCCGTGTTTTGCCGCCCGGCAGTACTTCCGTGTAGTGAATGCTGTCGGCGGATACGTGGTAACTGCCGTGCGATAATATGCCGCCGCCCCACCACATTTGAAGGCTATCTTTGGTAAAAAGAATGTAGGGTTTTTCTGAAACAATCTCGTCATGCTTTACACTGTCGGGTGGGTGGGCGAACGGATTTTCAACCTTCACATAATTCCATTTGCCGTAGAGATCGGCGGCCTTGAGTTCGATTTTGTGTTTGCACGAGCATACAGCGATGAGTAACAGGAAGATAATTAGAAGATTGCGGTTCATGAGCGTAAACATAAACATTTGCGGAAATAATTTGGTGAGGTTTTGTTGTAAATAAATGATGGAAAAAGCATATTTGGTAAACAAAAAACCTGTCCCAAACTGTAACATTATGCCTGCACGCGTATTCAATCATCGCTATTTAGCTAAGGTCTCAACAAGAAGCTATAAGCTATGTGAGGAGCCCGCACCTTAAGGGCTTCGTTTAAAAAATCAACTTAAAAAATGAACAATTTTAAACAAACTGACAGAGGATTGAATCGAAGTATAGGCCTTTAAGCCTGGCAAGTCTATTAATGAGCCTCTGTCAGTATTAATCTTACTAACAAAGAAAAAGAAGTAAAAAGAAAGCTTCAACAATAATAACAACACGTTTATTTTTGTTGAAGCTAATCTAAAGGTAAGTCTTAATTTGGAAAAATAAAGAAGTTCAGGGCAAATTTGGCTTTTCGTTGGGCCGGGTTATGGAAGGACTACCCACCTCTGCCAGTTCTTCCTCCTGAACTTTTTCTTCCTGCTTTGAAGCATAATTCAGCTTCCTGAAACGCCATAAGGCAAACGCCGGTTCCTGGAAGCGGCCGATCAGCTTAAAGTATTTGGGAAAATTGTGTATTTCGTCCAGCAGCACGCCGGGCACAATGCCGTTATTCTCCAGTATTTCGCGAATGGTATATTGCTGGTCCTTGGTAACCCAAATCTCGAAGTCGCGCCGTATCTCTTCTGCCTTATCCGCGTCGATACTGGCGTCCACACATATCACTTTATCGCCGGGTTTCATTTTGTTTGTTTTTCCCTGGACTACAGACGGTACTTCGGGTTGGCTATCGCCAGATTTATTATCAGTCGCCTGCCGCTTTTTTCAGACTATCCGCTTTCGCTTTCGCCTTTTTCTTGAAAAATCCTTTCAACAGGAAGTTGTGCTGCGCCGCTTCCAGGTCGTCATTCAGCTTGATCGAGCTTTCCTGCAAATTATGCAGCGTAGTACGCACCTGGCCGGCTCCTTTGGGGTCGTTCAGCAGCACGCCGATCGCGCTATCCGTGGTGGTCAGCTTTTTGGTAGCGGCATTCAAATTTTCGGCCGTTGAATTGGCATTTTTTACCACTGCCTGTAATTCCGTCGCAGCGGCTTTAATTTTGTTGAATGTAACGGTATCCGTTAACAACTCATCAGCAAGGCCACCTTTGGTATTTAGTTTTTTACTAAATGCGTTCAACTGATCCGCCATTCGCGCAGCGGTTTGGGTAGTAGCCTGCAGGTTACGCATGGAAGCTTTCAATTGTTGACCCATTGCGCTGTCGGCCAGTAAGGCGCCCACGGTTCCTTTTCCCTCTAATATATTATGGCTTAGCTGCTTGAAATCTTTGGTTATTGATAGCAGGTTTTCGTTGTTTTGCTGCAGGGTTTTTTCAATTTCGTCCATTGACAATTGTTTTACCGCATGCAGCGTATCGCCATCCTGTATTGCAGGAGCGCTGGCCGTTCCGCCTTCGATCACGATGATCCGGTTGCCGATAAGCCCATCAGACCCGACATGCACGCCGGCATCTTTATGTATATACGGCTGTGCGTCCTCGTCAACGCTCATTCTGACGTTTACTTGCGACACGCCTACAAATTGTACCTTGTTTATCGTGCCAACCTTAACACCCGAGAACCAAACGGCGTTGCCCGCCTTCAGGCCCGACACATCGCCGAAGTTCGCGCTGACATGTATGCTTTTGGAAAAAGACTTTTGCGACCCGCCCAGCGTAAATATGCCGATAACGAGCACTACAAGGCCCAATGATAAAAATATGCCGGTTATAATTGCTTTTCTGTTTTCTGCTCTATCCATATAATATGGGCAAGGTATCTATTCTACAAAATTATATTCAAAAAATGGTTTTACGCGGTCGTCGTTGGTATTAAATACTTCTTCAAAACTACCGACGCGCTGAAACTGCCCGTCAAGCAGCATGGCGATACGGTCGCCGGTGCTTTTTGCGCAGGTCAGGTCGTGCGTAATAATGATCGAAGAGGTGTGGAACCTTTGCTGCACCTCGTTTATCAGGTCGTTTATCTCGGTACAGGTTATAGGGTCCAAACCGGCCGTCGGCTCGTCGTAAAGCATGATCTCCGGATTCAGTATCAGCGTTCGTGCAATGCCTACCCGCTTACGCTGACCGCCAGAAAGCTCGACAGGCATTTGGTTAATGGTATGCAGCAGCCCGACGGCGTCAAGTACCGTTTCGGTCGCCTGGTTTATTTCCTTGCGGGTCATTCCTTTTTTGTTCCTTACCAGCGGAAACTCCAGGTTTTTGCGCACGGTCATGCTATCGTACAATGCGCTGGCCTGGAAGGAAAAGCCGATCCTCACCCGCAGCTCCTGTAATTCCTTGTCGGGAATGGTATTCATATTATGGCCAAGCACGTTCACTTCGCCCTTGTCAGCTTTTAACAAACCGGAAATGATTTTGATTAATACCGATTTACCCGTACCTGAACGTCCCAGCACCACCAGGTTCTCGCCCTGGTAAAGGTCGAGGTCGATACCGCGCAATACCTCCAGGTCGCCGAAGGCTTTGTACAACCCGCGAATAGTGATTACCGGGTTATTGTAGTCGATATGTCCCTTCTGTTTTTCCATTACCTGAACCAGCCGGTTAGCTGTACAATGATCATTTCTTCAATAAAAACCAAAAACATAGCTGTTACCACCGCGCCGTTTGCAGCTTTGCCAACGCCTTCGGTGCCCTTGTTGGAATAGTAACCCTGGTAGCAGCCCACGATGCCAATGGTAAAACCAAATATGATTGACTTTATTAAGGACGACTCAAAATCCAGGAAAGTTATCGGTTCAAAAACAGCCTCCATGTAAGCTTTGTAGCTGGTGCCTTCGTTTCCTGCGACATTCAAATACCCACCCAGCAAACCGATAAAGGCGGTATAAGTGGCCAGTATTGGAATAATGATCGTAGTGGCTATAACGCGCGTGCACACCAGGTATTTGAACGGCTTGGTGCCCGACACCTCCATGGCGTCGATCTGCTCGGTAACGCGCATCGAGCCTAATTCAGCGCCGATACTTGAACCCACCTTGCCCGATGCGATAAGCGCCGTAACAAGCGGCGCCAGCGCCCGCAGTATGGCTATGGATACCAGCGAAGGCAGCCATGAGGTGGCTCCGAACGATGCCAGTGAAGGCCGGGATTGCTTGGTAAAAATAAAACCTACGATAAAGCCGGTGAGCGTTATTAAGGTGAACGAACGAACTCCGGTTTCATAACATTGCCTTACAATTTCTTTGAATTCATATGGCGGGCGGAAGGCTTCCCTGAAAAAACGAAAAATGAATGCGTTGATCTTTGCCATTCCGGCGAAGAAATCGGCGAGCTTCTGAACAAAGCCTGATCTTTTTTTTATGGGGACGGATGTGCTTTCAGTATTATCCATAAGCGGCGATAAAGGTATTATTTATCGGCGTACCAACCATGCAGTAACAGTAAAAACTTTGGTTTGTTGCCTGAAAATGATTTTTGACAAACATTTTGATAAACGAAAATATGCACGAAAACGGCCGCCTGATTTTCTGAAGTTAATTTAGTATCATTAAACCAGGGGCGATTATTCATCGAAACTATGGAAGGTAACTTTTTAAATACTTTGCGTTTTTGACCTTGGTTTTAGTTGTGAATTCGCTTAAATTTAGTACTATCGCGTAAAAAACGTCAAAAAAGTATTATGCCGCACTTTATAAATGCCGGTATCTTTGAGACGAACCAATTTTAAGATCTGATCTGATGTTTACGGCAAGGTGCAGGGTATGGCTGTTTGCGTTCGTTATGCTTTTGGGGGCGAACGGGGTAAAAGCACAGAACGATCAGTTCCAGTTTTCGCGTCTTGATATCACCAACGGGTTGTCGCACAACCAGGTAAACTGCATTTTTAAAGACAGCAAAGGTTTTATGTGGTTTGGCACTTTGTCGGGGCTAAGCCGGTACGATGGGTACGAATTCAAGGTATTTAAACATGCCGCCAACGATACTTCAACGTTAATTGATGACTACATCGTTAATGTAGGCGAGGGCCCGGGAGGCAAACTTTGGGTAGAAACCCGTAACGGTTTTAATATTTACGACCCCGAGACAGAAACCTTTAGCCACAACATTGGAGGTTATCTGCGGTCGATCTCGATTCCCGATGAACACATCACCGCGATAAGAAAGGATCACCAGGGCAATTTCTGGTTCCTGCACGCAACGCTCGGCCTTTTCAAGTTCGATCCGGTGACTAAAAAAGTCACGCACGTAGTGCATAACCCTTCTGATACAACTTCGATATACGCGAATACCGTGTCCGACCTGGCGCAGGATTCAAAGGGCAACATATGGCTTTGTTATTACAGCGGCGTGCTGGAAAAGCTCGATCCCGCTAATTACAGTGTGAAGTATCGCACTTATGCAATAGCCAAATTGCCGCCGGGGCTTAATACGTCGTATAAAATATATATCGATAACCAGGATGATGTGTGGGCGTTCGCTCCTTCTTATTCTTCCGGCGTTTACTACCTTGACCACCGCCTGGCTGTCTTGAAACATTTTGAAAGAGGTGCCCGCGGGCGTTATCTTAATACGGATGTTGTTTCCAATGTCATCCAGGATGATCATAACCGTATTTGGATAGCGACTGACCACGGCGGAATCAACCTGCTTAATAAAAAGGACTTCAGTATAAGGTACTTGCTGAACCGTGAAGACGACAATCGCAGTATCGGCCAGAATAGCCTGGTTTACATTTACAAGGACAATACGGGTATCATTTGGATAGGGACTTACAAGCGCGGAGTAAGCTACTATCACGAAAATATTATCAAGTTCGCTTATTACACACACCACTTATCCGATCCGAACAGCCTGCCATTTAGCGATATCAATAGCTTTGCCGAAGACAAGCAGGGCAATATATGGATAGCTACCAATGGCGGCGGCCTGATCTATTTCAATCGCAGAACAGGCGGCTTTAAGCAATACCTGCACGATTCCGGAAATCCGAACAGCCTGGCCAACAACGTAGTTGTGTGCCTGTATATCGATCGTCAGCAGAAGCTATGGTTAGGCACTTATTACGGCGGGCTCGATTGTTTCGACGGACAAACTTTCAAACATTACCGGCATGATGACGCGTTGCCGGGCAGTATTTCCGAAGACCGGGTTTGTTCGATAAGAGAAGACTCAGAACACCATCTGCTTGTGGGTACGCTTGCAAGCGGAGTAAATATACTGGATGAGAGAACGCAGAAGTTTTCGCATATCAAGTACAACAGTATCGATAATGCGATTCACTCCAATTACATCAGCGCCGTGCTGGAGGACAGGCATAGGAATCTCTGGATCGTGACATCGTACGGCGTGGACGTGCTGATGAAAAAAACACATCAGTTTGTCCATTACCTGCACAATGACAAGGATCCCAATAGTATTGTAAACAACAACACCAATAATATATTGGAAGACAGCAGCGGACTGATATGGATCAGCACCCGCGAGGGCTTAAGCGTATTTAACCCCGAGACCGGCAAATTCGCCAATATGACAAAGCAGGACGGGTTGCCGGATAATACGGTGATCGATCTGCAGGAAGATCAGAATCATAATATCTGGGCAAGTACGCCAAACGGGCTGACCAATATCGTCGTCGACCGGTCGCCCAGCGGGCTCAAATTTCATTTTATTAATTACAACGAGAATGATGGCCTGCAGGGCCGCGAGTTTACCGAAAATTCGTCCTTAAGAACGCGTGACGGCTACTTGCTGTTTGGCGGCGGCAATGGCTTCAATATTTTTAAGCCTTCCGCCATACATTCGAGCACGGATGTACCGAACCTGGTATTTACTGATTTTGAAATATTTAACGAGAGCCTGAGCCCAGGCGAGAAAACCAACGGACATGTTATTTTGCCGCAATCGATCACCGAGTCGCAGGCTATAAATCTCAAATACAATGAAAGCTCCTTCTCGATAGACTTTGCGGCACTGAACTACTTTAATCCCGACAAAGTGAGGTACCAGTACAAGATGGAGAACTTTAATACGGATTGGGTAAATGCCGACAATAAAATACGCAAAGCCACTTACACTAATCTCGATCCGGGCGACTATATCTTCAGGGTCCGTGACTCGGGCAGCAATGGCTGGAATAAGAAAGAATTGGTTTTATACGTACATATTACGCCGCCTTTCTGGAAAACGGCCTGGGCTTATATACTTTATGCCATGGCAATCGCGGGGGCGCTCCTCTATATCCGCAGGCAGGGCATCCGGAAGATCAGGATGCAATTTGCTATAGAAAAAGAACGCGAGGAGGCGCAGCGTATGCACGAACTCGACCTGATGAAGATCCGCTTCTTTACGAACGTAAGCCACGAGTTCCGCACGCCGTTGTCACTCATCATGGCGCCGGTTGACAAGTTGCTCAGGCAAACTCCCGAGCCCGATACCCAGCGGCAACTGCAAATGGTGAACCGCAATGCGCGCCGGCTGCTTAACCTGGTTAACCAGTTGCTCGATTTTCGCCGCATGGAGTACCAGGAACTGAAATTGCATGAAAAACCAGGCGACATTATTAAATTTATCAACGAGCTTTCGTACTCGTTTAATGACATAGGCGAACAAAAAGATATCAGCTTTATGTTCGATTCTGAAGCCGATGCGTTTTATACCCGCTTTGATCACGATAAGATAGAGCGTATCATTTTTAATCTTTTGTCAAACGCTTACAAGTTTACGCCGCAGGGCGGCCAGGTGAGCGTGCTGCTGAATGTGCTGGAGCCGGATGACCAGGGTCTGCACCTGCTCG
Organism: Mucilaginibacter sp.; assembly: GCA_035547095.1. Lineage (GTDB taxonomy): Bacteria > Bacteroidota > Bacteroidia > Sphingobacteriales > Sphingobacteriaceae > Mucilaginibacter. The sequence continues at coordinate 82,856 of DASZVE010000078.1, forward strand.
AGATCCGGGTTATCGATACCGGCATCGGCATTCCGGACGACAAACTGGAAAGGATATTCGAGCCATTCTTCCAAAACGACATTCCCGGCTCAATGCTCAACCTGGGCAGCGGTATCGGTCTTGCGATAACCCGGGAATTTGTAAGGCTGCATGGGGGACGAATATTTGTCGAAAGCGAATTCAACCAGGGCAGTTGTTTTACCGTTTCGTTGCCGCTGCTGCAACTCGATAAGTCGCTCTTTACCGACAAAGCAACCACGATAGAACACGATCCTGCATTTATACCCCGCCACGGTCAGCAAAAGGTTGTTGCTTCCAATAGCCGGGACGCCAAAAAACCCACTGTACTGCTGGTAGAGGATAATGACGATTTCAGGTTCTATATTAAGGATAACCTGAAGGATTCTTTTAATATTATCGAAGCTGAGAATGGCAAAAAAGGATGGCAGAAGGCCTTAGCCATGCACCCCAACCTTGTAGTAAGCGATATCAGCATGCCTGAAATGAACGGGATCGACCTGTGCATGAAGTTGAAGAACGACAGCCGGACATCGCACATCCCGATTATCCTGCTTACCGCTCTTATCGGCGAGGAGCAGCAGTTAAAAGGCCTGGAAACAGGAGCTACCGACTATATGACAAAGCCGTTCAATTTTGAAATACTGCTTTCCAAGATCAAAAACATCCTGAGCCAGCAGGAGTATATGCGCAAGACGTACCAGAAGCAGGTCGACGTGACACCCACTGAAGAGCATGTCGATTCGCCGGATGAATTGTTCATTAAAAAGGTGCTGCTGCTGATCGACAACAATATATCCAACCCCAATTTCTCTGTTGAAGAATTGAGCGACGACATGTTCGTAAGCCGTTACACCCTCTACAAAAAGATACTGATGATGACCGGCAAAACGCCGAACGAACTGGTGCGCTCCATGCGCCTGAAGCGCGCCGCGCAACTGCTCAGCACGGGTCACCTCACCATATCGCAGGTGGGGCACAAAGTGGGCTTCAAGAGCCAGAAGTATTTTGTAAAAGCTTTTAAGGCCGAGTTTAACACTATTCCCTCGCGCTATGCCGAATCGGCCGCGGCAACTGATAATAAATTATCCTGATCGTATCTGCCGATCTGCATGGGACTGATACATTTTTGCCTTTTTCTGGTACCTAGATTATTGCGTTTAAAAAGTCTTACCCCTCCGGGCAGGGGGCACATTTGTCTATTTTATTTCGCGCATGCCGTTTTATTTATAATTAATTGATTGATTTCTAAATAATTAAACCGGGTTGACATTTGTGCCCCTATTTATCCACAACCGCAGATTTGCAAGCATATAGTTTTATCCCTGTAATAATGAAAATTTAACAGCCGGCCTGAGCCGCTGTTGGATATTCAAAACATTTATAAACCATTTACTAAGATCTTTTTGTAATGCGGCCTGTAAAGGTCAAATGATAGGTTGCCTTTTCAGGGGTTCTTATTAGCGCATACATCAGGTTTTACAAGCGGCATAAACCAAATTAAACAGCAATCTAATTCAAATCAATTATAACTAAGTTCACTATGAGAAAATTTCTACGAATGGCCCTGCTGTTCGCTTCCTTCTTTATCGGCATCGCATCGGCGGTGGCGCAGGGAACAGGAACAGTAGTCAAAGGAACGGTAAGCGACGAAAAGGGGGAAACACTTCCCGGCGTTACAGTCACCGTAAAGGAAAACAAAACGTCAGTTATTACTGATGTAAACGGGCGGTACAGTATCACGGTGCCATCGGGCGGCCGCACACTGGTGTTCAGCTTTGTCGGCATGGAAAAGCAGGAGGTAGTTATCGGTAACAGGACTACCGTCAATGTTACGCTGCAAACCACCGCAACGGCGCTAAACGACGTGGTGGTGATCGGTTACGGTTCACAGAAGAAAGGGGACGTGAACGGCGCAATTTCATCGGTTTCATCCCGGCAGATCCAGAATATTCCGCAGCCCAGCGTCGACCAGCTATTGCAGGGTCAAGCCGCTGGTGTAACGGTTACTCAAAACTCGGGCCAGCCGGGCAGCGCTACTTCCGTTCACATACGCGGTATTAACAATTTTGGGCAGAGCGAGCCTCTGTACGTTATCGACGGTGTGGAAATGGGCGGCAATGCGTCGAACGGTTACAGCGGCGGGGCGCAGTTAAACAGCCCTGGTTCTTCTAACATGGAAACCACGGTAAGCCCACTTTCGATGCTCAACCCGAATGACATTGAGTCGATTGACATATTGAAAGATGCGTCGGCCAGCGCTATTTATGGTAGCAGGGGCGCAAACGGCGTCATCATTATTACCACAAAACGCGGCAAAAGCGGAAATGCAAAAATCTCATATGACGGGTTTGTGGGTTTGCAGCAGCAAGGTAAGTTTTTGAACGTGGACAATCTGCAGCAATATGCAGCCCTAGAAAACAGGCTGGCCACTGCATTCGGCACACAGCCGAGGGCCGAATTTGCCAATCCGGCTATTTTAGGCCCCGGTACCAACTGGCAGGAAGCTATCTTCCGTACCGCAGTCGAGCAAAGCCATAACCTCAGCGTGTCGGGAGCCAATGATAAGTCTGATTATTATCTTTCCGCTGGCTACTTTAAACAGGACGGAACGATTTTGGGCTACGATTTCGATCGTTATACCATACGCAGCGTAGTCAACTCGCAGGCGAACAAATGGTTAAAATTAGGCGCCGTTATGGGCGCCAGCCGCAGCGACGAGAATGTGGGCCTCGGCAGCAACACAGGTATCATTTATAATGCTTTGCTGGCTACACCCGACCAGGCGGTGTACAATCCCGACGGTTCGTTCGCCGGTCCGGCTTATGTTAACGGGCAATTCGAAGGTGGACCTAACCCGGTTCAGCAAGCGCTGAATATCACAAATACCCTAACCAGGAGCGAAGTAAACGGCAACATATATGCCGACATAAAATTCTTCAAGGATTTAACCCTGCATTCGGAGCTTGACGGTGATTTCAACTGGGCCAACGGCCAAACTTTCAACCCGACATATTCATATGGCGCAGAAGGGGTAACTTCGATCAACCAGACGTTTCATAACGACAATGCAACCCTGGCCCGCGCAATGACAAACAGCAGCTACTGGAGCTGGAAGGAGTATTTTAACTATTCGCACACCTGGGGAAAACATAACCTGACGGCCCTGGCAGGCCGCGAGGTTTGGGAGTCGAATTACGACTATATTCCGCTATCGGGTGTAGGTTTTCCGGCAGGCAACAACGTTCAAAGCATAGCGCTGGCCAATGCTGTCGGTGCTACGGTGAACGAAGGTATAGGCACGCAGGTAATGCAATCGTACCTCGGCCGTTTTATTTACACTTACGACAACAAATACAGCATCACCGCGAACATCAGAAGCGACCAGAGCTCCAATTTTAACCCTGATCCTAACAAACAAATCGGTTATTTTCCGGGTGTGGCTGTATCGTGGAGATTGTCGGAGGAGCCGTTTATGAAATTCATTAAGCCGGTGGCCGATAATATCAAGATCAGGTTAGGCTACGGTACGACAGGTAACTCGGGCGTTCCGCAATATGTGTATGGCGCGTCGCTGAAAGGTGTTGCTACATCCTTCGGTACCGGGTTTATCATCAACAATGTCGCGAATCCAAATCTGACCTGGCAAACCACTATCCAGAAGAACCTGGGAGTCGACCTGACCTTGCTCAATCGTATCGATGTCACTTTCGATGCTTACGATAAAACCGCTAAAAACTTCCTGTTCCAGCAGCCTTTGCCTTATTTCCTGTTGGGCGGACCGAATGAATATGGCGATAATCCTGCAGGGATTGCTCCTCCTTTCATTAATGCGGGAAACATTGAAAATAAGGGTATAGAATTTACGATCAATAGCAGGAACATTGTCGGCAAGGATTTTAAATGGAGCACCACGTTAACATTCTCACATTACAATAACATAGTAACCTCGTTAAATGGAGTGCCTGCGATCAACGAATCTGTTGGTACGTCTTATATCAGCCTGCCGGCCACTAAAACAATTGTAGGTCAGCCAATAGGCGAATTTTATGGCTACAAGGTGCAGGGCGTAATAAAAACGCAGGCCGAATTGCAATACCTGGCTACGCACCCGCAAAACGTTACCGGCACAACGCCGCAGGTAGTTAGCAACGCCCAGGGAAATACCATATGGCTGGGTGATTTGCAGTACGTCGACACCAATCACGATGGCAAGGTTGACTCCAAAGACCAGGTGCCTTTGGGCAGCCCGAACCCTGATTTTACTTATGGGTTTACCAACAATTTTTCCTACAAGGATTTTGACCTGTCGATATTCTTCTATGGTTCGCACGGAGGTAAAATACTGGATGTGCTGGAATATCAAACCGCAGGCTTGTCAAGCTTGTATCAAAACCAGTTAGCCTCAACCGCAAACTTCTGGACGCCTGGCAATCCAAATTCAAACATCCCGGCGCCGCGTGCAGGACTCGGAAATCCTAACCTGGTTATGTCCGATCGGTTCTTGGAAAGCGCATCATTCCTTCGCCTGCAGAACGTCCGTTTAGGATATACACTGCCGTCAAACTGGGCCAAATACATTGCCATGAGCAGTTTGAAAGTGTATTTAAGCGGGCAAAACCTATTTGTAATTACCAAGTACCCGGGCCTCGATCCTGAAATAGGTTCATTTAACGAAAACCCGTTGCTAATGAACATTGACATGGGAAGGTATCCCGCGCCCCGCATTTTTACCTTGGGAGTTAATGCACAGTTTTAATTTTTAAAGAAGCTTGATATGAAAAGACATATAAAATATATAACAGGATTAGCTGCGGTGGCCGGTATTATGGTCACAGGCTGCAAGAAGGACTTTTTTAACCGTCCGCCGCAATCCAGTGTTACTGTTGGTAATTATTATCAAACAGAATCGCAGGTGCGGGCCGCTACCAATGGCTTATACGGGTCGCCCTGGTTTGGCTGGAACAATAAGGTTGGATGGGCAATCACCGAATTGTCGAGCGGAAACGGCTTTACGTATTCGTCGGATGTCAACGCCTTTATCACATGGGCGGCGCCAAACGACAACCCGGAGCTGCTTGCCGCGTGGGACTCGCCTTTTACGGTTATCGCACAGTGTAATGGTTTAATCAATAATATGAAGCCGAGCATACCCGGCGTGCCGCAGGCCACGGTGAACAACGCCCTCGGCGAAGCACATTTAATGCGCGCGGTTGCCTATTTCTACCTGGTACGTGTTTTCGGGAATGTGCCCATCGTCGAAAATCCGCTCAATGAAGTGAATGATTTTCAGACGGTGCCAACCAATCCTATATCCGATGTGTATAAATTTATGGTCCAGGACCTGAAATTTGCGGAGGCCAACTGCTCGGCCAATACAGCAAGCACCGGGCATGGCGATAGTGGTTCTGCCTCGGCAATGCTCGCGAAAGTTTACCTATACATGCAGGATTATGCCGATGCGCAAAAAGAAGCGGAGAAAGTGATCAACAGCGGCGAATTTTCGCTTTTGCCGACCTATGAGAACCTCTTCCAAACCGCTTATAACAACAATAAGGAAAGTATTTTGGCGATGCAATGGATATCCAACGGCGGATACGACTATGGTAATTCCATACAGGCGTCGTGGGCTTATAACAGTACCATTACCGGTACGGGCGATGGCTATTCGGTTTTCGGTCCTACGATAGACCTGCAAAATGCGTTTAAAGCCGAAGGCGGTGATACGATCCGCAGGCATGCTACCATTATGGTTCCGGGTAGTTTCTATCCCGACCTGGACGCAGCGTCAGGAGGTTACAGGTTCCCGGCAAACGGAAGCGCTCAGAACGAAAATGCTGCGGCAAAGAAATATGTAGTAGGCACACCGGCCGATAATGGCGGCAAAAGCGCTTCACAGGCATCGGGGAATAACACCTATATCGAGCGTTATTCGGATGTGCTGTTGATCGATGCCGAGGCGATTTTAGGCCAGGCAGCGGGTGTACAGCCCGGTACCGGCATACCGCTTACCGCATCGACCTCAGACCCTAAGGCCCTGGCCAGCTTCAACGCGGTTAGAACACGTGTTGGCGTACCGGCCGTTACTTCGTTTACTTATCAGCAACTCCTGCTCGAAAGGCGCCTTGAATTCGCGCTTGAGCAGGATTACTGGTTCGACCTGTGCCGTATCGACGGTTACCATCCGGCAGGATCGGCTACTTCGCCGACGCCTCACCCGACGGCTATTGCCATCATCAGTCAGCAGGAGAGAGGTACCTACAGCACTACGGCCGATAACAACCCGGTAATTTATTCCAATAAGCTAACTCCGACCGATGCCAACTTTTACTTCCCGGTTCCGGCTATTGAGTCGGCGACCGATCCGAACCTGGTAAAAGCACCGGTGCCTTATAAATTCAGTAATTAAGTAAAGATTTTATATGAAAACGAAAATGAAATTAACGCTAACCTATTATTGGATACTGCCGGCTTTGGCGGTATTGGGTATAGCTTCCTGTAAAAAGGATAAGTACCTTGGCTATACGCCGGGTACAGGCGCCCCGACCATAACTTCGGTGGTGCAAATAAATAAGTCCGTGAAGGACACGATCACCCAGTCTACAACCACTTACAGCAGTTCGGGTGTGGTAACCACCGTGGTCGATACCAATTTTAGCCATACCTCTATAAAGGCGCTCGATTCAGCCACGGTAACCGGCAACCTGGGCGTTATGTATATGATAAAGGGCTCGAATTTGGGTAATACCACTAAACTTACCATCAATGGCGTTACCGTTTATTTTAACCGCAGTTGGGGAAGTGACAATTCGCTGATCTTCACTTTGCCGACAAACATTCCTTATGTGCAGCCGCAGTCGAATGAAATTGTGCTGACTACACTGACGGGTAAAGTGAACTACAAATTTACTACACTGCCTCCTCCGCCGACGATTACTCAAACGTCCGATTTCGACTTTTGGGCAAATTCGCAAATTACACTGACGGGAAAAGGCTTCGCCTCGGTATCAGATATCAAGCTGACGACTACCGGTGATGAGGTAACCATCGTGTCAAAGAACGACAGCACATTGGTATTGAAGATGCCTTCAAGCAGTACGGTTACAGAATCTACATTATCTTTTACTTACACTTCAGGATCGAATACCGGCGCCAAAATAGTTTCCAGCGCTGTGTTTAACGATTTGGATAACGCCTACACTATTTACTTCAATAACAGCTTCCAGAATTCATGGGGAGATAATTCCTGGTCGGGACCGTCCGGGTCGCAGCCGGGTAATCCGCATGCTTATGGAGGAACCAATTCTATCGAAGCAAGCTATCCTGCCGGCGCCTGGCAAATTGAAGGCTGGGCCAATTGGTACCCAAGCTTTGCATATGATGCCAGCTATAAATATTTAACCTTCTGGGTTAAAGGTGGAAAAGCAGATCATACCCTGGTATTGGTTGGCGATAAGATAGTTGGCGGATATGGACAAGTGCAAAATGCGAACGCGTACGCAGCCCAATTGGTTACCGTTCCGGCCGGTGTGTGGACATTTGTTAAAATACCGCTTAGCCCGCCTTCGACTGCATTTTCAAAAACTGCAACGGCGCTTAACTACTGGGCTACCGGCTCACCGGCGCAGCAACTGGGATTTTTCCTCCAGGGTATGAGCGGCGACGTGAACGAGACCATGTATTTCGACGAAGTAGCATTTGTAAAATAAATATTTTCACAGCGCCGGGTACGACCCGCCCGGCGCTGTTTTTTTAAAACAGTTTGAGATCGGTTGATTAGTTATCCGGATGCCGCCGGATGGTTTAGCGCCGGCGGCATTTATTCACGTTTTCAAAACTGTAAGCGGTCAATTAAACGGGATACCAGCACATGATAAGCAATGTAATGCGGGAGATCACCCCACTTACGCCAAGCGATTGTTTTACTATATTTTCAAGGGTTAAGCAAAAGTTTGATTTTCCTTTACATTACCACGAAGAATATGAGCTGAACCTGATACTGAACGCCACGGGGGCAAAACGCGTAGTGGGCGGGCATATCGAAATGATCGGCGACCTGGAACTGGCGCTGATCGGCCCGAATTTGTATCACGCCTGGTTTACGCACCAGTGCCAGAATACCGAGATCGTTGAAGTGACTATCCAATTTCACAAGGACCTTTTTGACGAGAAATTCCTGAAAAGAAACCAGCTCAACTTTTTAAGGACGATGTTCGAACGCTCGCAGCGAGGAATATTGTTTTCTCCCGAGACCGTATTAGCGCTAAAAGACAGGCTGCTTTCGCTCGACAAAAGGACAGGTTTCGATTCGGTACTCGAGCTGCTCTCTATCCTGCACGATCTTTCCATTTCGAGAAATATGCGGACGCTTTCCGACCTGGGTTTTACCAGCGAAAAGTTCTACTACAACAGCAGGCGTATAGAGAAAGTGTTTGAATACATGAATTTGAATTACAACAGGCAGGTAACGCTGGCCGAAGTATCGCGGATTGCTAACATGCCTGAAGCGTCCTTCAGCAGGTTTATTAAAAAGCGTACCGGTAAAACTTTCATCGACAGTCTGAACGAGATCCGGCTGGGCCATGCGTCGCGCATGCTGATTGAGACTACCGATACCGTGGCCGAGATAGCCTACAAATGCGGCTTCAACAACATATCCAATTTCAACAGGATATTCAAGCGAAAAAAACTTTGTATACCCAAGGAGTTCCGTGAAACGTATACCAGCAATTGGGTATTTATTTAGATCAGAAAACTTATTGAATGAAAAATCTACCAAGGCTAAGCATACTGTTTTTGCTGGCGTCGTCGGCGCTTTATACCTGCAAAAAGGAAAACATCGGCAACCAGGTTAGCAACAATAATAACGGCCCAACTACTGTTGGCAACACGCCGGAAACGATAACTAAGGGAACCGATCCGCAAGTGGCGGCCGCACAGGGTTTCTTCCTGACCGATTCGTGGCAGTCTAAAACATTTACGGTACCCTCTAACGCCGCAACAGCTTCAAAACCCGCTGCGTCGGACATTACGGTAACGATCGATTTGAGCCAGATCATTACTAAGGTGTCGCCTTATATTTTTGGCAATAATACCAATCCCTTCATGGGCCAATTTGTCGATCAGCCGGTCCTGATGAGCAACCTTACCACTTTATCACCGAATATTTTGCGTTTTCCCGGTGGCAGCCTATCGGATATTTATTTCTGGAATGCCGGCAATGGCCAGGCCCCGGCCGAT
>DASZVE010000079.1:0-77084 GCA_035547095.1 Mucilaginibacter sp.
ATGGTTTGTAGACAAAAACTGGTACGGCGATGAAAAAGGTTGGTACACCTACCCGGTGGTTGCCGAAACCTGGGACGGGATGATGAACGACATTTACGGTTTCCAGGTAAAAGAAAGCAATGTATACGAAGCGATGAACACGGCCGCATCCGGTCCGGTAAAAGAGGGCAACGTTGGCGGTGGAACGGGCATGTGCTGCCTCGGCTTTAAAGGTGGCAGCGGGACTTCGTCGCGAATCGTAACTGTCAATGGCAAACAATACACGTTAGGTGCTTTCGTGCAGTCCAACTTCGGCCGGAAGAAAAACCTGACCATCGCCGGCGTACCTGTCGGGCAGGAATTGAAAGATACGCTAAACTACGATTTCCGCGGTGGCCCCGCCGTATCTAAACACCAGGAGGGCGATGGCAGTATCATCGTGGTGATCGCCACGGATGCCCCTTTGTTGCCCCATCAATTAAAACGTATCGCCGAGCGCGTTGCATTGGGTGTCGGTCGGGTTGGCGGCCGGGGCGAGAACGGATCAGGTGATATATTTATCGCTTTTTCAACCGCAAATCCCGATGCCTTCAGTCGTACCAAATCGACCCAGGTCGAAATGCTGCCGAACGATCAACTTAACCCGCTTTATGAAGCCACCGTGCAATCGGTTGAAGAAGCCATCATTAACGCTATGGTAGCCGCCGATACCATGGAAGGCGTGAATGGCAATAAAGCTTATGCCCTGCCGCACGATGCGGTGATAAGATTATTAAGGAAGCACGGGATGGTGAAGTAGTTAACTACTCTATCATCGTAAAACGATCTTTCGGATTGAATGATTACCTGAATCGGTCAAATAAAGATTACCCCTGGAATCGAAAACTAAACTATCGGGGTTAGAAAAGGAAGCTGCATTTCCAATACCATCCGCTGACCCCCATTTGTCCGAACCAGCGATCGTCATTACTACTCCATTAGGGGATATCTGAATGATTTGATTATAACGTCTACTTGCTGCAAAATATTGCCATGAGCGTCAATAGCCATTCCCGAAGGATAACAGGGAGAGCTGTAAATAGAATTTAGATTAGGATTTGGTAAAAATGTGGTTACTTCGAGATCGGCGCTGATTTTGCGTATATCTCCTGAGTTTTCACTGACGAATATATTATTTGAACGATCGCACAATATTCTGACCGGCTCATCAAAGGATGACGATAGCGCTGTTCCGTTCACTACTCCATTTTGCCCGTTACCGGCCAACGTTGTAACTATACTATCAGGAGTTATTTTACGAATTAAATTATCGGAAAAATCCGCAACATAAATATTCCCATTAGCATCTATCGCCAATCCTTTAGGTTCGCTAAAAGAAGCTGACGAGCCGATTCCATCTTTATTAAAACCCCAGCCATTACCCGCGAAGGTACTAACATAGCCGGCGGCATTAATTTTGCGTATAACAGATTCAAGTGCGTCAGATATAAATATATTACTGCTTTTATCGATGGCAATCCCTTCAGGATCGGTAAACCCCACATTTGTTCTGTAACCGTTGGCCTGACCTTGGGTTCCGTTTCCAGCAAATGTGGTAACCTCTCCAATAGAATCTATTTTACGAATTAAGCCTTCATAAGCGTCGCAGACATACAGATTTCCGAGTGCATCAATAGCAATTCCTTGCGGCAGATTAAATGACGCGGTTGTTCCTATCCCATCCAAATGCCCAACTCCATTTCCACCTGCAAACGTGCTCACCGTTGCTGTGTACTGGTAGGTAAAAACCGGTCCAATTGCCGGTGCGGAATTTTTAACAGAAACGGTCACATTTCCGGTTTCTGCACCAACGGGTACTGTTGCGGTAAGCTGCGTAGTATTTGCAGCCATAATGGTCGCGGCTTTGCCATTAAAGAAAACTTGGTCGTTTGCTTTTGCCGCATCAAAACCGGTACCTGTAATAATAACGCTGGTATTGAATGGCCCTGAAGTAACGCTTAGCGAAGTAATGGCCAATGGTGTTTGTTGCGGCGGCTTTACATCGTTGTTCTTTTTGGAACAACCAAATAATAATAAAGCTGAACTGAAATATAAAGCAGATCGGATCAATTTAGAATATTGCATGGTTTAGGTATTGAATGGCTTCCTGCACCAAATTTAATATAAAAAACTAAATCTCAAGTTAAATAACTTACTCCGCCAGCACCGTAAACTTAAACTCCAGCGGCTCAAAATGGCGAATAAGTTCGTCAATAAACTCCTGCCCCCAGCGTACATAAAATAGGCCGAAGTTTTCGGTGCGTTCCTGCAAGCTATCTTTCGGAAAAAGCTCACACTTTATTTGATCAATCTGCTCCAGGCGGGTTTGGTAGTTTTGCTTTTCAGCACGGATCAGCTTCTTTTCGAGTCGCTTAATTGCATGTTCGAGTCGCGCTTCCACGGCGCCCACGGACTGCGTTAGCGTAGGATCGATCTTTGACGAACGCGATCTGATTTTCTCAAAAGCCTGCTTTAGTTCGGCCCACTCTTCGTTCAGGGACAATTCGTGTTCACTGTGCTTTTTGATCCAGTCATTTTTGACCTGGTCGGTGGGTTTAAATAGATCGACCGGGGCTAATTCTATCCGGGCAATCTTTGAGGCCGATTTTTTGGGTATGATCAAACCGGAATTGCGGAGAATGAGTATCGGAAAATCGACCTCATAGTGTTCAAAGTTTGACTTCAGTTCCAACCAGTAAACCACTTCGGCGCCGCCACCTATGTAAGCGATATTCGGCAAAATATATTCCTGGTAAAGCGGTCGCATTACCACATTCGGGCTGAAACGTTCGGGGTGTTCGCCGATCTGTTTTTGCAGTTCTTCTTTAGTGAGGCTGATATCGGTATTTAGTACTTTATAAAAACCATCCTCAAAAACAATACGTTCGCGCAGGCCATCGGTTAGGTAAAAGAAATTGATCTCGCGCGGATTCACCTGTACATGTACGCCCAGCCTTTCTAATTTGTCGTTAGTCGCCGAGATATTTTTGAAGCTATGCTCGTCAATAATATCCTGTTCGATGATTTGGGAAAACTGCTGCTTCAGCCTGTGATCGTCTGCATCTATAATCACCAGGCCGTATCGACCGAATAACGCGTTTACTAAGTAGCGGGTGGCATCGGCCAGTTTGTCAAAACCCGCGTAGGCCTTTTCGACGATATCAGCCAGTTCTTTACCGTGATGCTCCAAACCCAAAACGCCCTTATATTCATTCAGCGCCTGCCGCATGGTATCGGGGTTGATGCGCCCCGTCGCGCCCGATGCTTCATACCACCAATGCACTTTTTTACCCCCGATATTGGTATAGTTGATCTCGGCAAAGTCATGATCTTCCGAAGCCATCCAGTAAACCGGCACGAAATTCTTATCCGGGAATTGCTCTTTTAGCTGCCTTGCCAATTTGATGGCGGTAACGATCTTATAAATAAAATATGACGGCCCGGCGAAAATATTAAGCTGATGGCCGGTTGTAACCGTGAAGGTATCGGAAGATTTTAAAAAGGAAACGTTGCTTTCGACTAATTCCGAAATCCGGAATCCGAAATCCGAAATTACCTTGTACTGTTCAGTAAGAACTTCTGCGAGTAACTCCCTGTCGGCAGTTACCTGGCGATTGGCAATAATATTTTTGAATCCCGCAAAATCCGGTCTTTGATTGTAAAACGGCCTTAATTCAGGCTTATCTTCCAAATAATCAATAACTGTTTGTGAGAAAAAACCGGTGTCTTTATAATCGATACAGGAAGATTGCATGCTGATTTCGGATGTCGAATATTCAATTTCGAATTTAAGTGTTTCGAAATTAGATTATAATATCCTAAATCAAATAAGCGGGAACTTATTTTACAATCTGTCCATAAAGGTCGAAGTCTTCAGCGCTGTCAATTTTTACGTTGACAAAGGTGCCCGGCGTGGCATACTGTAGGTTTGCGTCGATCAAAACCTCATTGTCTACCTCGGGTGAGTCGAATTCCGTACGACCGGCAAAATACCCGCCGTCCTTCCTGTCGATCAGCACTTTGAAAGTTTTGCCGATCTTTTCCTGGTTCTTCCCGAACGAAATACCCTGCTGAATTTCCATAATCGCATCGGCTCGACTTTGTTTCACTTCTTCAGGAACGTCGTCCTGTAAAGAATAAGCATGCGTTTTCTCTTCGTGCGAATAAGTAAAACAACCCAGCCGGTCGAAACGGGTTTCTTCTACCCATTGGGCCATCTCTTCAAAATCCTGTTCCGTCTCGCCGGGATAACCGGTTATCAGCGTGGTGCGCATAGCAATGCCGGGCATCCTATCCCGGATCTGGTTCACCAAATCGAAAGTCTTCTGTTTGGTAATACCGCGGCGCATGGATTTCAGCATGTTATCGCTGATGTGCTGCAGGGGCATGTCGAGGTATTTGCAAATATTCCCACGCTCGTTCATTGCATCTAGTATTTCCATCGGGAAGCCTGACGGATAAGCATATTGCAGGCGTATCCATTCGATTCCATTTACGTCCGACAATTTGCGAAGCAATTCATCCAGGTTGCGCTTACCGTAAATATCCAGGCCATAATAGGTCAGGTCCTGTGCTATGAGAATGAGCTCTTTGGTGCCATTTGCAGCCAACTTTTTGGCCTCGGTGACCAATTCGTCCATGGGTTTGCTCACATGCTTGCCGCGCATCAGGGGTATGGCGCAAAATGAGCACGGCCGGTTGCAGCCTTCGGCGATCTTAAAATAAGCGAAATGAGAAGGAGTAGTCAACAGGCGTTCGCCGATCAGCTCGTGTTTGTAATTCGCGCCGACGGTCGTAAGTAAATTTTGCAGGTCGTTCGTACCGAACCAGGAGTCGACATTACTGATCTCGGCTTCCAGCTCAGGCTTATATCTTTCGGAAAGGCAGCCCGTAACGATCACTTTGCCAACTTTCCCCTGTTCCTTCAGCGTGCTGTATTGCAGGATGGTATCGATAGACTCCTGCTTGGCGTTGTCGATAAAGCCACAGGTATTGATGACGATGATATCGTCGCGGTTTAATTTCTCAGCTTCATGAACAACATCGAAAGCATTACCCTTTAGTTGTCCCATCAATACCTCCGAATCGTAGACGTTCTTGGAGCATCCGAGTGTTACGACGTTAATTCTTGGTTTTGAATCCGTTTTTGGTTTATCTACCGATTTTGTTCTCATTCACTTAGTCTCACCCGTCATTGCGAGGAACGAAGCAATCTCTGAACTGTGCCAGTCATTGGAACGAAATTATCGACTTGCATGTGCAGAGATGGCCACGCTATCGCTCGCCATGACGCTTTGTTATTTTTTATTGCTTAAATAAGCTATTTACGAATTCTTTGCGATCGAAAAGCTGGAGATGATCCATCCCTTCACCGACGCCGATATACTTTACCGGTATCTTGAACTGATCCGATATGCCGATCACTACACCACCCTTGGCTGTACCGTCAAGCTTGGTTAACGCCAGCGCGTTCACAGCCGTGGCTTCGGTAAACTGTTTGCATTGCTCGATCGCGTTCTGACCTGTCGAGGCATCCAGTACCAGCAATATCTCGTGCGGTGCGCCTGGAACTACTTTTTGCATCACATTTTTGATCTTGCTCAGCTCGTTCATCAGGCCCACCTTGTTGTGCAAACGCCCCGCAGTGTCAATAATCGCCACATCGTCACCATTAGCCACAGCCGAACGCAAGGTATCGTAAGCGACTGACGCCGGGTCCGAGCCCATAGCCTGGGCAACTACTTTCACGCCAACCCTTTCACCCCAAAGCTGTATCTGGTCCACCGCTGCCGCACGGAAAGTGTCTGCCGCGCCGATCACTACTTTGTTGCCGGCCTGCTTCAGCTTATGCGCCAGTTTGCCTATGGTGGTGGTCTTGCCGACCCCGTTCACGCCAACTACCATGATTACATAAGGTTTATGGTCGCCGTATTCAAAGTTGTGGAAATCGTTGCTGTTGTTTTCGGCCAGTAATTGTTGTATCTCGTCGCGCAGCAGGGTGTTTAATTCGGAGGTGCTGACATATTTATCGCGGGCTACACGTTTTTGTATGCGATCGATGATCTTAAGCGTGGTGCTTACCCCCACATCCGAAGTTACCAGCACTTCCTCCAGGTCGTCGAGCACATCGTCATCTACGGTCGATTTACCCGCAACAACCTTGGTGATCTTGGAAAAGAAGCTGTCTTTGGTTTTTTCCAAACCGGTGTCCAGCGCCTGCTGCTCCTGCGGCGTGCTTTCCTTCTTCTTAAAAAAATCGAATAATCCCATTTCCTAAGTCTTAAGTTCTGAGTCCCAAGCCTTAAGTCTGAATCGCGGTTAACGACTTAAGACTTTCGACTACAGACTCCCGACTAATAAAAAAAGCCCTCTCGCATTCACAAGACGGCTTTTATTCCTTTACCGGGCGCAATTATTGAGCCTTTGCTGAATTGATCGCATCTTTGATGTGATCGTTATGCACTATAACTTCCTTAAAAGTATATGCACCTGTTTTTGGCGATTTGGCCATGGTGATCACCTTCGAGTATTCTTTGCCTCTGCCTGTCTTTAAGGTTGCAATCTGTTTCTTTGCCATTTCTTCTTATGTTTTACGTATTACGTTAGACGTTTTACGTTTTTTATTCCTGACACCTGACATTCATACGTATAACGTACAACGTCAAACGTACAACTTATTTTATTTCTTTATGAACGGTCACCTTCTTCAAAACCGGGTTGTATTTTTTCAACTCCAGCCTTTCGGTGGTATTTTTCTTGTTCTTGGTCGTGATATAACGCGACATGCCCGGCAGACCGCTTTCTTTATGCTCGGTGCACTCTAAAATTACCTGAACCCTGTTGCCTTTCTTTGCCATTTCTTTTTATGTTATACGTTTTACGTTGTACGTATTACGTTTTGATTATCTGGTTCATCCGTTCGACATTCAACGTATAACGTAAAACGTCCAACGTACAACCTACTAAATATACCCTTTCTTAACGTATTTATTAATGCAGGCGGTAATACCGTTCTTGCTGATGGTTTTTACGGCCGAAGTGGAAACTTTTAAGGTGATCCACTTATCTTCCTCAGGAACATAAAACTTCTTCAGCTTTAAATTAGGATAGAACTTGCGTTTAGTCTTAACGTTCGAGTTCGAAACGTTATGACCGTTCATGGCGCCTTTTCCTGTTAAATCACAAACTCTTGACATGACAAATGTTGATTAATTAAATCTCTTTTCGCAAAGAGTTTGCAAATATCAGGATTTTAAGTCAAATAGACAATAAGGATTTTAAAAATATTTTGTCTGAATCAGAACTTCCAGAATTAAAAAATACATAGTTATTCTTCCATGTAACACGCTCACCCACAACTGCGTCTTATACACATGCACAAAACCTGCCTTCTTACCCTGATCACATTCGTAGTCGGCACACAGCAGGCGCTGGCGCAGGTAACTTATCCCGGCGGCAGCCTACCCGTCGATACGCCGCGCATTTTTGCCCGGGGCATTTTGTCGGACGGCCTTAGCAACCGCGATTTTACCATTTCGCCCGATGGCGACGAAATATTCTTCACCTTGCAGCAACCCCGCTTCCGGAGCAGCACCATACTTCGCCTGGTAAAAAGGGGCGGCCGATGGGGTAAACCTGAAGTTGCGCCCTTCTCGGGCCGGTACCGCGACCTGGAAGCCACTTTCTCTGCCGACGGCAAAACTATATATTTCTCGTCCGACAGGCCTGTGCAAGGCAATAAGACCAAAGATTTCGACATTTGGAAGGTGGGCCGTAAACCCGACGGCGTCTGGGGCGAGCCGGAAAACCTCGGTCCGGAAGTTAATTCGGGTAAGGACGAATTTTATCCTTCGATTACCAAAAGCGGCAACCTTTATTTTACCACCGAAGCGACTTATGGCAAAGGCAGCGAAGATATTGTTGTATGCAAATGGGTCAACGGCCGGTATGCCAAGCCCGAAAGCCTGCCCGAAGACATCGACACCAAATACGACGAATTCAATGCCTTTGTCGACCGGGATGAAAGATTTATCATCTTCTCTTGCTACGGTCGCCCGGACGACCTGGGTCGCGGCGACCTGTACATCAGTCATAAAGACACCAACGGCAACTGGCTTCCCGTAAGACATCTGGCTGCGCCAATCAACTCAGCTTCGCTGGATTATTGTCCGTATGTTACCCGCGATGGTAAATATTTGGTGTTTACCAGCAACCGTCCGGCTGCTGTTTTCACGGACGGGAAGACCAAAGCTTACCAGCAATTATTACTAATGCTTACCCAGGCCGGCAACGGCAATGACGATATTTATTGGATGAAATTTGATAATAATTGGTTAAAATGAATCGTATATGAAAAAACTGTTGTTGACCGCATTTAGCTGTATAACCCTGGCCGGCTTTGCACAGCAAAAAAGCCCCTGCGCTTCCGAACCCCATACGCACGACTTCGATTATTGGATCGGCGAATGGGATGTATACCAAACCGGCACCAAAACGCTGGTGGGCCATAGTGTAGTACAAAGCATTTCTGGCGGTTGCGGTTTGCTGGAAAACTGGACCGACCTTCAGGGCGGCAGCGGCAAAAGCATCAATTATTACGACCCTGCAACACGTAAGTGGGAGCAGGACTGGGTCGGCTCAGGGGGCTCTGCGCAGCATTACCTCAACGGCGAATATCGGGACAGCGTGATGTTCTTCACCTACGAACGTTTTAATAACGGCAAAAAGATAACGGGGAACTTCAAATTCTACAACATGGGTTCCAACAGCGTGCGTCAGTACCAGGACGTAAATAATGGCGACGGCACCGTAACCGTTTCGTACGACCTGACCTATGTACGTAAAAAAAAATAGGGTATTTAAAACAAAAAGCTATGAACTTTCCGTTCACCGCTTTCTGCTTTGTTTCCCTATGTACGCCTTACATCTTGATAAACTTGGTTTGACCCACCAACTGGTTGTCTTTGTTGTTCGTTATATTGACGAGGTAAGTACCCGGCAGCAGGTTGTTAATATTGCCCTGCCAGTTGGTACCCGAAATACGCGCGTTTGCCACCACAAGGCCGGCGCTGTTTGTAATGCTGACATTGTACGTGGTATTATCCTGTGATTTTGGTACAAAACTTACGTTGATGGTATTGACCGCCGGGTTAGGGTAAAGGTTCAGCGCTACAGTGCTGCCGGTTGCAAATTTCACGTCGACAGGGGCGGAGTAAGTGATGCTGCCGTTAATGTCTTGTTGCCTCAGCCTGTATAAATTTGATCCGGCTGCAGGCGCTTTGTCGGTAAAGCTGTATGAACCTGACCCGTCTGAACTAACCGAACCGATCATATTAAATGTTTTACCCGCGTCGTTGCTGCGTTCAACAGCAAAGCTGGTAAAGTCAAATTCATTTTGCGTGGTCCAGGTAACCTTCACCTGGCTGCTCGATTTCTGCGCGTCGAAGTTCAGCAACTTATACTTCAGCGCCGGGTTTTGGCGCATGGCTATCGAGAACCGTTTAGCACCGTAGCTGCCGGTATCGGTGGTAATGGAAAATGTATAGCTCGTAGTGTTACGCATATTCACCGAATCGCCTGTAAATGCGTCCTTCAGCCAAACATCATACACCTGCGGGAGGCCTTGAGCCTGGGCCAGGTTAAGCGTATAGGTGCTGTAAGCATTGGAGCCCACCTTTAATGGGATAACAAGCCCATCGCGCAGAGGGAGCTTATTGATAGAAAGCGCCTGGCCGTCATTGGATATGCTGCTCAAATTTACCTTCCCCGAGCCGGTCTTGTGGAGCGCGTCTTCAGCAAAAGCATATCCCGGTTTGGCATTATTATCGAACACGATCAGCATATCATCGGTGTTAACCGTATCCAGTGCCATCTGGAGGCGCAGCGTTTGCGGTGTGCCGGCGGTATTGGCTGCGAGCGCTCTTCCCTTAGTTGTCATCAGCAGGTTTGTTGTTGGTATTGACGATAATGTTTTTGCCGTTTCGTTAAAGATCAGCTCCCCGCCCGTATTTGTTGCCTGTACAAAAAAGCCCTGGCCGCTGGCGATATATTTGCTGCCGCTATTGGTATAGTATCCTATCCCTGCTTCGTATATATCGTAATTTTGCGTCTTCGGATTCAGTTCGTAAAAGAACGGAGCTATGTTGGAGCCATAAATACCCGAAGTTGTGGTCGTGGTGTTAAAATTGTCCAGGCTGATGGTGCAAGCGTATGGGTTCGCTGCAAGGTTGAAACCTTCAACCGTAGCTGAGGGGTTTGAAAAGCCCGGCGCTGTTGAAGACGCATTATACCAATCCCTGAAAATGATCTGCCCCTGGTTCAGGTAACCGGTTGCACTTAACGTAGCGGTTGTCGCGGCATAGGTTGTTTTGGTTTCTGCATCAAATGAAGCGCTCGCCCGGTTGCCCCTGAAAAAGAACAGGAAGCCGTTACTTACCGGTATCGTATAAGTCGAGCTTTCGTTGTTCAGGCTGTAGGTCGGCGGGTTAGTAATATTGCTTATGCCGCGGTAATTGCCGCTGATGAAGCTCGCATTACTTACCGGTACATCCTCGCGGTATAAATAAAGTGTGGGATTTTCGGATGTGGTGGTCACGGTTGACGAAACGTCAAAGCCACCGGGTGCGAGGGTTGTTCCGGTAACGTAGGCCGAATTTTTTACATAATTAAGGCTGTAAGCCAGGTTACCGTTGCCATCGGCAGCACCCGAATAATTTACGGGCGAAGCCAGCAGGCGGTAGCCCCGCTGGGCCGTCAGGTAGCGCTGTACGGTTACTTGCCCGTTTATCGAGCCCGATGTCATAGCGTCGACAGATGCTGAACCGGCAGAGGTCGACTGCAGAACAAATGATGTTCCCGTTGCCGAGGTTATGGTCAGGTCGCCTGTACCGATCACACTAACAATGCCCGTTGATATAACATTATAAGTGCCGGCTCCTGAAAAAACCGGGGTTGCATTGTTGTTTACCTGCAATATATTGTTTACCGTAAGTGAGAGGCCGCTCTGCACCGTTACAGTTGCAGAATTTAATGCACCCATTACTAAGTATCCCACCGTTTGGTTGCCATCAGTCGCTGATATCACGGGGTCGGGTCCCGTGTAGTTTACCACACCGATACTGGCGTAGGTTGTTGATGTCGGGACCGTTTTAGCGCTCCAGTTTTGCTTGTCTGTCCAAACATTACTTTGTTTGCCGGTCCAGTAGTTGTCTTTCACAAAAGCCAAACTTACAGTTGTGGTTGCGCTAAGGCCGGTCGACGTATTCGTCGCGGTTATGGTGTATACCGTAGCAGCGGAGACTGTCGTGGTTGTTCCCATGATGTTTCCTGAAGAAGTAAAGCTGAAACCGGCCGGCAAGCCCGGGCTGCTCGAAAACTGGTTCGGGTTGTTCGTTGTCGTCGCTTTGAGCGTGTCGATCGTGCCTGTTGTAAAAACCTGTACCGACGGAACATAAACTATGGTAGGCGCTGAAGCATTGGCCGTACACGAAATGGTAACGGTGGTGCTGCTGCTGCCGCTCGCATTGTATGCCGTAATAGTGTACGTTGTGGATGCGAAGGTGGTGGTCGGCGTGCCGCTGATAACCCCGGTCGCATAATTGAAGCTCAAACCCGGCGGCAGCTTGCCGCTTATAAAATATCCGCCGGTTGGCTGGTACTCCGTTAAGGTATTATTGGTATAGTCGGTAACATATAAATTCCCTTTGCTGTCCGTGGTCATGCCCTCGGGGTCGGTAAGCCCGCTCAAAGTTGTTAAGAGCGTTCCGGACGAATTGTAAACCTTTAAGCTTTTTGTTCCCCCAACACCCGAATCGCTGACATAGATATTGCCTGAACCGTCGATATACAGGCCGAAAGGATTGACCAGGCCGGTACTGACCGGAATGGAAAGGTAAGAACCTGTACTTGAAAATTTCACTACATCCAGCTTAGTATTGTCAAGTACGTAAATATTCCCCGAGTTGTCCGTAGCAACGTTTACCGGGTTCGGGATAGCGGTGTTTGTCAGCGTGAAATTAACGGCGCCGCTGGTTGTAAATTCAACTACGGCTGCGTTACCCCCGTTGGCACTTTCCTCCGCAACGTCCAGGTTCCCGTTGGAGTTATTGATGGCGATACCGGTAGCCGGGCCTAAGCCCTGTACCGGAAGGTTTAACAATGTG
The DNA here is from genome assembly GCA_035547095.1 of Mucilaginibacter sp. Classification (GTDB taxonomy): domain Bacteria; phylum Bacteroidota; class Bacteroidia; order Sphingobacteriales; family Sphingobacteriaceae; genus Mucilaginibacter. The sequence goes on from DASZVE010000079.1 coordinate 12,180, forward strand.
CCCGATGAATTGTATTCAGCGATGTATGCGTTGCCGTCGTAATTACCGTTGCCGTTGTTCGACCTTTGGTAATTCAGGACATAAACATTACCGGAGTTGTCGATCGCAATGGCCGATGGATTATTAACCGAGTCGGTAGCGAAAGTGCTCCAGGCGTGTGAGCTTACATTGTATTTGAGGACCGATCCGGGATCCTTTTTGTCGACCCCAAGATTCGCAACATATACGTTTCCCGAAGCATCGGTTACAACGCCGTAAGGGTGGTCAAGCGAGCCTCCCGTTATTCCTGTGGCGGTTCCATAGCCAAATGTGCCAACAGCACCACCTGAATTAGCGGGCGTCATGGGGGTTATCGCCGTGTTTTGCGTCATTGCATAGGTGGACGGCGTATACGCTATATTAGGCGCCTGGGCGAAAGCGGTGGAAGAAATTAACGCCAGCGCATACCAAACCCAAAGAATGGGGGGTGAATTCTTTAATAGCTTCATTTAATTAGGGTGTATCAGCAAAATAACTATGGCAGCTACGCAACAATCGTGCTGATATATAGGCGAATAGCTTAAAAGCGCTTTTCGTGCGTTTAAACAAGCATTTTGGGATTAAAACAGCCTGTTGGGTTACTGTTAATTTGTTGGCTTGAACGTGTGTTTTATTCCCCAAATTGGGTAGGGATCAATGGTTTAGAGTGGTCTTGCGGCCCTCTTCTGGACTATCGATGGATACTCCGAATGGCCAAAAGGTTGTACAAATCAGCGTGGCTTGTTACAAATAATACGTCGGGTTCGTAATAGTTGAAAAACTTAACGCAATGTACAGGAAATCAGCAGTGTTTATCGGGATGATACTTCTGTCGGCTTGTAAAAAGAACCTGCAAAGCAATGCCTGCGGCACGCAGGTGTGTACCGCTCTTTTTGCAACGGTTATAATACATTTTACGGATAACCAGGGCAACCCGATAGCTGTAAGCAATTTTGAGGTATTTGACTTGAGTACCAATAAAGCAATGCAGCCCGGCGTTGCTAATTATGATCTCGTTGAAGGCACCTACGTCATCGCTAATGATAACGAACTAAAGAGTCTTTCGACCGATGGCGACAATATCCGGGTTACAGCAACCAATCCTGCTACCGGAGAAACGAAAATGGCTATTTTTAAAATTGCCGGAGGCTGCAATTGTCACGTCACTAAAATATCCGGTCCGGCTACCATTCAATTCAACTGATCATTCCAGTACAGCCGTCTTGTTCTTATAAATAAATACCCTGTCATCAAAAACCAGCCGCAGAGCCCTGGCTAAAACTGCCGTTTCGATCTCTTTGCCGGCCTTCATCATATCCGCCGCGGTAAACGAGTGCCCAGCCGATATGACCTGCTGGGCAACGATGGGGCCTTCGTCCAGCTCGTCTGTTACAAAGTGCGCTGTAGCGCCGATCAGTTTTACCCCGCGCTCGTAAGCCTGGCGGTAAGGATTAGCACCTGCAAAGGCTGGCAAAAAAGAGTGATGTATATTGATGATCTTCCCCTGGAAACGGCTTACAAAACCGGGCGACAATACGCGCATAAATTTAGCCAGCACGATGTAATCGTATTCGTGCCTGCCGATAATATCAAGCAACTGCTGTTCCGGCTCTGCTGTGAGCTCATAGTTTACATGGTAAAAAGGAACGCCAAATCGTTGACAGATGTCTTCAAGGGTTGTATAGTTGCCGATAACACACTGAACGGAGGCGCCCAGCGTTTTGAAGTGATTGCGGACAAGGATATCAGCCAGGCAATGATATTCCTTGGTCACCATCACGACAACCTTCTTTTCGGGGTTGGGGTTTACCTTCACTGTCGCCCCTTCCGGTAAAAGCGAATACAGCTTTTGCTCCAGGGCTTTACCGTCGCTTAGCTTATCTATTTCCAGCCGCATAAAGAACAGGTTCTCGCCCTTATCCACGTGCTCGTTCGTCGAAACGATGTTAAGGTTTTCCGAAGCAAGCAAACCTGATATACCGGCGACCAGCCCCACCCGGTCGGCACATTGTATTACAATTACCATTTATTTGTGAGTGAGGCACAATAATATGCAATTGCCTGTAATAAAGTTTTATTACAGGCAACGGTTTGCGAAAAGTTTTGCCTCGCGGCATTCAAACAATAGTAACTTATTGTTTTACACGGGTCTCGTGCTCGATCATCGTATTCCCGCCGACCTTTATGGTGTCGGTAATATGCATCGTCAATTGGTTGTTCACGTTACTGAGTGTAGCATAAAAACGCTGAGCGGAACCCTGAGTGGTTTGTTTGAAGGTAAAGTTATTGCCATTCCGTACCCAGTTCAACGTCGTGCTCGGCTGCCCTGGTTGGCCAAGCGTAACTACAACACCGGTGTTGCCGCCGACATTCGACAACACGCACGGCGAACTGCCCATGTACGCTCCAGTCGCAGTGCCATCGGCATTAATAGTTATCAGGCTGTTTTGAATGCAAGGATATTGCGAAGCATTGGTTGATACCTGGCCCTGGTCGAAGGCTGTCATTTTCCAGGTTCCTGTAACATTCAGCAATAACGTTTTGCTGTCTTTTTTACAGCCGGCCACGGTAAGCGCCGCAACCGACACGAGAATAAATTTCCTGATCATTTTCTTAATGGTTTGCGGGACTTTTATCGGTTGAGTGGTTATGATTTAACTCCCAAAAGAAAAACATCCCATTGTTTCACAAATAGTAAATTATTTTAAGTTTAGCGAAACTAGTTAAAAAAATGAATGTTGAAAACTTTTAGTAGGAAAAAGTAGCAAAAAATGTGAAAAAGTGGGAAAAGTGATTTACTTTTACTCTGCAATATTGCCGTAGTGTAACAATGCCTCATTTTTTAGGTGAATTTGAATGTAAACTGGATGCCAAAAGCAGGATGATGATCCCGGCCGGCCTCAAAAAACAGCTGCCAGATGCTGAACGGGAGGGTCTTGTCATTAATCGTGGTTTCGAAAAGCACCTGGTTGTTTACACCCGCAAGGAATGGGACAAGATCACCGACGAGCTGAGTAAGCTTAATCAATACGAGCAAAAAACGCGGGAATTCATCCGGTACTTTACCCGGGGCGCCACCGAATTAATGCTGGACAGCGCGGGTAGGGTGTTGCTCCCCAAGCCGCTGACGGAATATGCAGGCATTAAAACCGATGTGGTGCTAGCCTGTCAGTTTAACCGGATCGAAGTTTGGGCAAAAGATGCTTATGACGGGCAGATGGATAACGAGCCCGAAAATTTTGCGCGGCTGGCCGAAGAAGTAATGGGAAGCGGAAGGAGGAATGCCGATGAATAATTACCATACCCCCGTAATGTTAAAGGAATGTATCGATGGGCTGAATATCCGCCCGGAGGGTACTTATGTGGATGTGACCTTTGGAGGTGGAGGGCATTCGCGGGAGATCATGAAACATCTCGGCAAAAACGGTCGATTGCTGGCATTTGACCAGGACGCTGATGTACAGCAAAACCTGATCGACGATGAGCGTTTTGAGTTTATAGATCAGAATTTCCGGTACCTCAAAAATTTCTGCAAACTGCATAATGCGATACCGGTTAACGGTATCCTGGCCGACCTCGGTGTTTCTTCGTTCCAGTTTGACCAGGCCGAACGCGGTTTTTCGATCCGCTTTGATGCTGAATTGGATATGCGGATGAACCAGGCGGATAAACTAACAGCCAAAGAAGTGGTAAATACCTACAGCGAAGCCGACTTGCACCGCATTTTCGGTATTTACGGCGAAATACAAAATGCCAAGTCGCTGGCCAAAGCTATCGTAACCGGCAGGCTGAACGCCGGCATCAATACAGTTGCCGACCTTAAAAATGTGATATCCGACCTCATCCCCCGCGGCAAAGAAAATAAGTACATGGCGCAGGTATTCCAGGCCTTGCGCATCGAGGTGAACCAGGAACTGGAGGCGCTGAAAGATTTTTTGATCCAATCGGCCGAGGTGTTGGTTTCGGGCGGCAGGCTGGTGGTGATGTCATACCATTCGCTGGAAGACAGGTTGGTAAAGAATTTCATCGCCAAAGGCAAATTCAGCGGCGAACTGGAAAAGGACATTTACGGGAATGATAAAAAACCGCTCGATGCGGTAAGCCGCGGCGCCATAACCGCATCCGTGGATGAGATAAAAAGAAATAACAGGGCACGGAGCGCTAAACTAAGGATAGCGGTAAAAAAATGACCAATCGCCTGCGCAACGAAATAGAAGAGGAACAGGAAACCGAAAAGGAACTTGTTGTCGAGGAAAAGCAGCCGGCAAAGGAGATGTCGGAGAAAGTGCTTTGGCAGCTGCTTGTCAAAAACTTTAACTCCGAGAAAGCCACCAGCGCCTTGCCTTTTATTTTATTCCTGGTTTTGCTGGGCATGATCTATATCGGCAATATGCACCTGGCCGAAAAGAACATACGGGATATCGATAAGATCGGTAAAGAAGTTAAGGAGCTGAGCTGGGATTATAAAACCGCCAAGGCTGACCTTGCTTACAAAAGCACTTTGTCGGAAGTGGCAAAAAGGGCCGATACCCTCGGTTTAAAGGAGGCGATCAATCCGCCGCAAAAAATAAAAACGGACGATCAGAAAGATGGGAATTAGGACCAACATATTGCTGCGTGTTTACATCGCGTTCGGTTTGATCCTGATCTTTTCCGGCGCCGTGGTGGTACAGCTTTGCCGGGTACAATTTGTTCAGGGAGCCAAATGGAAAGCATTGTCAAAAGCCATGACGACCGAGTACCAGAATGTAGAAGCCGCTCGCGGCAATATTTTTGCCGACGACGGCAGTTTGCTGGCGACATCGGTGCCCGAATACGAACTGCACATGGATATGCTGGCAGGCGGAATAGCCGACGATAAGATCTTTTATGAAAAGGTCGATTCGCTGGCTGCGAGCCTTGCTCATTTTTTTGGCGACCGGACACCACGCGAATATTCGCGTATGCTGCGCAACGCCCGGAGGGACAGCGACCGGTACCAATTGATCCGCCGCAAAGTAACTTACCAGGAACTGAAGCAGATACGTACGTTCCCGATCTTCAACATGGGCAAGTACAAAGGCGGATTGATAGCAGTTGAGCAAAATAAGCGTGTGCTGCCCTTCAGGGACCTGGCGCAACGGACCATCGGTTACGAAAATGACAATGCAACCAACGCCGCAGGAAAGCCAGTTGCTGTAGGCCTCGAGGGCGCTTATGCCGATTACATTAACGGCGAAAATGGCAAGCGGCTAATGCAGCGGATAGCCGGGGGTGTGTGGATGCCGGTAAATGGCGGTCAGGAGGAGATCGCCCCGAAAGACGGCGCGGACATTATTTCGACCATTGATGTAAATCTGCAGGATGTTGCCCAGGCCGCTTTAAAAAAAGAAATGATAAGCAGCCAGGCCGATCACGGCTGTGTGGTGCTGATGGAAGTGTCGACCGGTGAGATCAGGGCGATAGCCAATTTCACCAGGACAAAAAGCGGCGATTACGAAGAGCGGATGAACTATGCGATAAGTGAAGCAGCCGAGCCGGGCTCGACATTTAAGCTGGCTAGTTACATGACGCTGCTGGAACAGCACAAAATCGACACCAGTACCAAGATCAACGTGGATGGCGGTAAAATGCATATCATCCCCGGCAACGAAAAATATACGGTTACCGATGCGGAATTAGGCGAAAATTATGTGATATCGGCCAAAAGGGCATTTGAGGAATCGTCGAACGTCGCGGCCGCAAAATTTGTTTATGATCATTTTAAAGATGACCCGAGCGACTTTACCGATGCGCTTTATAGCTATCATTTGAACGATAAGCTCGACCTGCAAATACCCGGCGAAGGAAGGCCGCTAATAAAAACGCCGAAATCCAAAAGCTGGAGCAAACTTACGCTGCCCCAGATGGCTTACGGTTACGAAGAAAAGCTGACGCCATTGCAGATGCTATGTTTTTACAACGCCGTAGCGAACGACGGTAAAATGATTGCGCCGATCTTTGTGAAGGAAATACGCCGCTTGAACAATACGGTTGAGCGTTTCCAGGCCAGAACGATCAACGATAAAATATGTTCGGACAGGACCCTGGGCCTGGTCCGGGGTATGTTGGAAGGCGTAGTGCAGGAAGGCACGGGTAAAACTTATATAAAGAACCCCCTTTATACGGTTGCAGGCAAAACCGGTACCGCACAGATAGCTAATGGCAAGCATGGTTATGGCGAACAGAAAAAGCACCAGGCCTCGTTTTGCGGCTATTTTCCGGCCGACCATCCTAAGTATTCGATGATTGTGGTGGTAAACGATCCCAAGGGTGAATACCTGGCGGCAAAGATCGCCGGGCCGGTGTTCAGGGCCATTGCCGACCGCGTTTATGCCAGCGACCTGGAGATAAACCAAAGCACACCCATACGCTTTGTTGGCAATACCGAAATGCCCAAGACTAAATCAGGCAATCGTAAAGCCATACAGGAAGTGTACAGTAAACTGAATATTAAGCCATTGTACGCATCGAGCACCGCGAGTGTGGACACTACGGGCGGCGTGGCATTCGAGGAGACAGAAAACAAACGGGGCGCTGTGCCGTCGGTTGTGGGTATGGGATTAAGCGATGCGGTGTATGTGCTGGGGAATGCGGGCTATAAGGTGGTGGCCCGCGGGAGCGGGGCGGTGGTCAAACAATCGGTAACCGGCGGTAGTATCATTCCTAAAGGGGCTAAAATAACGATAGAGTTGGAATGAAGAATTTAAGTGAGATACTAGAAGGACTGGCATTTACGGAGCTGCAGGGCAGCGCCGATATGGAGATTAGCGCAATCGTGTTCGATTCGCGCAAAGTGGTTACGGGTTGTTTGTTCGTAGCTGTAAAAGGTGAGCATGTCGACGGTCATGATTATATAGAGCAGGCGGTTACTGACGGCGCGATTGCGGTTATCTGTGAAGAGCTTCCCGCGCATGTAACCGGCGAGGTTGACTTTTTTATGGTGTCAAACTCGGCCGTCGCGCTGGGTATCGTGGCCGCAAACTATTATGGAAATCCTTCAAAGAAGTTAAAGCTGACAGGTGTTACCGGTACCAACGGTAAAACAACTATTGCCACGCTGCTTTACAAATTGTTCCGCGATCTGGGGTATAAATGCGGCTTGCTGTCGACTGTCGAGAACCAGATAAATGGCCAGGTGGTAATGGCAACCCATACCACGCCCGACCCGGTGCAGCTGAATATGCTTCTGCACGAAATGGTGGAAAAAGGCTGCGATTACTGCTTTATGGAAGTAAGCTCGCACGCTGTTGTACAGCACCGGATAGAAGGGCTGAAGTTCGCCGGCGCTATTTTTTCGAACCTGACACACGATCACCTCGATTACCACAAGACTTTTGAAGCGTACCGTGATGCGAAAAAGACCTTTTTTGACCGTCTTCCCAAAAACGCATTCGCGCTTACCAACCTCGATGACAAAAACGGTATGGTGATGCTGCAGAACACTGCAGCCCATAAAAAAACCTACGGGCTGAAAAGCATGGCCGATTACCGGGCGAAGATCATCGAGAACCAGTTTACGGGTTTGCTCCTGAATATCGACGGAGAAGAAGTGTGGTTCAAACTGGTCGGGTCGTTCAATGCGTACAACCTGCTGGCTGTTTATGCGGCCGCCATGCTGCTGGAGCAGGATAAAGCCAAGGTACTGACCAGCCTGAGCAAGTTGTCGGGCGCCGAGGGCCGGTTTGACTATGTAACCGCGCCAAATGGCATCGTCGGCATTGTTGACTATGCGCATACCCCCGATGCGGTGCAGAATGTATTAAGCACGATCCACGACGTGCGGCGGGGCAAAGAAAAAGTGATTACGGTGTTAGGCTGCGGCGGCGACAGGGACAAAACCAAGCGGCCGGTGATGGCGCATGTAGCCTGCGAGTGGAGCGATAAGGTCATCCTTACATCTGATAATCCGCGCTCGGAGGAGCCCGCTCAAATCATCAAAGACATGGAAAAAGGTGTGGATGCAAAATATAAGAAGGACGTGATGAGTATCGTCGACCGCCGCGAAGCCATTAAAACCGCTGTTAACCTCGCGCAGCCGGGCGACATCGTGCTGGTGGCGGGGAAGGGTCATGAGAAATACCAGGAGATAAAAGGTGTGCGAAATCACTTTGACGATAAAGAAGAACTACAGGCCATTTTTAAGCTGTTGGAATAGAGCAATATGCTATACTATTTGTTCAATTATCTGGAAAAAAATTACAGTGTACCGGGCGCCGGGGTGTTCCAATACATCACCTTCCGAATGGCGATGGCTGTGATCTTCTCGCTCATTGTCACTACGGTTTATGGCCGTCGGCTGATCGACTATCTCCGGTTTAAGCAGGTTGGCGAAACCATCCGAAACCTGGGTTTGGAAGGACAGATGCAAAAAGCCGGCACTCCAACCATGGGAGGCGTCATTATCATTCTCGGCATCCTTATACCGACTCTATTATTTGCGAAGCTTGGTAATGTATATGTGATCCTGATGCTGATCACCACGGTCTGGCTTGGCGCCATTGGTTTCCTGGACGACTATATTAAGGTATTCAAAAAGAACAAGGAAGGCCTGGCGGGCAAGTTTAAGATTTTTGGACAGGTAGGGCTGGCGCTGATCATCGGGTTAACCATGTATGGCAACTCCGATATTATGATTAGCCAGGAAGTGAAACCTCCGATCACGATCGATGCGCCGGTTGAGTTTCACATGAAAGGCAACAAGCCGGTTTATACGCAGAATATCCATTCCACGAAAACAACGATGCCTTTCTATAAGAACAACGAGTTCGACTATGCCAAAGTGCTTACAGTTTTTGGTAAGGGATTTGAAAAGTACGGCCTGGTCGTATTCATGCTGTGCGTTATCGTCATTATTACCTTCATATCCAACGGCGCGAACATTACCGACGGTATCGATGGGCTGGCAACGGGAACGTCAGCTATCATTGGCGTCACGCTGGCGGTGCTGGCTTATGTATCCGGTAACACAGTGATCGCCGATTACCTGAACATCATGTACATACCCGACTCAGGCGAGATGGTGGTGTTTGCAGGCGCATTTGTGGGGGCATGTGTAGGCTTCCTGTGGTACAATTCATACCCGGCCCAGGTATTTATGGGCGACACAGGCAGCTTGACTATTGGCGGCATCATAGCGGTATTTGCCATCATGATACGCAAAGAGCTGTTACTGCCGGTATTGTGCGGAATTTTTGTGGTCGAGAATCTGTCGGTGATCATGCAGGTTTCGTGGTTTAAGTACACAAAGAAGAAAACCGGCGAGGGTAAAAGGATATTCCTGATGGCGCCGTTGCATCACCACTTTCAGAAGAAGGGATTCCACGAAGCAAAGATCGTAACCCGTTTTTGGATCATCGGGATATTACTGGCGATAGTGACCATAGTGACGCTGAAGTTAAGGTAGAATTAAAGGTTTTACGTTGGACGTTAAACGTTTGACGTAGAATCCGGGAAATATAAAAACGTAAAACGTACGACGTAAAACATCCAACAAAATGAGATCGCAAAAACAAAAGATCGTCATACTCGGCGCCGGCGAAAGCGGCACGGGTGCGGCTTACCTGGCTAAAAAGGTCGGGTACGATGTTTTTGTGTCGGATTTCGGAGTCATTGCCGATAATCATAAAAAGCAGCTGACCGACTGGAGTATCCGCTTCGAGGAAAATCAACATACCGAAGCAGAAATACTGAAGGCGACCGAGGTAGTAAAAAGTCCGGGTATACCCGAAAAAGCGCCGATAGTGAAGAAATTGAGAGAGAAAGGCATACCCGTAATATCCGAGATCGAATTTGCCGGAAGGTATACCAATGCCAATATCATAGGCATCACCGGATCGAACGGCAAGACAACTACAACGAGTCTTACCTACCGCATTCTGAAAAATGCCGGATTGAATGTCGGGCTGGCAGGGAACATCGGCAACAGCTTCGCTTACCAGGTAGCCACGGAGCAATTCGATCATTATGTGCTGGAATTGAGCAGTTTTATGCTGGACGACATGTACCGGTTAAGGGTGAACATCGCCGTGCTGCTGAACATAACGCCTGATCATTTGGACAGGTACGATTACAAGCTGGAGAACTACGCCGCATCCAAATTCCGGATCACTCAAAACCAAACGGCGGATGACTATTTCATCTATTGCAAGGACGATCCTGAGACCATAAAGATAATGGAGGACAAAAAAATAGAAGCGCAGCAGTTGCCTTTCTCAATTAAAAAAAAACTTTCATCGGGAGCATATCTCGACGAGCACCATATCATCATAAACACAATTAAAGGACAATTTCAAATGTCGATCAACGAGCTCGCCCTGCAGGGCAAACACAACATTTACAATTCCATGGCCGCAGGCATCGTCGCGCGCGTGCTGGAGATACGCAACGACACTATTCGCGAGAGCATGAGTAATTTCAGGAGCATCGAGCATCGGCTGGAATTTGTTGCTAAGATCTCCGGCATCGGTTTCGTCAACGATTCCAAGGCTACTAATGTCAATTCCACCTGGTATGCTTTGGAAAGCATGACCACGGACGTAGTACTTATCCTGGGCGGCGTCGACAAAGGCAACGATTACAGTATGCTGAATGAGCTCGTAAAGCAGAAGGTAAAAGCCATTGTATGCCTGGGCAAGGACAACCGCCGGATACACGACGCATTTGAAGATATGGTCGACATTATAGTAAATACTTTTTCCGCACAGGAAGCTGTGCAGGTGGCATATCACCTGGCCAAAAAAGGCGATACGGTATTGTTGTCGCCCGCATGCGCCAGCTTCGACCTGTTTAAAAATTACGAAGACAGGGGCGCACAGTTTAAGCAGGCGGTGAAGGAATTGTAGATGTGCAAATGTGCAGATGAAAGAAACGAGGACTATGGACTAAAAAATCGGTGTAATCGTGAATAAAATACTAAACAACACAAAAGGCGACCGCTGGATATGGCTTATCGTGATATTGCTTTCGGCCATCTCATTGCTGGCTGTTTACAGTTCTACGGGCACGCTGGCTTATAAAAGAGGGGTAGGTGTCGAATCGATCCTTATGAAGCACCTGGCGATGGTAGTGGGCGGTATTGCGTTGATGTATATCTCGCACAAACTTGATTATCGCTACTATGCGGGTATATCCAAGCTGCTGATGATCATCACGATTCCGCTGTTGCTCTATACGCTTGTCTTTGGTTCGCATATCAATAACGCCAGCCGCTGGATCGCCATACCGGGCACCGGTTTTAGTTTCCAAACCTCCGACCTGGCAAAATTGGCCCTCATTACTTACCTGGCGCGCACCTTATCGCGCAAGCAGGAAAATATAAAGGATGTCAAGGAGTCGTTTATCCCCATCATGGGCTCTGTTTGCGTTGTTTTTATACTCATCGCCCTTGCCAATCTTTCGACCGCGCTTATGCTGTTCGGTGTGAGCATTTTACTGCTCATCATCGGGCGCATCAGTATTAAGCAGATTGCGATAACGTGTCTCGCGGGCGGCGTTCTATTAGTTGGTGTTGTTTTTCTCGGCCCGCGCCGGGCCGTCTACAGGTCGCGTATGCATACATTTTTGCATCACGACAAAGCCAGCGGAGATAAGGCTTTTCAATCGGACCACGCCAAAATAGCGATAGCTACCGGCGGAATATTTGGAAAAGGCCCGGGCAATAGCGTCGAACGGAATTATTTGCCTGAATCATATTCAGACGAGATATACGCTATCATTATTGAAGAGTACGGCTTGCTGGGCGGAATAGCTTTGATAGGTATTTACCTGTTCCTGCTTTACCGCTGTATCAAGATCGTAACCAAAGCGCCAAAGGCGTTCGGCGCCTTATTAGCGGCAGGTTTAAGCTTTAGTCTTACCATACAGGCCTTTGCTAATATGGCTGTGGCAGTAGGATTAGGACCGGTAACAGGTGTGCCATTGCCGTTAGTCAGTATGGGAGGAACGTCGATACTGTTTACCAGTATCGCGTTCGGTATCATTCTGTCGGTAAGCCGGGATATTGACGAACCGAAGAAAGTGGTTGTGGGAGAGATAAAGGAAGTGAATGTGGCGATTGCCTGATGTGCAAAAAGGCAGATGTGCAAATATGCGGATGTGCGGATGTGCAGATTGATGAGTTTGTAAAATGACTTAATGACTTAATGACCAAATCGGTGGAATCAGCAAAACGAATAATCATTAGCGGCGGCGGTACAGGCGGGCATATTTTCCCGGCCATTGCCATTGCCAACGCTTTGAAGCGGCTTGATCCGGCAACCGAGATATTGTTTGTGGGCGCAAAGGGGCGGATGGAAATGGAGCGCGTTCCGGCGGCGGGGTACGAGATCATTGGGTTGAATGTGCAGGGTATTCAGCGGAAATCGATCCTGAAGAACCTGTTGTTACCGTTCAGGTTGCTCGGTAGCGTGCTGCAGTCGATTAGCATCATCAATCGGTTTAAGCCCGATGCGGCGGTAGGCGTGGGCGGTTACGCATCGGGGCCGTTGTTATACGCCGCTTCGTGGAAAAAAATACCATACCTGATACAGGAACAGAATTCATTTGCAGGTATCACCAATAAAAAATTAGGAAAAAAAGCCGCAAAAATATGCGTTGCTTTTGACGGAATGGAGCAATTTTTTCCGGCTGATAAGATCATTAAAACAGGTAACCCGGTAAGGAAGGATTCGGTGGATATTAAAGGCAAACGCGGGCAGGCTTTAAAAGAGTTTAAGCTGTCGGCTGATAAAAAGACCATCCTGGTAACGGGAGGAAGCCTGGGAGCGCGTACGCTGAACGAAAGCATCCTTGCAGGATTAGACGAGATAAAAAAAGCGGATGTTCAACTGGTATGGCAAACCGGGAAGTTTTATTATGGCGGGATAAAAGACACGCTGGGAACCAATATACCCGCGGATGTCCGCGTGCTGGAGTTTTTAACCCGAATGGACCTGGCGTATGCCGCGGCGGATGTAATTATATCCCGGGCCGGAGCAGGAACTATCGCCGAATTGTGTGTGGTTGGCAAGCCTGTGATCCTCGTGCCCTCGCCGAACGTGGCCGAAGATCACCAGACTAAAAATGCGCAGAGCCTTGTAAAGGAAAACGCCTGCGAGTACATCCCCGACAAGGATGCGATACAAAAATTGGTACCGGCCGCGCTGGAATTATTGAAAAACGAGCATAAACAAAAAACATTGGGCAGCAACATAAGCAAACTGGCGCTCCCTGATGCGGACGAAGTGATAGCGAAAGAGGTTTTTAAGATAGCTAAACAGAGTAGTTAAGTCATTAAGTCATTAGGCTATTAAGTCATTATAGGATGAGGGAAGCCAATGACATAATGACCCAATGACCCAATGACAGAATGACAAAAGGAAATCGGTGAAATCAAAGTAAAATCGGTGTAATCGAAAAATAAGAAATCGGTGTAATCAAAACAATGGAACTGCAAAACATCACACGGGTATATCTGATCGGCATAGGCGGCATCGGCATGAGCGGCCTTGCACGGTATTTTGCCCATTTAGGATGCATAGTTTGTGGTTACGATCGTACTCCCACCGATCTGACTGATCAGTTGCATAATGAAGGTATACGGATAATATTCGACGATCGTGAAGATTGGATACCGATGAGTTTCCATACGCCCGATGAACACACGCTGATTATTTATACCCCCGCTATCCCGCGCGACTCGGCCATCTTGAACTATTTTAAGGGACGCGGTTTTGAATTATATAAACGCTCGCAAGTTTTGGGTATCATCAGCCAAAGCAAGTTTACCATTGCGGTTGCCGGTACACATGGCAAAACAACCACCTCGTGCATGATAGCCCACATCCTGAAGGACTCGGGTATGGATTGCTCCGCTTTCCTGGGGGGGATTTCGACCAACTATAATACCAATGTATTGTACGGAAAGAACAACATCGTGGTGGTAGAGGCGGACGAGTACGACCGTTCATTCCTTACCTTGCACCCCGACATCGCCATTATTACTTCGATGGACGCCGACCACCTGGATATTTATGGCGGTCACGACCAACTGGTTGAGTCGTTCCGGAAGTTTGCGTCCCAGGTTAAGGAGGGTGGTACCCTTATCTTCAACGAAGACCTCCCGTTGACCGCAGGCATAACCTATAGCGCCACAAGCTACGCTGATGCGCATAGTTCAAATATCCGGATTAAAGACGGTGAGTTTTATTTCGATTTTAAGAACGGCACGACGACAATTGAGCATATTAAACTGGGAATTCCGGGTTTGCACAATGTCGAGAACGCTACGGCGGCTATCGAAGCCGCGTTGAAGGCCGGCGTCGAACCCGAACTGATAAAAAAGGCATTGGGTTCATTCCTGGGTGTAAAGCGCCGGTTCGAATACATTGTAAAGAATAAGGGCCATATCTATATCGACGATTACGCACATCATCCGGAAGAATTACGGGCAGCTATAACAGCGGTAAAAGAATTATATCCCGATAAAAAACTCACAACAATTTTCCAGCCGCATTTATATACCCGTACGCGTGATTTTGCGGATGGTTTTGCCGAGGTATTGGATATGAGTGACGAATTGATCATACTCGACATTTACCCGGCACGCGAACTGCCGATCGAGGGTGTGAGCGCTGATATGATCCTGGACAGAATGAAATTGTGGAATAAACGGAAATGTGGAAAACAAGAAGCCGTTGATCTCGTGCGAATTGAAAAACCTGAATTACTTTTAACAGTAGGCGCAGGCGACATCGATCAGCTGGTTCAACCTCTAAAAAAAGTATTGGAAAATGTTTAAGAAACGCATCTGGAAGCGCATTCTGATAAGTTCTGCCTGGGCTGTTTGCCTCGGCGGCCTGGCTGTGCTGATGAGTTTCATTGAATATAAGAAGGCCGGTGTGTTTTGCAAAGAAGTGAAAATATATATACCCGGCAGCCAATATTTTATCGACAAGCAGGAGGTAGAGCATATCCTTAGGATCCACAGTCACCAACTGGTCGGCCGGAATATGGAAAGCATCAACCTGCACGAACTCGAGAATAGGCTCCGGGCGAATCCTTTTATCGCATCGGCCGTGGTATATGCCGACATGGACGGCATCATCCGGGTCGAGATCAGCCAGCGTCAGCCGATCATCCACGTGATGAACCAGTTCGACCAGGATTTTTATATCGACCAGAACGGGATGAAAATTCCGTTGTCGCCGAATTTTACAGCCAGGGTGCTGGTGGCCAACGGTTATATCGAGGAAGTGTTCGGCCATAAAGTGGACACCCTGCATACCGATGTGGCAAGGGAGCTATATAAAACAGCCGACTTCATCAGGCGTGATTCTTTGTGGAGCGCGCAAATAGCCGAAATATTCGTGAACCAGGGCCATGAGATGGAACTGATACCCCGCGTAGGCAATAACAGGATATTACTTGGCAACGCCGACTCGCTGCAGCAGAAATTCGACAGGTTGCTGGTCTTTTATAAAAAGGCGATGCCGCAGGTGGGTTGGGACAGGTACAAGATCATCAATATAAAATACGCTAACCAGGTTGTGGGGGTTAAGAGCGATAGCTTTAAAAAGGATTCGCTTAAGGCCGTTGCCAGGGAAGATTCATTAAAAAACGAAAAAGACACATCTCAAATAAAGTATTGATTATGGATAAAAGTTCGACTCAGGAAAAAGGTTCGCCGATCGTCGTAGGGCTCGACATCGGGACGACCAAAATATGCGCCATTGTAGGGCGGCGCAGCAGAAACGCTAAAATTGAGGTGCTGGGTATCGGCAAAGCCGAATCGGCCGGCGTTACGCGCGGCATGGTTTCGAACATCGATAAAACGGTACAAGGAATTCTTCAAGCTATTGAGGTTGCCAGTGCGCAGTCGAACGTAGAAATACGCGTTGTGAACGTAGGTATAGCGGGGCAGCACATCAAAAGCCTGCAGCACCGCGGCCTTATAACACGCCGCGATCTGAACACCGAGATTGGCCGAAAGGATATTGATAAACTGGTGGAGGATATGTACAACCTGGTAATGCCGCCGGGCGAGGAAATCATTCACGTACTGCCGCAGGAATATACGGTAGATAACGAGCCAGGCATAAAAGATCCGGTTGGGATGGCCGGTGTCAGGCTCGAAGCGAACTTCCATATCATATCCGGCCAGGTTACCGCAATAAAGAATATCGTTAAATGTGTCAACAAAGCCGGCCTGGAAAGCCAGGAGCTGATACTGGAGCCCCTCGCATCGTCTGAGTCGGTGCTAAGCGATGAAGAAAAAGAGGCGGGCGTAGTGCTGGTGGATATCGGCGGCGGTACTACCGACGTGGCTATCTTTCACGAAGGTATCATTCGTCATACCGCCGTTATACCCTTCGGCGGCAACAGCGTTACCGAGGATATACGTGAAGGATGCTCGGTAATGCGCAATATAGCCGAGCAATTAAAGATAAGATTTGGCTCTGCGCTTGCAGAAGAGAACAAGGAAAATGAGATCGTGTGCGTTCCCGGTTTGCGCGGCCGCGAACCAAAGGAAATTTCGGTGAAAAACCTGGCATATGTTATCCAGGCCAGGATGGAAGAGATCGTCGAGCATGTGTACTACGAGATCAAGTCGTCGGGTTATGAGAAAAAGCTGATCGCGGGCATAGTTATCACCGGCGGGGGCGCTCAATTGAAACACCTGCCGCAATTGGTGGAATATGTTACCGGCCTGGATTGCCGCGTAGGTTACCCTAACGAGCACCTGGCTAAAAACGAGGTATTGCCCAAGGCCGTTTATGAAGAACTGCAGAGTCCGACTTTCGCAACAGGTATAGGTCTCCTCATTAAGGGCATACAGAAAATGGAGTATAACGAGGTGCCGGTCAACTCCGCGCTGAAGCTCGATCAAAGTAACCAGCAGGGAGATAAACGGATAGGATTGCTTGACAGGCTGCTTAAAACAGGTATCAAATTCATCAAGGATGATATCAAAGACGAGGACTTTTTAAAGTAATTATTCACAATTATCGACTTTTCAACAATATCGACAATTGTGGAAAAACATTGTTGAAAAAGAGGTAATATTACAGATAGGTTAAATTAATTATTGGTCATTCACATTTAACTGGAAATTAGGAATATGCAGTTTGAGATGTTAAAAGAAAAGTCGTCCATCATCAAGGTTATCGGGGTTGGCGGCGGTGGCGGCAACGCTGTTAATCACATGTACAAGCAGGGCATCACGGGTGTCGACTTTATAATTTGTAATACGGATGCCCAGGCGCTTGAATTGAGCCCGATTCCTAATAAGGTACAGCTTGGGGCCAGTTTGACCGAAGGTATGGGCGCCGGCTCGATACCCGAAGTGGGAAAAAACTCGGCTATTGAAAATATCGACGATATCAAACAAATGCTGGGCGCCAATACCAAGATGCTGTTTATTACGGCAGGTTTGGGAGGCGGCACGGGTACAGGTGCAAGTCCTATTATCGCCAAGGCAGCCCGCGAGATGGATATATTGACCGTGGGCATCATAACCACCCCATTTTCATTTGAAGGTAAGCGTCGTAAAATGCAGGCCGAAGAAGGTTTGGGCGAGCTGAAAAAGTACGTCGATTCGTTCCTGGTGATCTCGAACGACAGGCTTCGGCAGGTATTCGGTAACCTTACGCTTGGGTCGGCATTTGCCCAGGCCGATAATATTTTGACCACGGCTGCCAAAGGCATAGCCGAGATCATAACGCTGCCGGGCTATATCAACGTTGACTTTAAAGACGTGCGCACCGTAATGAAGGATAGCGGCGTGGCTATTATGGGTAGTGCCGCCGCCGAAGGCGACAACCGCGCGCTGAAAGCTGTTGAGGGCGCTTTATTGTCGCCATTGCTAAAGGATAACGAGATAGAGGGTGCAAGATATATATTGCTGAACATCAGCTCGGGCGAGCAGGAAGTGACTATGGATGAAGTGAGCGTGATCACCGACTTCATTCAGGAAGAAGCCGGCCTTGCGGCCGACCTGATTTGGGGTAATTGCCGTGACGAGGCCCTGGGCGATAAGCTTTCGGTAACCATCATAGCAACGGGCTTCCAAACGATGGACGAGCGTGAAAGGGAGCAAAACAGCAAGAAAGTGGTATCGATGCTGGTACCTGAAGCCGACGCACTGGTGAAGCCTGTGGTAAACGAATTCATCAGCCAGGTAAAACCGGAAGCTCCCGGCATGCCTTATATCAAGCCAAAGGAAGAGCCGAAGCAGAACGATTTGTTCGATCTGTTTGCGGCTAAAGAAGATACTCCGGCTGCGGTCAAATATAATTTAAACGAAGAAGAACAGCCGGAACCAGAAGCAGGGAGTACCGAAGAGATCACCTTTAAAATAGCGGATTCGGTGATGAGTTTTGAACCTGCAAAAGTTGAAAAGCTGCCCGAGGCGGAACCCGAACCGGAACCTGTTCCGGCAGGTGCCGATGATCATAAAACCGATGAGACGATTGAAGAACAGTTGCGCAAGTCGCGCGAGCGTATCATGCGGCTGAAGGATCTGAGCATGAAACTGCGCAGTGGCAATATACAGGAACTCGAGAACGTGCCTGCCTATAAGCGCAAGGAAATAGCTTTACAGCAAACGCCGCCTTCGGATGAGAGCCAGGTCTCGCGTTTTTCGCTGATGCCCGACGATGAGGGTAAAACAGAGATGCGGAGCAATAATCATTTTCTGCACGATAATGTTGATTAATAGATAGTTCATGGTTCATGGATCCCAGTGCATAGTTAACATAGGAGAGACACACTAATTGTGTCTCTTTTTTGTTATAAACGGAAATTGCCATGAACGATGAACAATTTACCATGAACCGCAACCGTTATAACCTATTATAAAAAGTTATAAGGCTTGGCCGACGCGCTTGCAAAGGTTATATTTGTATTTTTATTTAAGAAAACAGCACATTGGATTTATTTGATAAGATATCGAAAACGATGGGTGGGCCGCTGGGCCAGCATCAAAAATGGTCGCACGGGTATTTTTCGTACCCTAAGCTGGAAGGCGAATTAGGCCCCCACATGTTATTCAATGGTAAAGAACACCTGGTTTGGAGCCTGAACAACTACCTGGGCCTGGCCAACCATCCGGAAGTACGCGAAGCTGATGCGAAGGCCGCTGGCGATTACGGTTTAGCGTACCCGATGGGTGCGCGGATGATGTCGGGTAATTCTGTTCATCATGAAGAATTGGAGACCGATCTGGCCTCATTTGTGGGCAAAGAAGACGCCTACCTGCTGAATTATGGTTACCAGGGGATGGTTTCGATCATCGATACCCTGGTGAATCGAAATGACGTGATTGTTTATGATGCCGAATCACATGCCTGTATCATTGATGGCTTGCGCCTGCATATGGGCAAGCGCTTTGTTTATCAGCATAACGATATGGAAAGCTGTGAGAAGCAGCTGGAGCGCGCCACCCGGCTGGCCGAACAAAGCGGCGGCGGTGTCCTGCTGATCACCGAAGGTGTTTTTGGTATGTCTGGAGCGCAGGGTAAACTGAAGGAAATTGTTGAGTTGAAAAAGAAATTCGATTTCCGGTTGCTGGTAGATGATGCGCATGGTTTTGGTACAATGGGTAAAACCGGTGCAGGCACACATGAGGCACAGGATTGTGTGGATGGTGTGGATGTTTACTTCGGTACTTTTGCCAAATCGATGGCGGGTATTGGAGCCTTTGTCGCCGGCGACAGGGAAGTAGTAGACTACCTGCGCTATAATATGCGTTCGCAGATATTTGCCAAGGCTTTGCCTATGCCGATGGTATTAGGATTAAAAAAGCGGTTCGAATTATTGAAAACGAGGCCCGAATTGCGCGAGAGATTATGGGAAATATCCACTGCTTTGCAAAAAGGCTTAATAGAACGCGGTTTTGATATAGGTGTTACGAATACCATGGTAACGCCGGTATTTTTAAAAGGCGATCTGTATGAAGCCACGACCCTCACCCGTGACCTCCGCGAAAATTACGGCATATTCTGTTCTATCGTAATTTACCCGGTTATCCCTAAGGGGCTGATACTGCTGCGTTTAATACCAACGGCGGCTCACAGCCTGGAAGATGTACAGCGTACATTGAATGCTTACAGCGAAATGGGCGAAAAGCTGAAGGCCGGTTATTACAAGGAGAATAAGATGGCAGTGGCCTGAGCAGGATAAAAACATTTTGAGGAGCCTTTCGGTTATACGAGAGGCTTTTTTATTTTTACGTTCAACCAATCTGCCTGATTATGCTCAACCGCCGCGATTTTATCAAGCTCAATGCCATTACTACTGCCGGGATAGGGGCAGGCCTTAAACCTTCCTGGTTTGATGAGCCTCAAAAGCGATTTGAAAGCAAGCGCGTTAGTCCGAACCTGCGCCGGTTTACCAGCACAGCCGTAGAAAGTACGATCACGCGCATTAAAGGCGACATCGCCGACCCGGAAATTGCCTGGATGTTTGAGAATTGCTACCCCAACACGCTGGATACAACGGTTAAATTTAAAAACAAGGAGCGTAAGCCGGATACATTTGTGATCACCGGCGACATCGATGCGATGTGGCTGAGGGACTCGTCGGCGCAGGTCTGGCCCTATCTTCCGCTGATAAAGGAAGATGCAGAACTGAAAAATTTGATACTGGGTGTAATCAACCGGCAAGCCAAATGTATCCTGATCGACCCCTATGCCAACGCCTTTAATGAAAAAGCTTCCGGAAGTGAATGGGACAGCGATTTGACCGACATGAAGCCCGAATTACACGAACGTAAATGGGAGGTAGATTCGCTTTGCTACCCTGTCCGGCTGGCTTATAATTACTGGAGAATAAGCGGCGACAGTACCTTTTTCGATAGCGAATGGCAAAAGGCAGGCAAACTGATACTGCACACCTTTATTACCCAGCAGCGTAAGAAGGGTTTGGGCCCGTATCATTTCCAGCGGAAAACAACGGTATCAACTGATACGGCGCCGTTGGGCGGCTACGGAAATCCCGTACGGCCGGTTGGGCTGATCTGCTCGATATTCCGGCCATCGGATGACGCCACGATTTATCCGTTCCTTATCCCCTCGAATTATTTTGCTGTTGTGAGCTTAAGGCAACTGGCTGTATTATTCGGCCAGGTCGCGCATGACCAGGCTGCATCTAAACAATGCGTAGCTCTTGCCAATGAAGTAAGCGCCGCGCTGCAAAAGTACGCGACCGGGCACCACCCAACCTATGGCAGTGTGCTGGCCTATGAAGTGGATGGTTTCGGCAATCAATTGTTTATGGACGACGCCAATGTGCCCAGCCTGCTTGCTTTACCTTACCTTGACGCGATAAAAATCAGCGACCCCTTATATCAAAGCACCCGCCACATGGTGTTAAGCCGTTCTAATCCATATTTTTTCCGTGGTAAAAGTGCCGAAGGGATAGGCGGGCCGCACGTAGGACTCGGGTATATCTGGCCTATGAGTATTATCATCCGCGCAATTACTTCGACGGATGAAAAAGAAATAATGCAATGCCTCCGATGGCTAAAAACAACGCATGCCGGCACCGGTTTTATGCACGAGTCGTTCAATAAGGATAATCCTGCCGACTTTACGCGCAAATGGTTCGCCTGGGCCAACACACTTTTTGGTGAATTGATCATCAAAACCCACCAAAATCATCCCCAAATATTAAAACGAATGATATAGTATCGATTTTGAAGTAATAATATTCTATATTTTCAATTAATAAGCCTTTAAATTTAATCTTTGTAAATCTAATGTTATATTTAACCGCAAAGAAAATATCTATTGAATTTTGAAAGTATTGTATAATTATTATATTGCTCTTTCTAATATTAATTTGAATAATAAGTTATTTCCCGCGCACTGATATTCAAAATGTGGAAAAAAAGCACTCTAAAGGCATTATTTTTTCTACTCAAAAATTTTTTTTTAAGCAAAAACGCTTTAGATTAGCTTTAGTTAAAACAATAAACCTCAATATTTAAAAGGAGTAACTCAAATGAAAAAATTTACTGAAGTAAAAAACCTAGTTGCATCTTTGGAAGCAGATGCCGACAAATTCTACAACAAAGGCAACAGCGCAGCAGGTACTCGCGTTCGTAAAGGTATGCAGGATTTAAAGAATTTAGCCCAGGCGATCCGTCTCGAGATTCAGGAATCAAAAAACAAAAAGTAAAGCAAGGTCTTTATAAGTCTTTACTTTGTCACCAGGCCCGTCCCAATTTTATTGGGACGGGTTTTTGTTTTTTGGCGGTGTAGTAATAAAAGCCTTAGAAGAAATCAATGAGCCGCCACCTGCGACGTCAGTTTTTGCGTTTCCAGTGCGATCTTTTCGGATAGTTTTCGGCTTACCTGCACCAGCGGCAGTCTCACCGCATCGCCACAGATATCCAGGCACTTCAGCGCGGTTTTTACGCCGGCGGGGTTGCCTTCGGCAAACATCATCCGGGTAAACTCGATTACCTCCAGATGATCTTTTTGAGCGGCTTTAAAGTCTCCTTTTAAACAAAGCCTGATCATATCGGAAAATAATCTCGGCAAAGCATTACCCACCACCGAGATCACTCCAACGCCTCCTAATGCGATCATCGGCAGGGAAATAGGATCGTCGCCTGAAATAAGCAGGAAATCTTCCGGCTTGTCGCGCATGATCTGGTTTAGTTGATCAAAATTGCCTGAAGCTTCTTTTATACCGATGATATTTTTAAAATCGTGCGCCAGCCGGGTAGTAGTTTCGGCGGCAATATTACTGCCGGTGCGGCTGGGTACATTATACAAAATAACCGGCAGCGGCGATGCTTCAGCTATAGCTTTATAGTGCTGGTAGATTCCTTCCTGCGTGGGTTTATTGTAGTAAGGGCTGGCCGATAAAATGGCACTGTAGCCCGTAGTATCAAAATGTTTTATATTCTCAACAACCTCGGCTGTGTTATTGCCGGCAATACCAGCTACCAGCGGCAACCGGCCATTGTTAACCTCGGCGGTGTGGGCGAACACTTTCTTCTTCTCATCCTTATTTAACGTGGCGCTTTCGCCGGTTGTACCCAGTGAAACGAGGTATTCCACCCCGCCTTCGGTTAGATAATTGATGAGGCTGCTTAAACCGGGATAGTCCACCTGCCCGTCCGACAGGAAAGGTGTTACCATAGCCACGCCCGTGCCGTAAAATCTGTTCATGGTCGTTATAAAAAATGGACGTAAAGATACTAAATAGTAACTTTACTATTACGCAAACCGAAAATTTCTACTGTATTGATAGTTTTTGTATAACTTTATTAATACCAATTGTAATCTAATCTTCCGCAAAAATGAAAAAAAACTCTTCTACAGACAGCGCTGCCGCAGATAGCAAGGCAGCAGCACCCGACAGCACGTCGTCAAACATCGATCGCCGCCAGTTCGTCAAATTAGCAGGGGCAGGTGCATTAGCATTTAGCATCGTTCCCAGGTTCGTGCTTGGCGGCCAGGGGCATGTCGCGCCGAGCGATAAGATAACCCTGGCTTATGTAGGCTGCGGCACACAGGGCTTCAGGGAAATGCTCTCGATGCTGGCGGTGCCGAACATCCAGATCGTTGCCGTGTGCGACCCTAACAAAAGCGCCATCGGGTACCGCGACTGGTCGCCTAATGGTTTAAAGAGCGAGATCAGGAAAGCAATAGGCAAACCCGATTGGGAACCAGGCGGTGATAATACGATACCGGGGGGAAGAGATAACGGGAAAGATATTGTTGACAGCTACTATGCAAACAAGCGCGGCAGCGATAATTTCAAGGGCGTTAATGCTTACGAGGATTACCGCGAATTGCTGGAGAAGGAGAAGGATCTGGATGCCGTGAAGATCATGACGCCCGACCACCTGCATGGCTTGTTCGCTATTGCTGCGCTAAAAAGAAATAAACACGTACTGATGCATAAACCGGTTTCGAACCGCCTGCTGGAAGGCAAGGCCGTGATAGAGCTGGCGCGCTCAAAACCCAATCTTACAACTCACCTCATTCCATGGGATTCGAACGGTTCGATGGACCAGGTGATGGAATGGATAAACCATGGTAAAATAGGGAAGCTGAAAGAACTGCACAACTGGACCAACCGTCCCGTATGGCCGCAATACCCGGTACTGCCTCCCGGCAATGAAACTATTCCGGACGGGTTGAACTGGGATATCTGGCTCGGCCCCGAAGCGGATAGGCCGTATTCATCGGAATATACCAACATGGTATTCCGCGGCTGGTATGATTTCGGCGGAGGCTCGATGGCGGATATGGGCCATTACAGCCTGTGGACGCCGTTCAACGCTTTGCAAATAACCTCACCGGAAGTTATTGAACCGAACCTTACCCACTTCGTAACGATGAACGGTAAAGTTCCAAGCCAGGTGCGCAATAATTTTTCCTTCCCGATGGGTTGTTCGGTACGGTTTAAGTACCCGGCAAACGGCAACCGGCCGCCAATGGACGTCATCTGGTATGATGGCGGTATACGCCCGGCCATACCTGAAGAACTGGTTGCTAATAACGAAGAGCTGCCTGCGGAAGGGATGATGTTCGTGGGCGACAAAGGCAAAATATTAGCCGGATTTAACGTTCAAAATCCGCGACTTTTCCATAAAAAGAATAAGCCGGTGTCGGCGCCCACAAAGGAGATAAATTCGTACGCGGAAAGTAAGATGGTGGATGCTTTAACGTTATTTGCAAATAACTGCAAAGCGGGCACGCAATACCCCGGTAGTTTCCCTGAAGCAGAAGCGTTGACCGAAGCAGTGAATTTGTATGCCGCATCGCTGAGGACAGGGCATTTGCTCAAATACGACGCCTCAACCAGGCAGGTTACCAATGTACAGCAGGCAAACGATTATTTAAAACGCAATTACCGTACAGGCTGGGACCCGGCAACAATTTAGACCTCACCCAACCCCTCTTCTCAGGGAGAGGGGCTTAAATGAACATTATCTCTTTAAAATTAAGTCACATCAAGGTTCTCTCCTATAAACAGAAATAGGTGAGGCATTACAAACTGAAAGATGAACAGAAGAAAGTTTATTGGTCAAACCGCCGCAGGCGTGGGCGCTATGCTGCTGGTTCCTGAATTGCTGAAAGCTGAAATATCAAAAGTTAAGCATCCAATTGGTTTCCAGACTTACCCGATAAGGGACATGGTAGCTAAGGATTTTGCCGGGACCATGAAAACCATGGCCGGCATGGGCTATCAGTACACGGAGATGTGTTATCCGAAAGGGTACGCCGATGCGGGCTTCGGGCCGCTGGTTAATGTGAAGGCTTCTGACATGAAGAAGATGATCGAGGATGCCGGGATGAAATGCCCGAGCTGCCATTTCGGTATGGAAGACCTGAAAAATAATTTTTCGGATTGCATGGAGTTCGCGCATGGATTGGGCATGACGCAGATCGTAACGCCCGGCCTCGACACGCCAGGCAAAACGATAGACGATTATAAAAAAGCCTGCGGCGATTTGAATAAGATCGCCGGGCAGGTCAAGTCTGAAGGCCTGGCGACCGGTCTGCATAATCATGAGGGCGAGTTTAAGATGCTCGACGGGCAACTGATCTATGATGCTATCATGGGCGCATTGGATAGCGGCCTGGTGAAAATGCAATTCCAGACCGAAGTGATAAAAGAGGGCTATAAGGCATCAGACTATTTTAAAAAATATCCCGGCCGGTTTATTTCATCGCATTTATCCGACTGGACATCCGACGGAAAACAAGTTCCGATCGGGCAAGGCGTCATCGACTGGAAGGAATTCTTTGCAGCGGCTAAGACCGGTGGGGTGAAGAACTTTTTTGTCGAGATGAATTTTGACACTTATAAGGATAGTGCGAGCTATATTCATGGGTTGTTGGGTTGACCCCGGCTAAAGAATGTCGTTTCGATGAGCCCTTTTAGCGGCGAAAAGGAATCTTATCCGTTGTAGAGTTAACCGACGTGAATAAGATTTCTCGTCCACTATACGGATTCGAAATGACAATCTCATTTAACCTTTTCCTCAAAAACTCACCCCCAGCCTCAGCCCGTTGCGGATATTACTGCCGCTGTTGAATGATTCGCCGTACATAAGCCGGATATTGAGGTATTGTACGCCAAAGCCGAGTTCGTAATAATTTTTCAGAGCCGGCGTCGACAGGTAGTTGACATCGACAATTTCCTGCAATTTCAATTTGCGGATAAGCGGTATTTTATTCAGGAAAAAGCCTGAAAAATTATGTTCCAGGTGGCCTTCGAGGTATTCATCTGGCGTACTGAAAACATAGTAATTGAGCAGCAGGAAACTGTTGATGCCGCCTTTAGCGAAGAACACCTCGTTCCCGCTGAAGTGCTTGTAATCGGGGTAATAAATGCTGGTGGTATTGAGGAATTTCCCGGCCCCGGCATAGAACGAGGTTCGGCCGTACATTCCCAGGCTGATATCCTGTTTGCTGACGTCCGCGCTGAGCAGGTCGTAGTCCACATCAGACCCAAAAATGTTCCTGACGCCTTTGGTGTAGGTTATGCCAAGGGTCGGATAATCGGAAGGCAGGTAACGTCGCCCAAAAGGATAGGTCTCATATTTATTACCGAAATCGTAAGTTGTTCGCAGCGTGATCTTGAATGACTGGTTCTCCGGGAACAGCGAAACGTTTTGTGCGGGGTCAAGCGGATTGTTTGAAGTGAACTGGTTTCCATTGGGATGAAAGAAACTGTAATCGGTCGAATTGGGCAGCCATCGTCTATCAGTCCATTCCATCGATGCGCTTAATTGCCAGCCGCCGGCGATCCTTCCGGATAAAGATGCGGTGGCAAATTTCTTCTGGTACAGCTTCTCGTAATTCTCCCGTTCAAATAACGTGTAAACGGAATTAATGAATGGCGAGATCGGTTCGCGGCCATTCAGATCAACCACGTCCGAGCCTCCAGCCACGGTCAGGTTAAAGTTCCCGACCGGGAAAAAAGCGTTGGCATTGGCGTCGAACAGACGGTCGGAAAAACCGTAACGAGCCCGGCCGCCAAAACCCATAGCGCGATGCGTTACAGAATCATATTCTTTACGTACGCTGAAGCCGTAGTTAAGCGCCGGGCCTTCGACTGTGTTATAAAGTATCGAAGTTACCAGCGGATCCAGGTGGATAAACTCCCGTTTGTACCTTTTCACGATGTTGACCCCGGTAAGTACCAAGCTGGCCGGCGATACCTTATTCGTTACTTTGTCCAGCGAATCAAGATACTGCTTTGAATCCCGTTTGGCAGCCAGCTTGTCCTTTTTTACATAGTCCAGCTTTTCTTCGCCCGTTAGCGGTATGGGGCGTTCCCTGTTCCAATAAGCCGAATCATTTTTGGCGACCTTTGGTGGAATATGCAGCAATTCGTTGAACTCGTTTTTGCTAAAAACCGTTTGCAGGTCGTAATCCTTGTAAACGTAAATAAAATAGCCCTTTAACCTGAAACCGAGCAAGCTGCCGCCAAATTCGATCTTGCCCGATGCCTGTACCCAGTGATCGCTGTCGGCCGGTAAAAACTGCTGGCTAACGCGGAGCGTATCGGCGAAATTAATATTGGCGCGGCTGGTAATATACAGGTCGAGTGCATAGATGCGCCAGCTACCGTCAATGATATAAATATAGCCGTCAAAGCATGGGTCGTGCCCGCGTTTTGGGGTGACTCTGATCTTGTTGATGAGCAACCCATTTTCGGTCGAGGTGCCCAGCAGTTTATACTTATAATAGAAAAGCGCATTATCGGCAATAGGCGACACCAGCGGTCGATTGCTCAGCCCGCGCCAATTCTGCAGGTTCTGGTAAAAATTCGCCGTGGCGTCGGTTGCCCGGTTAAAACTGAACATTTGGTTGCTACCGGCGAATTTGGATGAGATCATTTCCTCGTGGAACTGGCCTGGGTATTTATAATCGAGTTTCGACTCGGATTCTGACAAATAGACTATGCCGCGGCGGTTTGAATCGAGCCCCATTTCCTTGCCGATCTGGGTAATGTCCGCGCCCATAAATTTCTTAGGCGCCGCGAGCAGCTTTTGCATGCCTTTAATGTAGACCTCGCAACTGTAGGCTTTTATTTCGTCCAGGTGGGCCTTGCGTTTCCTTATCGCTTTCCGGATAATCGCATAGGCAGGGTCTTCGCCTGTGGCGTTGATGGTCACCGCCTTTAATTCATAAGTTTCGGTGCTAAGCCTCACGTCAAGGATCTGATCGCCATGCAAATCAATTTTGCGGCTTTCCTGTTTGTATCCAACTGCGCGGTAAAGTATTTCGTATTGGCCCGGGGCCAGCTTAATGGAATAATCGCCGTCGCCATTGGCGGAGGCTCCCCTGGTAGTATTTCGGATGTAAATACTGGCGAAAGGCACCGGCTGGCTGTTCTGATCGGTTACCTTGCCTTTCAGAACAAATAGCTGGGCGGAAGCCACAGAACATATGGAGAGAGAAACTGCAAAAAGTAAAGCAAACCTCATACAGCAGAATTTAATTCTAAGATGAGGGTAAAAGATTAAAGTTACAGCAGGCATTTTGTTAAATAGTGTTAATACCTGGATTCTGTTGATGAGAAAATTTCATTAAATTTACGTTCCAAACAGATTTATTGATGAATGCCATTCACCCCCAATATATAACTGACGAGCAAGGCAAAAAGATATCCGTTGTGATACCGGTAGACGAATTTGAGCAGTTACTAGAGGAGTTGGAAGAACTGGATGATATAAAGCTTTTTGACGAAGCTGAAAAAGAGTCCGGAACTTCAATGCCTTTTGACGAGTACGTAAAACAACGACGCGCCAAATAAAGATGCCCCATTATACGCTATCAATCGGAAAATCGGCTCAGAAGCAGTTGGACAAATTGTCGGATGACATAGCCAATCGTCTTATTGAAGATATCTACAAGCTTGCGGATGATCCGCGACCTTCTGGCTGTAAAAAACTAAAAGGAAGAGACGGCTATAGAATCCGTTCAGGTAACTATCGAATTATTTATAAAATAGTAGATAATTTGTTACTGGTAAATGTGATTGCTCTCGGTCACAGAAAAGATATTTACAATTAACTTTTTGAAATAAAAAAGGGCTCATTCGAGCCCTTTTTTATCTATCAATTTAGAATTAAGCCTTTTTATTATGATCAACAGTATGGGTGATCATCGAACGGGTATGTATTTCTTTCTGTAGCCTGTTGCTGTGGTTTAACTCGTGGTGCAGGTGCGGCGCGATAACCAATGAAACGATCGACATCAACTTGATGAGGATGTTCATCGATGGTCCCGAGGTGTCTTTGAACGGATCGCCTACGGTATCCCCGGTTACAGATGCCTTGTGCGGATCAGATTTCTTGTAATGCATTTCGCCATTGATCTCGACACCTTTTTCGAATGACTTTTTAGCGTTGTCCCAGGCGCCGCCGGCATTGCTCTGGAATATACCCATCAACACGCCCGATACAGTAACCCCGGCCAGTAATCCGCCCAAAACCTCCGGACCGAAAATGAAGCCAACAATTACAGGAGTGATCAAAGCCACCAGGCCCGGCGCAACCATTTCGCGGATAGACGCTTTGGTCGAGATTGCCACGCATTTTTCATACTCGGGCTGAGCCTTGTACTCCATAATGCCGGGTATTTCGCGGAACTGGCGGCGCACTTCCTGCACCATCGCCATCGCCGCGCGGCCTACGGCCGAAATAGCCAGCGACGAGAATATGAACGGTATCATGCCGCCTACGAATAAGCCGGCTAATACGTCGGCCTTGTAAATATCGATATGGTCGATACCTGCAACGCCTACAAAGGCTGCAAACAGTGCCAGCGAAGTTAATGCCGCCGAAGCAATGGCAAAACCTTTGCCGGTAGCAGCAGTTGTATTGCCTACAGCGTCGAGGTTATCGGTGCGGTGACGAACTTCTTCAGGTAAACGGCTCATTTCGGCAATACCGCCAGCATTATCGGCTATCGGACCGAAAGCGTCGATAGACAACTGCATAGCCGTGGTGGCCATCATGCCTGCAGCGGCGATAGCGACGCCGTATAAACCTGCAAAATGGTAAGAACCATAAATACCGGCTGCCAAAACGATGATCGGCAGAACGGTACTTTCCATACCTACAGCCAAACCGCCGATGATATTGGTAGCGTGACCGGTGGACGACTGCCTGATGATACCCAAAACCGGGCGTTTGCCCATAGCGGTGTAGTATTCAGTGATCATCGACATTAAGGTACCTACAACCAGGCCCACAACGATCGATTCAAAAACGCCTGTTTTATCAAATATCAAAGCGCCTTCTTTTAACGCGCCGGTTTCCGTTACGTCGCGGCTCATATAAAACTGTCCATCGGGAAGCATCCACTTCACGATAAAGAATGTCGCAATAGCTGTCAAAATAATTGAAGCCCAGTTACCAATATTGAGCGCCTTTTGTACGCTGTCGTTCTCGTTCTTTATCTTAACAAAGTATGATCCGACGATCGAGAATATCAACCCTAAGCCTGCGATTACCATAGGCAACAGGATCGGAGCGATGCCGCCAAACTGGTCGTGCGATACGATCTCGCGGCCCAGCACCATGGTAGCCAGCATCGTAGCCACGTACGAACCGAAAAGGTCGGCGCCCATACCGGCAACGTCGCCCACGTTATCACCTACGTTGTCGGCGATGGTAGCGGGATTACGAACATCATCTTCAGGTATACCGGCTTCAACTTTACCTACTAAGTCAGCGCCTACGTCGGCAGCTTTGGTATAGATACCGCCCCCAACACGGGCAAAAAGCGCAATGGATTCCGAGCCAAGCGAAAAACCCGTTAGTACGTCAAGCGCTTTGGCCATGGCCTCGCCGTTCACGTCGCCGCCGGTATTTTTAACATAAATGGTATAAAATACTATGAATAATGAACCTAAACCGATGATGGCTAAGCCTGCAACGCCGAGGCCCATTACCGTACCGCCCGTGAATGATACACCCAATGCTTTTGCAAGGCTGGTACGCGCAGCTTGAGTAG
Source organism: Mucilaginibacter sp. (assembly GCA_035547095.1). Classification (GTDB taxonomy): domain Bacteria; phylum Bacteroidota; class Bacteroidia; order Sphingobacteriales; family Sphingobacteriaceae; genus Mucilaginibacter. The sequence continues at coordinate 43,193 of DASZVE010000079.1, forward strand.
TGCGTACGTTGGCCTTAGTCGCTATGCGCATCCCGATAAAACCGGCGAAGGCTGAAAGGAATGCGCCGGAAATGAATGATATGGCGATAACCGGGCTGGACGTTTGAACCGTAGTTCCGGACCAGGCCAGCAATATGCCGGCGATAACGACAAAGTAGCTCAGAATCTTCCATTCAGCCTTGAGGAAAGCCATAGCGCCATCGGCAATATGGCCCGCAAGGACGGTCATAGCTTTATCGCCTGCTTCCTGTTTGCTTACCCATGCCGATTTGCCCAGCATGAACAGAATGCCAATAAGGCCCATAACCGGAATAAGGTAAATTAGGTTGTTATACAAAAAATCCATGTTAAAAAATTAATTTATAAATGATTGTATTCAAGCGTGATCGCGTTTAAAAAAATTACAGACGGCGAAAATAGTAAATTTAATTTCTTTGTGACACATCGTGCAATTATAAATTTTTAAATAGCTTAGGACTTTAAACTTATTGCAGTTAATGAACGAAGATACAAAACAACCTCACCTGAAACATGAGCTCGGCCTGCTCGACGGTACCATGCTGGTAGCAGGATCGATGATCGGTTCGGGTATATTTATAGTAAGCGCAGATATAACACGGAATGTAGGTTCGGCCGGCTGGCTGATCGTCGTATGGCTGCTCACCGGCTTTATGACGCTGACGGCAGCGTTGAGCTACGGTGAAATGAGCGGTATGTTTCCTAAAGCCGGCGGGCAATACATTTACCTGAAGGAAGCTTACAATAAGCTCGTAGGATTTTTATACGGCTGGAGTTTTTTTGCTGTAATTCAAACAGGTACGATAGCTGCGGTAGGCGTAGCGTTCTCAAAATTTACAGCTTACCTTATTCCTGCTGTAAGCGAAGATAACATCCTGTTCAACCTGGGATTTGTAAAGATCAGCGCGGCGCAGTTGGTTTCCATCGGCATAATATTGATCCTTACCTATATCAATACCAAAGGTGTAAAAAGCGGCAAGGTTATTCAAACCGTGTTCACGCTCACCAAGATCATCAGCCTGCTTGGCTTGATCATTTTCGGATTTTGGGCCTTCAGCAGCAATACCTGGCACCTGAACTGGAACAGTAATGCCTGGAGCCTGCAAAAGCTGAATATGGACGGCAGCTTTAAACAGTATACCACCGCTGCCGCTTTTGGCGCTATAGCGGCGGCCATGATTGGCTCCATCTTTAGCAGCGATTCGTGGAACAGCGTGACGTTCATCGCCGGGGAAATGAAAAATCCTAAACGTGATGTGGCTTTGTCGCTCTTTTTAGGGACGATGATCGTAACGCTGATCTATGTTTCTGCCAACTTTATGTACACGTCGGTGCTGCCTTTGCACGATATTGCCACCGCCGAAAAGGACCGTGTAGCGGTATCGGCATCACACGTAATATTCGGTGCGGGCGGCACCATCGTTATCGCTATCATGATCATGATCTCGACCTTCGGCTGCAACAACGGGCTGATCTTTTCAGGAGCGCGTGTTTATTATACCATGGCGAAAGACGGCCTGTTCTTCAAAAAAGCCGGAACGCTGAACAAATTCGCTGTGCCTGGGTTTGGATTATGGGTACAGGCGCTGGTCGCCTCGCTGCTTTGCCTCAGCGGTAAATACGGTGACTTACTTACCATGATCTCGTTTGTGGTGGTAGTATTTTATGTGCTTACCATCATCGGTATTTATAAACTGCGGATAACCAGGCCCGAACTGGAGAGACCTTACAAAGCCTTCGGCTATCCTGTTTTGCCGGCCATTTATATCCTGATGGGCATCGCGTTCTGTACGTTGCTCGTTATCTATGTTGAACCTTATACCTGGTATGGCCTGGGTATTGTTTTGCTGGGCATACCGATTTATTTTATTGCGAAACGGAGTTTGAAAGATGAAGACGAGGCGACTGCTTACGATTAGTTTTTTATTTCTTGGCCAATTTGTATTTGCGCAAACTTTACAAACGCGCTTGCAACGTGCGTTCGACCGCTTGCAGGCCGACAGCCAGTGTAAATATGCTTCGGTATCCTTAACCGTGCTGGATGCCAAAACCGGGCAGGTAGTTTTCGCAGCTAACCCGAATATGGGATTAGCCACCGCCTCGACTTTAAAAACGATCACTTCCATTACTGCTTTCAATATTTTAGGTAAGGATTTTCAGTACCAAACGGAATTTGGTTATACCGGTTCAATCGATGCTACCGGAACACTAACAGGCGATGTGATTATCAAAGGCGGCGGCGACCCTACTTTGGGGAGCTGGCGGTACGAAGGACATCATGATAATGATATTCTGAACCAAATGGTTGCTGCGCTTAAAAGAGCTGGCATTAAAAAGATCAGCGGACGAATTATCGGCGATGATTCGATTTTTGGCAGCCAATCGATACCCAATGGTTGGATATGGATGGATTTAGGCAACTACTACGGAGCGGGCACCTCCGGCCTTACCTGGCGCGAAAACCAGTTCGATATTAAATTTAAAACCGGTCCGGTTGGTACGCCGGTCGGCATTTTGAAGACTGTTCCGGCTATGCCGTACCTTTTATTTAAAAGCGAGTTGGTGAACGGCGCTGCCGGAACCGGGGATGATGCTTATGCTTATTTGCCCATCCGAAACAACCTGATGTACCTGCGCGGCAGCTATGCTGTCGACCAGGAAAAGAAAAGTATTTCTGCGGCCATACCAGACCCGGGCTATGATATAGCTTACCGGTTGACGGATACCCTGCAAACGTTGGGGGCCAGTGTAAGCGGCGAACCTGAATCAACTTCCACACTTGCAGCTAAAGGGCAGCAAACACCACAAATAAGCCAGGATTTGGTAAGCATTGCATCACCCGCCTTGAGCAAGATCGTTTACTGGCTCAACCAGAAAAGCATTAACCTGTATGCCGAGCAATTGCTTAAAACCATCGCCTGGAAATCGGGTAAGGAAGCTACTACAGATAATGGGGTGGAGGTGGAGCAGGATTTCTGGAAGCAGCGGGGCATTGATCCGCGATCGCTGAACATTGTCGACGGCAGCGGGTTATCTCCGGGCACAAGGGTTACAACGATGACCCTGGCGACAATCTTAAGGTCAGCTAAAGGCACTGACTGGTTCGGTGATTTCTATGAAAGTCTGCCTGTTTATAACAATATGAAAATGAAAAGCGGCAGCATACTCAATGTGCTCACTTACGCCGGCTATCAAACCCATGATGGACGTGAGCTATGCTTTTCCATTATGGTGAATAATTATAATGGATCATCCAGAGGCGTGAAAGAAAAGATGTTTAAGGTACTGGATGAGTTGAAATGAACGTCACGCCGAATTTGTTTCTGCATGATATAGCTTAAATAATCCCGTGAAGCGCTCCGCCCTTTTCTCCCATCTTATCCACTAATTTCTCAACTGCAGGATCTCGCTCCAAAACCGGTGCATGATGCGGTTTGACGCGCGCATCAATAATGAGCGGGCCTTTGCAGCCCCAGTGTTTATTTTCGGTAAAGCTGTTAATGCCGTAAATGTCGTGCGAGGGGTTACTGCGCGTAAAAGTTACCCATACAAAGTTGTTCAGGTTTTGCGCGGCGAAATCCGCATCGTCACAAAGTACCATTAAAGGCAGGCCGTCCAATTCTTTTTCGCCTAAATACTCCTGCAATATCTCAAGGATCAGCGGTACATCGCTTCCTTTAATGTTCTTCGGCACTTCGATGGCCAGTATGCCCGGCATAACCATTTTATATTTTTCAAATGGCCGCGGCAGATCAAAACCAACAGGTAACCCGTTCCACAATTCTCTTTTGATTGCTCCTGCCGCTGCTACTGCCACTTTACTGCCCGAGTTGAGACCGCTGCCGCTATAGTCGAGCGTATCGATGGTTGTGTTCGTATAAAAATGCAGGTCTCTGCTGATGTCGATTCTTTGCAGGATGTGTTTGAGGAAACCGCCAATGTCGTTTACGTCCAGATTCGGTTCATCCTCGCCCGCAGCAATAAACAGGTATTTGGCCAGGCTCAGTTGGTTAGTACCCAGGATATGATTAGCGATAGTCAGTATCTCCTGCGGCCTTCGTTGGTCCAAATAGGGTGTATAGCGTTCGCTGCCTATTGCAAACAATAAAGGATGGACGCCGGCTGCGTCAACGGCGTTTACGGCCTTGAGGCCAGGTATTTCCTTTTCAATAGCCGAACCGGCTATCTCATGTATTAATGCGCCGAAGCTCGTATCCTCCTGCGGCGGCCGGCCTACAACCGTAAACGACCATATGGCATCCTTGCGATGGTATACGTTGTGTACTTTCATTAGCGGGAAGGCATGCTTCAGGCTGTAATAACCCAAGTGATCGCCGAAGGGCCCTTCCGGTTTATTTTCATGCGGCATTACCGTCCCGGTGATGACAAAGTCGGCATCGGCCGAGATGCAAAAGCCTTCATCGTCATAAAAATACCGGAACCGGCGTTTGCCCAGGGCGCCTGCAAATGTCATTTCGGATAAGCCTTCCGGCAGGGGCATTACCGCCGCAACAGGGTGCGCAGGCGGTCCTCCGACAAAGATGCTTACTTTTAGCGGCTGGCCCTTGGCGTTGGCTTTGGTTTGATGGACGCCAATGCCCCGGTGTATTTGGTAATGCAGCCCGATCTCGCGGTTCTGTACATAGTCGTTCCCGGCTAGCTGGATGCGGTACATACCCAGGTTCGCGTTCATGATACCTGGTTTATCGATATCTTCGGTGTAAACCTGCGGCATGGTGATGAACGGGCCGCCGTCCAGCGGCCAGTTAACGATCTGCGGCAGGTCGCTGATATTAGTTTTACCAAAACTGACGGGCGAATTGCCGCTCACTTTCATCGGCAGGGCCGACAAAGCAGTCATGCCTACATGAGCATATTTAAAAGGGTGTTTAAGCGCTTTAAGCGGATCGTTTTTAAGCTCAATAAGCGTTTTAACCTGTTCTAAAGTATCGCGGAAGATGAATTTTGATCTTTCCAGCGTTCCGAACAAATTTGATACCGCCGGAAATTTACTGCCTTTTATATTTTCAAAAAAGATAGCCGGCCCCTGGTGCTCAAAAACGCGCAGGTGTATGGCGGCCATTTGCAGGTACGGGTCGACCTCTTCTTTAATTCGTATTAAATGACCATTTTTCTCGAGATCAGTTATACAGGCTTGTAAGCTTGGGTAACCCATTGGCGCAGATTTCCACCAAAGGTAATAAATACGGCAAGAAAGCCCGAAAGTGAATGACGCTAAGCAACATCAATCGTTTTGTCCAAATACACATCCTGAACGGTATGCAGCAATTCCACTCCATCCTTCAACGGTTTTTGGAAGGCCCTGCGGCCTATGATTAATCCCATACCCCCGGCCCGTTTATTTATAACGGCGTGCTTTATGGTATCTGCAAGATCATCCGCGCCCTTGGATTCGCCGCCGGAATTGATCAGCCCTACCCGGCCCATATAGCCATTGGCCACCTGGTACCGGCACATATCGATCGGGTGGTCCGAGGTTAGTTTGCTATACATCAGCGGATCGCTCTTTGAAAAGTTTATCGCCGTAAAACCGCCGTTTACAGTCGGCATTTTTTGCTTGACAATATCCGCCTGTATGGTAACTCCGAGGTGATTGGCTTGCCCGGTAATGTCAGTTGCCGTTTCGTAATTCACGCCATCTTTTTTAAAATCGCTGTTACGCGTATAGCACCACAACACCGTTGCCATGCCGAGCGCATGCGCCTCTTCAAATGCTTCTGAAACCTCGATGATCTGCCTGTCCGATTCTTCGGAACCGAAGTAGATCGTTGCGCCTACGGCGGCCGCACCTAAATTCCAGGCATCTTCAACCGTGCCGAACATCACCTGGTTGTATTTGGTAGGGTAGGTGAGCAACTCGTTATGGTTCAGCTTTACCAGGAAAGGTATTTTATGGGCATATTTTCGCGACATCATGGCCAGGTTGCCGAATGTCGTAGCTACGGCACTGCAATCCGCTTCTATAGCCAACCGGATAATCCCTTCCGGATCAAAATACATCGGGTTTTTGGCAAACGATGCCCCAGCAGTGTGCTCTATGCCCTGGTCGACGGGCAAAATGGACAGATAGCCTGTTCCTGCTAATCGGCCATGATCAAACATTGCCTGCAGGTTGCGGAGTACCTGCGCATTACGGTTGCTCAGCGCAAATATCTTATCTACAAAATCAGGCGAGGGGATATGCAACTGGTCTTTCGGAAAAGTTTTGCACTGATGGTTCAGCAGGCTGTTGGCCTGGTCGCCCAGCAGTTCGGTAATGTGTTTTGATGCCATAGGCCGTAACTTTTAAGGTGCAACAAAGGTTAGTAACAATTGTTACGCAAAATTAAAACGTTTATTATGAATATTGTGGCCGGTAAAACTTTGGAAACTTTATTCTTATTTTGCAGTTCTCAATAACACTGGTTCATCTATGTCGGTAATCGTATTTACGCTGATCGTGCTGGTCGGCTCTTATTTTGCGGGGTTGTTGGGGTCGTTGACCGGGCTTGGCGGCGGCGTTGTTATTATTCCTCTCTTAACCCTTTTGCTTCATGTCGACATCCATTATGCCATCGGCGCTGCGCTTATATCGGTTATCGCTACATCGTCCGGGTCGGCAGCCGCTTATGTAAAAGAGGGCATAACCAACATCAGGATCGGTATGTTTCTTGAAATAGCTACCACAGCCGGCGCATTTACCGGAGCCATTTTAGCCATATACGTTTCCGTTAAATTCATAGCAGTGTTGTTCGGAACTATCCTGATATTCTCGGCGATCATGTCGCTACGCGAAAAAAAAGAACACATCACCGGCGCCAAGAGCTTTCTGTCGCGCAGGCTGCGGCTTGACAGCAGTTACCCGGTCGAGGGAGAGATGGTTGAATACGGAGTAACCAACATTGCAGGCGGATTTTTTATGATGTTGTTTGCGGGCATCATTTCAGGGTTGCTCGGCATAGGGTCGGGTGCGTTAAAAGTTTTGGCCATGGATGGCATTATGCGTATACCGTTCAAGGTGTCGACTACCACCAGTAACTTTATGATAGGGGTTACAGCGGCGGCGAGTGCTGTAGTTTACCTTCAGCGGGGCTATGTGCACCCGGTAATAGCAATGCCTGTTGTAGTAGGGGTGCTGTTCGGCGCGGTAAGCGGTTCAAAAATATTGGTACATACTAAATCATCAGGTTGGTTGCGGTGGGTGTTTGCCATCGTAGTGACTGTTTTAGCCGTACAGGTAATTTATAACGGCCTTACCGGCAAACTTTAATCGGATGGACAAGGAGCATAAACACAAGCGATTTAAAGATACCGATATGCAGATCGTTATAGGCTGGCTGCTGCGGATCGGTGTTTACGTATCCATAGCGGTAGTCATCATCGGCGGTATATTTTTTTTATATCGCCACGGCCGCACCGTTGCCGATTACCGGTCATTTAAAGGTATCCCCGGTTTTGTTCAAAATTTAGGTGACATTATGCACAATGTCGTTCTTTTCCGCGGTCAGGCTATAATCCAGTTTGGCATTATATTACTGTTGGCAACTCCTATTTTGCGGGTGATTTTTTCAGCCATAGGTTTTATGCTGGAAAAGGATTACCTGTATATTTTTATTTCCTTGCTGGTCCTGCTGATCATCATCGCAAGCGCACTAAGCGGAAGTGCCGGTTAAAGAACCCGAGTGTTTCAATTTTCAGTGCCTTCACCCAACCTTTTCTGTTCATCGGTATTATTGCTCCGCACTTTTGGCGAACTTCTGCCAAAACGATATTTGAAAGTAGCCTGCACCATCCTGGTGCTCAATCGGTCTCTTTCTGTGATATTCAGGTTGGCGTAATCGGTGTGATACCTGTTGTAGTCGGTATTGAATACATCGCTCCAGCCCAGCGCGAATGATCCTTTATCGTTCAGTACCGAATAACTCAGCCCGGCGCTCATATAAAACAATGGCTGGTAGTCGCTTATAATGTAGTAACTGGCCGACTCATACTTGTCGTATAATTGCAGGTTGAATCTTTTCGATAGTTTAATGCTTTGGTTTAGATAGATATTAAAACCATCTGTAGTTCTGGCGGGAGCTGTGCCGAGCGTATAAGTGTATTTTTCGTGGAAAATATCCGCCGTTGCGCTGATATTCCACCAATTGGTAATATCAACAGGTAGCTCCAATTCTACCTGGTATTGGTAATGAGATCCAAGGTTGATCTTGGAGGAGGTATAAACTTTCGTGACATTATCCTGCTCAAAAGCGGTAGCAAAAAAATTATCGGTCACTATCTCCATCAGGCTTACTTTGTACTTGTCGTTGATGAGGTCTGATACCTCGTAAGTATTAATATAAGCCGGTTTTAAGAATGGGTTGCCTTGAGTGTGATAGTAAGTGTCGACATACCCAACAAACGGGTTCAGATCCTGGTAGTCTGGCCGATGAATATTGCGCCGGTAGAATGCAGTCAGCAGGTTGTGTTTATCCAGTTGTTGGCTAACGGAAATATTCGTGAACAGGTTATTGTATGCCGTGTCGATCTTATCGTTAGCGTGACTTAAACTGGCCGAGAACGCGCTTGAAGACGTACGCTCATCGCGCAGGCTTGCTGAAATGGTGGTTTGATTAAACTTACCCCGGAAAGCAATATAAGCCGCATCGATATGCTCGTTATAGATAAAATGGTCTGTAAGTGCCGAGTCAGGCCGATAACTTCCACCGACCAGTTGATCAAAGTCAATATTATTATCGCTATTCACGCTGCTCGATTTGATACCCGCGTCCAAATGAGCCGAAGGCGCGATTTGTTGTGTAAAATCAAGGTTGGCTGACTTGATCATAATATGTGAAGGCGAAATATCCTGGTAGAAGATGGTATTGCCATCGTTCTGTCCTGCTGCATCAACAAAAACATTTTGGAGCATTTCGTTCGAATGGCGATGATAGTCCACATAATCGGCATTGCCGGATAATATACTATGCCCTGCTTTGTCCAGGTTGGCTTTATAATTCAGGTCATAGCTCATGTTGCTGATGGTCCTTGCTATGGACGATTCGGTGTTAATGCTTGAGTCAAGCTGCCCGTTAGTCGTAATTGTTGTAGTATTGACTTTGTCTATAGGCATATTGTTGTAAAAACCGTTCACCAAAAAACCGATAGTTTGCCCTTTAGCTAATTGGTAATCAGCGCCAATACTGAAATTGTTGTTCACCATTTTAAGGTGAGCGAGATAATTGATATCAAAGGTGTACACCTGTCCGCCGAAATTGATTTCCCTGCTGTTGGATATAGTATGTGGCACCTTGCTATCCTGGAAGCCGTAGCTGGCAAAAAGGTTTAGTTTTTCTGTGCGTAATGTGTAGATAAGCCCGGTGGCATATCTATAATCATCGCCCAGGCCGGCCGATTGCGAGATGCTAAAGTTCGATCCCAGGCCTGTGTTCTTTTTCAGGATAATATTGATCATACCGCCCGATGTCGACGCCTCATATTTCGACGCAGGATTGTCGATTAGTTCGATCTGGCTAATACTGCTGCTTTGGTAGTTCTTTAAAAAATTCAACAGTTCATCCCCGCTAAGCAATATAGGTTTACCATCAATAGCGATCAATGCCTTCTGGCCGCCATGGTATAAGATGTCGCTGTTATTCATCTTCACACCCGGCGAGGTAATCAGTACGTCATATAACGAAGATCCAGAGGCCATGATGTTTTGGTCGACATTCAGGACTGTTTTGTCAGGGTGCACTTCTACAAAGTCTTTTCTGCCGTTAATGGTTATTCCGGCCAGTTGTTTAGCGGCCTGCTTGAGCGTGATAGTGCCTGCGTTGGTATTTTGCCCGGCGGAAACGGAATACGGACCGGAATATACCTTATTGTAATTAAGTTGGGTGATGAAGATAAGATAGCTGCCCGGCTTAACGTCGTTGAAACCAAAGGATCCTTGCGGGTTACTGATGGTCGACTGTACTACGGATGAATCCTGCGACTTAAGCAGCACAACGGTGGCTGCATCCGCGGGCGTACCATTGCCTGTTTGGACTTTGCCGTGTAAAGAAGATGCCTGTTGCGACAGGGCACAGTTATATGCAACTGCAACCATCAGGCTGACTAAACATCCGGCAATTATTCTCATTAACAGGGGGCGTAAAGGTTTAGCCTATAGTTTTTTCGGTTAATTATTTGGTGCAATATAACAACTAAAAGCGGAAACGACCAAAATAAAAAACATCGTATTAACGATAGATTAATATTGGAATGTCGACGATGGCAATTATTTAATCTTGAATATAGTTATTGAGATGTACATTAATAAAGTTAATTAAAGCAACAGCCCTGAAGGACCGCTTAAAAAAGAAGCCGGTTTCAATTTATTAGGTATAGGGTACTATATTTGTTTCCGCGACCCATAAGAAATGAAGAAATCGACACTCCTTTTGCTGATCACCTTGTTTGCCCAAACGATAATGGCGCAAACCGAGCCTGTTAACTATGCAGCCGCTGTGAGCAAATTCAAAACTTTTTATAATACTAATCAGCCCGATAGCATTTTTAAAATGTTCGGCCCCGAAATGGTAACTGCACTGCCGCTTAATGATCTGAAAGCCGTTATTTCGCAGTTCCATCAGCAATTCGGCAACCTCCAGCAAACGGCGTTTGTTAGTTTTAAACCGCCTATGGCCGTTTACAAGGCGTCTTTCGAGCGCATCGACCGCTCATTGAAGATCGCGCTGAATAACAACAACCTGATTATCGGGCTGTTTTTCGGGACGCCCGAAACGAGCCAGCCTGGCGCCGCGGCCTCTTCGTCGGCATTGCCCGCCATGGACGCTTCGCTGGTGGAATCGCCGATAGTTTTGAAGACTTTGTCGGGATCGATTCATGGCACTTTAACCATGCCTAAAGACGTTTCCGGTAAGATACCAGTTGTGCTTATCATTGCAGGTTCAGGACCTACCGACCGCAACGGGAATAGCGACAAGCTTGATTTGAAAACCAATGCCTACAGGATGCTGGCCGAAGGTTTGGGTAAAAACGGAATCGCATCGGTACGATATGATAAACGAATGATAGGCCAAAGCCAGACTGACAACAAGGAATCGGATCTGCGCTTTGACGACTATGTCGATGATGCCGTTGGCCTGATACAAATGCTGGCCAACGATCAGCGGTTTTCAAAAGTTATTGTGCTTGGTCACAGCGAAGGTTCATTGGTTGGCATGATTGCCGTGCGCGACCAACCGGCAAAGGGATTTATTTCTATTGCCGGTGCGGGCGAACGTGCCGATAAAATAGTTACCGAACAACTGAAATCGAAGCCGCAATATATTCAGGACGAATTTAAAACCTTGCTCGACAGCATGAAAAGGGGTAAGACCATCGACAATGTCGACCCCGCCCTGTATTTTATCGCCAGGCCAAGTATTCAGCGTTACCTGATGTCGTGGTTTAAATACGAGCCCCAGAAAGTTATTAAAGGCGTAAAAGTTCCCGTCCTGATCATCCAGGGCACTACGGATCTGCAGGTGACCACGGCCGATGCGGACAAACTGAAAAAGGCCAAATCGGAAGCGACATTGATCATTATACCGGGGATGAACCATGTGCTGAAAGACGCGCCGGCGGACCCGGCTCAAAATCTCGCAACGTACAGCAACCCGACCCTGCCGCTTGATGCAAACCTGGTACCCGATATCTTAAAATTTATTAACGGCATCGATTAACCCCAGGCTCCGAGCACCCGGCGGATCACGATGATCTCGGCTGTGTGATAGGCGTTATGATCGGCTATCTGCAAGGCTTCGCGCAATATGCTCTGCCCATGACCGTGGGAGAACGCTTTGTAAATGTCGCCCTTTTTTAAAAGAGCTGTAAATTCGTCGAGGTCATCGCCAATTTGTTTTAACGACCGTTCCCACGCTTCATCACTGGCCGGCGCAGGTTCCTTCGGCCAGTAACCCTCGGGCCAGTCCGGCGACTTATGGTTTTCACCTTTGCTGAACTCAAGCATATCCCATTGCGCTATGCGGATATGTTCCACCAGTTGCCAGATACTGTAAGGCAAATTGTCGGGTTTTACGCCGCGTAATTCGGCAGGCAATCCGTCGACAGCATCATTAAAACCCGCGTGTGCGCTACCGCCGTTGAGCAGCTTTAACAACTCGTTTGCTAATATTTCATGTTCCTTATCGTTCATAACAACTGATTTTAAAACTATACAATCGGGTAAAATTAAAGTTGACTGACCGGCAAAGTTATTACAGAACCCGTTGGAAAAAGCTTTTTTGTATAAAATGCTTATGTTTATCCATTCAAGTGAAAGATATATGGTATCCTCGATAAGGAAAGCAATAATTTTTACGTCGCTTGCCTTTATGGCCTGGGCATGCAAAAAGGACAGTTCTGTGGGGCCGATAACCGGTAGTATCGACGATGCTGCGTTTAATGCCTATGAGCAGCATTTTTTGGATGGATTTTGGAAACTCAATCCCGACTGGGCTACCAGTGTGGGTTACCATAAATACGATAGTATTTTGCTGATACCCAACAAGCAGAATCGCGAAAAACTGCTCAACTTTACCAAAGTGCAGTTGGATTCGCTCGGCCGATATAACCCGGGCACATTCCTGGAATCCAATAAAATGGATTATGCCATATTGCAAAACCAGATGGCGTATATGCAATGGCAGATTGAACAGCTTAAGGCTTATGAATGGGACCCTTCATCCTATAACGTCATCGGGACATTTGCCTATATCCTTAACGAGCATTATGAGCCCCTGGCCAAACGACTGACCAGCTTTTATGAGCGCATGTCGTTTATACCCGCTTATTACAAGGAAGCGGAGAAACAGCTTAAAGACCCGGTTAAAGAACTAACGGACCTTGCCATCGGGCAACACCTCGGGGGTGTAAGCGTGTTTGAAAGCGATTTTGCCGATTCGCTGAAAAAAACCAACATTCCCGATGTTACAAAAAAACTGATGCTCGACAGGGCCAAGACTTCAGCCGATGTCATCAGGGGTTTTGCCGATTTTCTGAAAAACATGAAGAATGATCATCCGCGGACGTTCAGACTTGGCAAGGATCTTTACGAAAGCAAGTTTAAATACGAAATACAAGCCTCCGAAACAGCGCAGCAGGTTTATAACGCAGCCGTCGACCGTAAAAACTATATCCATCACGAAATGGCCAAAATAAGTATTAAGCTTTGGCCGAAATATTTCGGCAATAAACCTATGCCGGCAGATACGCTGGATATTATTGGAAAAATGATCGATACGCTGTCGTCAAAACATGTCGCCCCGGGTGATTTCCAGGAAGCCATAACAAAGGAATTGCCGAAACTGACTGCCTTTGTAACCGAAAAAAATTTGGTTACGCTCGATCCAACCAAACCGCTGGTCGTTCGAAAAGAGCCGGGCTATATGGCTGGCGTTGCCGGCGCGTCGATGAGTTCGCCGGGGCCTTATGACGTATCCCAAAATTCCTATTTCAATGTGGGCAGCCTGGCCGGATGGTCGCCTGAACGGGCCGAAAGCTACCTGCGCGAGTATAACCAGTATGTCTTGCAGATCCTTTGCATCCACGAGGCTATTCCAGGCCATTATGTGCAATTGGTTTATTCCAATAAAGCGCCAAGTATGATCAAATCTATTTTTGGCAATAGCGCTATGGTTGAAGGCTGGGCCGTTTACAGCGAACAGATGATGCTCGATGCCGGTTTTGGCGATAATGCGCCTGAAATGTGGCTGATGTGGTATAAGTGGAACTTGCGTTCGGTGTGTAATTTTATATTGGATTACGGTGTGCATTGCCTCAATATGCCAAGGCAAAGTGCTATAACCATGCTTACCCGTGAAGCCTTCCAGCAGCAGGCCGAGGCAGAAAACAAGTGGACGCGTGTAAGTGTGACGAGCGTTCAATTGGACAGCTACTATACCGGCTACAAGGAAATTATGGACCTCCGCGACGAATGGAAAACCAAAATGGGTGATAAGTATAACCTGAAGGATTTTAACGAGAAATTCTTAAGCTATGGCAGTGCGCCGGTAAAACTGATCAGGGATGCTATGCTGGAAAAAGATAAAACGGCAGCCGGTTCTACAGGTAAGAATTAGAAGCCGGAGGCCGGTGCCGGAGGTAAGATTTCCGGCTTTCGCATTTTAATTTCCGACTTCCGACATCATTATCTCCAGTGCCCTGGTATCCATATCCAGCCGCCTCGTCTGCTGTGCCAGTGGCCCCGTATCCAGATAGCATGAGGGCGCGGGGGGAGGATCCAATAGCCGGGCTTATACAGATAAGTGGGCCCGCTTGGTACCCATTCACCTTCAATCCATACGTGACGCGGAGAGGGGGCAGGCGGGGGCGGAGGCAGGTGATGCGGCGCATGTAACCTCGCCCGTACCACTATTTCCTGTGCCTGGCTGTTTGCAATTCCAAAAGCAGATAACGCAGCTGCCAATAACAAGACTTTTTTGATCTTTTTCATAGTTTGTAACCTTTGTTGTGTTATCATTAAGATGTGCTTAGCGTTGTTTGGTTTAACAGGCGTCGAAATTATTGATGACGCTAACCCTGATTAACTAATCTCTGGTAACTAATCTCTATTTCACTATCTTCGTTTCATGTCACCTGAAGAAGCCAAAAAGCGTATTGCCAAACTTACCGCTGAGTTGAAACAATACAGTTACGAGTATTATGTGTTGTCGATGCCAACCGTATCCGATTACGAATTCGACAAAAAACTGGAAGAGCTGCTTGCGCTCGAAACGCAATTCCCGGAATTTATCGACCCGGACTCGCCGACCCAGAACGTGGGCGGTTTTATCACCAAGGAATTTCAAACAGTAAAGCACCGCTGGCCTATGCTTTCGTTGGGTAATACCTATAATGAGCAGGAATTGTTCGAGTTTGACCAGCGCATTAAAAAAGCCATCGGCGATAATTTTGAATACGTCTGCGAACTGAAGTTCGATGGCCTTTCGATGAGCCTTACCTACCAGGATGGGCACCTGGTACGCGCTGTTACCCGTGGAGACGGTACGCAAGGCGACGAGGTGACCAACAACGTTAAAACTATACGCAGCATACCCAAAAGGCTTCAGGACGGAAATTACCCGCAAGATTTCGAGATCAGGGGCGAAGTATTTATGCACCTGAAAGCTTTTGAAAAATTGAATGATGAGCGGATAGAAAATGGCGAGCCGCCTTATGCCAACCCGCGCAATTTTGCATCGGGTACCATCAAATTACAGGACTCGTCTGAAGTGGCTAAACGGCCGCTGGATAGTTTCGTCTATTTTCTTTATACCGAACGGCGGATTTTTGATACGCATTGGGAGAGCCTGCAGGCCGTGAAAAACTGGGGCTTTCCTGTAAACAGCGAAAGCAGGTTGTGTGCGAACATTGAAACGGTGCTGCAAT
This sequence comes from Mucilaginibacter sp., assembly GCA_035547095.1. Lineage (GTDB taxonomy): Bacteria > Bacteroidota > Bacteroidia > Sphingobacteriales > Sphingobacteriaceae > Mucilaginibacter. The sequence goes on from DASZVE010000079.1 coordinate 58,628, forward strand.
TCATTAAAGAATGGGAGAATCAACGTTTCCACCTAAGTTACGATATCGATGGGATTGTGATTAAGGTAAACAGCTACGCACAGCAGGAAGAACTGGGATTTACCGCCAAATCGCCGCGCTGGGCCATAGCTTATAAGTACAAGGCTGAACAAGCTGAAACTGAGCTGATGAGTGTAAGCTACCAGGTGGGCCGTACCGGTGCGGTTACGCCGGTCGCCAACCTGAAACCCGTATTCCTGGCAGGTACTACGGTAAAGCGTGCCACACTGCATAATGCCAACGAAATTATCCGTTTGGATTTGCACGAAGGTGATATGGTGTTCGTCGAAAAAGGCGGCGAGATCATTCCCAAGATCACCGGCGTGAACCTGCAAAAACGCAACCCCGGCGCCCAACCTATTCAATATATCACCAACTGCCCTGTATGCGGCACTCCGCTGGAGCGTAAGGAAGGTGAGGCTGCATTTTATTGCCCGAATGATGAAGGCTGCGCGCCGCAGATCATCGGTAAGATGCAGCACTTTACGGGCCGCAATGTGATGAATATTGATGGTTTAGGTGACGAAACCATTACTACGCTTTACGAGAAAGGCTTCATCTGTCATATCAGCGATATCTATGATTTGCATACTAAGGCCGGTGAACTGAAAAAGATGGAGCGTTTCGGCGAAAAGTCCATTAGTAACATGGTCGACGGCATCGAAAAATCGAAACAACAGCCTTTTGAAAAAGTGTTGTTCGGGTTGGGTATACGCTACGTAGGTGCTACCGTCGCCCGGAAACTGGCCATGCATTTCAAGTCGGTCGACAAGCTTATGGCAGCTTCATTTGACGAGTTGAACGCTGTTGAGGAAATAGGCGAGCGCATCGCCCGCAGCGTAATGGAATATTTTGAAGACGAGAAACACCGCGAAGAAATAGAAAAACTGAAAGCAGCCGGTTTGCAGTTTGTGGCCGAGGAAAAAGAGGTAGTGCTCGCAAGCGAGAAGCTATCGGGCAAAAGCTTTATCATCTCCGGAACATTCTCTCGCTCACGCGACGAACTAAAGGATATCATCGAGCAAAACGGCGGTAAAATATTAAGTAGTATTTCCGCTAAGCTGGATTATTTGGTTGCGGGCGACAACATGGGCCCTGCAAAGCTGGAAAAGGCCACCAAACTGAATATCCCTATCATCAGCGACGAGGAACTGATGGCAATGCTTAGCTAAAATGCATTGTCATCTGCTGTATTTTTCCACTTTCAAATTAAAATAATTACGTTTGGAAATTAACTGAACTTAATTAAACAAAATTAATCTCGTAATGGGTTTATTCGTAAAGAAATCGATAGAGCAACTGCTTGCTTCATCACAGGAAGGTGAACATACACTTAAGCGAACCTTGGGTGTAGGCAGCCTGATCGCGTTAGGTATCGGAGCTATTATTGGCGCAGGGCTATTTGTCAGGACTGCTGCGGCGGCCGGTGAGCATGCCGGGGCAGCCGTAACTATTTCATTCATTGTTGCAGCAATAGGTTGTGCTTTTGCCGGCTTATGTTATGCCGAGTTCTCGTCCATTATCCCTATCGCAGGAAGCGCTTATACTTACGCTTATGCCACTATGGGCGAAATTGTGGCCTGGATCATAGGTTGGGCGCTGATACTGGAATATGCTCTCGGAGCGGCCACGGTGTCTATTAGCTGGAGCGAATATGCAAACAGGCTGATAGGAGGGGGCGTGCCGGGCAAAGGCATACCTTACGAATGGTGCCATTCTCCTATGCAAACACAAATCATTGATGGGGTAGCGCACCATGGTATCATCAATGTACCTGCACTGGTTATTCTTCTCCTGTTGTCGCTGCTATTAATAAAAGGCACCCAGGAATCGGCCCTGGTTAATGCCATCATTGTAACGATCAAAGTCGCTATCGTTGTGGTATTTATCGCAGTTGGCTGGCACTTTGTTAAAGCTGCCAACCATACGCCATATCTTATTCCCGACAATGCTCCCCCGGTTAAGCAAATGGATGGTAAGTGGTATTCTTATCTGCCGTTCTTTAACCATGGCTGGGGCGGCATCATTTCCGGGGCCGGAGTGGTGTTCTTTGCCTTTATTGGTTTTGATGCGGTATCGACGGCAGCTCAGGAGGCTAAAAATCCTAAAAAAGACATGCCCATGGGCATTTTGGGTTCTTTGTTGATATGCACGGTACTTTATATCTTATTCTCATGGGTATTGACAGGCGTCGCCCCTTACACCGATTTTATGAAGTCCGGACAGGAAGCATCAGTCGCTTACGCTATTGCCACTTATATGACCGGCTACGGCTGGCTGGCTACTTTGGTAACTATCGCCATCCTGCTCGGCTTTTCATCTGTAATCCTGGTGATGCTGCTGGGGCAATCGCGGGTGTTTTATACCATGTCGACAGATGGCTTGCTTCCCAAAGTATTTTCAGATCTGCATCCCAAATTTCGCACGCCCTATAAGAGTAATATCATACTCTTCATATTTGTGGGCCTGTTTGCTGCATTCCTGCCCGAAAGCGTCGCGGGCGACCTGACTTCGGTGGGTACTTTATTTGCGTTCGTGCTGGTATGTATCGGTGTGATTATTCTCCGGAAAAAGGACCCGAACCTGCCGAGGCCGTTCAGGACACCTCTTGTGCCGCTGGTGCCTATACTGGGTATCATTGTCTGCGCCGGTATGATAGTGGGCTTGCCTTTGCCTACCCAGTTAAGTGCTCTTTGCTGGATGGTGATAGGGCTGATCATTTATTTTAGTTACAGCCGAAAGAAAAGCAAGCTTGGAGGCGCGGCCGAATCATTGCCGATCGCTTCTGACTTTGAAAAGCTGAAATGAGGACCGGTTTACTGTCCTTATAAAATAAAACAGCCCCGCCTCGCGCGGGGCTGTTTTTGTTTAAATTGTTTTATGAGGAAGAGATTTATAGTGCAAAACGTATCGTGGTAACGGCTCCCATGCCCGGCCCTTCGCTTTCTATATCAAAGGTGCCGGAATGACTTTCCACGATGGAACGGCAATTGTACAAACCCAGGCCGGTGCCGCTTTTCTTTGTCGTAAAGCCACGCTGGAAGAACTTTTGACGGGTTTCTTCGTCGAAACCGCAGCCGTTGTCGGCTATGCGCAGTTCGATATGCTTTTCGTCCGAATTGAGAGAAATGACCATGTTCTTTTCGTCCTTTTCCATATCGATGGCCTCTACGCTGTTCTTCATCACATTCAATATCACCTGCATCAGCTTGGTATGATCGCCCTTAACTACATGGTGGCCCTGCTTGATCTGCAGCGTCAGCTTTATGCCTTTTTTATCCAGTGATGCCAGCAGCATCGAGCGGCAATTGTCGATGATGTTGCCAATGTTCACCGGCTTGCGTTCCTGCGACGTACCGTGGTTGCGGACAAACTGTCTTTGTATGTTCAGTATTTCCTGTATGTGCGATACGATGTTTAAAAGCTCGCTGGTCGAGGTACTAACCTCGCGCTGATTATCCGATTGTGTTTTTGCGATCTGATCTGTAATGGATACCAGCGCCAGGGCCTTGTCCGGCCCAATGGCGTTGCCGATCAGCGTTTGCTGTCCTTTCAGGAACAGGTTGAGGCTTTTTACGGCTTCGACGTTGTTTTTCTCGCTGATGCGGTTGATCTTATTCAGGTACGAGCCAAAACCTACCAGCGCGTTGCCGATGTCGTGCAGCACTTCAGATGCTATCTCGAACTTGCCCTGCGCAATCGCTTTTTCCATCTCCTGCTCCTTCTGCAGGATTAGTTGCTCGTTTAGTTGCTTCAGTGCTTCTTCCGAACGTTTTCTCTCGGTTATATCGTGGCCGATGCCCAATATGCGGTCTATTCTGCCAAACCTGTCGCGCACGGGAACTTTGGAGGTGGACAGCCAGCGCTGCTCGCCATTTTTGTCATAAAAAAATTCCTCCCTGTTCACTATGGGTTTGCCGCTTTGCAGCACTTCCATGTCGTTCTGATAACCGCGCTTGCCTATCTCATTTGGAAACAGCTCGATGTCCGTTTTGCCGATTACTTCGGCCTCAGTTTTTTTGCCTATACAAGTTACATCAGCTTTATTCGCTATTATTTTTCGCCCTTCGGCGTCTTTTACATAAATGGTATCGGGCAGGTTGTCGATCAATGTGCGCAGCAGTATTCTTTCGCGCTGTATTTCTTCTTCAGCCTGTTTTTGGCGCGTAACGTCTACGTGCGTACCGACCAGACTGGTTACTACCCCTTTCTCGTCCTTAATGGCCCCGCCCCGCGAACATATCCATATCCAGTTGCCATCGGCATGCTTCATTCGGAAAAAACACTCGAACATACCCGTCGGATGCACCAGGTAATCGAAGAAGCGGCTTACGACTTCCATCCGGTCGTCGGGATGTATCAGTTCCGTCCATACGTTATCCAGGTTCTTCGGACTGGCCGCAGTAAAATCATTAATGTCCCTGCCGAGCATCGAAAAATAGATCTTATTGCAATCGAGCAGGTTCTGTTTAGGGAAATACTCCCAGGCGCCGGTATTGGATAAAGTCAGTAGCACCCGGTGTTTATGGGTAAGCTCCCGCAGGTCATTCACGTCGATATCGGATTCTTTCAGATCCCGCATTTCGCTTTTCAAAACAAAGTCTGTCATTGTTTCTGCGGAGATTATTGCAATGGAAGTACAATCGTGAAAACCGCGCCCTGATTATTGTTTACGCTGATACGACCGCCATGGGCATGTACGTATTGCTTTACAATGGCCAGGCCCAGGCCGGTGCCGTTGGTTTTATTCTTGGTTACAAAAGGTTCGAAAAGCGAGCCCATGATGTCCTGTGGTATGCCCGGCCCGTTATCGCAGATGGCCAGCATCAGCTGATCATGCTCCACCCATCCCGAAATGTGGATGAACGGATGGCTTGGCTTGTGCTGGCGCAACACATCGGCTGCGTTGTTCACCAGGTTGCTTATTACCCTGCGCAGTTTGCCTTCGTCACCGGGGACCATCAAGCCGTCGGGGATATAAGCCTGTATCGAAATACAATCGCCGCAGTCGGCGCATTTGGCTTGCTCGATCACCTCGAGCGTTATCTTATTCAGGTCGACCGGTTTTTTCTGTACGGGTATCTCTTTGATGAAATCAAGGAAGTCTTCAAAAATATCCGACGCTTGCTCGGCAGACTGGTCGATCATATCGATAAATTCATTCTTTTCGCCTTCTTCGCGCATCATGTCGGTCATGAACTTAATGTTCTTGATAGGTGTGCGCAGGTCGTGCATCACCATTCCGATCACCTGGCCTACTGCTGAAAGTTTTTCCTTTTGCATCAATTTTTCATTCAGCTCGGCGTTGCGGATGGCCTGTGCGGCGCTTTGTACAAACAAGCGAAGCAAATACATCTTTTCCGTGCGAAGGCGTTCTACCTTTTGCAGCACGGCGAAAACGTAATAATCATCCATGCGTGCAAGCACCAACTCGTCCAGTTGCACCACCTCGTTCTTCTCCAGGTGGGCGCTTTTTACACGCGCGGTAAGCTCGTCAAGATTGATGCATTCTTCTATCGCCCCGATTGACAAAATCTTTTCATAATGCATATCCTTGTCCAGCTTGCCTATCAGCGCCATGTCGGTGTCCAGCGAACCGGCCAATTGCTCCAGTATATTTTTAAGAAGCGAGTTCAACTGACCGCGGTTAAGGCCGATATTGGCTATCGATGCGATCAATTTCTCCAGGTTACGCAGCTTGTTATAATCGGTAACAGCCTTTGTAGCTATCTGTATAATTTCTTCAGGTGCGTAAGGTTTGCAATGATAGCCTACATTCTGGCCCGCCTGCTCTACGATCTCGTCAATCGAGCGGTCGCTGTAGGCGGTAATGAAAATAATCTCGGCTTTCGCGTCTATCTTACGAATTTCGATAGCCGTTTCAAGGCCGTTCCATCCGGGCATACGCATGTCAAGGAAGATAACGGCATAAGGTGTGCCCTTCTCAACTGCACCCTGCACCTTGCGCAAACCTTCCATTCCGTTCGAGGCCTTATCGACCGTAAATGCCGGAATGCTGGGCGTACGCGTAGCCAGCAGGGGCTTGGTATTCCCGAACAACACATCAAACGCACTGTCCATCTCTTCCTGTTCTTCGGAGTAATTGCGGGGGATAAGGATGTCTTCTATGTTATCCCTCACCATCTCTTCGTCGTCTATTACAAGGACGGAAGTATTAAGTTCACTCATTTTAATGGGTACAAAAGGTTTATTCTCAGTGTCTTTTACGCGAAGAATTGAATTAGGTTATAGCTATGCCCGCAAAAAATTTAGGTGTCGCAACACCGATACCGTTCCCGGTTTCGGCAGCAGCCAGTTCGGCTATTTTTGCTAACTTGCTGTACACAAGCGAAAAACTATGGACGGATTCAATATCAAAGAGATCATTTCGGTAACAATGATCCTGTTTGCCATCATCGATATCCTGGGCGCCGTACCCGTTATTATCGAACTGCGCATGAAGGCTGGCCATATCCAGTCGGAAAAGGCATCCATCGCCGTGCTGGTGCTGATGGTAGGCTTCCTGTACGCCGGTAACGAACTGTTAAAGCTCATCGGCCTCGACCTTGCCTCGTTCGCCATTGCAGGTTCGCTGGTTATTTTCTTTATCGCGATGGAAATGATACTGGGTATTAAATTCTTCCGCGAGGAAATGCCCGAAACCGTGTCCATTGTGCCGCTGGCCTTCCCGCTCATAGCCGGCGCCGGAACCATGACCACCCTGCTGTCACTCAAATCGCAGTACCAGACACAGAATATCCTTGTCGGTATTGTGCTGAATACGCTGGTTGTTTACTTAGTGCTTAAGAACGTGAAATGGCTCGAAAAGCTGCTGGGCCAAACGGGCGTCAGCATTCTTCGCAAAGCTTTTGGCGTTATCCTGCTGGCTATTGCTATTAAACTGTTCAGGAGTAATACGCATTTGTAGAGAGGGCTCCTCTAAATCTCCCCCGGGAGGGGAGACTTGAATAGATTTAAAATAAAGTCCTCCCTTCCGGGGAGGATTTAGGTGGGGCTACTGTTCAAGAGCAATACCCATTTGTAGGGTGATGATTGGTTAATTTGTGATCAGTTAATTGGTGATTGGTTTGGCCTGATCACTGATCACAAGTCACCAACCACTAAACCCTTTTCACATTTTAAAAAACGGTTCGGCAAAAATGGCGTTCAATTTATATCAGTCAAACCTGTTATGGAATATCATGTCGACCGCATATCGGGCAATGCCTATCGTATAGCACTGGCGGCCGTAACGCCAGCCGAGCAAGAGTTGCTGGATGAAAACTGCGACCGGGCCGCTATCGAGCGCTATTACCGCGAGGCGGTCCGCTCAAAGATCAGCCCGAAAGCGCATGTCGCTTCACTCACGCGGGCCGATAACTATCCTTATGAGGCAGTAATCGAAATATTTACCGAAAGCGGTTCTGTATGACATTGACTACCATCGACACCATAGCCTGGCTTTCCATCGCGGTCGGCGTTGTTTGCGCGATCATCATCGCCATTGACGTTATGATGCACCCGCAAATGATGGCCGTCATGAACGTGGTATGGCCGGTTACCGCCTTATATTCGGGACCGCTTGGCATTATTGCCTATTATAGCCTGGGCCGCAACACCGGCGGCAAGCAACAGCACGATCGTTCGCCTATGTGGCAAAGCGTACTTAAAGGCGCGCTGCATTGCGGCAGCGGCTGCACTTTGGGCGATATTGTTGCGGCGGGTGTTCTACTGGCTGTTCCGCTGGAGCTATGGGGCAGCAAACTGGCCGCCGACTGGACCGTGGAGTATGTCGCCGCGTTTGTGCTGGGTATAATTTTTCAATACTATGCCATCAAGCCAATGAAGCAGCTTACGCCCGGGCAGGCGCTTTTAGCAGCGCTTAAAGCCGATGCGCTTTCGCTAACCTTCTGGCAGATCGGCATGTACGGTTGGATGGCCGTCAGTAATTTCCTGGTATTTCATCAATTATTAAAAGCCTCGCAGCCGGTGTTCTGGCTGATGATGCAGATCGGTATGTTGTGCGGTTTATTGACGGCTTACCCGGTAAACTGGTGGCTGATAAAACAAGGTATCAAAGAAAAAATGTAACGCTGTTTCACCTGTTTCAGGTGTTGCAGGTATGAAATGGTGAAACGAGTGAAACGCGGCATTTTTTGCCGCATGAAGCCGGGCCGACGGATATTGCATGACGGCAATCACGTTTAATTCTGCCTCCGATCATTTTGAGCCAACGGCACGTGCCTGACATTTGCCCTGACCTGGATTCCACGCACTTTTTTCTTACACTTTAAATTGAGAAAAGATGAAAGCTTTCACGACGACAATAATCTTTATCAGCACACTATTGGTTTTTGGGTGCACAAGAGTGGTATATACCCATCAGCAGGTGGTAGACCGTTATAAAACGAAACAGGATGTTTCCAATAGGTTTGGACAGCCTGTTGAACGGATAACATTAAACGGGACGGAACAATGGCTGTATAACCTCGATCCGTCAACCGCAAATATGTCAACTACGGATGTTACGCAATTTAGCAGGTTTAAGAGGTATATCATCTTCACTTTCGATGCGCAAGGGAATGTAGTAAAAAGCGAATCGCATGGTGTGGACCTGGCCGAACGCCGGCCGGACACAGGCAAAACGATCGGACTAGTGGCCGGTGTAGTTGCCTTAATAGTTGCAATTGTGGCGGTAGCTACTATTCACGTTAATCCGGGTATCAGTTTTGGCGGTTGACCGGCTGGCGTTCTATGAAAACGCATATTAACGGAGAGCATCCGGTCAATTTAAGTTAACATGATTGAGCGGAGCCGCCTTTTGATTATTGGCGTTCTTCAAACGCATTTAATTCAGCCTAAGATGAAAATAATTATTAAAACGTGCACGCTGATCGGTCTCTTATTAATTTCAGGCTGTACCAAAGTGGTGTATACCCATCAGCAGGTTATTGAACGGTACAGAACGAAGCTAGATTTGGTCAATAGATTCGGCCGGCCTGCCGAACGGATGGTGGTGAATGACCAGGAACAATGGCTTTACAATTTCGACCGGTCATACATAAGTTCGCCAACCAGGGATGTTACGCAGTTCAGCAGGCCTAAGAAGTATCTGTTATTTACTTTAGATGCGCAAGGAAAGGTTTTGAAAAGCGAGTCGTCGCGCGTGGACTTGTCTGAGCGTAAGCCGGCCGCAGGTAAGACTATTGCCTTAGTGGCGGGCGCGGCCATTATTGTAACCCTGGTTATAGTCGGCGCTACATTAGATATTGGTTCAGGTTTGAAGTTTTAGTGATTGTTTCGTCTGTTTCAGCCTGAAACGGTGAAACAGTTTGGTGACTTGTGGCTTGTGATTAGCAATTAGGCTGATCCTGTTGCTAATCACCAGCCGCTAATCACAAATTAACTAATCACAATAAAAACACGTACTTTTAATTAACAAAAGCACTTCCCCATGGAAACGATGCTGTTGATGCTGATGGCAACCCTCGGTGCGGCAATGATTGTTGCGGCGGGAACATTTTTTGTGTCGCACAACCGGCTGGTTAAGGCCCGCGTGCTAAATGCCGAGTTCATCAGCCTGTTGTTGTCGCTTATCAGCTTCGGTACGGTTATTTCGGTGGTATACCTGGTGATGGTGGACCATATCGTTAGCCAGTGGTGATCTTTTGTCCATAGTCCATGGTCGATAGTCCATAGCCATTTAGCTCTTTATCTGCACATTTGCATATTTGCACATCTGCAAATCAGGAGGCCAGTGCGCTTAGCCTCGCTGCAAACATCGTATCCGCCCGGTGCTCATAACCTTTCAGTATGGTGCTTTCTTCCAATTTCAGGCCCAGTTCGTTCACCATAAAATCGACTGCATCTTCATTTTCGGCCTTAAATACCGAACAGGTAATATAGATCAGCGGCTTGCCTGGCTTAAGGTATTTGACTACGTTGCGGGCTATGCTTTGCTGTAGTTTTTGGAAGAACGCTATCCTTTGCGGCTCGAACTGGCTGATCATTTCCGGTGTTCGGTCCCAGGTGCCGGAGCCTGTGCAGGGCGCATCTAAAATAATCCCGTCGAAGGCGTAGTCGTGCATTACCGGGTCGGGGTTTTGCGTCAGGTCGAGCAGCTTTCTCTGGTAACGCAGCAGCCCGGCGTTCTGGAAGCGTTCGTCGAGGTTAGCCAGGATAGATTCGCGGACGTCTGACACCACCAGTTTAATATTGCGCTCCTGCTCGTATAGCAACAGCGACTTACCGCCCGACGCCGCGCAGGCATCCCACCAGGCCTCGCCGGGACGAGGCCGGAAGAACTGCGCCGTTCGCTGCGACGACAGGTCCTGCACCTCGTACCAGTTGGATTGCAGTAAGCTTTCGAGGCGGGTGCCGTTGGGCAGGGCCAGGCAGCGGTCGCCCTCGTCGCGAAAAGTTATACCGGCTTTGGTCAATGTGCCCTTTACCATGATGGCGAAGTCGTCGCGCAGGCGGATGTAAAGGTCCGGCTGAATGAAGAACGAACGCAGGAATGCGCCTTTGTCGATACCGGGTGAAAGCTGCGCCGTCCAGGGAAAAGCATCGTCCAGTTTAAATGTAGGGTAGGCGGCTTTAACCAGTTTGAGCTTTTCGTCGATATCGAAAGTACTGCACAGCGCCCACTCGGGTTTAAAATGCTGGAGGAACGAATTGCTCTGGCCGTTGCACAAAAATTCAGCAACGATCAGCCGTTCTTCGGTTGGGGTATTATACAGCGCCTTGCCGATGCGGAAATAATTGTAAACGAGTCTGCCGGCCACTTTGCGGTCCGTCGAGCCCATTTGTTTGTTCTGGCGGTAAAATCCCGGCAGGAACTTGCTCAACGGCGTTTCGGCAGGGTACGCGCCCAATATGCGCTGAAACGTCTTAAGCTGGTTTTCCGCCTTCATTCTGCTTTCTTTAGCTCGAAATTATGGTATTCCAGCATATTGGCGTGCGTATTGATCCAACCCAGGCCGGGTTTTTTAATAAAATGGTAGTCGTTCAGCAAACCGGTGTAGTCATTTCGGCCGAGGTCGTTCAGTTTCCCGGGGTCGCTGCTAAGCAAAGCGCCGAAATACATGCCTTCGTCAAAGCCCATCAGCGCATAATGCGTGGGTTCGGTATGGTAAGCGCGGCGGTACGCTTTGATGAACGCAGTTACATCGGCCGATTTATAATCGATGCGATCGGTGGTGGTGATATGCGTTTTCATATCCTGCAGCATTTCGGGTTTCAAATAGCTGAATTTAGTCCATGAAGGATGTCCGAACAACGTAACCGGATACTTTTTGGAAAGGCTATCCAGCGAATGCAGCGTCACCATCAGGAAAGCTTCGTTAGTGGACGGCACAACGAAAATATTTTCTTCTGTCGGCGACAATTGGGGCACCAATGCGTTCAACTGCCCGTGAATGATAACGGGTGAGAAGATGCGGACGTGATTCTTGCCCATGCTGTCGATGGTGTGCTTAAACGGCGTGATGTAGGCGTTTTCGTCACTGTATCCGGAGCGCAGGATGAATATTTTTTTTGGTTTGTAATGCTTTTCGATAAAATGCGCCGCCGACCATGCATGGTACTCGAGCGGCGTAGCTACTGTAACCAGGTTGGCATTTTTGATATTCGAAGGCGAGGCCGGCGACAAAGGCGAGACAATGAGTTTCGGCGGGCCGGAAAGGATCTCGGCAAAGGCGTGGATATCGTCCGGGAACACCGGGCCCACGATAAGATTGCTGCTGCGAATGGCTGCGTTATAAGCCAGTTGCTGTGCCTCGGCAGTTTGCTCTTTGGTGTCGAACAACTGCAATTTAAAATTGTATCCTTTAGCTGCAAGCGAATCGAGCGCCAGCTTAAAACCCTGGTAGTAATCGAGCGAAAGGTTGGCGCTGCTGAGCGACGATGCCGTGTACTGTGCACCGGGGTTTAGGTTATCCAGGTCGAAGGGCAACAGCATGGCTATGCTGGCAGGCTCTGCATTCGCCGGTTTTGCCGGGGCCTTTTCGGGTTCTTTTTTCTCAACGGGCTGAGCGGGTTTTGCGTTAGTCGCAACGGTACGCACTTTGGGCGAGCATGCGGCTATGATCAGCGCTATGCAGGCAAAAAGCGGCCAATTATTCCCACTCGATAGTAGCGGGCGGTTTCGAGCTGATGTCATATACTACCCGGTTTATTCCCTTTACATTGTTGATGATCTCGTTTGATATTTTGGCCAGCAGGTCGTACGGCAGGTGGCACCAGTCGGCCGTCATCCCGTCCAGCGATTCCACTGCGCGCAGGCAAACCACGTTCTCGTAAGTGCGCTCATCGCCCATTACGCCTACCGATTGCACCGGCAGGAAGATAGTCCCTGCCTGCCAAACTTTATCGTAAACACCGGCCGAGCGCAAATTGTTGATATAAATTGCATCGGCCTCTTGTAAAATACGCACTTTGTCGGGTGTAACCTCACCTAATATCCTGATCGCCAGTCCCGGACCAGGAAACGGATGCCGACCCAAAATATTGGGATCGATGCCCAGGGCCTTGCCTACCTTGCGCACCTCGTCCTTGAAAAGCGTATTCAGCGGCTCAACCACTTTCAGTTTCATGAAGTCGGGCAGGCCGCCTACGTTGTGGTGCGATTTGATGGTAGCCGACGGGCCTTTTACCGACACAGATTCGATCACGTCGGGGTAGATGGTGCCTTGCCCCAGCCATTTAACATCCTGCACCCGGTGCGCCTCGTCGTCGAACACTTCGATAAACACCCGGCCGATGGCCTTGCGCTTTTTCTCAGGGTCGGTCAGACCAGCCAGCGCGTCGTAAAAACGCTGTTTGGCATCCACGCCTTTTACGTTCAGGCCCATGTGTTTGTATGAGTCGAGCACCGACTCAAATTCATCTTTTCTCAGCAGTCCGTTATCTACAAATATACAGTACAGGTTTTTGCCGATGGCATGGTGAAGCAACACCGCAGCAACGGATGAATCGACGCCGCCCGAAAGACCTAGCACCACCTTGTCGTTGCCTAATTTTTCCTTCAGCGCCGCAACAGTGGTTTCGATGAACGAGTCCGGGTTCCAGTCCTGCGCGCAGCCGCAAATGCCGACCAAAAAGTTCTCCAGCAGTTGTTTGCCATCGATGCTGTGCGTTACCTCGGGGTGGAACTGTATGCCGAAGGTTTGCGTGCCTTTGATATGAAAAGCAGCCACTTTCACCGTATCGGTGCTGGCGATGATCTCAAAATCCTTACCCAGACTTACGATCGTATCCGCATGAGACATCCAAACCTGCGAACCTTCGGGCACCTGTTTGAAAAGCGGGTTGCCTTTTTCGATATAATTCAGGTTAGCGCGGCCGTATTCGCGGTGGCTTGATTTCATTACTTCGCCGCCGTTGAAATGGGCAATGTTCTGCGCTCCATAGCAAACACCTAAAATGGGCAGGGTTTTATGGAACTTCGCAAAGTCAAACATCGGCGCATCTTCCTGGCGGACGGAATAGGGACTGCCGGAAAGGATAATGCCTTTTACGCTGCTGTCGAGTTCGGGAAAGTGATTGAAGGGATGTATCTCGCAGTAGATATTAAGCTCCCTGACCCGGCGCGCGATGAGTTGAGTGAATTGCGAGCCAAAGTCAAGAATTAGGATTTTTTCTTGCATGGGCAAAGATAGGGTTTAGATGTGAGATTTGAGATAGGAGATTTGAGATTGTTTGAGTCCGGAAGTCCGAAAGACCGGAAGTCTGAAAGAATGTTTTATCTTTATAATGTAAGATCACAATTGATGAAAAAAATATTGCTGTTTTTATGGATCGCTTTAGCGTTGAAGATCTCCGCTCAAAGCAAATCCTTTGACTACTGTTATTCAGGCAAAGGCAATTTTGTTTATTCAGTTGCCGATCAAAAGGCTTATCCCATTTTGAGCGGTGTTAGTACTACGGACCTGTGCATTTCGCCCGATGGGATGAAAGTAGCTTATACGATCAATACCAAGGATGGCAGGCAGATCGGTGTGATCGATCTGAACAGCAAACACAAAACCACGCTGAACACGCAAAGCAACAATTGCTATGGCCCGGTGTGGTCGCCGGATGGGCAATACATTGCTTATAATGTGTTTAACGACCAGACAAGCAAATGGTCGATCGCTATCATCGGTACTGCGCCAGGTTCGGCGCCGCAGGTTTTGACCGGCAAGCTGGCCGAATGCTACATGCCGACCTGGACATCCGACGGCAAAAACGTCGTGGTTCAGGATATGAGTGCGGTTTACCGCTTCGATCTGCCAGGTAACATTGTAGCTACCATTAATATCCCTGCACCCCCGAAAACATTTGGCGCATCCAGCTCAGACCGGTTTATTTTTACCGCGGATAACAAGAAAATAGTTTTTACGATGGAGGCGGATGAGCCCGGTTTTGATGGCGGGCCGCCATCTGCTGTTTTCGTTTATGATATGGATAGCAGGACGACTTTGCGCCTCTCGCCAAAAGGGTACTGGGCCGAAGGCGTTTGGCTAAATGGCGGAAGGATCCTTTTTACGGGCGGTACCGTTAAATCAAAAACTGAAAACATCTACACCGTTGGCATTGACGGAAAGAATCTCAAAATTCTTTTCCGCAACGCCGGCGGTATATCTGCCAAAAATTAGCTTTTTTATTTCAGCGTGAGCGCAATAATACCGTCGTCGACGTTGTCGATGGCATCATCTGTAACTAAATCCGATTTCTTTTGAAGCATCTGCAGCAGCCTGGTGGTTGAGCCCGAATGGGTAACCGTTATAGTCGATGCGGCGCCGCTAAACTTCATTTTGGCGTCCTGCACCGTGTTGCAGTCCAGGAGCGAGGCTGTCAGTTTTTTAACCTTCGCAAAATTGGCGTTCTTAACTGTAATCTGCGTGGTGTTCATTACGCCGTCGGCCGGCTTCTTAAACAAAGTGTTCACCTGCGTGGCAAAGTTTTTTGCGGCGGTAGTGGCATTGGTTGCCGTGTTTACCGCATTGGTACCTGTGGCGCTTGCATTGTTCACGCTGGCGTTCGCGCTGTTTAATGAGTTGTTGGCTCTGTTTAGTGTCCGGTCAACCCGGTTGGTTCGGGCAGGAGCCGGTTTAGGGGTTCGGGTTGGGGTGGTTTGTGCGTCAGCCATCGATACGAATAACGCCAACGCAAGCACAAATGATAAAGATTTCATGGGACTTACTACTAAAGGGTCAAAAAAGAAATGGGGTTACTCAAATTTAAATTATTTATTTTAACTAACTGAAATTTAATTTGTTATAGCGATTAAATTAACTATCGTTCATTAATTTATTATAGAAGTAAAAATTGTTTTAGCATTAATTATCGTGTTTTTTTCAGGCCGAAAATTGTCATTTAAAAATCTGCGAATTAAACCGCCGCCGTTGCCTGTAGTCGAATTGCCAGGAGCCAAATTCTTTATGAGGACAATTCTTATCGTATTCGCGTGCTTTTTATTTAAACTGCCTGCAGTCGCACAGCAAAAAACCGATCATATTACCGTCGACGGCCTGGATCGCGAATTTGTGACCTACCTTCCTGCCGGGATGAATGCAGGAGACAAACTGCCCGTGATCATTTCGCTTCACGGCCGGCTGGGTACAGCCGTCGGGCAAATGAAGTTCGCAGATTTTCGGCCTTTAGCTGATAGGGATAAGTTTATTATCGTATGCCCGCAGGGTATCGACCGTAGCTGGAACGATGGCCGCGGAACGCCGGCTCATAGGAAAGGCATTAATGACGTAAAGTTCATTAGCCAACTGATCGATTATATCATTTCAACTTACCATGCCGACGGGAGCCGGGTATATGCAACTGGTATGTCGAACGGCGGTTTTATGGCCTCGCGCCTGGCTTGCGAATTAAACAAACGTATAGCGGCGGTGGCCATTGTTGGCGCCTCAATGGGAAAAGATGTTGGCTTCGAACCGGTCGCCGCTATGCCGGTGATGTATATCCAGGGTACAGCCGACCCGCTGGTGCCTTTTGCTGGCGGTATGATGAAAACCGGCGCGGGGGGCAGTATTTACGGCCACGAAGAAATCCTTAAAAAATGGGTGAGCATTGACCGGTGTAACGACAAGCCGGTAATTACCAGCCTGCGCGCAAAATACGACGACGGTACAAGTGTTATAAAAGAGGAGTACAGCAATAAATACGGCGTGCAGGTGGTGGGTTACGCTATTGTGGGCGGTGGCCATACCTGGCCGGGTGGTAAGCAATACTTGCCCAAAGCTGTGATCGGTTCAGTAAGTCACAACCTGGACGCCTGCGAGGTTATCTGGGCATTTTTCAGGAACTTCAGGAAAACATCTGCCGGATGAACGGCAGATGCTCTCGTCATATCCGTTTATCTTAACGGGAAAGAGAATCCCACGTTAAAACTATTTCGAATATTCTGATAAGTATCGCCACTATTTAGCGGGCTTGAGATATTGGTCAAGCCGCCTTGCCCATCGTACTCAAAAAACACATTTGCCGTATTTGAAATGGGTATTTTTACCCCTATGCCGAACGCAATGCCAACATCGGTGGTATTGAAAAGCGGGTTTACGTCAGCGCTGTTGGACGTCTCACTTGCATTGGTAAGAAACCCTACGTAAGGCCCGAAGTTGAGGTACCAGTTGCGCCGTCTCCCGAAATGCCAGTCGGCCATAACAGGAACGGTAATATAATTCAAGCGATAGTCAACGCCATCAATTTCAGAACCATCAGGCAAAAAGAGTACGCCATTGCCCCAGCCCTTCTGGTCGTAGATCGCTTTCGCCTTGATGCTCCAGCTATTCGAAAAATAGTATTCGCCGGAAACGCCAAAATTAACACCGGTTTTATAGTCAGCATTGTAACCGGATGCATCCTGAATCGTGGATGTATTGAGGCCAATGTTAACGCCAAATTCGGCACTGCCCTGATGTTGAGCGAATGCACCGGTGGAAATGCCGGAAATAACAAGGATAATAGCTAAGATTTTTTTCATATCGCGATCGGATTTCGAGTTTAGTTATTAACGGCAAAAAAAGTAAATCTAATACAATCAATTGCATACTTGTAAGTCATAATTTTGTGATTTCTGCATCTAAAACTAAGCAAGTTTCGGGTTTTATTGCCTGGCAGGACAGGGTAATTTTGTCTTGTAAAACTAAAGACAATGGAAACACAGGAAGCGATCAACTATCAGCGTATAGCCGACGCGATCAATTACATCAGGCTGCATTTCAAAGAGCAGCCCAGCCTGGACGAGGTAGCCGAAGAAGTAAATATGAGTGCTTTTCACTTTCAGCGGATGTTTACCGACTGGGCCGGCATCAGTCCGAAAAAATTTCAGCAGTATCTCAGCCTGGATTATGCGAAAGGCATATTAAAGGAAAAGCAAGCCACCTTGTTCGATGCAGCGTTCGAAACCGGCCTTTCAGGAACCGGCCGCCTGCACGATCTTTTTATCAACATCGAAGGGATGACGCCCGCTGAATACAAAAACGGGGGTAAAGCGCTGAACATCAATTACTGTTTTGCCGACAGCCCTTTTGGGACGTTCCTGGTGGCATCGACGGCTAAAGGTATCTGTTACCTGGCTTTTGCGGATGACGAAAAAGGAGCTTTTACGCAGTTGCAACAGCTATTTTCCAATGCAACGTACCGGCAGGTGGTGGACCAGATACAACAGGAAGCAATGTTCATCTTCCAGAAGGATTGGTCGAAATTGTCGAATATTAAGCTGCACCTGAAAGGTACGCCGTTCCAGCTTAAAGTGTGGGAGGCGCTGCTGAAGATACCTATGGGCGGACTGGAAACTTACGGCTCGTTAGCCAAAGAGATACAATTGCCTAACGCCAGCAGGGCGATCGGCAGCGCCGTTGGAGATAACCCCGTAGCCTTTCTGATCCCATGCCACCGGGTGATCCGCTCGACCGGCGAACTTGGCGGCTACCATTGGGGCCTGTCGCGTAAATCGGCCATGATAGGATGGGAGGCCGCCCGAATAAATGCCATAGCCGGATAACATGAATATTTCACAACACGTCGGCCTGCTGGATTGGAATACACTGGCAGACCAATTAAATAACACGGGCTATGCTATTGCCCGGGATGTACTTCCTCCGGATACCTGTGACCAGTTTGTGCAGATGTATAACGACGATAACCTCTACCGTAAAACCATAATCATGGAGCGGTACCGGTTTGGCCTGGGTGAATACAAATATTTCAAATACCCGCTTCCTGAAGTAATCGGACAGCTGAGACAGGCTTTATACCCATGGATAGCACCGGTAGCTAACAACTGGATGAAAGCTTTGGGCATTGAAAGGCAGTACCCGGATAGCCTGGACGAACTGCTACATTTATGCCATTCGCTTGGGCAAAACAGGTCGACGCCATTGATCCTGAAGTACGGCAATGGCGGATACAACACCCTGCA